>NZ_SSBQ01000002.1:1180000-1807500 GCF_004795255.1 Streptomyces sp. RKND-216 | reverse complement strand
GCCGGTGACGGCGCCGTGGGCCGGCCGCACATCGCCAGCGCCATGGTCGAGCTCGGAGTCGTGGAGACCGTGACCGACGCGTTCACCTCCGAGTGGATCGCCAACGACGGCCGTGCGTACGTCGACAAGCACGAGCTGAATCCGTTCGACGCCGTCCGGCTGATCAAGAACGCAGGCGGTGTCGCCGTCTTCGCCCATCCGCTCGCCGTCAAGCGCGGCGAGGTGCTGCCCGAGTCGGCCATCGCGGAACTCGCCGACGCCGGCCTCGACGGCCTGGAGGCGGACCACATGGACCACGAACCGGCCACCCGCACCCGCCTGCACGGGATGGCCGCGGACCTCGGCCTGCTCGCCACCGGCTCCAGCGACTACCACGGCGCCCGGAAGACCTGCGTGCTCGGCGAGCACACCACCGATCCGGACGTGTACGCCGAGATCGCCGCCCGCGCGTCAGGCGCGAAGCCCGTCACGGGCTGACGTACGGTCCTTCCGCCGCGCCGGCCCCTACGGGTGACGCGGCGCCCGCGCGTCTGCCCCCGCCTCCGCCCCACGCTGCGCCACCCCGCGTGCGGCCCCACGCGCGCGGCGCGTCCCGGCCGCACGACGCGGCGCGCGGCGCCGTGCGCCCGTGCGTCCCCGCCCCGCACCCCGTCACCTTCCCCCACCCCGCAAGGCCCTCTCGTGTTCGACGCCGCTCTCTTCGGATCCGTCTTTCTCACCCTTTTCGTGATCATGGACCCGCCGGGGATCACCCCGGTGTTCCTGGGCCTCACCTCCGGGCGTCCCGCCAAGGTGCAGCGCCGGATGGCGCTCCAGGCCACGGCCGTCGCGTTCGGCGTGATCACCGTCTTCGGCATCTGCGGCCGGCAGATCCTCGACTACCTGCACGTCTCGGTGCCGGCCCTGATGGTCGCAGGGGGACTGCTCCTGCTGCTGGTCGCGCTGGACCTCCTCACCGGCAAGGCGGACGAGCCCTCGCAGACCAAGGACGTCAACGCGGCCCTGGTCCCGCTCGGCATGCCGCTGCTGGCGGGGCCGGGCGCCATCGTGTCGGTGATCCTCGCCGTACAGCGCGCGGACGGCTGGGGCGGCCAGCTCGCAGTGTGGAGCGCGATCGTCGCCATGCACCTCGTGCTGTGGCTGGTGATGCGCTACTCGCTGCTGGTCATCCGCGTCATCAAGGACGGCGGCGTGGTGCTGGTGACCCGGCTCTCCGGGATGCTGCTGTCCGCCATCGCCGTCCAGCAGATCGCCAACGGCGTCACGCGGTTCGTCTCCGGCAACGGCTGACCCGGCCCGCGTCCCCCAATCGTGGGGCCGGGGGACGCGCGCGGGTTCACGGGCTGGGGACCGGCCGTGCCGGGCGGCGTGGTCAGGCGCCGTCTCCGCGGCGGGTGTACCCGTCCAGGCGTTCAGGGCCGCGCGCAGCGAGGTCTCGTCGGCAGCGCCATCCGCCCAGGCGACGTACTCTGACGCCACTCGCGCCGCGATCCTGCGCGCCTGTCGGGCACTTCCTCGCCCGCTGGGAGCAGGACGGGACGCTCACCGCCCTGCTGCGTGGCGGTGTCCCCAACGAAGCGGGCGCGGCCCGCATGCGGCACATCTTCCGCGAGCAGCTCGGACCCGTCGTCGCCAGGGTGTGCCCGGTGCCCGGGCAGGCGCCGCGGCGCGCCGCACTCGTCGCCGCGCAGATCCTCGGCATGGCGCTGGCCCGCTACGTGCTGCGGCTGCCGCCCGCCGCGGCGATGAGCCGGGACGAGATCGTCGCCTGGCTCGGGCCCACCGTGCGGCGGTACCTCACCGCCGACGCGCCCTGAGCATGTCGGCGGGAACTCCCCTCGGTCCTGCCGTCGCCCGTCAGCGCGCGGGGGTTGCCCAGCCGGCCAGCAGGGCCTGCGCGGTCTGCTGCGGCTGGTCCGCGTTCGGCGAGTGTTCGGCGCCGGTGATCACGGTCCGCCGCGCGCCGATCGCCGCGGCCAGCGCGTCGATCTGCGGTACCGGCCACGCGTAGTCCAGCTCCCCGGACAACACGTGCACCGGCATGCCCGTCGCGGCCAGTTCCGTCAGCTCCGCCGTGCGGTCCGGCTCGGTGAGCAGCTGCTGTGCGGTGGCGATCAGCTGCTCGGGCACGTTGGCCAGCCAGCGATGGTGCAGGAACTCCGCCACCGCCGGGGGCGTCAGGTCGTCCGCCGCCTCCGGCGGGTCCAGCTCCCGCATCGCCCGCCAGACGTCCTCCATCTCCATCACCGGCAGCGCGCCGAGCAGCATCTTCAGCCGCGACTGCTGGGTCGTGCAGACGGCACCCGGACCGCTGCTCATCAGCGTCAGCGAGGCGAACGGCGTGCGGTCGCGGAACACGGCGGCGCGGGCGACCAGGCCCCCGAGCGAGTGCCCGACCAGGTGCAGCGGGTGCTCCGCCTTCAGCGTCTCGGCGACCGCCAGGACGTCGGCCGCCAGCTCCTCCGGGGCGTACGCGCTCTCGTCGCGCGGTCCGCCCGTCTCGTACTGCCCGCGCCCGTCCACGGCGACCACACGGTATCCCTCGTGAGCCAGCGGCTCCAGAAGGCCGATGAAGTCCTCCTTGCTGCCCGTGAAACCGGGGATCAGCAAGGCGGTGCCGCGGGTGGCGGAGCCCATCTCGTGGACGGCGAACGGGCCGCGCGCGGTGGGGAGCCGGTGCGCACGCGCACCGTGGGGGAGTTCGAGGAGGGGCGGTCGGCTCATGCCGTGACGCTACCGCGTGCGCGGTGCCGCGGCGAGAACCGCGGGGCGCGTTCCCCGCCGACCCCGGGGCCGCCCGGCCGCGAGGCGCGGAAGGGCGCGCCGGAGCGAGCCGCGCCCCGGCCCGACGGTTCACGCAGCCCCGCGCGGGGGGAGTGGCGCCGGCACGATGCCACACCCGGACGCACGCGACGGGCGGGCTCGTGCGAGCCCGCCCGTCGCGTGCGTCCGGTCGGCCGGGCAGGGCCCGGCCGACCGGTCAGGGGGTTCAGCTCTCCGCAGCGGAGGCGGATCCGCCGCGGGTGCGACGGCGACGACGGGGCTTGGCTGCCGCGCCGCCCTCCGCGCCGCCGGACGCCTGCGGCTCAGCCGGGACTTCGGCGACGGCGCCACCGGCTGCCGCTGCCGCACCGCTCCGGGTGCGGCGCCGCCGCCGGGGCTTGCGGGCCGCGCCTTCCGGCGCACTCTGGCCGGGTGCCGCCGCCGGAGCCGCGGTCTCGGCCGCCGCCTCGAGGGGTTGCCCGCCACGCGTGCGCCGGCGCGGGCGCGACCTCCGCTCACGGCTCGGACGCTCGGTGGCGTCTCCGCCCGAGCGGGCACCGCCGCGTCCACCGCGGCCGCCGCGCGCGCCGCGCGGCCCGGTCTCGCCGAGGTCCTCGATCTCCTCGGCGGCGAGGCCGGCCCGGGTGCGCTCGGAGCGCGGCAGAACACCCTTGATGCCCTCGGGGATGCCGAGCGCCTCGTGCAGGTGAGGCGAGGTGGAGTAGGTCTCCTCCGGGTCCGGGAAGGACAGCTCCAGCGCCTTGTTGATCAGCTGCCAGCGCGGGATGTCGTCCCAGTCGACCAGCGTGACGGCCGTACCCGAGTTGCCCGCGCGGCCGGTACGGCCGATGCGGTGCAGGTACGTCTTCTCGTCCTCGGGCGTCTGGTAGTTGATCACGTGTGTGACGTTGTCGACGTCGATGCCGCGGGCCGCGACGTCGGTGCAGACCAGCACGTCGACCTTGCCGTTGCGGAAGGCGCGCAGCGCCTGCTCGCGGGCGCCCTGGCCCAGGTCGCCGTGTACGGCGCCGGCGGCGAAGCCGCGGCGGGAGAGCTGCTCGGCGATGTCGGCCGCGGTGCGCTTGGTGCGGCAGAAGATCATCGCCAGGCCGCGGCCCTCGGCCTGGAGGATGCGGGCGACCATCTCCGGCTTGTCCATCGAGTGCGCGCGGAAGACGTGCTGCTCGGTGTTGGCGACCGTGTGGCCGTGGTCGTCGGGGGCGGTGGCCCGGATGTGCGTGGGCTGGTTCATGTACCGGCGGGCGAGGGAGATGACCTGGCCCGGCATGGTGGCCGAGAACAGCATCGTCTGCCGCTTCGCCGGCAGCAGCTGGATGATCTTCTCGACGTCCGGCAGGAAGCCGAGGTCCAGCATCTCGTCGGCCTCGTCGAGGACGAGGGCCTTGACGTGCGACAGGTCGAGCTTGCGCTGGCCGGCCAGGTCGAGCAGGCGGCCGGGGGTGCCGACGACCACGTCGACGCCCTTCCGCAGCGCCTCGACCTGCGGCTCGTACGCCCGGCCGCCGTAGATGGACAGCACGCGGACGTTGCGGACCTTGCCCGCGGTGAGCAGGTCGTTGCTGACCTGCTGGCACAGCTCACGGGTGGGAACGACCACCAGCGCCTGCGGCGCCTCCGTCAGCTGCTCGGGCTTCGCCCGGCCCAGCTCGACGTCGGCGGGGACGGTCACGGTCTCCAGGAGCGGCAGCCCGAAACCGAGCGTCTTGCCGGTACCGGTCTTCGCCTGGCCGATGACGTCCGAGCCGCCGAGCGCGACCGGAAGGGTCATCTCCTGGATGGGGAAGGGGGACGTGATGCCGACGGCCTCGAGGGCCTCGGCGGTCTCGGAGAGGATTCCGAGCTCTCGGAATGTGGTGGACAGGATGCTTGCCTCTTCTGTGTGACGCGAGGCGAGGCGGCACCGGTGGGGCCCGGTGGAGCGAGGCGGGTCAGTACCGTGGCCGGTTGCGGCGGGGGCCTTCCTGCGGCCTGGTCCACCGGTCGGCGCGGGACCACTAGCTCATCGCTCTGGCGCTCATCTCGCGCGAGCGGTCCCTCATGGAACGTGGCCGGTGCTCGGTGCACCCAGCCACGTGGAGGGCTTGTCGGGTCGGAGCCGATCGGGCCACCGACCGGGCATCCGCGATATGCGTCGGGCCCCCCGTGTCCGGCGGGCTCCTATAGCACTGTACCCCGGATCCGCGCAGGTGTACCGGGACGACGGGTGTGTACGACTTCACACCTGCGGTCGCCGGAGCGGGGCTGCGGGGTTCCGGTCCTGGTGGGGAGGGCTATCGTGCTGGGCTATGGAGACGCCCGACACACACACCGACGCCGCCGGCCGCGACGCCGCGGCCACCGGCATCGCCGCGCAGAGCTGGGAGCAGGCCGCCGCCGACCCGCAGTACCGGGCCGCCGTCGTGGACCTGCTCGGCGCCCTGGCCTACGGGGAACTGGCGGCCTTCGAAAGGCTCGCGGAGGACGCGAAGCTCGCGCCGACCCTGGCGGACAAGGCGCAGCTCGCGGCGATGGCGTCCGCGGAGTTCCAGCACTTCGAGCGGCTGCGGCGGCGGCTGGCGGAGATCGATGCGGACCCCACGCAGGCCATGGAGCCGTTCGCCGCGCCGCTCGACGAGTTCCACCGGCTCACCGCGCCTTCCGACTGGCTGGAGGGTCTGATCAAGGCGTACGTCGGCGACTCCATCGCCTCCGACTTCTACCGCGAGGTCGCGGCCCGGCTGGACGCGGACACCCGCGCGCTGATGCTCGCGGTGCTGGACGACACGGGACACTCCGGCTTCGCGGTCGAGAAGGTGCGCGCCGCGATCGACGCCGACGCCCGGGTGGGCGGCCGGCTCGCGCTGTGGGCGCGGCGCCTGATGGGCGAGGCGCTGGCGCAGGCGCAGCGGGTCGTCGCCGACCGGGATGCGCTGTCGACGATGCTCGTGGGCGGGCTGGCCGACGGATTCGACCTCGCTGAGGTCGGGCGCATGTTCTCCCGCATCACCGAGGCCCACACCAAGCGGATGGCCGCCCTCGGGCTCGCCGCGTAGCGCTCGCCCGCCCGGGGCGGCGGGCCGCCGCCCCGGTCACCGGTGTCAGGGGATGCGGGGCGCGGCCGTCGCGCGCGGGGCGGGGCGGGCGGAGCGCCCGTGGAGGAGCGAGAGCATCGCCACGCTCACGGCCGCCGAGATCACCAGGGCGAGGCCGAGGTTGCCCGGGCCCATCACCGCGTAGGCCACCAGCCCGCCCACCAGTCCGCCGCCCGCGCCCGTCGGCAGCACCAGGCTGCGTTGCGGCAGCCGCCCGGAAAGCCGGTGTGCTGCGGCCCATGCCAGGGCCAGTCCGACGATCGCCGAGCAGAGTGCGTACGCCACCACAGGACCTCCCGAGCCATTGGTGCGGAGCCGGTCGATCCGGTCCTACCCTCGCCGCGCAGAACGTGAAACTGCTGTGAAGGTGAACATCGGGCGTACGGGCGGAGAACAGGCGCCCCGCGCATACACGTGTGGGGTACGGGAGTCAACTCCCGTACCCCACGGGGTGTTCGGAGTGTGCCCCGGACGCGTCGTCAGAGCGCGCCGAAGCCGACCTTCCGTCCGGCCTGCTCGCCGATCTCGACGTAGGCCACCTTGTCGGACGGCACCAGGACCCGGCGGCCGTGCTCGTCCTCGAGGGAGAGCAACGCGCTGTTCTTGCCCAGCGCCGCCTCCACGGCGGCCTGGACCTCCTCGGCGCTCTGCCGGCTCTCGATGACGATCTCGCGGGGCGCGTGCTGCACGCCGATCTTGACCTCCACGGCCATGTCCCTCCGACGGTCGGGGTGCGCGGACAGCCGCGCCGTACGCAGCACAGATTAGCTCCCCCGGGCATCACGCCGAGGGCCCCGCCCGCATGCCGACAGCGAACACCGGGGCGCGGCCCGGCCCGAGCGGTGGGCCCGCTGCGGGCTCACTGCATGGGGAAACCGGCGATGCCGCGCCAGGACAGCGACGAGATCAGGCGGGCCGCCGCGTCGCGTGGGATGCGCTGGCCGGCGCCCAGCCAGTACCGGGCGGTGATCTGCGCCATCCCGCACAGGCCCACCGCCAGCAGCATCGCCTGGTCGGAGGGCAGCTTGGTGTCCTCGGCGATGATCCCGCAGACGGCCTTCGCGCAGTCCAGGCTCACCCGGTCCACACGCTCGCGCACGGCTGGTTCGTTGGTCAGGTCGGACTCGAAGACCAGCCGGAACGCGCCGCCCTCGTCCTCGACGAAGCCGAAGTAGGCGTCCATCGTGGCCGCGACCCGCTGCTTGTTGTCGTGGGTCGACTCCAGCGCGTTGCGCACCTGCTGGAGGAGCGCGTCGCAGTGCTGGTCGAGCAGCGCGAGGTAGAGGTCGAGCTTCCCGGGGAAGTGCTGGTAGAGCACTGGTTTGCTGACGCCCGCGCGGTCCGCGATGTCGTCCATCGCCGCTGAGTGGTAGCCCTGTGCGACGAACACCTCCTGGGCGGCGCCCAGGAGCTGGTTGCGTCGGGCCCTGCGCGGCAGGCGCGTGCCGCGGGGGCGCGCCTCTGCTGCTGTCTGCTCGATCGTCACGCTCGCCTCCCTGGTGCCTCCCCGGCCGGGCCAGGGGACTGCTGCTTCTCCGCGCGGTGCGCGCCGAGACTGCCATCGTACTTTCGGGTAACCCGGGTCCGCGCTCCGCAAGCGCACATTCTCGCTCAGCGCAGGCTATCGGGACACCCTCTGGCCGCAGGGCGGGGCGAGGGGCACCCGGATGGCGACCGGCCCCCGGGGCGGGGCCCGGGGCCCGGGGAGCGTCTCAGCGGTACTCGTCCTCGTTCACCTCCACCACACGGGCCTGCTCGGCGGCGTCCGCCGGGTCCACCTCGTCGGAGCCGCGGCCGGTCATCGGCTCGCTGCGCTGCCGCAGCAGATCGGCCTGCTGCTCCGCGGCGTCCGCCTCGGGCGCCTCGAGCTCGGCTCCCTCCGGCTCCTCCTCATAGGCGTCGTCGAACGTTTCGGGATCGGTCGGGTCGACAGACATGTGGGCTCCCCTTTCCGGTGCGGGCGTTCCGCAATCTGCTCCAGGCGGGTGCAACCGCTACGGAACGCGACCGGTTCCGGCCGGTTCCCCGCGGTATGTCGTGCGGGTCCCCGCGGCAGTGACGGCGCACACCTGGGTACCCGCGTGATCGTCTCGTAATATTGCTTCATGTCGTCGACCGAGCAGCCGGATCTGCGTACCGCCGTCCCGCACGCGATCCCCGACCTGAACGGACCGCACGTCCATGGCGGGGAGGCGTTGCGCGACGTCTCCCTCGCCGGTCTCACGCTCTCCGTGCGCGCCCGGCCGCCGGTCCGTCGCGGGCTGCCGCCCGCGCTGTACGTGCACGGTCTCGGCGGGTCGTCGCAGAACTGGTCCGCACTCATGCGGGAGCTGGCCGGGCACCTCGACGGCGAGGCCGTGGACCTGCCCGGCTTCGGAGGGTCGCCGCCGCCGGACGACGGCGACTACTCCGTGTCCGCCCACGCCCGCGCCGTGGTCAGACTCCTCGACGCGTCCGAGCGCGGCCCGGTCCACCTGTTCGGCAACTCCCTCGGCGGCGCGGTCACCACCCGCGTCGCCGCGATGCGTCCGGACCTGGTGCGCACGCTCACCCTGGTCTCCCCGGCGCTGCCCGAGCTGCGCCCGCAGCGCACCGCCGTACCGACCGCGCTGCTCGCCCTCCCGGGGGTGACGTCCCTCTTCGGCAGGTTGACGAAGGACTGGACGCCGGAGCGCCGCACCCGCGAGGTCCTGGCCCTGTGCTACGGCGATCCCGGCCGGGTGGCGCCCGAGGACTTCCAGGTCGCGGTGCGGGAGTACGCGCGCCGGCTCGAACTCCCGTACTTCTGGGACGCGCTGACCCGTTCGGCGCGCGGCCTCGTGAACGCCTACACTCTCGGCGGTCAGCACTCCCTGTGGCGCCAGGCCGAGCGGGTGCTCGCCCCGACGCTGCTCGTCTACGGCGGCCGCGACCAGCTGGTCTCGTTCCGCATGGCGCGCCGGGCGAGCACCGCCTTCCGTTCCTCCCGGCTGGTCGCGCTGCCGGAGGCCGGGCACGTGGCGATGATGGAGTACCCCGACGTGGTCGCGCGGGCCTTCCGCGAGCTGCTGGCGGAGACATCCGACCGGAGCGAGCAGGCAGTGAAGGGAGCGTAGTGGGACGCCACAGCCGCAAGCGGAACGCTCCGCCGGAGACCCCGGCCCGGACCGTGCCCGAGGCCGGACCCGTGGTGGGTGCCCAGCCCTGGGCGGCCGGTGGTCCGGACGGTGCCGCAGCCGCCCGGCCCGCGCCGCCTCCCGACTCCTCGGGTCCTGCACCCTTCGCGCCCGGCTCCTTGCGCCGTCCGGCCGTGCCCCGGCCCTACCCGGGCGAGCGCAGCCCGGCCGGAGCCCCCTATCCGGGCCCCGCCGCGTACGGCACGCCCCCCGGCGGGACGCCGCAGGCGCGCGGCGGTCACCCGCAGCACCGCGAACACGGCGGCGCCTGGGGCGGCGGCCCCGCCACCGGCCCCCCTCCTACCGTCGCCGGGCCGCGCTCCGGTGGTCCCCGGCCCGGCGTCCCGCGCAGCGGAGCGGCGCCCGGCCCGCGGTACGGCCCGCGCCAGGACTATCTGGACGCCTTCGACGACGACGTGTTCGCCGCAGGCTCCGCGTCGCGCTCCGCCCCGCCGCCCGAGATGCCGGGCCGTCGGGCCTCGGGTGCCGTCGGCGGTGGCCACGGCGCCCCGCCGCCCCGCGCCGAGGACCCGTGGGACTCCGCGTCGCCGGGCCCCGACGGCGACCATGAAGGTGGCCATGAAGGTGACCACGACGACCCGGAGACCGGGCCGCAGCGCGCCCGCACCAAGGGCCGCACGTTCACCGGCGTGGCCGCCGCCGCGGTCACGACCGCGCTGGCGATCGTGGTGGCCGGCCAGGTCACCGGCCTGGAACAGCGGCCGGACAACCGGGACGCGGCCGCCGGAGCGGGCGAGGCCCGCGGCGGCGACGGCGAGTCCTCCCGCCGCGTGCCGCGCCCCACACCGTCCGACACGCAGGCCGCCCGTCCGCTGACCTACGCGGAGCGGATCGCCACCGTCCTCCCCCTGGACCCGGACCTGCACGGCACCGGCGAGTTCAGCACCGTGGAGGGCCGGGAGGAGGGCGACGGCCGGGGCGAGGTCGTCCGCTACCGCGTCCAGGTGGAGAAGGAACTCCCGCTCGACGCCGAACTGTTCGCCGAAGCCGTGCACCGCACACTGAACGACGACCGCAGCTGGGCGCACGACGGTGCGCGCAGCTTCCAGCGGGTTGCCTCCGACGACGCCGACTTCGTCATCACTCTGGCCAGCCCCGGCACCACGGGCGCATGGTGCGCCAAGTCCGGCCTGGACACCACGGTGCAGAACGTGTCCTGCGACTCCGCGGCAACCAACCGCATCATGATCAACGCCTGGCGCTGGGCGCAGGGTTCGGAGACCTTCGGCGACGACCGCATCCGCGAGTACCGCGAGATGCTGATCAACCACGAGGTCGGACACCGGCTCGGGCTCGGACACCGCTTCTGCGGGTCCGACGGAGCCCTCGCGCCCGTGATGATGCAGCAGACCAAGACCCTCACCACCGGTGCCGCCACATGCCGCCCGAACGCCTGGCCGCACCCGGAGAAGGACGGCTGACCGGCGCACCGCGTACCGCCGCGAGACCGTTGAACGCGCAAACGTCCGGAAAGTCACGGCCGTTCACCCCTTCCGGTGGTGCGACGGACAACCGTCCGTCGTAGCCCCCCGTACCGCGCATACCGTCGTCGGCGTCACATCCACCGCATCCGACGCGGTGGCCCACTTGTCGATCGGCCGGGGGTGCGTTCGTGCGCGTTGCACTGCTTACGGAGGGTGGCTACCCCTTCGCGCGTGGTGAGTCGGTGCTGTGGTGCGACCGGCTGGTGCGAGGGCTGGGCGGACACGAGTTCGAGCTCTACGCGCTCAGCCGCAGCCCGCGCCAGGAACAGGCCGGCTGGTGCGACCTGCCGCAGAACGTGCGGCACGTCCGCACCGCTCCGCTGTGGGGCGAACCACCGGTGCACGTCCCCTGCGCCGACGGCACCGCCGCACGCGGCATCACCGGGCGCCGCGAACGCCGCCGCTTCGCCGAGTGCTTCGCGGAGCTCGCCGCGGCGATCTGCACCCCGGCCGCCGACGGTGACGAGCCCGACCGGGCGGACCGCACTGGCCCCACGGCCGCGGAACGCTTCGCCGCCGGTCTGCACGGACTCGCGGACCTCGCCCGCGACCACGGCGGCCTGCCGGACGCGATCCGCTCCGAACTCGCCGTCCGCGTCCTGGAGTCCGCGTGCCGCGCGCCGGGCGCCCTGCGTGCCGCGCACGCCGCCCAGGTCTCCGACCTGCTCGCCGTCGTCGACCGGCTGGAACGTGCCCTGCGCCCGCTCTCCCTGGACTGGCTCGACGAGGGCCCCGGCAGCGCCGGCCTGGGCGACGCCGACCTGTGCCACGCCGTCGGAGGCGGCCCCGCCGCACTCGCCGGGCTCCTCGCCACCCGCGCCTACGGCACGCCCCTGCTCATCACCGAGTACGGGGTCCGGCTCCGCGAGCACTACCTCGCCAGCACCCCCCTCCCCGCGCAGGCCGGCGGCGTCGGCCCCGGCGGTGCGGCGCCCGGCGTCCGGCCCGCCGACGCGCGGCAGCCCGTGCGGGCGCTGCTCGCCTCGTTCCAGGGCCGGCTGGCGCACGAGGCGTACGCCCGCGCCCAGCTCATCACCCCCGGCAACACCCACGCGCGCCGCTGGCAGGAACGCTGCGGCGCCCGCCGCGAACGGCTCCGCACCGTCTACCCCGGCATGGACGCCGAGCCGTTCACCGAGGTCGGCGAGGCCGTGATGGACGTCCCCGCGGGCGGCAGCGACGGAGACACGCCGGGCTGCGGCGGCCGGTCCCGGCCCACCCTGCTCTGGGTCGGACGGGTCGAACCCGCCAAGGACCTCGTCGCTCTGCTGCACGCCTTCTCCGAGGTGCGCCACGCGCTGCCCGGCGCCCGCCTGCGCATCGTCTCCACCGGGCTCGGCACCGCACCCGACGCCGCCGCGTACGCGGCACACCTGCGCGCGCTCGCCGCACACCTGTTCCCGGACGAGGCCGCCGACACACGCAGTGTCGGGGAGAACCCGGTGGTCTTCGAGGAGATCGGCGGTCCCGCCGCCCCCACTCTCGCCGACGCCTACGCCGGCGGCACCGTCGCCGTCCTCTCCAGCGTCGTCGAAGGCTTTCCGGTCTCGCTGGTGGAGGCGATGTTCTGCGCCCGCGCCACGGTCTCCACCGACGTCGGCGCGGTGTGCGAGGTCATCGGCGGCACCGGCCTGGTGGTGCCGCCCCGCAATCCCCGCGCCCTCGCCGACGCGTGTCTCGCGCTGCTCCGCGACCCCGCCCGCCGCACGCGCCTGGGCGCGGCGGCGCGTGCCCGGGCGCTCGAATTGTTCACCGTGGAGCAGAACGTCGAGGCGTTCCGCGGGATCTACCTCGAACTGATGTCGCGCAGCACGCGCGCCCCCGCCGCCCTCGACGTCGACGGCGCGCCGGTGCCGTTCGCGCAGCCCGCCGAGTCCCATGTTCCAGGCCGCTGGGCCAGCACCGCCAGACCCCCGGCGGCGCTCGCGTCCGCGACCGCCTCGCCCCGCCCGGCCGGACTGCGCTCGCCCGCGCACGCCCGGGCGGCGCAGCCCGCCACCGTCCACGGCCCGAGCTGGGCCCGGCACGCCGCGTCCGGTACCCCGGCCGTCGGTGTCCGGCCCGGCCAGGAGGACCCCGCATGACGTCCCGCCATCCGCACCGGCGCGCCCCGGAGGGCACGCCTCCGCCGTCCGGGCCCGACCGGAGGCCCGCCGGCCCGTCCGGGCAGGCCGAGCCCGCCGAGACCGTCGCCCCCGTCAATCCGGGGGCGTGGGACACCCGTTCGTGGACCCTGGTCGACGACGCCGACGGTCCGCCCGCCGAATCCGGCCCCGAGCCCCTCGACTCGTGGCGCTCCGCGCCGGGTGCGGGGGCCACTTCGGGATCGGGAGCCCAGGTGGTGTGGCCGGAGGCCGGGCATCCCGCGTCGGCCGCGCTGGACGCGGAGGGCGTGCCGCTCGCCGAACCGCCCACGGGGCCGCTGCACGCCCTGGACGGCCCGCCGCCACGTCGTCGTGCGGCCGCGACACCCACCCGGGCCCCCAGCCCCGCGCCGCCCGCCCCCGAAACCCGCCTCCACACCGGCTCCTTCGGGCCCACCCAGCCGGCCGAGCCCGACGCCCCCCGGTCCGCCGCCGACGCCCCCCGGGCCACCCGGGACGACCCCTCGCCCCCGCATCCGGGAGGGCCCGCGCCCGGCGTACGGGTCACGGGGCGCCGGGCGCCCGCCCCGGACGCCGACGCGGCAGCACCGGCCGGCAGCAGGACGTCCCGCGCGGACGGCGGGCGGCGGGGGGTCTCGGCGGACCCCGTGCGGGAGCTGATGCACCGCCACCGGGCCCTGTGCGAGCGGGCCGTCGACCCGCTGGAGATCGCCGCCGGACTGGAGGCGCACGGCATCACCGACCGCACCGCCGCCCGCTACCGGCACCGCGACGTGTTCTCCCTCGCCGAGGAGCTGTACGTCCGGGTGCCCCGCGCCGAGGACGGGGCCGTCGCGGATCCGTCGGCCGACGGATCCGGGCCGCAGAAGCCGCGCCGGGTCCGGGCCGCGGGCCGCGGGCTCAGTCACCTGCTGCCCGGTGTGCTCTGCGCCGCCACCGTCGTGGGGCTGACCTACGTGCCGCTGGAGCCGCCGTACGCCCGGCCCGCCGTGGGGACGCTCGGCGGACTCGCGGTGCTCGCCGCCGTACGGCTGTCGCTGCGCGGCGTGGCACGAACGCGCACCGCCGCACTGTGGGCCTGCTGGCTGCTCGGCTACGTGCTGTACGGCGACTGGCTGCTCACCGAGCTGATCGCGGGCGGAGCGGGCGTCGGGCGTCTTCTGCCGGCGCTCGCGTGTCTGTGCGTTCCCCTGGCACTGGCGTTCGGCGTCGCGCCGGCGGCCTGGTCCGCGCACCTGTTCGCGGCGCGGGCCCGGCGGAGGCTGGCGGGCAGCCGCAGCCTCGGCGACTTCGCCGCGGGCGTACGGCCGTTGCTGCTGCTGACCGTCGGCCTCTTCGCCGTCGCACTGTCGGCCGTGCAGGCCGCCGCTCACCTGCTGGTGCGCGGCGCGGCGGCCCCGCACGCCACCCACGCGGCGACGGCGGCGCTCGGCGTGCTGCTGTTCGTGGCGCTGCTGCTGAGCCGCCACGGTTTCCCCCGCGCCGCTTCGGGCGGGCTGGCCGCCGCCTGCCTGCTGATCGCCGCCGCGCTGGGCACCGTGCTGGCGGCCCGGCTGCCCGGCGCGGCGGCGGTCGGACGGCCGGTGGAGCAGGCCGTCGCGGCGTACGGCCCGACCGTCGTTCCGGCGGCCGCCTGCGCGCTGGCGGCCCTGGCGCTGCTGGCGTACGGGCTGCGTGCCCTGACCGGCGCGTCCGCGCACCAGCGGCCCGCCGCGGGGGAGGCGTCCGGCCGCCTCCCCCGTCAGGGGCCTGCGCCGGGCCCGGCTCCGACGGGCGTGGAGCCGGATCCGCCCGGCGACCGCCTCGCCCGGCAGGCCCGGTGACCGCCGTCCGCTCCGCCTCCGGCGGCCCTCCCGACCACCCCACTGCGCACGCACGTGCACGACACCGACAGGAGCACCACCGATGACCGCATCCGAGTCCCCCGGAACGACCCGCCACGAGGAGGCCGCACGATGAGAGTGCTGCTGATCGGTGCGCACGGCTACCTCGGGCGCTACGTCGCCGACCGGCTGCTCGCGGACCCCGCCGTGCAGCTGACGGCGCTGGGCCGGGGCGACGAAGCGGACGTGCGCTTCGACCTGTCCTCCGGAAGCCCGGGAGCGCTCACCCGCTTCCTCGACGCCGTCCACCCCGGCGTCGTCATCAACTGCGCCGGCGCCGTGCGTGGCGGCGCACGGGAGCTGACCCGGCACAACACCGTCGGCGCCGCCACCGTGTGCGAGGCGCTGCGCCGCAGCAGTTGCAGTGCCCGGCTGGTGCACATCGGCTGCGCCGCCGAGTACGGCCCGGCACAGCCCGGCAGCTCCACGGGCGAGGACGCGCTGCCGCGCCCCGGCGGCCCGTACGGGGTGAGCAAGCTGGCCGCCACCGAGCTGGTGCTGGGCTCCGGCCTGGACGCCGTGGTGTTGCGGGTGTTCTCCCCGGCCGGGCCGGGCACGCCGGCCGGTTCGCCGCTCGGGCGGCTCGCCGAGGGCATGCGCCGCGCCCTGCAGCAGGGCGACAGCGAGCTCAAGCTGCCCGGTCTGGCCGTGCAGCGCGACTTCGTCGACGTCCGGGACGTGGCCCGTGCCGTGCACGCCGCCTCGCTGTCCGCTGCACAGGGCGTGGTCAACATCGGCACGGGGCGCGCGGTGCGGATGCGGGACGCCGTGTCCGTGCTGGCGCGGGTCGCCGGCTACGCCGGCGCCGTGCACGACCTGGAACCGACGGTGCCCGGCCCGAACGGCGCGCCGGCCGCCTTCCCCTATCCCGACGGCTG
Source organism: Streptomyces sp. RKND-216 (assembly GCF_004795255.1). NCBI lineage: Bacteria > Bacillati > Actinomycetota > Actinomycetes > Kitasatosporales > Streptomycetaceae > Streptomyces > Streptomyces sp. RKND-216. Next base: position 1,792,119 of record NZ_SSBQ01000002.1, on the reverse strand, counting down.
CGGGCTGTGGCAGCAGGCCGACGTCCGCACGGCCCGCGACCGGCTCGGCTGGCGGCCCCGCATCGGGCTGGAGGAGTCGCTCGCCGACATCTGGATGGAGGCGGCATGCCGCATCTGACCACTCCGGGAGTGCCCGCCGCGACCGGGGCCCCGGCGGCCCGCATCGGCCTCGCCGCGCCCGGCTGGGCCCATCCGATGCTGGCGCCGCGCGAGTGGCGGGAGCCGGCCCGTGCCGAGGCGCCGCCGCTGCACTGGGCGGTGCTGAACGTGGGCCGCGGACCCGGCGCCCGCCCGGACCCGTACTGCCTGGCCGCGGCGGCACGGCTGCGTGAGGCCGGCACGCCGGTGCTCGGCCACCTGGAGCTGCGGCAGGGGTTCCGGCCGTTCGCCGAGCTGGTCGCGGACGCGCGCCGCTTCCTGGACTGGTACGGCGTCAGCGGCTTCTACCTCGCGCGCTGCCCGTCCGACCCCGCCCATCTGCACGAGACCCGCCGCACCACCCGCACGCTGCGGGCCCTCAGCGACGGCGGGCTCCTGGTCCTCGGCCACGGCACGCACCCCTACCCCGGGTACGCCAAGCTCGCGGACCAGCTCGTCACCTTCGAGGGCGGCTGGCCGGACTACCGCTGGTCGCAGGTCGCGGAGTGGACGGCGGACCATCCGCCGGAGCGCTTCTGCCACCTGGTGCACGGCGTGCCTGGCACGCATCTGGAGGAGGCGCTGCGCATCGCCCGCTGGCAGGGCGCAGGCACCGTCTACTTCACCGACCGCGGCACCGGTGGCGGCGTCAGCCCCTGGGAGTCGCTGCCCGGCTACTGGGACGAGATCGTCTCGCGCCTCGGTACGGGTGTCTCGGAATGAGACAGCGCGTGGCAGTGTTACGGGAGGAACGAACGTCCGTCCGGCGCCCGGCGCCCGGGCGGTCACCATCCACCGACCACCTTTGCTGAGGTCTTCGTGTCGCTGCCACCACTGGTCGAGCCGGCTGCCGAGCTCACCGTCGACGAGGTCCGCCGGTACTCCCGTCATCTGATCATCCCGGACGTCGGGATGGAAGGTCAGAAGCGGCTCAAGAACGCCCGGGTCCTGTGCGTCGGTGCGGGCGGCCTGGGCTCGCCCGCGCTGATGTACCTCGCCGCGGCGGGCGTCGGCACGCTCGGCATCGTCGAGTTCGACGAGGTCGACGAGTCGAACCTGCAGCGCCAGATCATCCACAGCCAGGCCGACATCGGCCGTCCCAAGGCCGAGTCCGCCAAGGACACCGTGCTGGGCATCAACCCGCACACCAAGGTGAACATCCACGAGGAGCGCCTGGACTCCTCGAACGTCAAGGAGATCTTCGCCGACTACGACCTGATCGTGGACGGCACGGACAACTTCGCCACCCGCTACCTGGTCAACGACGCCTGCGTGCTGCTGAACAAGCCGTACGTGTGGGGCTCGATCTACCGCTTCGACGGCCAGGCGTCGGTGTTCTGGAGCGCGCACGGCCCGTGCTACCGCTGCCTCTACCCCGAGCCCCCGCCGCCGGGCATGGTGCCCAGCTGCGCCGAGGGCGGCGTGCTCGGCGTGCTGTGCGCGTCGATCGGCTCCATCCAGGTCAACGAGGCCATCAAGCTGCTCGCCGGTATCGGCGACCCGCTGGTCGGCCGGCTGATGATCTACGACGCCCTGGAGATGACCTACCGCCAGGTCAAGGTCCGCAAGGACCCGGACTGCGCCGTCTGCGGCCCGAACGCGACGGTCACCGAACTGATCGACTACGAGGCGTTCTGCGGCGCCGTCTCCGACGAGGCCCAGCAGGCCGCCGCTGGTGCGACGATCACCCCGAAGCAGCTCAAGGAGTGGATCGACGACGGGGAGAACCTCGAGATCATCGACGTCCGCGAGCCGAACGAGTACGAGATCGTCTCCATCCCCGGCGCCAAGCTGATCCCGAAGAACGAGTTCCTGATGGGCAACGCGCTCGGCGAGATGCCGCAGGACAAGCGGATCGTCCTGCACTGCAAGACGGGTGTGCGCTCCGCGGAGGTCCTGGCCGTGCTGCAGAGCGCCGGTTTCTCCGACGCCGTGCACGTCGGCGGCGGCGTCATCGGCTGGGTCAACCAGATCGAGCCGGACAAGCCCGTCTACTGACCGGCACCGGCAGATCGGCCGCGCAGTAGAACGGCGCCGGGCGGACCCCCTACGCGGGCCGCCCGGCGTTCGCCTGTCCGGCCCGCCGCTACAGCGCGCCCTTGCGGGTGAGCTGGGTGAAGGACAGCCAGCCCGGCAGCACCGGCAGCCAGAACGTCATCAGACGGAACAGCAGGACCGCCGGCGTCGCGATCTCCTTCGGCACGCCGAAGGTGATGAGCCCCGCGATCAGCGCGGCCTCGACCGCCCCCAGACCGCCCGGAGTCGGTGCCGCCGAGCCCAGCGCGTTGCCCGCCAGGAAGACCACGGCGAGCGTCGCGTAACTCATGTCGTCGTAGCCGAACGCGCGCAGCGACGCATCCAGGCACATCAGGAACGCGAACGGCAGCAGCAGCGTGCCGCCCACCCCGGTGAGCAGCAGCTTCGGCCGCTGCACCACGTCCAGCATGCGCGGCACCACCCCGGCGAACAGCGACCGCAGCCGCTCCGAGACGAACTTCCGCAGTCCCGGGATCGCGGTGACGATCAGCACCAGCACGGCCGCGGCGAGCAGTCCGGCGATCACCGCGCGGGACGGCGACAGCGTCGGCGTGTGCTCGGTGCCGGTCAGGTAGCCGAAGGCGAGCAGCAGCAGGATGTTCGCGCCCAGGCCGAACAGCTGCGAGGCGCCCACGCTGGCCACCGCGTGGCCCGGCCGTACGCCCGCCTTCTGGAGGAACCGGGTGTTCAGGGCCACGCCGCCGATCGCCGCCGGTGCCACCAGCTTCACGAACGATCCGGCGATCTGCGCCAGCACGGTGCGCGGGAACGGCACCTTCTCCGGTACGAAGCCGAGCAGCGCGATCGCCGCCGCCAGGTAGGTCAGTGCGGAGAAGCCCAGCGCGATAGCGACCCAGCTGTAGTCGGCGCCGGCCACGGCCTGGCCGATCTCCACATGGCTGAGCTGGCTGAAGAGGAAGTACGCGGCGAGCGCACCGGCGATGAAGCTGATCAACGTGCGCGGTCTGATCCGCTCCAGCCGGGCCGGCTCCACCGGAGCCTGCGGCCGGATCAGCAGCACGTGACTGCGGATCTGCGCCAGCAGGTCCTCCTCGCGCGCCTCCTCCAGGGCCTCGTCCAGCGCCTTCTTCTCGGCGTTCTTCTCCGCCTTCAGCGCCTTGCGGTCGTGCGCGATCGAGTACGTCTCCTCGGCGGCCTCCCGCGCCTCCTTGCGCAGCCGGGAGGCCTCCAGCACCGCCTCCCGCTCCCGCTGCGCGCGTTCCTTCGCGAGCCGGCGCAGGGTGGTGCGGGTGCTGCGGCTCAGCGCGATCGGCTGGAGCAGCGGCAGGCTGTCCGCGACCACGTCCGGCCCGAGTACGGCCACCGCTGCGGCGACCGAACGTTCCGCCCCGACCCGCAGGCCGAACGTCGTCAGCAGCTGGGCCACGTCCATGCGCAGCACCAGGTCTCCGGCGGCGATCTCGCCCCCTCGCAGGTCGGTGAGGAACACCGCGCCGGAACGATCCAGCAGCAGCGACTCGCCGATCAGCCGCCGGTGCGCGATGCGCCGCGACTGGAGCGCCTGCACCTGCCGCCAGGTCGCCCGCATCAGGCCGTCGTCGACCTCCTCGTCGGGCAACGCCTCGATGCTGCGACCGTCGATGTGCTCGTAGACCAGCATCACCGCGTCGGGGCCCAGCTCGGACGTGGCGATCAGCCGCGGCGCGTTCGCCCCCGCCGCGATGGCGGCGTAGGCGATGAGCGCCTCCTGCTCCAGCGCCTGCCGGAGCGACTGCGTGCTGCGCGGCTGGGTGAGGCCGCGCAGCGCCAGGCGGCGCCACACCCGGTAGAAGTAGCCGTGCGCCTGCTGCTCGCGGTCCACGACGGTGACGTCGAGGGACGAGCCGTCCTCCAGCCGCACGCGGTAGCGGCGGCCGCGCTCGTGGTCCGGGTGCTCGCCCTCGGGGGCGGGTTCCTCGATCCCCACCGCTCCCTCCGGCCGGAACCCGACCCGGCGCAGGCCGGCGAGCAGCGTCTGGGCGGTCGGGCGGACGTTCGGGGAGCCGACGGCGTACAGGGTGCCGTAGGCGACGCTCCAGCCGACGAGCACGGTGACCGCGAGGGAGAACGGGGTGGAGTAGCCCGCGATCAGCACCGCGAAGGCGTCCAGCAGCAGCACCGCCCACAGCAGCACCCGCCACCGCGGGCGCCGCGCCATGCCCACGGCCGTCATGTAGGCGATCACCGGGGCGAGGTAGCTGTGCACCGGCGTGCTGACGACGCCGTCGCCGAGTTGCTTGGTGAGGGCGTCCTCGACGGAACCCGGTGCCGCCTGGGTCACCCACAGGTCGGTGGCCAGCGACACACCGTGCGCCAACACGGCCGCCAGCACGCCGTCCGCGATCCGCAGGCCGTCCCGCTTGATCAGCCGCTCGATGGCGAAGGCCACCGGCACCAGCAGCACCGCGACGCTCGCCGCCAGCCCGGTCACGCTGATGAGCAGCGCCGGCGCCTGCTGGGTGCCCTTCTCGACGTCGCTCTCCAGGCCACTGGTCGTGCCGTGCGCGAACGCGGCGATCGTCAGCACCGCGACGATGCCCAGCACGCCCAGGCCCAGGCGCAGCAGGTCGGAGGGGCGGTGCACGCGGGCGGGCAGCAGTGGCACGTCCTCGTCGATGCCGCTGTCCCGCTGCGCCGCGTCGGCCGGCCCGGCGCCCTCAGCGGACGCGGCACCGCCCTGCGGGGCCCGGGTCGTTCCGGTGTCGTCGTGCGGCTCGCGATCCGGGCGCGCGGCGGCGTCGCGGCGGTCCTCGTCGCGTCCGCCGCCATGCTGGCCGCCGCCGTCGCCCGGTGCGCCGTCGGGGCTGCCGTGCTCGTCCCGCATCTGTGCGCCGTCCTGCGAAGAACCGTCGGCGAGGGGCGCCGGCCGTTCCGGTGGCTGGGCTCTCGGTGGCTCCGCCCGAAGCCAGTTCCCCCGTCGCATGTAGGCCGCCGTCTCGTCCTGGTCTCGCATCACTTGTTACCGCCCGGACGAAGATGGTGACACGTCGGAATGGTGCCCGGGGGTATGAAGGCGTATTCGTGGGGCGCGAGATGCGTAACACTGCGCTCGGTGAGCTGTCGGTGCCGTACGGCACCATGGCTCGCATGCCAGTGAGCGAACCGCCGGAGCTGCCGGACTACGCGGAGCGTGTGCTCGACGTGACCGAGCGCATTCCGCCCGGCCGGGTGATGACGTACGGCGACGTCGCGGAGTGGCTGGGCGAGGGCGGACCGCGTCAGGTCGGCCGGGTGATGGCGCTCTACGGCGGGGCCGTCCCCTGGTGGCGCGTCGTCCGCGCGGACGGCAGGCCGCTGCCCGGCTCCGAGCTGCGCGCCCTCGGCCACTACCGGGAGGAGGGCACCCCGCTGCGGAAGGCCGGCCGCTCGTCCGGCGACCACGGCCTCCGCCTCGACATGCGCCGTGCCCGCGGTGCGCCTGCGGCGCGCCGGGCATACGACCCCGATGCCCCCTGATCCGCGCGCCCTCGCCCGCCGGGTGAGGTCCCTGAGCCGGACGGGACGGTCCGGTACGACGCCGGGCCCGTCCGGCGGCCCCGGGCGAGGCATCCCCGGCGCGCGGCACGGCGGGGGAGGACGGAGGGCCGGGCCGGGGAGCGGGCCCGGCGACCCACGGTGCGCGCCGCGTCCGCGGCGCACCCCGGGCCGACGGGGAGCCCCGCACGGCGTGTGCCCACCGCGTATCGTCGGCTCTTCGTAGCCCCCGCCGGCCCAGCCACCCTCCGCAAGGCGATCCACGTGAGCACCTCCCTTCCGTCGTCCGCGTCGCACCGGTACGCGCCGTCCGCTCCGGCGGCGGCCGGCCCCTACCGGCTGCTGCGCACGCCGCCGGTGCCCGCCGACGTCCCTGCCTTGGACGCACGGCAGCGCGCCGTGGTTGACCACCCCACCGGTCCGCTGCTGGTGCTGGCCGGACCCGGCACCGGCAAGACCACGACGCTGGTCGAGGCGGTCGCCGAGCGCGTGCGCCGCGGCGCCGACCCGGAACGCCTCCTCGTGCTCACCTTCAGCCGCAAGGCCGCCATGGAGCTGCGCGACCGGATGACCGCGCGCCTCGGCGGCACGGGTGCCCCGCAGGCCACCACCTTCCACTCCTACTGCTACGCGCTGGTGCGGGCGTACCAGGACGCCGACCTGTTCGCGGAGCCGCTGCGGCTGCTGTCCGGCCCCGAACAGGACCTCTACATCCGCGAACTCCTCGCCGGGCAGCTCGACCTCGAAGCGGAGGGACGCGGCCGCACGGCCTGGCCCGACGAACTGCGCGCCTGCCTGACCACCCGGGGCTTCGCCGACGAGGTGCGGGCCGTCCTCGCCCGCAGCCGGGAAATCGGCCTCGCACCGGAGGCGCTGGGCACGTTCGCCCGCCGCACCGGCCGCCCCGACTGGGGCGCCGCCTCCGCCTTCCTCGCCGAATACCTGGACGTGCTCGACATGCAGGGCGTCCTCGACTACGCCGAACTCGTCCACCGGGCCGTGCTGCTGGCCGAGCGCGACCATGTCGCGGCGCAGCTGCGCGCCCGCTACGACGCGGTGTACGTCGACGAGTACCAGGACACCGACCCCTCCCAGGTGCGGCTGCTGCGCGCGCTCGGCGCGCCGACGCTGGTCGCCTTCGGCGACCCGGACCAGTCCATCTACGCCTTCCGGGGGGCGGACGTCGGCGGCATCCTCGACTTCCCGGCGACCTTCCCGCAGCCCGGCGGTGCACCGGCGCCCGTGCGGGTGCTCGGCACCTCGCGACGCTCCGGCGCGCGCCTGCTGGCCGCGACGCGGGAACTCGCCCGCCGCATGCCACTGCACCGCCTCCCCGCGGACGCCGTGCGCGCCCACCGGGCGCTGCAGCCGGGCCGCGACACGGGCCGCTGCCAGGGCGAAGCCCGGGAGGACGGACGCGTGCAGGTGCTCACCTGCCCCACGCCCGGTGCGGAACTCGACACCGTGGCCGACCTGCTGCGCCGTGCCCACCTCGAGGACGGCGTGCCGTGGGGCGAGATGGCCGTCCTGGTCCGCGCGGGCGGGCGCACCCTGCCCGTCGTGCGGCGCGTCCTCACCTCGGCGGGCGTCCCCGTCGAGACGGACGGCGACGACGTTCCCCTCCGCCAGGAACCCGCCGTCGCCCCGCTCCTCACCGCCCTGCGCGCGGCCGCACAGGCCGTGACCGACGGCGCGCGCCCCCCTGCGGGGCGCGGTGCCGACGCCCCGCAGGAGGCGGGGGAGGGCTCGGGGCCGTTGCCTCCGACCCGTCCGGGCGTCGGGCCGGGTCCGGGCGCGCCCATGCCCACGGCAGCGGCGCCCGTGTCGTCCGCGGGTGCCCCCGGCGCCGACGGTCCCGCCGCCGCGCCGCCCCCGGCCGGGACCGTACCCGGGCTGGATCAGGCTGACCCCGGCACGGCCCAGGTGTCGATTGACGCCGCACCGGGCGGGGACGAGAACACCGCACCGGCCGCGGCGGACCCCGCCGCGCCGGAGACGCTCGCCGGGTGGGACGTGGAGACCGCGCTGACGCTCCTCGCGTCGCCGCTGGGTGGCATGGACGCCGCCGACCTGCGGCGACTGGGCCGGGCCCTGCGGGACGAGGAACGTGCGGCGGGCCGTGCCGTGCCGCGCCCGTCCGACACCCTGCTCGCCGAGGCCCTCGCCGAACCCGAACGCCTCGTCGCCCACGACACCGCGTACGCGCGCGGTGCCCAGCGCCTCGGGCTGCTGCTGCGCAAGGCCCGGGAACTCCTCGCCGGCGGCGGCACCGCCGAGGAGGCCCTGTGGGAGCTGTGGAACGGCACCCCCTGGCCCGACCGGCTGGAACGCGCGGCCCTGCGCGGCGGTCCCGCCGGGCGGAACGCCGACCGCGACCTGGACGCCGTGTGCGCCCTGTTCGCCGCCGCGGCCCGCGCCGAGGAACGCATCGGCGGCCGCGGCGCGCTCAACTTCCTGGAGGAGATCGACGCCCAGGACATCGCCGCCGACACCCTCACCGCCCGCGTGTCCCGCCCGGACGCCGTGCGTCTGATGACCGCGCACCGCGCCAAGGGCCTGGAGTGGCACACCGTGGTGGTGGCGGGCGTGCAGGAGGGCCTGTGGCCCGACCTGCGGCGGCGCGGGTCGCTGCTGGAGGCCGACCGCATCGGCCGGGACGGTCTCGCCGAGCCGCTGCCGCCGGGCGCGTTGCTGTCCGAGGAGCGGCGGCTGTTCTATGTGGCGGCGACCCGCGCGCGCGAACGCCTCGTCGTCACCGCCGTCCGTGCGCAGGCCGAGGACGGCGACCAGCCGTCCCGTTTCCTCGCCGAACTCGGCGTCGAGCCGCGTGCGGTGGCCGGCCGCCCGCGCCGTCCGCTGTCCGTGCCCGCGCTGGTCGCCGAGCTGCGTGCGACGACCGTCGACCCGGACGCGTCCCCCGCGCTCCGCGAGGCCGCCGCCCGGCGCCTGGCACGGCTCGCAGCCCTGCGGGACGACGAGGGCCATTCCCTCGTGCCCGCCGCGCACCCGCACCGCTGGTGGGGGCTGTACGAGCCGACCCGTGCCGAGGTGCCGCTGCGCGACCGCGACCAGCCGGTGGCGCTGTCCGGCAGCGCCCTGGACCAGCTCGCGCGCACCTGCTCCCTCCAGTGGTTCCTGGGCCGCGAGGTGAAGGCGGACGCCCCGGCGAGCACCGCGCAGGGCTTCGGCAACGTGGTGCACGTCCTCGCCGACGAGGTCGCCTCCGGCGGCACCCCGGCCGACCTGGCGACGCTGATGGAACGTCTGGAGAGCGTGTGGGACGGGCTTGCCTTCGACGCGCCGTGGAAGTCCCGCCAGGAGAAGGACAACGCCCGTGCCGCGCTGGAGCGGTTCCTGCGCTGGCACGTCTCGGGCCAGGAAGCCGGACGCGAAGTGCTCGGCAGCGAGCGGACTTTCGACGTCACGCTGGACGCCGGGGCGCACGAGATCCGTATCCGCGGCAGCATGGACCGCGTCGAACGGGACGCGCAGGGGCGGGCGTACGTCGTCGACTTCAAGACCGGGAAGGCCAAGCCCAGCGGCGCCGACGTCGAACGGCACCCGCAGCTCGCCGTCTACCAGCTCGCGCTGCACGCGGACGGCGCCGAGCCGGGCGGGGGTGAACTGGTGCACCTGCGGATCGGTGCGACACGGCGTGACGGCGGCGACGCGCTGCCGGCCGTGCAGCGGCAGGAACCGCCGGACGGGGAATGGGTCGGCGAGCTGCTGGCGGAGGCCGCGGGCCGCGTCCTGGACGAGCGCTTCGCGCCGTCGACGGGCGCGCACTGCGGCAACTGCGCGTTCCGGTCCGCGTGTTCGGCGCAGCCCGAAGGGCGCCACGTCGTCGAGTGAGGACCGGTGGGCGCGGCGCGGTGCCCCACCGCGGCCCGTTGTCGGACCCGGCGGATACCGTCTTGCAACGTGCCCGCACCACCTCCGCTCACCGACCCCGGACAGCTCAAGGCGCTGCTCGGCATCCCGTTCACCCCCGAACAGCTCCGCTGCATCACTGCGCCGCTCGCGCCGCAGGTCATCGTCGCGGGCGCCGGGTCGGGGAAGACCACCGTGATGGCCGCACGCGTCGTGTGGCTGGTGGGCACCGGTCAGGTCGCACCCGAGCAGGTGCTCGGGCTGACCTTCACCAACAAGGCCGCCGGAGAACTCGCCGAACGCGTGCGCGCCGCCCTCGTGCGGGCCGGGGTCACCGACCCCGATCCCGCCCCCGCGCAGGCGGCGGACGAGGACCCGCCCGGCGAACCGCAGATCCTCACCTACCACGCGTTCGCCGGGAGGCTCCTCAAGGACCACGGCCTCCGCCTCGGCGTCGAGCCCGGCGCCCGGCTGCTCGCCGACGCGACCCGCTTCCAGCTCGCCGCCCGTGTGCTCGCCGCCGCGAGCGGCCCCTTCGAAGGGCTGCGCAACAGCCTCAGCACCCACGTGCAGGACCTGCTGTCCCTCGACGCCGAACTGTCCGAACATCTGGTGCCGCCCGCTCGCCTGCGCGCGTACGACGCCCGGCTGCGCGCCGAGCTCGCCGCCACCGAGCTCACCAACAAGGACCTGCGGCGCGTCCCCGAGACCGCGATCGGCCGTGCCGAACTCCTCGGCCTGGTCGAGGAGTACCGGGCCCGGAAGCGTGACCGCGACCTGCTGGACTTCGGCGACCAGATCGCGCTCTCCGCCGCCCTGGCCCGCGACGTCCCGGAGGTCGGCCGCATCCTGCGCGACGCATGCCGGGTCGTCCTCCTCGACGAGTACCAGGACACCTCCGTCGCCCAGCGCATCCTGCTCGCCGGACTGTTCGGCGCGGGCGCGGGCGCGGGCGCGGGCACGGGCACGGGAACGGGAACGGGCACGGGCACGGGCACGGGAACGGGCACGGGCACGGGAACGGGCTCTGGCACGGGGTCGGGCTCTGGCTCTGGCGCCGGCCACCCGGTGACCGCCGTCGGCGACCCCTGCCAGGCCATCTACGGATGGCGTGGCGCGTCCGTCGCCAACCTGGACGACTTCCCGCGCCACTTCCCCCTCTGGGACGGCACGCCCGCCCCCCGGTTCGCGCTGAGCGAGAACCGCCGCAGCGGCGGTCGCCTGCTCCGCCTCGCCAATGCGCTCGCCGCGCCGCTGCGGGAGCAGCACGAAGGCGTCGAGGCGCTGCGCCCCGCGCCCGGTGCCGAACACGACGGCCTCGTGTGCTGCGCCCTGCACGCCACGCACGCCGAGGAGATCGACTGGCTCGCCGACTCTCTCGCGCACCTGGTGCGCACCGGCACCCCGCCCGGCGAGATCGCCGTCCTGTGCCGCACCGGCGGCGACTTCGCCGCCGTCCAGGGCGCCCTGGTGGAGCGGGACGTGCCGGTCGAGGTCGTCGGCCTCTCCGGGCTCGTCCACCTGCCGGAGGTCGCCGACCTGGTCGCCGTGTGCGAGGTGCTCCAGGACCCGACGGCCAACGCACCCCTGGTGCGGCTGCTGAGCGGGCCCCGCTGGCGCATCGGCCCGCGGGACCTGGCGCTGCTGGGCCGGCGTGCCCGGCTGCTGGTCCGGCGGGACGACGCGGCGGCCGGCGACGACGCGGACCTGCGCCTCGCGGCTGCCGTGGAGGGCGTCGACCCGGCCGAGGTGACCTCCCTCGCGGACGCGCTGGACACCTTCCTCGAGGGCGACGCCGACGACGAACTCCCCTTCTCCGCCGAGGCCCGCGTACGCTTCGCCCGGCTGGCCGCCGAGATCCGTGACCTGCGCCGGTCCCTGGGCGACCCGCTGATGGACGTGCTGCACCGCGTCCTCGCCGTCACCGGGCTGGAGGTCGAACTCTCCGCCTCCCCGCACGCACTGGCCGCCCGCCGCCGCGAGACCCTCGGCGCCTTCCTGGACATCGCCGCCGGGTTCGCCTCGCTCGACGGCGAGACCACGCTGCTCGCCTTCCTCGGATTCCTGCGCACGGCCACCCAGTACGAGAAGGGCCTGGACGGTTCGCTGCCCGGTGGGGAGAACACCGTGAAGGTGCTCACCGCGCACAAGTCCAAGGGCCTGGAATGGGACGTGGTCGCCGTACCCGGCCTGGTGGCCAAGCAGTTCCCCAGCACTCAGCCCCGCGAGTCCTGGCTCACCCGCCCCGGCGTCCTGCCGCACGACCTGCGCGGCGACGCCGACACCCTGCCCCGCGTCGAGGGGTGGAACGCCAAGGCCCTCAAGGCGTACGACCTCCGGCAGCGCGACCACCAGGCCACCGAGGAGCTGCGGCTCGGCTACGTCACCTTCACCCGCCCCCGATCGCTGCTGCTGGGCTCCGGGCACTGGTGGGGGCCGACCCAGAAGCGCCCGCGCGGGCCGTCCGCCTTCCTGGAGGCGCTGCGCGACCACTGTGCGGCCGGCCCGGCGTACGGCGAGGTCGAGGCGTGGGCCGACGCACCGGAACACGGCGCGGAGAACCCCGCCCTGTCCGGCGACGGCGACGACGCGGCCTGGCCGCTCCCGCTCGACCCGGTCGCACTGCGCCGCCGCCGGACCGCCGCCGCGCGCGTGCTGGCCCACCTGCACGGTGACGGCGCGGCACGCGGTGAAGCCCATGGCGGCGACCGCGGCGACCGCGGGGAGGCCCCCGGCGGGGGCGACGCCGACGCGGTGCCGCCGGCCACCGCCCTGCCCGGCCCGCGCGACGGGGACGGGGAGGCCCCCGCCGGGCTTGCGCCCGAGGACGCACGGCTGGTGGAGGGGTGGGACCGCGACCTCGACGCGCTGGAGGGTGAACTGCGCCGCTCCCGCGCCACCGTGCACGACGTTCCGCTGCCCGGGTCGCTGTCCGCCTCCCAGCTGCTGCGGCTGGCCGCCGACCCCGACGGGTTCGCCCGCGAACTGGCCCGCCCCATGCCCCGCCCGCCCCAGCCGGCCGCGGCCCGCCGGGGCACCCGCTTCCACGCCTGGGTGGAGTCCCGCTTCGAGGAGCTGACGCTGCCGATGCTCGGCCCGGACGAGCTGCCCGGCGCCGACGAAGCGGCGGGCATCGAGGACGAACGGGATCTCGCCGCGCTGAAGGCGGCCTTCGCTCGCACCGCGTACGCGCACCGGACGCCGTACCGGGTCGAGGCGCCGTTCCAGCTCGCCCTCGCGGGGCGCACGGTGCGGGGCCGGATCGACGCCGTCTACCGGGAGGACGGCGCCGGGCCGGACGGCGGCCCGGCGTACGAGATCGTCGACTGGAAGACGGGACGCCGTCAGGACGCGGACCCGCTGCAGCTCGCGGTGTACCGGGTGGCGTGGGCCGAGCAGTGCGGCGTCCCGCCGGAGGCGGTGACGGCGGCGTTCCTCTACGTGCGCTCGGGCCGTGTCGTGCGGCCGCCGGACCTTCCCGACCGCGCGGCGCTGGAGCGGCTGCTCCTGCCGTGAACCCCGGGCGCCCGCCGTCCGCGGCTCCCTGCCCCGGGAGCCCGCCGGGACACCCCGGCGGCACCCCGGCGGCGGGGAAGGACCGGCGGAGGGGCGGATAGGGTCGGGGCATGAGCACCACCCCGGACAGCGCGGTCCGCAGTTTCATCGACACCCACCGTGAGGGCTTCCTCGCCGCCCTGGAGGACTGGCTCCGCATCCCCTCCGTCTCCGCCGATCCGGCGTACGCCGCCGACGTGCGGCGCAGTGCCGACTGGCTGGCGGACGCCCTGCGTGCGACCGGATTCCCGACGGTCGAGGTGTGGCAGACCCCCGGCCACCCCGCCGTGTTCGCCGAGTGGCCCTCCGGCGACCCCGGTGCGCCCACCGTGCTGGTCTACGGACACCACGACGTGCAGCCCGCGCAGCGTGCCGACGGCTGGCACACGGAGCCGTTCGAGCCGGTCCGCCGGGACGGACGGCTGTACGCCCGAGGCGCCGCCGACGACAAGGGGCAGGTGTTCTTCCACACGCTCGGCGTCCGCGCGCACCTTGCCGCCACCGGCCGCACCGCGCCCGCCGTGAACCTCAAGCTGGTGATCGAGGGCGAGGAGGAGTCCGGCTCCCCGCACTTTCCCGACCTGGTGCGCGCGCACGCGGACCGGCTCGCCTGCGACGCGGTCGTCGTCTCCGACACGGGCATGTGGGCGGCCGACACCCCCACCGTCTGCACCGGCATGCGCGGGCTCACCGACTGCCAGATCGACCTGTACGGGCCGGACCAGGACATCCACTCCGGCTCCTTCGGCGGGGCGGTCCCCAACCCGGCGACAGAGGCGGCGCGGCTGGCCGCCTCCCTGCACGACGCCGACCGCCGGGTCGCCATCCCCGGCTTCTACGACGGCGTGATCGAACTGTCCGACCGCGAGCGCGCGCTCTTCGCCGAGCTGCCGTTCGACGAGGCGGCCTGGCTGCGCACCGCCCACTCGCACGCCGTCGGCGGCGAGCGCGGGTACACCACCCTGGAACGCATCTGGGCCCGCCCCACCGCCGAGGTCAACGGCATCGGCGGCGGCTACCAGGGCCCCGGTGGCAAGACGATCGTGCCCTCCGCGGCCCAGCTGAAGCTCTCCTTCCGGATGGTCGCCGGGCAGGACCCGGAGAAGGTCCAGCAGGCCGTACGGGACTGGGTGGCGCGGTCGGTGCCCGCCGGGATCGGGCACGAGATCACCTTCTGGGGCGCCACCCGCCCTTGCCTGACGCCCCTCGACCACCCGGCCCTGCAGTCCACCGTCCGCGCGATGAGCCGCGCCTTCGGCCGCACCGTACGGTTCACCCGCGAGGGCGGATCCGGGCCCGCCGCCGACCTCCAGGACGTGCTGGGCGCCCCCGTGCTGTTCCTCGGCATCTCCATCCCGTCCGACGGCTGGCACGCGCCGAACGAGAAGGTCGAACTGGACCTTCTCGCGAAGGGTGTCGAGACCGCCGCCTACCTCTGGGAGGATCTGGGCCTGAACTGGACGCACGCCGCCGACGAGGGGAACCGGTAAGCAGCCGTGACCATCTGGACACCCGACGCCGACAGCTCCGAAGCCGCCCCCGCCATCACCCTGACCGGCACCGGCGGCATCGACCGCGCCGCTCACCGCCGCCTCGACGAGGCGTGGCTCGCGGCCGCGTGGAGCCATCCGACGACGCGCGTCTTCGTGGTGTCCGGCGGGCAGGCGCTGATCGAGGACACCGGGGACGGGTGCACCGAGCTGGTCACCATGCCGTCGTTCGACGCGCCCGCCACCGAGTCGCACCGCTACTTCCTCGGCGTGGACCCGGAGGGAGTCGCCTACTTCGCGCTGCAGAAGGACGCCCTCCCCGGCCGGATGGACGACATCGCCCGCCCGGCCGGGCTGCGCGAGGCCGGCGTGCTGCTTCCGGAGCGGGACGCGGAACTTCTCGTGCACGCCGTCGCGCTGGAGAACTGGCAGCGTCTGCACCGGTTCTGCTCCCGCTGCGGCGAACGCGCCGTGATCGCCGCTGCCGGCCACGTGCGCCGCTGCCCCGCCTGCGGCGCCGAGCACTACCCGCGCACTGACCCGGCGGTCATCATGCTGGTCACCGACGTGCACGACCGCGCCCTGCTGGGCCGCCAGGTGCACTGGCCGGAGGGCCGCTTCTCGACCCTGGCCGGCTTCGTGGAGCCGGGCGAGTCCATCGAGCAGGCGGTGGTTCGGGAGGTCGGCGAGGAGGTCGGCGTCGAGGTGCCCGTGGAGGGCGTCGCGTACGTGGGCAGCCAGCCGTGGCCGTTCCCGTCCAGCCTGATGCTCGGGTTCACCGCGCGCGCCTCCTCCTCCCGCATCCAGGTGGACGGCCACGAGATCGAGGAGGCCCGCTGGTTCTCCCGCGACGACCTGCGCGCCGCGTTCGCCTCCGGCGAGGTGCTGCCGCCGTCGGGCATCTCCATCGCCGCGCGTCTGGTCGAACGCTGGTACGGCGAACCCCTGCCCCCCCGCTGACACCTCGCTGTGGCGGCTGCGCCCGGCCCCGTACGCGAAGGGCCCCTGGAATCCGCCCGGTCGCGCGGGGCCGGCCGACGTTCAGACGCGGCGGACGTCGACGCCGACCGCGGTGAAGCGCTCCACCATCTCGTCGGGGGCTTCGGAGTCGGTGATCAGCACGGAGATCACATGCACCGGGCAGACCTGCGCGAAGGCCCGGCGCCCCAGCTTGGTGGAGTCGGCGACCACGACGACCGTCTCGGCCCGCTCCGCGAGGGCCCGGTTCGCCCCCGCCTCGCCCTCGTCGTGGGTGGCGGCGCCGAACTCCGGGTGCACCGCGTCCACCCCGAGGACGGCGCGGTCCAGGGCCAGGCTCTGGAGCCCTGCCGTGGCGAGCGGGCCGGTGAGCTCGTAGGAGTTGGGGCGGGTGACGCCCCCGGTGACCACGGTCTTCACGTGCGGGCGGACGGCGAGTTCGTTCGCGATGTTGATGGCGTTGGTGACGAGCGTGAGCGCCGGGGTGCTCGTCTCGCTCATCAGGTCGGTGCGGGTGGCCAGTTCGCGGGCCACCTCCGAGGTGGTGGTGCCTCCGTTCAGGCCCACGACGCTGCCGGGAGCGACCAGGGCGGCCGCCGCGCGGGCGATGCGGTGCTTCTCGTCCGCACGGCGCGCGGTCTTGTAGCGCAGCGGCAGGTCGTAGGCGACGGCGCTCAGGACCGCGCCTCCGCGGGTGCGGGTGAGCATCTGCTGCCCGGCGAGTTCGTTCATGTCGCGGCGGACGGTGGCGGCGGAGACCCCGAGCCGTTCGGCGGCCTGGGCGACGTCGATCCGGCCCTCTTCACCCAGGATCTCCAACAGCCGTGTCCATCGCTCATGTGCCGCCACCCGTTCGCCTCCTCGTTCGCCGTGCAGGGGGCCGAGCGTATCGCGCACGGTCCTGCGCGTTCCGGGCCGTGTGCACCACCCTCGTGTGCGCGGTTCTGCGCGCGGGTCGGCCTTATCTGCGCGGAGCGGCGCGCGAGCCGACGCGGGAGCTGCCGTGCCGGGTTCAGTGCGGGCGGCCCGCGCCGGAGACGGCGGCGAGCATGCGCACCACGGCGTCGGTCATCGCCTCGCGGCCCTCGCGCAGATACGCGCGGGGGTCGACGCGTTCCGGCTCCGCCGCCAGGGCGGCCCGGACGGCCCCCGTCATGGCGATGTTGAGGGCGGTGCCGATGTTGACCTTGGCGATACCGCCGGCGACCGCCCGGGCGAGCTCGGCGTCGGGCACGCCGGACGAGCCGTGCAGCACAAGCGGCACGTCGAGCGCCCGGTGCAGGGCGCCGAGCAGGTCGTGGTCGAGCCGGGCGTCGCGGGTGGTCATGGCGTGCGAGCTGCCGACGGCGACGGCGAGCGCGTCCACGCCGGTGGCCTCGGTGAACCGGCAGGCCTCGTCCGGATCGGTACGCGCGCCCGGCGCGTGCGCGTCGAGCGGGCCGCGGCCGTCCTTGCCGCCGACCTCGCCGAGTTCGGCCTCCAGCCACAGGCCGTGCGCGTGCGCCCACGCGGCCGCCTCCCGGGTGGCGGCGACGTTCTGCTCGTACGGCAGGTGCGCGGCGTCGAACATGACCGACCCGAAGCCGCAGCCGGGCGCCTGCTCCAGCAGCGCGCGGTCCTTCACGTGGTCCAGGTGCAGTGCGAGCGGCGCCGTGCCCTGCCGGGCGCACTCCGCGGCGGCCGCCGCCAGCGGCCCGGGCCGGCCGCCGTGGAAGAGCACGGCGTTCTCGCTGATCTGGAGGATCACCGGCAGGCCCGCGCGCTCGGCGCCGGCGACCACTGCCTCCACGTGCTCCAGCGTGATGACGTTGAAGGCGGCCACGGCCGCGCCGCGGGCGGCCGCCTCGGCGACCAGTGCGCCGGTGGGGACGAGGGGCACGTCGCTCAGCCGTCGGCGAGGATCACGGAGCGGGTCAGATTGCGGGGCCGGTCCGGGTCCAGCCCGCGCTCCGCGGCGACAGCGGCGGCCAGCCGGTGCACGGAGACCAGCGAGGCCAGCGGGTCCAGTGCGCTCTCGATCCACCGTGCGCCGGTCGCCGCGACCTGCTCGGGGAGCCCGGCGGGCGCCGGTCCGAACATCCAGGTGACGGTGGACCGGTCGGCGATGCTGATCGGTCCGTGCCGGTACTCCATGGCGGGATAGGACTCCGTCCAGGACCGGGTCGCCTCGCGCATCTTCAGCGCGGCCTCGTGGGCGAGCCCCACCGTCCAGCCGTTGCCGAGGAAGGTGAACTGCGAGGCCCGGGCGAGGCCTTCGGGGAGCGGCTCGGACAGGGCCCGCCGGGCGTCCCGCTCCACCTGCGCGTCGTGCAGGCCGAGGCCCGCGCGCAGGAAGGTGAGGGCGCTGGTCGCGAACCGGGTCTGCACCACCGAGTGTTCGTCGGCGAAGTCCAGCACGGCGAGCGCGTCGGCGGCGGACGCGACCGGGGTGTGCGGGTCGGCGGTGACGGCGAGCGTGCGCACCGCGCCGCGGAGCCCGGCGAGCAGGTCGAGCACCTCGGTGGTGGTACCGGACCGGGTCAGGGCGACCACCTGGTCGTAGCGGCGGCCGCGCGGAAACTCGGAGGCCGCGAAGGCGTCGGTCTCCCCGAGCCCGTGGGACTCGCGCAGCGCGGCGTACGCCTGGGCCATGAACAGGGAGGTGCCGCAGCCGACCACGGCGACCCGCTCGCCGTTCACGGGAAGCAGGTCGCTGCGGGCCGCGGCCAGCGCGGCGGCACGGTCCCAGCACTCGGGCTGGTCGGCCGTCTCCGCTTCGAGGTGCGTCACGGGCTCTCCTCGGCGTGCATCGTTTGACGCTTTCTGAGTGTTCTACGGGCCATTCAAGCATATACGCGCACGGCGCCCCGGTCGTGGCAGGGGGGCGCCGTGCGTGCCGTGGTGCCTGCGGGTCAGCCGCCGGACGGCTTGGAGGAGTCGGTTCCCGGGTGCGGGGTCTTCCACTCGCCACGGGTGAAGTCCGGGAAGGGGACCGTCGCGCCGTCGTGGCGCACCGAGTGGATGCTGAGCGCGAAGGGGGCGTTCCAGGCGGCGGCATCGTAGACGTCCATGTCCGGCGCGAGGCCGAGCCGCATCGTCTGCGCGAGGCGGTACAGCATGAGGTAATCCATGCCGCCGTGGCCTCCCGGCCCCGGTCCGACGTCCTTCCACAGCCAGTGGTCGTACTCGGCGTACCGCCCGAAGTCCTGCCACTCGTGCCCGCTCGCGCCGGGTTCCAGGTAGATGCGCTCCGGGTAGTCCTCGAAGGCGCCGCGGGTGCCGGCCAGGTGGTTGAGCCGGCTGTACGGGTGCGGGTTGGAGACGCCGTGCACGAGGTGGATCACCCGGCCGCGCTCGGTCTGCAGCAGGCTCATCGTCACGTCGCCGTTGACGTAGCGCTCGTCCCACTTCGGGTCGTCGCGCGGCACGTGCCGGTCGCGGTAGTCGGCAAGCCCCAGCGCGGGAGTGCTCATGGACGTCATGCGCACCAGCCGGTCGCCCCGGTTGATGTCCATGTAGGCGGCCACCGGCCCGAGCCCGTGCGTGGGGTAGAGGTCGCCGTCCCGCCGGGTGTGCCAGGCGCGGCGCCACTCGTCCTCGTAGTACGTGTCGGAGAACAGCAGTTCGCGCAGGTCGTGCAGGTAGGCGCCGGAGCCGTGCAGCAGTTCGCCGAACAGCCCCTCGTGGGCCATGCGCAGCACGCGCAGTTCGTTCTGCCCGTAGCAGCAGTTCTCGAGCTGGATGCAGTGCCGCCGGGTCTCCTCCGAGGTGTCCACCAGCCGCCACAGGTCGCGGATGCTGGTGGCGATCGGGCACTCCACGCCCACGTGCTTGCCGGCCCGCATCGCGGTGAGGGCCATCTCGGTGTGCCACTCCCAGGGCGTGACGACGTAGACGAAGTCGAGCTCCTGGTAGGCGCAGAGCTTCTCGTACGCGTCCTCGCCGGTCGTGAACGTGGCCGGTTCGGGCTGTCCGGCGTCGGTGACCGTCTTCACCGCCCCGGCGACCTTCTCCCGGTCCACGTCGCACAGCGCGGTGACCCGGACGCCCTCCAGCGCGAGGAACAGCGGGAGCATGGCCGAACCGCGGTTGCCCAGCCCGATGACGCCGACGCGCACCGTGCGATGCCGGTCGAACGGCACGCCCATCATCGACCGGCCGCGCCGCTTCGGCCAGGTGCTCTCGTCGGCTCCGGGAATCCGCGGCCCCGTACGATCGGCGGCCGCGGCGGTGCCGCCGCCCGCGCCGACCGCGGCCATCCCGGCTCCGGCGAGTGCCCCGGCGCGCAGTGCCGCTCTGCGGGACAGCCCGCCGACGTCTTCGGGTCCGGACATGCGAAGCCTCCTGACACGTGGTGAGGGTGCGATCGCGCAGCAGTTTCCGCCCGAATCTGCTCACAGGTCAAGGGTTGCGCGCGTTTTCGCGCAACCATGTGCAGCACGTGCGGGTGGTGTGCGTGTGCGGGCTCCACAGGGCATGCGGAAGCCCCCCGGCCCTGCGGGGCCGGGGGGCTCGGGGGTCCGTAGCCGCCGACTCAGGCGGTCGCCTCCACCTCGTCCATGAGCATGCGGAGCGGTGAGGCTGTGCTTCTCCGGCGGGAGCCGCCCAAGGGCGCGCCGGGCGTAGGTGATCCCGCCGTCCCGGTCCCCGGGTCGGGCGAGCATGAGGCCCCGGTGCATCTCCAGGTGCGTCGCGAACCGGGGCAGCTCCGTCGGCAGACCCGGCCTGCCAACGACTTGTGGCCGACATGCGCCGGGCCGAGAGCGAATGCGACCTCCGCAAGGTCGATGACTGCCGAGTCCTGCTGGTCCGGCATCGACTCGGCGAACACCCGCAGGATCCGGAGTGATCACCCTCGACGCGCGTGTGGACGCACGCTTCGCCGGGGCCGGCTCAGCCGGCGAGCCAGAGGAGGATCCGGAGGTCGCTCACGAAAGTATCGAGGCTACTCCTGAACGGGCGCGGCCGACCTGGCGGCCCGCTCGATCTTCGCGCAGTAGGCTGCACGGGCTTCCTCGTTGATCGGCATCTCGTGTTCGGGGCGCAAGCCGGTCCGGCCGTCGAGGCCCTCGCGCAGGATATCTGCGTGCCCGGCATGCCGAACGGACTCGCCGAGGACATGGACCATGATGGCGAACAGCTTCGTGTGGCAATGAGGCTCCGGCCACCACGGCACGTGGCCGGGTGCGTCGAGGGGAAGCTCGTCGATCGTGGCGTCCGAGTGTTCCCATGTGCGGCGGTAGAACCCGATGATCTGATCGCACGTCTCGTCCTCGGTCGCCCACAGATCGCTGCCGTCGGAGTCCTGCCAGCGAGGCAGCGGCTCCGGTGAAGGGCGGTCGAATACCTCGCCGAAGTACCTGGCCTCGACGATGGCCACGTGCTTGACCAGGCCGAGCAGGTTGGTCCCGGTTGCTGTGAGAGGTCGGCGGGCGTGGTACGCGGACAAGCCGTCGAGTTTCCAGAGCAGCGCCTCGCGGTCCCGCCGCAGTCTCTCGTGCAGATCGCGTTTCGCGAATGCCTCGATCATGCGGCTGGAGCCTGCCAGGGGCTGCTCGTGGCCACAAGATCCCGTGCGTGCTCCGCAACGACTCATGTGATGGCCGCCGTGCTTGCAGCGAGGAAGCCGCTCCCGCCTTCTGTGCGGCTGCGGCGATGAGGATGTCGTAGCCGCACAGAAGGCGTCGGGGCACGCGAACGCCCCGCCGGGGTGTCGGCGGGGCGTCGGTGTGCTCGCCGTCGTCAGGCGGCCAGGGCGGCCTTCACCTGGGCGAGCGAGGGGTTGGTCATGGTCGTCTCGGTGCCCTCGGGCCCGACGACGAGGACCGTGGGCACCGTCTGGTTGCCGTCGTTGGCCTTCTCCACGAATGCCGCCGACGCGGGGTCCTGCTCGATGTTGATCTCGGTGTAGGCGATGCCCTCGCGCTCCATCTGGCTCTTCAGGCGGCGGCAGTAGCCGCACCAGGTGGTGCTGTACATCGTCACGGTTCCCATCATGGGCGCGGAATCTCCTTCGTGTGCGGACGGTGCCTGCGGCGCGGGCGCCGAGCGCAGGGCCGGGGCGCCGCGAGGAGAACGTCCGGGGGAGACCCGGACATTCCCGTCACCGGCGGCACTTCCCGGCGGCGTTCGTCACACCGCAGAGTCGGGGCTGTGGACAACGTACCGAGAGGCGACGGCGAAGCTGGCAGCATGGGCGGGGTGAGTAGTGCAGCAAGCGACGCCACCCTCTTCCCCGTCGGCTCCGGGTCCTCCGCGCCCGGCACCTCCGCGCCCGGCACCTCCGCGAGCGCGCCGCCCGCGGTCCCGGCGCCCGCCGCTCCGCGACCGGAGCACGTCGAGCCACCGCGGGACGCCGACGCCGTGCTGGAAGGGCTCGACCCGGAGCAGCGCGAGGTGGCGACGGCGCTGCACGGCCCGGTGTGCGTGCTGGCGGGCGCGGGGACGGGCAAGACCCGCGCGATCACGCACCGGATCGCGTACGGCGTGCGCGCCGGCGTCCTGCCTCCGGCCGGCGTCCTCGCGGTCACCTTCACCCAGCGTGCTGCCGGCGAGATGCGCGGCAGGCTGCGCCAGCTCGGCGCGACCGGCGTCCAGGCCCGCACGTTCCACTCGGCGGCGCTGCGCCAGCTCCAGTACTTCTGGCCGCGCGCGGTCGGCGGCGAGCTGCCGCGGCTGCTGGAGCGGAAGATCCAGCTGGTGGCCGACGCCGCCGCCCGCTGCCGCATCCGGCTGGACCGCAACGAACTGCGGGACGTGACCGGCGAGATCGAGTGGGCGAAGGTGACGCGCACCGTCCCGGAGGACTACCCCGCGATGATCGCGAAGTCCGGTCGTGAGGCGCCGCGCGATCCGGCGGAGGTCGCCCGGGTCTTCGCCCTCTACGAACAGCTCAAGCGCGACCGCTCGGTGATCGACTTCGAGGACGTGCTGCTGCTGACCGTCGGCGTCCTCCAGGACCGGCCCGACATCGCCGAGACCGTCCGCGCCCAGTACCAGCACTTCGTGGTCGACGAGTACCAGGACGTGAGCCCGCTCCAGCAGCGGCTGCTCGAACTGTGGGTCGGCGACCGGGAGAGCCTGTGCGTCGTCGGCGACGCCAGCCAGACGATCTACTCCTTCACCGGCGCCACCCCCGACCACCTGCTCGACTTCCGTACCCGCCATCCGAACGCCACCGTCGTGAAACTGGTCCGGGACTACCGCTCCACCCCGCAGGTCGTCCATCTGGCCAACGGCCTGCTGGCGCAGGCCCGCGGCCGCGCCGCGGACCACCGGCTGGAGCTGGTCTCCCAGCGCGAGACCGGGCCCGATCCGGTCTACACGGAGTACGCCGACGAGCCCGCCGAGGCGGAGGGCACCGCCCGGCGCATCCGGGAACTGATCGACGCCGGGGTCAACGCCGGCGGCATCGCCGTCCTCTACCGCATCAACGCCCAGTCCGAGGTCTACGAGCAGGCTCTCGCGGACGTCGGCGTGCCCTACCAGCTGCGCGGCGCCGAGCGCTTCTTCGAACGCCCCGAGGTGCGCGAAGCCGGCGTCGCCCTGCGCGGCGCCGCCCGCGCGGGGGGTAACGACCCGCTGCTGGAGGACGCCGTCGACGTGCCGTCCCAGGTGCGTGCCGTGCTCACTTCCCGCGGCTGGGCGAACGAACCTCCCGCCGGCTCCGGCGCGGTGCGCGACCGCTGGGAGTCGCTGGCCGCCCTGGTGCGCCTCGCCGAGGACTTCGCCCGCGCCCGTCCGCAGAGCACCCTCGCCGACCTGGTCGCCGAGATCGACGAGCGCGCCAACGCCCAGCACGCGCCCACCGTCGAGGGCGTCACCCTCGCCTCGCTGCACTCGGCCAAGGGGCTGGAGTGGGACGCGGTCTTCCTCGTCGGGCTCACCGAGGGCATGGTGCCGATCACCTACGCGAAGACCGACGCGCAGGTCGAGGAGGAGCGGCGGCTGCTCTACGTCGGCGTGACCCGGGCCCGCCGCCACCTGTCCCTCTCCTGGGCGCTGTCCCGCTCTCCCGGCGGCCGGGCAAGCCGGCGCCCCAGCCGCTTCCTGGCGGGGCTGAGGCCCGGCTCCTCCGCCACGGGGACCCGTACGGCCGGTGGCGCGGGCGGTGTGGAACGCGGCGCAGGCCGGTCCCGCCGGCGCCGAGGGCCGGTGCGCTGCCGAGTCTGCGGCCGCACGCTCACCGACCCCGGCGAGGTGAAGCTGATGCGCTGCGAGGGCTGCCCCTCAGACCTGGACGAGGGGCTGTACGAGCGGCTGCGCGACTGGCGTTCGGACCAGGCGAAGCAGCTCGGCCAGCCGGCCTACTGCGTCTTCACCGACAAGACGCTGATGGCCATCGCCGAAGCGGTGCCGGACGACGAGGCCGCGCTGGCGACGATCTCCGGCGTGGGCACCCGCAAGCTCCAGCGTTTCGGGGCCGACGTGCTCACACTCTGCGCCGGCGCGGAACTTCCCGCGAGTGGCGAGGAACACACAGGCGATGGCACGGCGCATGAAGAAGTCGAACGGTAAACCACACTCCGTGCTTTCCTGCGCATCAGTAGCGGTCGGGCGACAATGCGTACCGGATTCGGGCTGGGCGGAATCGGCTTGTGGGAATCCCCTGCTGGTTCTGTGAAATTCCCCGGCGCGGGGAACCTCCCGCCCCGGGGAGCGGTAGAGGGCGGACTCGCCGGCCCGACCGCTCCGCTGCCGGTCAGGTCTCCTGTTCATTTCTGCGGCGCCGTGAGTACACTCCTCCGCCATGCGTACTACCCCCCACACCAGTACACACCGAGGGCGGCGGAACCGTCCGATATTCATGGAAAGTTCTGGACGTCGTAGAACATTCCTCCGGTACACCGCATTCGCGCTGGGATGCTCCTGTGCCGGCTATCTCCTTTTCGTCGGCGTGCTGTTCGGCGGAATGCAGGATTCTGTAGGGAACCATCCACCGCGCACGGACCGGCCGCTGCCCAGCGCCCCCGCCATGCACGAGTCCGAGGCACCGTCGGGGACCCCCACTCCCGATGGCGCTCCGGATTCCCGCCCGGCGGACCCGGTCCCGGACGCTCCGCCCTCGCCCTCGGCGCCCTCGGCTCCGGCCGGCGTCCCAGACCCTGCGGGCGGGTGAGCCCGCGACACGCGCTGCGCCGACCGCCACGCGGTCACTGGATCCTGCTGCTGCTCGTCCTCCCGGTGATCGCCGCAGCCTTGCTCTTCGAAGGCTGGTCCACCCACGAGAT
Organism: Streptomyces sp. RKND-216; assembly: GCF_004795255.1. Lineage (NCBI taxonomy): Bacteria > Bacillati > Actinomycetota > Actinomycetes > Kitasatosporales > Streptomycetaceae > Streptomyces > Streptomyces sp. RKND-216. Next base: position 1,767,368 of record NZ_SSBQ01000002.1, on the reverse strand, counting down.
CGACGCGGCACGGGCGAAGGAGCCGTGCACCAGCCCGATACCCGGGGCCGCCGACGACGGTGACCCGGTGCTGCGCCTTGCCGACGGCCGGATCGAGACGGCTTCCATGCAGCCCCGCACCGCCGCGCTCACCTTCGACGGCGGTCCCGACCCGGTCTGGACGCCGCGCATCCTGGAGCTGCTGCGCCGGCACGACGCACACGCCACCTTCTTCGTCACCGGCGCGCAGGCGGCCCGGAATCCGGCACTGATGCGTCGGATCGTCGCGGAGGGGCACGAAGTCGGGTCCTACACCTACACCGGTGGCGCCCTGGGCAAGGCCTCCGACCTGCGGTTCCGCATGGAGTTGTCGCTGACCCAGACGGCGCTGGCCGGTTCGGCCGGCGTGCGTACCCGGCTCCTGCGCCTGCCGCACACGACGGCCGCCGACACGATGTGCGGACCCGAATGGTCGGCCGCACGGCGCGCCGCGGAGAAGGGGTACCTGCTGGTCGCCGCCGACCGCTCGTCGCGCAAGGCGAGGAAGGGGGTCGTGCGCCAGTACAGCCACACCGACCTGGGCCACCGCGAGGCGCGCGCCCTGCTGCGCAATCCGCGGATCGACGACTTCCCCACCGTCTCGGCCGGACTCGGCACGCCCACGTTCACCACTCCCGCGAGCGGTCTCCAACGGATCGAGGGCGAGGGCCTGATGTGGATGCAGGCCGCCGGCGGCGCTTTCACCCGCCTGACGGCCTGGGCCCTGGGCATCGCCGGGGCGCTGGGCGTGCTGCGCCTGCTGCTGCTCCTCCTCTTCGCCCGCGCCCACGTGCGCCGCCGGTACCGCGACCCCGCTCGCGCACACGGCCCGGGTGGGGTGACCGCGCCGGTCACGGTGCTGGTGCCCGCGCACAACGAGCAGGCGGGGATCGCGTCCACCGTGTACTCGCTCCTCGGCTCCACCCACCCGCGACTGGAGATCGTCGTCGTCGACGACGGGTCGACGGACGACACCGCGGCGATCGTCGAGCGGATCGACGACCCGCGCGTCACCCTGGTCCGGCAGCCCAACCGCGGCAAGCCCGGCGCCCTCAACACCGGTCTCGCGCACGCCCGGTACGACATCGTGGTGATGGTCGACGCGGACACCGTCTTCGAACCGGAGGCGCTGCACCGGCTCGTCCAGCCGCTCGCCGACTCCCGGGTCGGCGCGGTCAGCGGCAACACCAAGGTGGGCAACCGGCGCCGGCTGCTCGGCCGGTGGCAGCATCTCGAGTACGTCGTCGGCTTCAACCTGGACCGGCGCATGTTCGAGGTCCTGCAGTGCATGCCCACGGTTCCGGGCGCCATCGGAGCGTTCCGCAGGGAGGCCTTGGCGCACGCCGGCGGGGTCAGCGACGACACGCTCGCCGAGGACACCGACCTCACGATGTCGATGGGGCGGGCCGGCTGGCGGATCGTGTACGAGGAGTCGGCCGTGGCGTGGACCGAGGTGCCCACGTCGCTCCGCCAGCTGTGGCGGCAGCGCTACCGGTGGTGCTACGGCACGCTCCAGGCCATGTGGAAGCACCGCCGTTCCCTGCGGGAACGGGGCGCGGCCGGCCGGTTCGGCCGTCGCGGCCTGAGCTACCTGATGCTGTTCCAGGTGCTTCTGCCGCTCTTCGCCCCGGTGGTCGACGTCTTCGCGCTGTACGGGGTGTGCATCGCCGACCGGGGGACGGCCGTCGCGGTCTGGCTGGGCTTCCTCGGCGTCCAGATGGTCACCGCGGCGTACGCCCTGCGCCTAGACCGGGAACGGCTCCGCGCGTTGTGGACGCTGCCGCTCCAGCTCTTCGTCTACCGCCAGCTGCTCTACCTGGTCGTGATCCAGTCCGTGATGACCGCACTGGCCGGCAGCCGGCTGAAGTGGCAGCGGCTGCGCCGCGCGGGCACCGCCGACCCCTACCTGGAGGCGGAGGACACACGTCCGCAGCCGGTGCCGGTACGGAAGGTCCCCGAGGGAGCCGAGCGATGACGAACCCGCCCCCGCACAACCACGACGAGCCCTTCGAGCAGCCCCGGCCCCGCGGCGTGTCCGCCGCGCGGCGCGGCGCGGCGTACCGCTACGGCCCGCGCAGCAGGCACGCGCGCCGTCGCAGCGGTCTGCGCCGGCTGCGGCGGGCGTGCGTCATGCTCCTGGTGACCGTGCTCGCCGCCGGCCTCGGCGGCTACGCGTGGGCCGACCACCGGCTGGACCAGGCGGTCGACCTCGGCGCGTACGGCCCGCGGCCGCCGGCGGGCGAGGGCACCACCTACCTGATCGTGGGTTCCGACAGCCGCGGCGGGTTGTCCGCGCAGGAGCGGGCCGACCTGCACGCCGGCGGGGGCGGAGGCCGCCGCGCGGACGTGATGATCCTGCTGCACACCGGGTCCGCCGGCACCACCATGGTCAGCCTGCCGCGGGACTCCTGGGTCACCGTCCCGGCGCACACCCGGCCCGAGACCGGCAAGCACGTACCGGCGGGCGGGGACAAACTCAACGCGGCGTTCTCGCACGGGGGACCGGAACTCCTGCTGCGCACCGTCGAGCACAACACCGGGCTGCGCGTGGACCACTACGCGGAGATCGGCTTCGGCGGCTTCGTGGACGTGGTCGACTCCCTGGGCGGGGTCCGGATGTGCCTGCGCCGAGACATCCGGGACGAGAAGTCGGGTGCCGACCTGCGGAAGGGCTGCCAGGACCTGGACGGCGCCGACGCCCTCGCCTTCGTCCGGCAGCGGCACCAGGAGGCGCGCGGTGACCTGGGGCGCACCCGGAACCAGCAGCGGCTTCTCGCCGCCCTGGCCCACCAGGCCGCCAGGCCGGACTCGCTGCTGGACCCCGCCGAGTCCTACGGGGCGCTGAGCGCCGGCCTGGACGCGCTCGTCGTCGACCGGGGGATGAGCCTGCGGGACCTGGCGGCGATGGCGCGCGCGGTGCGGGACGTGGCGGGCGGCGACGGCCGCCGCATGAACGTGCCCGTGTCGGGCGTCGGCGTGCCCACGTCCAAGGGCAGTGCCGTGACCTGGGACCGGTCCGAGGCGAGCAGGCTCTTCCGCCTGCTGCGGCAGGACCGGGCGGTGCCGCCGGGCCTGCCGCCCGGCTGACCCGGGGGACGGCCCGGAAGCCGACCGGCCGGCCCGTCACAGAAGCTGTTACAGAAGAAGCCGGAAAATAGTTTGCGCAGCCGCAGTGCGGCCTCATAGCCTTCCAGTCGTGGACAGGGCGGGGGCTTCTCGCTCCACCCCGTTCATGCTGTACTGAACCCTGAACATCTTCGGATCAGCTCCGGCCCGTGGGCCGGACGCCCGGTCCCCGAGACGCCGAGAGGAGGCGAGCCCAGTGATCAGCTTCATCAACACCACGACGACCGACCGCTCGGCCGTCTCCACGTGCCTGCTCGGCTCCCGCCTGCGCGGCACCGGTCTGTCCGGCGCTCCCGTCTCCGCCGTCGCCCCGTTCGGTCCGGGCGTCGTCGAGATCGCCGGCGGCAACGAGCGGCTCGGCGCCGAGCGACCGACCAACGCACCCGCGGTGGCAGCAGAGGCACAGGCAGCGGCCTATGCCCTCGGCTTCGCGGCCAACGGTGCCGGCGTGGGTCGCCAGAAGAAGCAGCACCTGATGTGGGCCTTCCGTGGCCACGAACCCTGGAGAGATCCAGCCTGATCGGCAGTGATCAGGTCGGCACCTTCCAGGGCCGCGGAACCCTCACCGGGATCCGCGGCCCTTCTGTTTGCCCCAGCCGCCCGGCCACCAGCCGGGCCGAACAGACAACAGACACCACCGACGAGGAAGACACCGACAGTGCATCTCGAAGCGCACGCGCCGTCACCGACCACCGACCTGATCCCGCCCGGCCCCACGGAGGACTCCTTGACCGCCCCGCTCATCACCCTCACCGAGCTCGATGACGCCATCGACAGGCTCGGCGTCGCCGTCCCCTGCCGCTCCTACGACCCGGAGGTCTTCTTCGCCGAGGCCCCCGCGGACGTCGAGTACGCCAAGTCGCTCTGCCAGACCTGCCCGCTGCGCGAGGCATGCCTGGCCGGCGCCAAGGACCGGCGCGAGCCCTGGGGCGTCTGGGGCGGCGAGCTGTTCGTCCAGGGCGTCGTCGTTCCCCGCAAGCGGCCGCGTGGCCGTCCGCGGAAGAACCCGGTCGTGGCATGAACGTCCCGGGAACGCTCAATCACCCGTCGACGCGCGATCCGCAGCTGCGTCACCTTCCGAAGCAGGACCTCACGATGAACGACTCCCCCCACCGCGCATTCCGCCGGCCCGAGGCCGGTACCCCGCACTCTTCGCAGAACAGGACCCGACAGATGCAACTCATGCCAGAATCCCTGGCCCGTGCCCAACTCCAGTCACGCCTCTACGAGGCCGAATCCGAACAGACGGCGCTGCGGGTCGTTCGCGCCCGACGCCTTCAGCGCCGTGCCGAGCGCGTCTCGCTGCGCGCCCGCCGGGCCGTCGCGATGGCGGTCATGCAGTGACCCGGGCCGTCACGGGGTGAACCCCGCCGTCACGGAGCGACCTCCACCGTGATGCGGGGACTTCCGAGCCGAGGGGCCGGGGCGTTCCACGCCCCGGCAGCTCGGCGTGCCGGGCTGAGCCGGTCACGCACCCGGGGCCGTGTCGTCGAGTGGTACCCCGGCCTCCTCCGGGGGTGACGGGTCGAAGCCCGGCACCCAGTCGGCCATCTCGTCCCGCAGAGCCACCGTGGCGCCCAGCTGGCACAGCACCCCGATCGTGCTGAGCGTGACCCGGTGGATCAGCAGGTACGACGGGGGCAGGTTCAGCTGCTTGCCCAACTGGTGCGCCGGCGAGCGCGGATCGGCGATCCGGGCGGCCTGCTCCCGCATCCAGCCCCGGCTGAAGGTGAACGCCTCCACCCGCGCCGGCTCGATGATCGGCACCAGGTAGTCCAGCACCGCGTCCGGCTCCAGATCGATGGAGTCCTTGACGAAGCCCTCCTCCCGCAGCATCGCGTACACCGCGTCCCCGTCGCCGTCCAGAGCGAGGCGCAGCGCAGTGCCGATCGTCGGCGGCAGCCCGTCGGGCAGCCGGTCGACGGTGCCGAAGTCCAGCACTCCCAGCTTCCACTCCGCCGGCGGGCTGTCCGGGTCCTCGCCCGGTATCAGCCGGAAGTTCCCCGGGTGCGGGTCGGCGTGCAGCAGCCCGGTGCGGGCCGTGCCGGAGAACAGGAAGCGCGCGAGCAACTGCCCCGCCCGGTCGCGTGCCTCTTCCCCGCCCTCGGCGATCACCTCCGACAGCGGCACGCCGGTCATCCACTCGGTCACCAGTACGCAAGCGCCCTGGTGCACGACGTCCGGCACCCACACGTCGGGGTCGTCCGCGAACTGCTCGACGTACCCGCGCTGCGCCTCGGCCTCCAGCGCGTAGTCCAGCTCCTCGGTGACGCGCTCGCGCAGCTCGGTGATCAGCGGCTTCACGTCCATGCCGGGCACCAGCGGGCCGAGCAGCCGGGCGAACCGGCCGAGCTGTGCCAAGTCGGAGATCAGTGCGTCCCCGGCGCCCGGGTACTGCACCTTCACCGCGACCTCGCGGCCGTCGTGCCACACACCCCGGTGCACCTGGCCGATCGAGGCGGCGGCCGACGGCTTGTCCTCGAACTCCTCGAAGAGCTCACGCCAGTCCTCGCCCAGGCTCTCGGCCAGCACCCCGTGCACCGTGTCGGCGGGCATCGGGGGCGCCGCCTCCTGGAGCTTGGTCAGCGTCGCGCGGTAAGGGCCGGCGATCTCCTCGGGAAGCGCCGACTCGAAAACGGAGAGCGCCTGCCCGAACTTCATCGCGCCCCCCTTCAGCTCGCCCAGCACCCGGAACAGCTGTTCCGCGGTGCGCTGTTGCAGTTCGTTGCCGACGAGCTCCGCGGAGTACCCCCCGATCCGCTTGCCGAGGCCCCAGGTCGCACGCCCCGCGAAACCCAGGGGGAGTGCGGCCAGTTTCGCGGTGCGGGTGACCGCCCTGCGGGGAAGATCAGACATGCGCCCCTCCAACTCCCGGACTGTCCAGCCCTACCGGGCCATTGTGGACTGCACCGGGACGCCTGCCGAGGGCGGAGGGTCACCCGGACCGGAAGCCGCTCCGCACGGGCAGTCCGTGTGCGGCGTCAACCGCTCCGTCTCCGCACTCAGATGGGGCAGCACCCAGCGGGTCCGGAAGCCTGCGGCCGGTAGCCCGTCGCCGTCCAGGAAACTCAGCGCGTACGACGCCGTGATCCCCGCCACCATCGTCGCCAGTGCCGCGTCGCAGGCGGGGACGCCCGCCCGTCCGCGGCCCGAGCTGCGCCACTGCGCCACGACCAGCGGCCACGCCGGCTCCCGCTCCGCCCGCGCACGGTGCAGGCACTCCGCGCACGCCGTCACGCCCGGCAGCACGAGCGGACCGACGAAGCCGGTGCCCTCCAGCACCCCCGCGAAGAGATGCGGAGCGCCCGCCCGCAGATGTGCGGCGGCCGCCGCTGGATCCGGGGCGTAGGCGTCCAGCCCGTCGCGTGGCGTTACGACCACCAGCGCGATGCCGTCGCCGTCACGGGTGGCCTCGGGTGGGGGCCGGCGCGGCCACGGCGCCGCCTCGCACACCACGCGGCGCGCGGCCACGTCCCGCCGTTCACCGATCCGGCCCCTGCCGATTCCGCCGGGCAGCGTGTCCCACGGCTCGACGTCTCCGCCGTCCAGCACCTCCACCCGGCCCACCCCGGCGGCCGACAGCAGGGCCGCCACCGCCGCGCCGACCCGGCCCGCACCGCGCACCCGGACCCGTGCCCGGCGGCGGGCCGCCAGGCGTGCCGGCCCGCCGCCCGGCTCGGGGTGCACGGTGGACAGCGACGCCAGGTCCGCCCGCAGCCCGTCCCCCGGCCGCCCGGCCGCCCGCCGGTACGTCTCGGCGTCGTCCAGCAGCCCGGCGGCGGTCAGCCGGGCCACGAGGGTGTCGGCCGCGCCCGGCGGCAGGCCGGCACGTACCGCCTCCTGCCGCAGCAGCTCCATGCTGCGGGTGCCGTCCAGCCGGTCCAGGAACGCCGCCGACGCGTCGTCCACCGGCCCGAGCAGCACCGCGTGCGCGGGAGCCACGCCGTACTGGAGTGTCTGCCGGTCACGCCAGCCCCGGCGCAACGCCGGCTTGATCATGGGATGCATGGGGCCAGAATGCGTGCTGCGCGAGAACGGCGTAGCCGGCTGTCCACAGGCTGTGGCCGATTGTCTGATCACTGGCCGCCTGCGGCCGCCCACGGCCGGGTGACACGCATCGCGGGCCGTGGGGAGGGTAGCTTCAAGACGTGACCGTCGAGCCGCTGAACAGCACCGGAACCGGCAGAGGCACAGTCGAGGTGCGCCGGAGCACCCGTCGCCGTCGCACGGTCTCGGCCTACCGGGACGGTGACCGCACCGTGGTGCTCATCCCCGACCGGATGACCGCGGCGGAGGAGGAACGCTGGATCGGGGTGATGCTGGACCGGCTGGCCGCCCAGGAGAACCGGCGGATGCTCGACGGCAGCGAACTCGCCCGCCGCGCCACCGAACTCTCCGAGCAGTACCTCCAGGGCCGGGCCCGCCCCTCGTCCGTGCGCTGGGTCACCAACCAGCACACCCGGTGGGGCTCCTGCACCCCTGCCGAGGGCAGCATCCGGCTCTCGCACCGGCTTCAGGGCATGCCCTCCTTCGTCGTCGACTACGTGCTGCTGCACGAGCTCGCGCACCTGCTGGTGCCGGGCCACGGGCCGGATTTCTGGGGGCTGTTGGACACCTACCCGCGTACCGAGCGGGCCCGCGGCTTCCTGGAGGGCGTCGCCGCCGCCGGGCGTCTGCCGCACACTCCTTCCGCACAGGGTGAGTGATACGCAGCCTCCACCCGCTAGCCTGGCGCGAGGCACCAATCGCCACCGGATGGGGGACGGTCGTTACGTATGTCCAGGCAATTCCAACGCGGCCACAAGGCCAGGATCAGTGATCTGACGGCGGGCACGGACCTGTACGTGGGCGTGCAGATCACCGGACCGGGCCTCGGGTTCGACATCAGCTGCTTCGGTCTCGACGCCCAGGAGAGGCTCGCCGACGACCGCTACTTCGTCTTCTTCAATCAGCCCAAGTCGCCCGAGGAGTCCGTGCAGCTGCTCGGCGCGCAGGCGGGCGACACCGAGTCGTTCCGGGTCACGCTGGACAGGATTCCCGCCCAGATCCAGAAGCTCTCCTTCACCGCGACCGTCGACGGGGCCGGGCAGATGTCCCAGATCGCCCCGGGCTACCTGCGGATCGTCGCAGGAGGCGAGGAGGTCGCCCGCTACGCCTTCGAGGGTTCGGAGTTCACCACCGAACGCGCCGTGATGCTCGGGGACTTCTATCTCAAGGACGTGTGGCGCTTCGCCGCGGTTGGGCAGGGCTTCGACGGCGGACTGGAAGCGCTGCTGCGGCACTTCGGCGGAGAGGTGCTGGAGGAGGAGCCCACCGGAACTGGCGCGGCTCCCGGCACCGCGCCGGGCTTCGCGCCTCCGGGCGCCCCGGCGCAGGCCGCGCCCGGCTTCGCGCCGCCCCCTGGGCAGGCCGCCCCGCAGGCCCAGCAGAGCCCACCGGCCCCCCCGCAGGTTCCGGCACCGGCGCCTGGGCCGGCCCAGCCCGCACCGGCCCTCGGCGCCCCGCAGGCGCCCGCCCAGCCGCCGTTCGGCCAGCAGCCTCCGGCTCCTCCGGCACAGCCCGGCCCGCCCGGCGGTCCCGGCTGGCAGCCCGGCGAGTCCTTTGCGGCGCCCGCCGCGTCGCCACCGGCCGCCGCCCCGCCCGCGCCGCAGGGCGTACCGGCACCAGCCCCGCCGCCTTTCGGTCAGCATCCCCCGGGTCCGCCCGGGCAGCCCACCGTGCCCGGCCAGACCATGGGCAACCCGTTCGCCGCGGCTCAGCCGCCCGCCGCAGCCGTCCAGCCGGTGCCGCAGACGCCGCCCCCCGGCCTGGGCACGGCCCTGGAGAAGTACCGCGAGGCCGCCACCGGCCAGCGCTGGACCCTGCAGAACGAGGAACTGGCCCGCGTCGACCTCGGCGTCGACGGGCAGCCCGTGCTCGCACGTCAGGGCAGCATGGTGCTGTACCAGGGCAAGGTCGACTTCTCCTACAAGGGCGCCGGCTTCAAGGGCCGCGTCGTCGGCAACGCCACGGGCCAGGAGATGCAGTTGATGCGCTGCACCGGCGGCGGGCAGGTCTTCTTCGCCGAGAGCGCGTCCCACCTGCACCCCATCGAACTCCAGGGCGACGCGATCTGCGTCTCTGCGGAGAACGTGCTCGCCTTCGACGAGTCGCTGCACCACGAGGTGCGGCGCATCGAGGGCCACGGCATCCCCGGCGGCGCGCTGTTCACCATGCAGTTCCAGGGCACCGGCACGGTCGTCGTCAGGACGCAGGGCACGCCCGTGGTGCTGCCCGTCACGCCGACGACCTTCGCCGACGCCGACGCGGTCGTCGCCTGGTCCGCGGGCGCACAGGTGATCGTCTCCAGCCAGGTCCGGCTGCGCCGCCAGGTGTACGGCGGCCAGAGCGGCGAGACCGTCAACCTCCAGTTCCGGGGCGCTCCCGGCAACTTCATCGTCGTCCAGCCGTGTGAGGTCTGAGGGAGCCCGTCATGGATCAGCAACTCGTTTCGGGCCACGCCCCGACCCGCCCCGCCGCACGCATGGAGAACCACGGCCGCAGCATGCTGAAGGTCGCCATGCAGAGCGGGCAGGACCTCCTCGCCCGCACCGGATCGATGATCGCCTACGAGGGCTTCGTCCAGTACGAGCCCAACCCGCCCGCCGTACGCCAGATGGCCTCGCAGTGGCTGACCGGCGAGGGCGCGCCGCTGATGCGCTGCCACGGCGACGGCCTGCTCTACCTCGCCGACTATGGCGCGGACGTCGTCGTGGTCGGCCTGAACGACGACAACCTGTCCGTCAACGGCACCAATCTCCTCGCCTTCGACGCCCACTTGAACTGGGGCGTGCAGCGGGTCAAGGGCATGGCGAAGTTCTCCGGCCAGGGCCTGTTCAACGTCGCGATCTCCGGCACCGGCTGGGTCGCGCTCACCACCCGCGGCACACCCGTCGTCGTCGACTGCGGCAAGGGCGCCGACGAGACGTACGTCGACCCGGACGCGCTCGTCGCCTGGTCGACGCACCTGAAGATGAAGGGCAAGCGCAGCTTCAAGGCGTCGTCGATGATCGGCCGCGGCAGCGGAGAGGCCTACCAGTTGGGCTTCTCGGGCCAGGGCTTCGTCGTCGTCCAGCCCAGCGAGGACAGCGCCGACCGCCTGCGGGCGCGAGGCTGAGGGGGAGCGAAGAGATCATGCAGAGTTCGCTTTTCGGCTACACCGAGGTCCAGTCCACGGACCGCTACGCGCTCCAGAACCCGCGCCTGCTGCGGGTCGGGCTCACCGGCCACGACGACGTGCTCGCCCGCCAGGGCAGCATGGTCGCCTATCAGGGCATGCTGGAGTTCGACGGCGAGTACCAGACGCAGGACCAGCGGCGCGCCCGGCGGCGCACCGGCGAGGGCCTGGACCTGATGCGCGTCTCCGGACAGGGCACCGTGTTCCTCGCAAACCTCGCGCAGTACGTCCACCTCCTCGACGTCGGCCACGAAGGGCTGACCGTCGACAGCCAGTACGTCCTCGCCCTCGACTCCCAGCTGCACTGGGAGGTCGTCTCCGTCGACAGCCAGTACGGGGTGTCCGGCTCCGGCAAGTACAACCTCAACATCACCGGTCAGGGCAAGGTCGCGCTAATGACGTCGGGCCAGCCGCTGCTGCTCACGGTCAGTCCGGACGCCTACGCGAACGCCGACTCCGACGCGGTCGTGGCCTGGTCCTCCTCCCTGCGCGTGCAGATGCAGGCGCAGACCAGCGCTTCCAGTGTGTGGCGGCGCCGCGGCAGCACCGGCGAGGGGTGGGAGCTCAGCTTCATGGGCGAGGGCCACGCGCTGGTGCAGCCCGCCGAGCTGCTGCCGCCGCAGAACGCCCAGATCGGGCAGGGCCTCGGTGCCCAGTTCGGTGTGGGGGCCCAAGGCGCCCGCGGCGCCAACCAGGGCAGCATCTGGGGCTGACGTCGCGTGTCCCCGGTCGCCGGGCGCAGCGCGCACCCGGCGACCGAGGACGGCAGGCGCCTGCCGCGCCCGCTCACTGTCGGTCGAGCAGGCGGCTCGTCGCGGTGGCTAGGTGCTGGACGGAGGCGTCCGTGACGTCGGTGAGTTCCGCGAAGCGGAACCAGCGCAGGTCCAGCGACTCCTCGCTGACCTCCGCCACCGCCCCGCGAGGCGCCCGCACCGCGTACTGCACGTCCAGGTGCCACGCGCACGGCGTCAGGTGCCGGTCCAGCCGCACCGGCGCGTCGCCGAGCAGCGACAGCCCCGTGATCCCGGACTCCTCCGTCGCCTCCCGCAGCGCCGCCTGCGCCAGCGTCGTGTCCTCCGGCTCGCAGTGGCCACCGGTCTGGAGCCACATCCGCAGCTTGCGGTGCAGGGTCAGCAGCACCCGACCGCCGTCGGCCTCGACCACCAGCGCGCTCGCGGTCACGTGCCCGTCGGCGCACGCCTTCCAGACCCCGTCCGGATGGGCGGCGAGGTGGTCGAGGTAGGACAGCCGCAGCCGCTCCTGCTCGGCGTCCGGGGCGCCCCACTCCTTCAGTACGCGGCCCGCGTCCGCGTGCAGGCTCACTTCTGCTCGTCCGGACCGCCGGCTCCGGAGTCCGGACCGTCGGTGCCGGAGTCCCGGCCGTCCGCCCCGGACTCGCCGTCGGTGCGGCGTTCCGCCGCGTCGCCCAGCATCTTGTCCAGCTCGGAGAAGTCCGGCTGCTCGCGGTGCACGAAGCCGTCCGGGTCGTCGAGGTCGTCCGCGGTGGGCAGCATGTCCGGGTGGGACCACAGACCGTCGCGGCCCTCGGCGCCGCGCGCGTCGGTCAGCGACGCCCACAGCCGGGCGGCGTCCCGCAGCCGTCGCGGACGCAGCTCCAGCCCGATCAGGGTGGCGAACGTCTGCTCCGCAGGGCCGCCGGACGCGCGGCGCCGCCGCAGCGTCTCGCGCAGCGCCCCCGCCGACGGCAGGTGGGGCTCCGCGGCGGCGTGCACCACCGCGTCGACCCAGCCCTCGACCAGGGCGAGGGCGGTCTCGAGCCGGGCGAGGGCGGCCTTCTGCTCGGGGGTGTCCTCCGGCTGGAACATGCCCTGCTGCAGCGCCTGCTGGAGCTCCTCCGGGTTCTGCGGGTCGAACTGGCCGACCACGTCCTCCAGCTTGCTCGTGTCCACCTTGATGCCGCGGGCGTAGCCCTCGACGGCGCCGAACAGATGCGAGCGCAGCCACGGAACGTGCTGGAAGAGTCGCTGGTGAGCCGCCTCGCGCAGCGCCAGGTAGAGCCGCACCTCCTCCAGCGGCACGCCAAGGCCCTCACCGAACTTCTCGATGTTGTGCGGCAGCAGCGCGGCCTTGCCCGAGGGGCCCAAAGGCAGGCCGACGTCGGTGGAGCCGACGACCTCCCCGGCGAGCACGCCGAGCGCCTGGCCGATCTGGGTGCCGAACATCGCGCCGCCCATGGAGCGCATCATGCCGAGCAGGGGCCCGGCCATCGCCTGCATCTCCTCGGGCAGCACGTCGCCCATCGCCGCGCCGACCCGCTCCGCGACCGGGTCCACCAGATCCTTCCAGACCGGCAGGGTCGCTTCGACCCATTCGGCGCGGCTCCACGCCACCGACGAGCCGGATCCGGAGGGCAGCGACGTCGCGCCGTCCAGCCACAGGTCCGCCAGCCGTACGGCCTCCTCGACCGCGCCGCGCTCGGTGGGGCCGACGCTGACGTCCTTGTCGCCGCTGTTCTCGCCGCTGCGGGCAACGGTCTGCCGCGCGATGTCCTTGGCCATGTCCCAGTTCACCGGGCCGCCCTCGTACGACAGCATCTGGCCCAGCCGCTGGAACGCCGCACCGAGGTCGTTCGGGTCGAAGCCGCCCGCACCGCCGGCTCCGCCCAGCGAGCCGAACATGGCGGCCAGCGGGTTGTCAGCACCGCCCTGGCCTCCGCCGAAGCCGAACGGGTTCGGGCTCGGCCCGTCGCTCCGGCCGCCCTGTCCCTCGTCGCCGCTCCGCTTCTGCTGGCCCTCGTCCCCGTCCTCGGGCTCCTCGGGAGGTACGCCGAATCCGAACGGAATGTCACTCACGGGTTTCCTCGGCTCTGTCTCGTCGGACGGTTCGCTGCTGCGTGCGCTGTCGCGTGTGGCGTGCACGGCCAGGCCCGGACCCCGCGTACGGTCGCGGGTGTGGATCTGACCGATCCGGTGGGCTCTGCCTCCAGCCTAGACACCCGTCAGGCAGGATGGGTCCAGCCCACCTCGTACCAGAAACAACCACTGGAGACGCCCGGTGAGTTCCTCTCCGTCCGACGTTCGCGCAGCGCGAACCCCCGTCGTCGCCGTCACCGGCGCGGCCTCGGGAGTGGGTGCCCTGCTCACCGAGCGGCTCGCCGCCTCGCCGGAGATCAAGCAGGTCATTGCCCTGGACGAGCGTCGCGGGGAGGTGGACGGCGTCGAGTGGCACACCCTCGACGTGCGGGACCCGGCCATTGCCGACCGGCTGCGCGGCGACACCCGCCCCGTCGACGTGGTGGTCCACCTGGCGCTCGACCTGGACCTGGAAGCCGACCCGGCGGCCCGTACCGCCTACAACGTGCGCGGCGCGCAGACCGTGCTCACGGCGGCCGCCGCGGCCGGGGTGCCGCGCGTCGTGGTCTGCACCTCGGCGATGGTCTACGGAGCCCTCCCGGACAACGACGTGCCGCTGGCGGAGGACGCCGAGCTGCGGGCCACCGCGGAGGCCACGGGCCTGGGCGACCTGCTGGAGATCGAACGTCTGGCGCACCGCGCACCCCGCGCCCACCCGGGCCTGAGCGTCACTGTGCTCCGGCCTGCCGTGCTGGTCGGCGGCACGGACACCGCGTTGACCCGCTACTTCGAGTCGCCGCGCCTGCTGGTGGTCGCCGGCTCGCGGCCGTGCTGGCAGTTCTGTCACGTGGACGACCTGGTCAGCGCCCTGGAGTACGCGGTGCTGGGGAAGGTCGACGGTGAGCTGGCCGTGGGCTGCGACGGCTGGCTGGAGCAGGAGGAGGTGGAGGAGCTGACCGGCATCCGGCGCATGGAGCTGCCGTCGTCGGTCGCGCTCGGCGCCGCCTCCCGGCTGCACCGGCTGGGCATAACACCCTCCCCGGCCGGCGACCTGGCGTACACCATGCACCCCTGGGTGGTCAGCGGCAGCAGGCTGCACGACGCGGGCTGGCGCCCGGCCTGGACGAACGAGGAGGTGCTGGCCGAGCTGCTGGAGGAGGTCGCCGGCCGGCACACGGTCGCGGGCCGCCGCCTCGGCCGCAAGGACGCCACCGCGGCCGGCGCCGCCGGCGCCACGGTCGCCCTGCTGGGCGCCGCGGCGGTGGTGCGCCGGGCACGCAAGCGCCGGGGCGTCTGACCTCGCCGTCGCTCCCGAGCCCGTCACCCCCGTCGCGACGTCGTCCACGGAGCAGACGGCGGTTCCGCTGCGGGGCTCGGTGGGGCAGCATGAGCCGCATGGCACAGACGCACGAGCACCCCGGCGAGCAGCCCTCACCCGACCCGATCCGGCTGCTGGGCATCCGCGACACCCCGCTGTCGGTCGACGAGGTGTTCGCCGCGGTCGGCGACTCGGCGGCGGGTGGCACGGCGCTCTTCGTCGGAACGGTCCGCGACCACGACGGCGGCGCGGATGTCGCCCGACTGGGCTACTCGTCCCATCCGACAGCGGAGGCCGAGCTGCGCCGGGTCGCGGAGAAGGTCGCCGCGGACTTCCCCGTGCGGGCACTGGCGGCCGTGCACCGGGTGGGCGACCTGGAGATCGGCGACCTGGCAGTGGTGGTCGCGGTCTCCTGCCCGCACCGCGCGGAGGCCTTCGCGGCGTCCCGTCGCCTCATCGACGACCTGAAGTCCGAAGTCCCCATCTGGAAACACCAGACCTTCCACGACGGCACCCAGGAATGGGTGGGCGCGTAGCGCCCGCCCTTCGGGCGGCGTGGGCGGAGTGCGGGTTTCAAACACCTTGAGACCGGTGTGCGTGTCGGCGTTGCGTAACCCCGCCCCCGCCCCGAGCGTTGGAAGCGCCGAGAGCTAATCTGCTCATCAGTCGGCCGGAGGTCCGGTCGACCAGCGCATTTCCACGTCGGGAGGTCTCGATGGCGGCTCTCCTCTGGTTGCTGATCCCGGTCGCCGCAGGAGTTGTGGCGAGCGTCTGGGGCGGCTGGGCCGGCCGGCGCAGGTCGGTCGTTCCGGACGCGGCAGGCGTGGCCGGATACGAACGGTTCCGCGCCGCCATGGCGCGCACGCACGGGGGCGAGGCCGGTTCTCTCGCGCCTGCCGCTTCGGCCGCCTCGACGCCGCGGGTACCGGCGAACCACGGCACCATGCCGCCCGCCGGGAGCGGAACGGGCCGGGAAGCGCACTGACACCCCGGTCCCGTACTGTCGTACGCATGCCACGCCGCACCGCGACCATGCTTGCGTCCACGCTGCTGCTCATAGCCCTGCTGTGCGGGGTCGTGCTGATCAAGGTGCCGTACGCGGAGATGTCCCCGGGGCCGACGTACAACACGCTGGGCGAAGTGGAGGGCGAGCAGGTGCTGAGCTTCCCGGGCAAGGACATCCCGGAGGACGCCTACGGCGGGCACCTCAACATGACGACCGTCCGCGTCACCGGTTCCGAGTACCGGATGGACCTGTTCACCGCCCTGCACGGCTGGCTCAGCGAGGACGACGCGGTGGTGCCGCACGAGATCCTCTACCCGGAGGACAAGTCGGCCGAGGAGGTCGACCAGCAGAACGCGGAGGAGTTCAGCCAGTCCCAGGAGAGCGCCAAGGCGGCCGCGCTCAAGGCGATCGGCGAGCCGGTCACCGCCCGGGTGGTGGTGCAGGCGGTCATCGAG
This sequence comes from Streptomyces sp. RKND-216, assembly GCF_004795255.1. NCBI lineage: Bacteria > Bacillati > Actinomycetota > Actinomycetes > Kitasatosporales > Streptomycetaceae > Streptomyces > Streptomyces sp. RKND-216. Next base: position 1,751,416 of record NZ_SSBQ01000002.1, on the reverse strand, counting down.
GGTGGCCCTTCGCAGGGCACGCTGCACGCGGGCGACATCATCCGGTCGGTGGACGGCGAGCAGGTGCGGAAGCCGACCGATGTCGCCGACATCGTCACCCGCCACGAGCCGGGCGAGAAGGTCCGCTTCACGGTGGTCCCCGCGGACGAGGTGGAGGACGCACAGAAGGACGGCCGCGGCATCGGCTCCCTCGACGGCGAACAGGTCACCGTCCGCACCGAGAAGGCGCCGGAGGACGGCCGCGCCATCGTCGGCATCCAGCCCGGCATCACCCACACCTTCCCGTTCCGGATCGACATCTCGCTCGCGGACGTCGGCGGCCCGAGCGCCGGGATGATGTTCGCGCTGGGCATCATCGACAAGCTGACGCCCGAGGACAAGCTCACCGGCGGCGCCTTCGTGGCGGGCACCGGCACGATAGACGCGACCGGCCGGGTGGGCGCGATCGGCGGCATCGGCATGAAGACGATCGCCGCACACGACAAGGGTGCGGAGTACTTCCTCACCCCGGCGAAGAACTGCTCCTCCGCCCTCGCGCACAAGCCCGACGGCCTCACCCTGGTCGAGGTGGAGACGCTCGACGACGCGCTCGGCGCGCTGGAGAAGATTCGCGCGGGCGAGACCGCCGACCTTCCCCGCTGCGGCGGCTGAGACCGGCTGCCCGGATCCCCGGCCGCCCGGGGTCCGGGCGGCCGGAGGCCCCCGAGGCGCGCCCCCGGCGCGGACCCGTCCGGCAGCCCGTCTCGTCCCTCAGTCCGTCTCGTCGAAGGTCGAGGCGAGGGCGTCCGCCAGCCCCGGCACCAGCCCGGCACCGGTGAGGACCTCCGTCGAGGCGTCCTTCTCCCGCAGCCGCAGTGCCGACTCGCGGGCGCCGTCGCGCAGCACGCCCACGGTCATCCGGACCTCCTGCCGCTCCGGGTGTTCGGCGACCCACCGCGACAGCCCAGCCTCGTCCATGTCCTCGGGTGCCGAGTCCTCGGCGGAGGGCGGCAGCATCAGCCGCTCGATGGTGAGCGCGCAGCCTGCCACGGCGTCCGGCCAGCCGATCGTGCCCAGGAACTCGTCGAGCGGTGTGCCGGGTGGCAGCTCGTCCTGCTCGACGGGGGTGAGTGCGAGGACGCCCGGCTGCTCCTCGTCGCTGGCTTGCACACCGAGCTGTTCGGCGAGTCCGGGCTCCTCGGCGCGCAGTCTCGCGGTGTCGACCAGGGCGAAGAGCCGTGCGGGCTGATCCCATCCCAGACCCGCCGCGTACTCGTCGATCTCGAGAACCGCCCTGGTCAGGGGGCTCGTGGCCATTGGGGTGCCGCCTGTCGCGTTGCTGTTCATCGCTCCATCCTGCCGGTCCGGCCCCCGGACTCGGGAACCGGGTAAAGCTTCGGTAAGTTGCCTAGGTGGGCCTACGATGCGGGCCCTGCATCATCCACTGCGAATCTTCGAGGTGCGCACCTTGGCTTTCCAGATGCCGGACCGGGGCTCCGGAGGTCCCACCGGGCCACGGATCAGAGTGGGCCGACCTTCGCGGCGCGCCCGGACCTTGCTCATGACCGCGGGCGTGCTCGCGGTCCTCGCCATGCTCTTCGTCATGTTCGCCGGGTTCTGGACGGACTGGCTGTGGTACCGCTCGCTGGACTACAGCTCGGTCTTCACCACCACCCTGGTGACCAAGGTGGGGCTGTTCGCCGTTTTCGGCCTGCTGATGGCCGCCGTCGTCGGGCTGAACATCTGGCTCGCGCACCGGCTGCGACCGCCGCTGAGCGCCATGTCGCTGGAGCAGCAGAGCCTGGACCGGTACCGCATGGGCATCGCGCCGTACAAGAGGTGGATCCTGCTCGGCATCGCCGCGCTGGTCGGCCTCGTGTCCGGCGCGTCCGCCGCCGGGCAGTGGCGCAAGTGGCTTCTGTGGGTGAACGGCGTGGACTTCGGCACCACCGACCCCCAGTTCGGCATGGACGTCTCGTTCTACGCGTTCGACCTGCCGTGGTACCGCTTCCTGCTCGGCTTCGGGTTCGCCGCGACGGTGCTCTCGCTGATCGCCGCCGGCCTGGTGCACTACCTGTACGGCGGGCTGCGCGTCACCAGTCCCGGGGCCCGCGCCACCGCGCAGGCGACCGGCCACCTCTCGGTGCTGCTGGGCGTCTTCGTCGCTCTGAAGGCCGTGGCGTACTGGCTGGACCGGTACGGCCTCGCGGTGAAGGGCAGCGACTTCAAGGCCACGGAGAACTGGACCGGCCTGAAGTACGTCGACGCCAACGCGTACCTGCCGGCGAAGACCATCCTCTTCATCATCGCGATCATCTGCGCCGTGCTGTTCTTCGCGACCCTGTGGCGGCGCACCTGGCAGCTCCCCGTCATCGGCTTCGGCCTGATGGTGCTCTCCGCCATCCTCATCGGCGGCCTCTACCCGGCGATCGTGCAGAAGTTCCAGGTCGAGCCGAACGAGCAGGCCAAGGAAACGCCGTACATCAAGAAGAACATCAAGGCGACGCGCGACGCGTACAACATCAACGACTCGCGGGCGACCAACTACTCGGGCACCAGCAAGGCCGGCGACCAGGAGCTGCGGAACGCTGCGGACACCACCGCCGCCCTCCGCCTCCTCGACCCGAACGTCGTCTCGCCGACCTTCCAGCAGAAGCAGCAGGTGCGCGGGTACTACGAGTTCCCCGCGACGCTGGACGTGGACCGCTACACCACGGAGGACGGCGAGGAGGTCGACTCGGTGGTCGGTCTCCGTGAGATCGACCCGCAGGGCATCCCCAAGAAGGGATGGATCAACGAGCACTTCAAGTACACCCACGGCTACGGCATGGTGGCTGCGAAGGGCACAGAGGTCGACAAGGACGGCGAGCCAGTCTTCCTGGAGAAGAACCTGCCGCCGCGGGGCGAGCTGGGCGAGTACCAGCCGCGGATCTACTACGGCGAGCAGACGACCACGTACTCGATCGTCGACGGCCCGCAGGAGGAGATCGACTACGTCGGGGACGGTGAGGAGGTCACCTACTCCTACACCGGCGACGGCGGCGTCGAGCTGTCCAACCCGTTCAACCGGGCCGCGTACGCGATGAGCTTCGGCGAGCCGCGCATCCTGTACTCGGGTGCCATCGGCGAGGGCTCGCAGATCCTCTACAACCGGACGCCGAAGGAGCGGGTCGAGGCGGTCGCCCCGTGGCTGACGATCGACGGCGACCCCTACCCGGCGATCGTGGACGGCAAGGTCCAGTGGATCGTCGACGCCTACACGACGACCAACAACTACCCGTACTCCTCCCGCACCACGCTGGGCGACACCACCACCGACGCCCTGACCGACAGCCAGCGCTCGGTCGTCGCTCAGCAGAACCGGGTCAACTACATCCGCAACTCGGTGAAGGCCACCGTCGACGCCTACACCGGCGAGGTCGAGCTCTACCAGTGGGACGAGAAGGACCCGGTGCTGAAGACCTGGATGAAGGCCTTCCCCGGCACGGTGGAGCCGAAGAGCGCGATCAGCAAGAACCTCAAGGAGCACATGCGGTATCCGCAGGACCTGTTCAAGGTCCAGCGCGAGCTGCTCACCCGCTACCACGTCACGTCCGCCTCGCAGTTCTACAGCGGCAGCGAGCGCTGGCAGATCCCGGACGACCCCACGCGCGAGGGCAGCACGGCCGTTCCGCCGTACTACCTGAGTATGAAGCTGCCGGGGGAGAAGGAGCAGACGTTCTCGCTGACCACCACCTTCAACCCGGTGGAGCGTGAGACGCTCGGCGCCTTCATGGCGGTGGACGCGAACGCGACGAGTCCGAACTACGGGCGGATCGACCTGCTGAGACTGCCGTCCAACACCACGGTGGCCGGACCGCAACAGGTGCAGAGCAAGATCAACTCCGACCCGGAGATCGCCGACGACCTCAACATCCTCAAACGCGGCGACTCCGAGATCGAGTACGGCAACCTGCTGACGGTGCCGCTCCGGGGTGGCCTGCTCTACGTCGAGCCGGTCTACATCGAGGGCGCGAACACCAGCTATCCGCGGATGCGGAAGGTCGTCGCGGTCTACGGCGAACGGGTCGCGTTCGAGAACACGCTGGAGGAGGCGCTGAACAACGTCTTCCAGGCCGACGGCACCGGCGACACGGGTGAGGATCCCGGTCAGGACCCGGGTCAGGACCCCGGTGAGGACCAGGACCAGGGTCAGGACCCGGGCGGCGATCCGCCCGGCGCCCCGGACCTCCAGCAGGCCCTCCAGGACATCGAGGACGCCTACGAGCGCAGCGAGCAGGCTTTCCGCGAGGGTGACTGGGGTGCCTACGGGCGAGCCCAGGAAGACCTGAAGGAGGCCATCCAGGAGGCCGCCGACGCGCGTGAGGGCGGCGGTTCCTGACGGGAAAATCGGACGAAGGGCCCGGGGTCAACGACTCCGGGCCCTTCGCTTGTCCGGGGGATGTCCGGTGTCCGGGGTTTGAGTGATCTCCGTGTCGGGAAGTCGACAAAACGCTGAAGTGACCTCATGGGGAGCGGTATTGAGGTGTACGCGGGTTGCGGGTGATGCGACGATGGGGCTTATGGGGGACAAGGTCAGACTTGACGATCGGGATGTCGGGGGTGGCACGCCGGACATCAACGCGATGAGTGTGCTGGGCGCGCAACTGCTGCGCCGGGGAGATCTCGACGCCGCCGAGCCGAAGCTGCGCGCCGCGACGGCCGCGGGCGACCGCGCGGCGGCCAACAACCTGGGCGTGCTGTTGCACCAGCGCGGTTACCCCGACGAGGCGGCCGGATGGTGGCGGGTCGCCGCCGTGGCCGGCTCCGCCGCAGCGGCCCACGCGCTGGGCCGCCACCACCGGGAGCGGGGCGACGAACCGGCCGCGCACTACTGGCTGGTGCAGTCCGCCGAGTCCGGCCACGCGCTCGGGGCGTACGCTCTCGCCGACCTGCTCGCCCACCGCGGCGAGGAGGGCGCCCGGGACTGGTTCCGGGCCGCCGCAGAACAGGGCCACCGGGAGGCGGCGTACCGGCTCGCGAAGATCGCCGAGGACCGGGGGGGCGAGGACGGCCGCAAGGAGGCCGAGCAGTGGTACCGGCAGGCCGCAGCACGCGGCCACCGCCGCGCCGCGCTGCGCCTGGGCGCCATCCTCGAACGCCGCGGTGAGCTGAGGGAGGCGGGCCGTTGGTACCTCACCTCCGCCAAGGACGGCGAGTCCCGTGCCGCCTGCGCCCTGGGCTTCCTGCTCCGCGACGCCGGTGACGAGGACAGCGCCGCCGAGTGGTGGCGCCGCGCCGCCGAGGGCGGGGACGGCAACGCCGCCAACGCCCTCGGTGCCCTGCACGCCTCCCGTGGCGAGCGGCAGACCGCCGAGCGCTGGTACCGCGCCGCACTGGACGCCGGCGACGACAACGGCGCGTTCAACCTCGGCCTGCTCTGCTCCGCGCAGGGTCGTACGGCCCAGGCCGAGCAGTGGTACCGGCGTGCCGCGTACGCCGGACACCACGAGGCGGCGAACGCGCTGGCCGTCCTGCTGCTCCAGCGGGGTGACGCGGACGGTGCCGAGCCGTGGTTCTCGAAGGCCGCCGAGGCGGGCAGCGTGGACGCCGCCTTCAACCTCGGCATCCTCCACGTGGGCCGGGGCGACGATCACGGCGCGCGCATCTGGTACGGGCGCGCGGCGGACGACGGGCACGCGGAGGCGGCTCTCCAGGTCGGCCTCGCCCACCAGCGGGACGGCGACGACCACGCCGCCGAGCGCTACCTACGGCGTGCCGCGGGCGGCGGCAGCATCGAGGGCGCCTTCCGGCTGGGCCTGCTGTTGGAGCAGCAGGCGCAGGAGCCGCAGGAGGGCAGCGCCGACGTGCTGCCCGGCCGCGACGAGCACGAGGAGTGGTACGAGCGGGCGGCCGAGCAGGGCCACCGGCGCGCGCAGGTGCGGCTGGGCATGTGCGCTTCCGCGCGCGGCGACGTCGTGGACGCCGCCCGCTGGTACCGCGCGGCCGCCGAGGGCGGCAGCCCGAACGGCGCGTTCAACCTCGGGCTGCTGCTGGCCCGTGAGGGCGGCGAGCCCGAGGCCGCGCTGTGGTGGGCACGCGCGGCGGAGGCCGGCCACGGCCGTGCGGCCCTGCGGCTGGCGCTGGTCGCCGCCCGGCGCGGTGAGCTGGCCCAGGGCCGGCGCTGGTGTGCCCGGGCCGTCGAGCTGGGACCCGAGGAGGTCGCGGAGCGCGCGGCGCGGCTGGCCGACGCCCTCGCGGACGAGCTTTCGGCGTGACCGTGGGGCGGGGATGACCCGCCTCACGGCGGCGTCGCCGCTCCGGGCGGGGTCGGCCAAAGCGGTGGGGCCCGTGTCCGTGTCCCGGGCCCGAGGGTGCAGCGGGTAAGCGATTTGCATCGGCGTCGTGTGGTCCGCTACAGTGATCACACAACGACGCGGGGTGGAGCAGCTCGGTAGCTCGCTGGGCTCATAACCCAGAGGTCGCAGGTTCAAATCCTGTCCCCGCTACTGAAGACGAAGGGCCCGGAACGGTGTTCCGGGCCCTTCGTCGCGTGTGCGCGTCGCGCAGTCGCTGCGTGGGCCGCACGCGAGGGCGGCGGCGACGGTGCCGTCGGGCGTCAGGCCGCGGCGCAGTCGGGGCACAGCCCCCGGTAGGTGATCGTCGCGCCCGCCACGGAGAAGCCGTACCGCTCCCCGTCGGGCAGCGAAGCGAGCGGGTCGCCGGTCGGGTGCACGTCACGGATCATCCCGCACTGCGAGCAGACCAAATGCTGGTGGCTGTGCCGGGCGTTGGGGTCGTACCGCTTGGCGCGCCCGTCGGTGCTGACTTCTCGCACCTCGCCCAGTGTGACCAGTTCGCTCAGCGTGTTGTAGACCGTGGCCCGCGCGATCTCCGGAAGCCGGTCCGTGGCGCGCGTGTGGACCTCGTCGGCCGTGTAGTGCACGTGGTCGCCGTCGAGCACTTCGGCGACCACGCGCCGCTGTGCGGTGAGCCGCCAGCCACGCTCTCTCAGTCGTTGCAGAAGGTCGCTCATGCCCCCAAGCCTAGCAGTCGGACGTTCCATGGTAAGACCCCGTACGGCTTTCGGAATCTTCTTGACTTGGACAATGTCCAATGTAGGATCTAGTGCAGATTACCAGGGGAACGGTTTCCCGTAGGACGGGTCCCCGAGCACCGAGGAGGCGGATGTGACCGCGCAGCAGTACGAGACCACCGGCCCGCTGACGACCGAGGCCGGCGCACCCGTCGCGGACGACCAGAACAGCCAGACGGCCGGTGCCGGCGGCCCGGTGCTGGTCCAGGACCAGCACCTGCTGGAGAAGCTCGCCCACTTCAACCGCGAGCGCATCCCGGAGCGCATCGTGCACGCCCGCGGCGCGGGCGCGTACGGCACCTTCACCGTCACGCGCGACGTGACCCCCTACACCCGCGCCGCGTTCCTCTCCGATGTGGGCAAGGAGACGGAGGTCTTCGCCCGCTTCTCGACCGTGGCCGGCAACCTGGGTGCGGCGGACGCGGTCCGCGACCCCCGCGGCTTCGCGCTGAAGTTCTACACCGAGGAGGGCAACTACGACCTCGTCGGCAACAACACGCCGGTGTTCTTCATCAAGGACGCCGTGAAGTTCCCGGACTTCATCCACACGCAGAAGCGCGACCCGTACACCGGCTCGCAGGAGGCGGACAACGTCTTCGACTTCTGGGGGTTGTCGCCCGAGTCCACGCATCAGGTGACCTGGCTCTTCGGCGACCGCGGGATCCCCGCCTCCTACCGCCACATGCACGGCTTCGGCTCGCACACCTTCCAGTGGAGCAACGCCGACGGCGAGGCCTTCTGGGTCAAGTACCACTTCAAGACCGACCAGGGCGTCAAGAGCCTCACCCAGGCCGAGGCGGACGAACTGGCCGGCAAGGACCCGGACAGTCACCAGCGGGACCTGCGCGAGTCCATCGAGCGGGGCGAGTTCCCGAGCTGGACGGTTTACGTCCAGGTCATGCCGGTGCAGGAGGCGGCGACCTACCGCTTCAACCCGTTCGACCTGACGAAGGTCTGGCCGCACGCGGACTACCCGCTGCACGAGATCGGCCGGATGGAGCTCAACCGCAACCCGGAGAACATCTTCGCCGAGGTCGAGCAGTCGATCTTCTCTCCGCACCACTTCGTGCCGGGCATCGGCCCGTCCCCGGACAAGATGCTCCAGGGTCGCCTCTTCGCGTACGGCGACGCGCACCGCTACCGCGTCGGCATCAACGCCGACCACCTCCCGGTGAACCGTCCGCGCGCCGCCGAGGCACGCACCCACGGCCGGGACGGCTTCCTGTACGACGGCCGGCACGGCGGGCGGAAGAACTACGAGCCGAACAGCTTCGGCGGGCCTCCCCAGACCGACCGCCCGCTGTGGGAGCCGGTCGCGGTCTCCGGACGGACCGGCGACACCGCGGCCCCCTCCCACGCCGAGGACGACGACTTCGTCCAGGCCGGCGACCTCTACCGGCTGATGACGGAGGAGGAGAAGGGCCGGCTGATCGACAACCTGGCCGGAGCCATGGCGGGCATCACCCACGACCACATCGCGGAGCGCGCCATCGAGAACTTCCGCAAGGCGGACCCCGACTACGGCAAGCGGCTGGAGGCCGCGGTTCAGGCCCTCCGCGGCTGACCCGGGGTCGCGCACCCCGGTGGGCATCCGCTCGCCGTAAGGAGCCGGAGGGACCGGACGCCATGGGGCTCCGGTCCCTCCGGTCCGTCGGGGTCGGAAGTGCCTGTGGGCGAGGTCAGCCCGCGGACACCGTCGCGTCGTAGGCGTCCGGGATACCCGACCAGCACCGCACGATGTCGCGGACGGACACCACGCCCACGGGTTCCTGTTCGTCCAGCACGATCAGGTGGCGGAAGCCGCCGTGCGCCATGGCCTGTGCGGCCTCGTGCAGCGTCCACCGCGGGCCGGCGAAGACGACGTCCGTGGTGGTGTGCCCCTGCGCGGTCTCCTGTTCCGGGTCCTGGCCGGCGCCGACCGAGTTGAGGATGTCCCGCTCGGTGAGGATGCCGATGCCGCCGGCGTCGGGATCGAGGACCACCGCGGCGCCGACGCGCCGGGCAGACATCAGCTCGGCGGCCTGCCGCAGCGAATGGGTCGGGCCGATGGTCAGAACCACGGTGCTCATGGCGTCCTGTACGAGGGTGGGCATGGCGTGTGAGCCCCTCTCGGGTAGCTGTCGCGGGCCTTGCGAAGCGTTTCACAAGGTCACAAGCGGTTCGAGTCTTCATGCTCACACGCCGCCCCGGACACAACAAGAGGGCGCGCGCCCGCCGGCGCGCGCCCCGTCCAGCTCAGGGAACCGGCCCGGTCAGGCGGTCAGCCGTCCCAGCAACTCGTCGTGCAGCAGGCCGTTCGAGGCCGCCGCGTTCCCGCTGTGTGGGCCCGGCCTGCCGTCCAGTCCGGTGAAACGGCCGCCCGCCTCCTCGACGATCACGGCGCTCGCCGCCATGTCCCACAGCGACAACTCCGGCTCCGCGCACATGTCCACGGAGCCCTCGGCGACCATCATGTAGGGCCAGAAGTCGCCGTACGCGCGCGTACGCCAGCAGGACCGGGTCAGGTCGAGGAAGCCGCCGAGCATCCCGCGCTCCTCCCAGCCCGAGAGCGACGAGTAGGCGAACGACGCGTCCGCGAACCGGCCGACGCGCGACACGTGCATCCGGGTGGCCTGCGGGAGGCTGCGCCCGGTGTACGCGCCGCCGCCCTGCACGGCCCACCACCGGCGGTGCAGCGCGGGCGCGGAGACCAGCCCCACCACCGGACGGTCGCCCCCCTCCGTCGTCTCGGTGAGCGCGATCAGGGTCGCCCACACGGGTACGCCCCGGACGTAGTTCTTGGTGCCGTCGATGGGGTCGATGATCCAGCGGCGCGGACCGTTCCCCTCGGTGCCGAACTCCTCGCCCAGCACGCCGTCGCGTGGGCGCGCCCGCCGCAGCGACGTACGGATCAGCTCCTCGGCCGCTTTGTCGGCCTCGCTGACGGGCGTCATGTCCGGCTTGGTCTCCACCTTGAGGTCGAGGGCCTTGAACCGCTCCATCGTCGTGGCGTCGGCGGCGTCGGCCAGGACATGGGCGAGGCGCAGATCATCGTGGTAGTCCGGCATGTGCGAACAGTATCGACCGTCTCCCCGGGCGGCCACACGAGCATGGCCGTCCGGGTGGGTCGCCCGCTGCGGCGCGTATTGACAGCCCCTGCGGACGCGTCGATTCTGTGCCCGCGCCACGTGCGCGCGCTGCGCGTGCACGCCGCACGGAGGTGGGGATGCCGACCGCACGCGAGAGCCTGCTCGACGCCGCGCACGAGGCCGTGTCCACCCGGCCGTGGACGGGCGTCCGCATGGTCGAACTGGCCGCGAGCGCCGGTGTCTCGCGGCAGACCCTCTACAACGAGTTCGGCAACAAGGACGGGCTCGGCCGCGCGCTGGTGCACCACCGTGTCGAGGGCTTCCTGCGCGGTGCCGCGGCGGTCGCGGCGCAGGCCGTCCGGGGCGGCGCGGACCCGCCGACGGGGTTGGCGGTCGCTGCCGGGTGGATGCTCCGCACGATCGGCGGCGAGCCGATCGTGCGGTGTGCGCTCACCGGGTGCTGGACCGGGCGGATGCCGCCGGCGGCGCGCGGCGAGCCGGGGACACCGCAGGAGCTCGCGGACGAGTTGCTGCGGCGGCTGGTCGCGGCGCTCGCCGCCGACGCGGCGCGGGCCGAGCTGCTGCACCTCGCGTGCGACGCGGGACTCCGCCTCGCGCTCTCCTACGTCGTCGTACCCGTGCCCGGCGCGGAGGACGAGGCGTGCACCCGCATCCACGACGTGACCCGCGCCCTTCTTTGAGGCCCGCGCTCTCTTCCGGCACCGGCGGTGCCACGCGGCGTCAGTCGCCCTCGTGGGGTTCGCGGGTGGCGAGGAGGCGTCGCAGGGAGTGGAGGCGAGCCTGCTCCGCACGGCCGTCGGCGACCCACGCGTCCAGGGCGCAGTCCGGCTCGTCGTGGCTGCACGCCCGGGGGCAGCCCTCCGTGCCGGGCTTCAGGTCCGGGAAGGCGTGGATGACACGCCCCGCGTCCACGTGGTGCAGTCCGAACGACCGCACCCCGGGGGTGTCGATCACCCATCCGGAGTCGCCGGCCAGGGGCAGCGCCAACGCCGAGGTGGTCGTGTGCCGGCCCCGCCCCGTGACCGCGTTGACGTGACCGGTGGCCCGTCGCCGGGCGGGCGGCACCAGCGCGTTCACCAGCGTCGTCTTGCCGACCCCGCTGTGGCCGACGAACGCGGTGGTGCGGCCGTAGAGCCGCTCGCGCACCCGCTCCGCCGCGTCGCCGTTCGCCAGCTCGTCCCGGTTGCAGACGGCGTACCGCACGCCGAGGGGCGCGTACGTCTCCAGCAGCGGGTCGGCCGCCGCGAGGTCGGACTTGGTGAGCACCAGCAGCGGGTCGAGTCCGGCGTCGTACGCCGCGACGAGGCAGCGGTCGATCAGCCGCGGTCGCGGCTCCGGGTCGGCCAGTGCGGTGACGATGGCGAGCTGGTCGGCGTTGGCGACGACGACGCGCTCGTACGGGTCGTCGTCGTCCGCCGTGCGCCGCAGCACCGAGGCCCGCTTCTCGACCCGCACGATGCGGGCGAGGGTGTCCTTCGCGCCGGACAGGTCGCCGACCACGGCGACCCGGTCGCCGACGACCACGCCCTTGCGGCCCAGTTCGCGGGCCTTCATCGCGGTGACCGTGCGGCCGTCGACCAGGCAGGTGAGGCGGCCGCGGTCGACGGTGACGACGAAGCCCTCGGCCGCGTCCTCGTGCTTGGGCCGCCGGTGGGTGCGGGGCCGGCTGCCGCGGCGGCCGGGGCGTACGCGGATGTCGTCCTCGTCGGTGTGCTTGCCGTAGCGGCGCATCCCGGCCGCCTCTACGCCCGTGCTCCGGCGGAGGTGCCGAGCATGCCGTGCCACAGCTCCGGGAAGTCCGGGAGGGTCTTGCCCGTGGTGGCGATGTTCTCCACGCGCACGCCGTCGACGGCCAGCCCGAGCACCGCGCCTGCGGTGGCCAGCCGGTGGTCGTCGTAGGTGTGGAAGACCCCGGCGTGCAGCGGCCGGGGCCGGATGCGCAGGCCGTCCTCGGTCTCGGTGACGTCGCCGCCGAGCCCGTTGATCTCCTGGGCGAGCGCGGCCAGTCTGTCGGTCTCGTGCAGCCGGAGGTGCGCGACGCCGCGCAGCACGGACTCGCCGTCGGCGAGCGCGGCGACGGCGGCGATGCCCGGCGTCAGTTCGCCGACCTCGCCGAGGTCGATGTCGACGCCCCGGACACGGCCCGAGCCGGTGAACGTGAGGCCGCGTTCGTCCAGCTCGCAGGAGCCGCCCATGGCGGTGAGGATGTCGCGCAGCGCGTCGCCGGCCTGCGTGGTGTGCCGCGGCCAGTCCGGCACGGTCACGCGGCCTCCGGTGACCAGCGCCGCGGCGAGGAACGGCTGCGCGTTGGACAGGTCCGGCTCGACGACCACGTCGCGTCCCAGCAGCGCGCCCGGCGTCACCCGCCAGACGTCGGCCTTCCCGCCGTCCTCGGGGGTGTCGACCCGGGCACCGGCGGCGCGCAGCATCTCCACGGTCATCCGGATGTGTGGCATCGACGGCAGCCTGCCGCCGACGTGCCGTACCTCGACGCCCTGGTTGAAGCGCGCCCCGGACAGCAGCAGCGCGCTGACGAACTGGCTGGAGGAGGAGGCGTCGATCTCGACCGCGCCGCCCTCCAGGGAGCCCGCGCCGTGCACGGTGAGCGGGAGCGCGCCGCGCCGGTCGTCGTCGACGCGGGCGCCGAGGGCGCGCAGCGCGTCGATCACGCCGTGCAGCGGCCGTTCGTACGACCGCGGGTCGCCGTCGAAGCGGACGGGCCCGTCGGCGAGGGTGGCGACGGGCGGCAGGAAGCGCATCACGGTGCCGGCGTTGCCGACGTCGACGGTCGCGGGGCCGTGCAGACCGGCCGGGATGACCCGCCACACCTCTCCGCTCCCGGCCGTCCCGCTGACCGGCGCGGTGCTGGAGGACGCGGTCTCCTCGATCTCGACGCCCATCTCCCGCAGTGCGGAGGCCATCAGCAGTGTGTCGCGGGACCGCAACGGGCGCCGCAGCCACCCGGGTTCGGCGGCCAGGGAGGCGAGCACCAGGGCGCGGTTGGTGACCGATTTGGACCCGGGCACGGTCACGGTCGCGTCCACGGGGTCCGCGGCGAGCGGGGCGGGCCAGAGGGCGGGGTCCGCGACGGGGCGGCCGGTGGTCTCGGTCATGGCTCAACTCTAGAGGCTGCGCCCCTGCACACGGCGCCCGGACGGGCCCGGGGCGGTGCCGCTACGGGTCGGCCCGCCCTCAGACGTCGAGCAGCCAGCGCCCGCCGCCCGCGAGGGAGCACAGCGACACCGCGTGGAACAGGAGCAGCCACAGGAACGGCGGCACGTGCGTCAGGCGGGACAGCTGGTCGACGTCGGAGTCGGGCGCCCCGCCGCGCCGCCGTTTCGCCTGGAGCTCGAACACCGGCCGTATGCCGCCCAGCAGCAGGAACCACACCACGCCGTAGGCGAAGGCGGCCTGGACCTGCGGGCCGGTCAGCCACGACACCAGGAGGAAGGCGCCGCCGGTGAGGACCACGGTGAGCACGCCGTACGCGTTGCGGACCATCACCAGCATCGCCAGGAGCAGCAGGGTGGCGCCCCACAGCAGCAGGGTGATGTGGTCGGCGGCCAGCAGCCAGGCTCCGCCGAGGCCGAGCAGCGGGGGAGCAGTGTAGCCGGCCGCGGCGGTGAGCACCATGCCGACGCCGTGCGGCTTCCCGCGCGAGACGGTGAGGCCGGAGGTGTCCGAGTGCAGCCGGATGCCGTCCAGGCGGCGGCCGGTGAGCAGCGCGGTCAGGCCGTGCCCGCCCTCGTGCGCGATGGTCACGGCGTTCCGGGACAGCCGCCACACGCGGTGCGGGGCGATCACGGCGAACGCGACGGCGGCGGTGGCGAGTACGACCCACAGGTCGGGGTCGGGCTGGGTGCCCAGGACCCGGTCCCACAGGTCGGTGATGCCCCTGGTGTCCATGCTGCGACGTGCCTCCCCTGGCCCCCGGCGGTCCGTACGCGGTCCCCGCCTCCGCGCACGGCCGCGTTGTCGGTGTGCCGTGGCAGTCTTGCACTCATGTGCGGACGGTACGCGGCCAGCAGGAAGCCCGAGGACCTCGTCGGGCTGTTCGACGTGCAGAAGTGGGAGCCGGAGGAGGCGCTCGCGGCGGACTGGAACGTCGCGCCCACCAAGGACGTGTACGCGGTGCTCGACAGACCGGAGAAGGGGTCGGACGATCCCGGCCCCGTACGTCAGCTGCGGACGCTGCGCTGGGGGCTGGTCCCGGGGTGGGCCAAGTCGCCGGACATGGGCGTGAAGATGATCAACGCGCGGGCTGAGACGGTGCACGAGAAGTCCGCCTACCGGAAGCCGTTCGCGGCCCGCCGCTGCCTGCTCCCCGCCGACGGCTACTTCGAGTGGGTGACGGGGAACAAGGAGCTGGACCTGGAGCAGGAGGGGAAGCGGAAGCGGCCGCGCAAGCAGCCGTACTTCGTCACCCCGGCCGACGGCGGCGTGATGGCGATGGCCGGGCTGTACGAGTTCTGGCGCGACCGCACCCGGGCCGACGACGACCCGCGCTCCTGGTGGGTGACGTGCACGGTGGTGACGACCGCCGCCGGGACGGGCCTGCTGGCCGGGGCGACGGGTGAGGCGGACGCCGGTCCGCAGTCGCTGGCCGACATCCACCCCCGGATGCCGCTGGTGCTGACCCCCGACCGGTGGGACGCGTGGCTGGACCCGGCGAGGACCGACCCGGACGAGGTCCGGGCCCTGCTCGCCCCGCCGCCCGCGGCCCTGCTGCGCGCCTACCCGGTGTCGACGGAGGTGAGCAACGTGCGGAACAACGGGCCGGAGCTGGTCGAGGAGATCGCGGCCCCCGAAGAGCCGACGCTCTTCTGACGGCCCGCGGCGGGTGGGCCGCGGCGCGTTCGGCGGCCGTACGCGTTCCGGCGCCGCGCCCCGGCGGTGCGCGCGTCACGGGCCCGTGCGGTGGAGAATCGCCGCATGCCCGTACGCGAAACCGTCGCCACCCCCACCGGGGACGCCCGCCTCACCTGGTACCCGGCGGACCGGCCCCGCCGGGTGCTCGCCCTCGGCCACGGCGCCGGGGGCGGCATCGAGGCCCGCGACCTCCGAGCGCTCGCCGAGGCCCTGCCGCAGCACGGCACCACCGTCGCCCTGGTCGAGCAGCCCTGGCGGGTCGCCGGGAAGAAGGTCGCCCCCGCCCCGAAGACTCTGGACGCGGCGTGGGTCGCGCTCCGGCCGGCGCTCGAGGCCCGGACGGAAGGCGGCGAGCTCCCCCTCGTCGCGGGCGGACGCAGCGCCGGGGCGCGCGTCGCATGCCGCACGGCGGGCGCGCTCGGCGCGGTCGCCGTGCTCGCGCTGTCGTTCCCGCTGCACCCGCCGGGCCGCCCGGAGAAGTCGCGCGCCGGTGAACTGGCCGACGCCGGCCTGCCCACTCTGGTTGTCCAGGGCGAGCGGGACCCCTTCGGGCGGCCCGCTGAGTTCCCGGCCGGTACGCGGCTCGCCACCGTCCCCGGCGGGGACCACGGATTCGCCGTGCCGAAGACCGCCGCGGTGTCACAGGACGAAGCGCTGCGGACACTCACCGAAGCCGTGCAGGCGTGGATCGCCGCGGGAATGCCGGCGGCCCCCTGAGGTGTTGTACGGGCTGCGGCGGTGACCACACCGTCCGAATGTCTACGCCCTGTGCGAAAGGAAGCCGCCCCCATGGGTTCTGTCGCTTGCCCGCAGCGTCCCCAGGCCGCTGACCTGGACTGGGCCACGCTCGCGTTGGCCGGTGGCGCCGGGAATCCGGCGGCGGAGGCTGCGGATCGTCGTCTATTCTCCGGGGCGAGCGGGTACTCGTTTCTGCCCGCAGGAGCTACGGAGGAGGTGGGTCCGGTCACCGGCACCGGCGACGGCACGAACAGCGCGCGCGACGCGGAGCGGCAGGAGAGCGCGGAGGAGCGCAGCGCGCGCTTCGAGCGCGACGCCCTGCAGTTCCTGGACCAGATGTACTCCGCCGGCCTCCGTATGACCCGGAACCCCGCTGACGCGGAGGACCTGGTGCAGGAGACCTATGCCAAGGCGTACGCGTCGTTCCACCAGTTCCGGGAGGGCACCAACCTCAAGGCGTGGCTCTACCGGATCCTCACCAACACCTTCATCAACTCCTACCGCAAGAAGCAGCGCGAACCGCAGCGCAGCGCGGCCGAGGAGATCGAGGACTGGCAGCTCGCCCGCGCCGAGTCGCACATGTCGACGGGGCTCCGTTCCGCGGAGGCCCAGGCGCTGGACCACCTGCCCGACTCGGACGTGAAGCAGGCCCTCCAGGACATTCCGGAGGAGTTCCGGATCGCCGTGTACCTGGCGGACGTCGAGGGGTTTGCGTACAAGGAGATCGCGGACATCATGGGGACACCCATCGGCACCGTGATGTCCCGGCTGCACCGCGGCCGTCGCCAGCTGCGCGGCATGCTCGAGGACTACGCGCGCGACCGCGGACTCGTCCCTGCCGGTGCCGGTACGGACGCGTCGCACGACGGGAAAGGCTCGGGCTCATGAGTTGCGGAGAGCCGCACGAGACGGACTGCTCCGAGATCCTGGACCACCTCTACGAGTACCTCGATCAGGAGATGCCCGAGAGCGACTGCGCCAAATTCCAGGTGCACTTCGACGAGTGCTCCCCGTGCCTGGAGAAGTACGGACTGGAGCAGGAGGTCAAGAAGCTCGTCAAGCGATGCTGCGGGCACGACGACGTACCGACCGACCTGCGGTCCAAGGTGATGGGGCGGATCGAGAAGATCCGCGCCGGGGAGATCGGCCCGGACGCGGGCGCCGCCTCGCGCGCCGGCGACGAGGGCGGGGCCGGGCGCTGAGAGCGGCGCGGTCGGCGCTGTTGCTCGAGCCCGCCCGCACCTCTCATGCCCGCACGTCCGTGCGGGCATGATGCACTCGAAAGGCTGACATCCGCGGGCCTCTGCCGGGCGGATTTCCCGACACGCCCGTCGCGCCTGCCGCCACCGCCCCTATGCTCCCTGCCCTGTGCCGGACGGGGAGGAGGCGCGATGGGAGCACGGGCCGCCGGGCTCGCCGCGAGCGCGTGGGCGCTCGTCCTCGCCGTCGCGCTGGCCGCCCTCGCCTGCGTCCTCCCCGCGCTCCTTGACCCCGCCCGTATCGACTGGGCGGCGCTCTCCCTGCTCGCCGGCCTGTATGCCGCGGCCGAGGCCCTGCCCCACCTGCCGCAGCTCTTTCCGCAGGCGGGGCGCAGGGTCCCGGGCCTGGCGCGCGCGTGGGGCGGAGGCGAGGGCGCGCCGCCGGAGGTGTGCGGGCCGCTGCTGCTCACCGCCGTCCTGCTGCTCCGCCCGGAGGGCGCGGCGCTGGTCCCGGTCGTGGGGGCCCTCGCCGGCCGGGTCCCCGCGCGGCACGCCGGCGCCCGCCGCGTGTGGCGCGCGGCCCGGCTGTCCCTGGCCGCGTACGCCGCCGGCGCTGCGGCCTGGCTGCTCCCGGCGACCGGCGCCGGAGCGGCACCGGGACCGGGCGGCGCGGAGGCGCCGGCCGCGTTCGGGCTCCCGGAGGCGCTGCTCCCGGCGGCCCTGGTCGTGGTCGTCTACTGCGCGGCGTTGACCGCCCTGGACGGCGCCGTCCTGGTCGCCGCCGAACGGTGCGCCCCGCGCGCCGCGTGGTGCGGCCGCTTCGTTCCCCTGCTGCCGCCGCACGCCGTGCACGCGCTCGCCGGGCTGTTGATGGCCGTGCTGTGGCGCAGCCCGTACGGCCCGGCAGCCGCCCTGTCCGTGCTGCTGCTCATGGCGCTGTGCTGCTGGGTCTTCGCCGAGTACCAGCGGGAACGGGCCGCCCACCGGGCGACCGTACGGGCGCTGGTGCAGGCCGTGGACATCAAGGACCGCTACACCCGCGGCCACAGCGAACGGGTGGGCCGCGCCTCCGCGCTGATCGCCCGTGAACTCGGCATGGACGACGGCCGGACCGAGGCGCTGCGGTTCGCGGGCATCCTGCACGACATCGGCAAGCTCGGCGTGCCCACCCGGCTGCTGCGCAAGGCCGGACCGCTGAGCCCGCTGGAGCGCAGCGTGCTGGAACTGCATCCGGAGTACGGGCACGAGATGGTGCGCGGTATCCGCTTCCTCGGCGAGGCACGCTCCGCGATCCTGCACCACCACGAACGCCTGGACGGCACCGGTTACCCGTACGGCCTCGCCGGCGACGAGATCCCCGAACCCGCCCGGCTGGTCGCCGTGGCCGACGCGTTCGACGCGATGACCTCCCACCGCAGCTACCGCCGCGGACGGCCGGTCGGCGACGCCGTCGCCGAACTCCACCGCTGCGCAGGCACCCACTTCGATCCCTGCATGGTCGACGCCCTCACCCGGGCGCTGGACCGCCACGGGTGGTCCGCGGAGGTCACCGCCGACCCCGCCCGGGACGGTGCCCGCGCCGAACCCGCGGCCCCGCCCGCCGCACGCTCCCGCTCCCACCGGGCCGTACCCCCGCCGCGCACGGCCGTACGCCGCCCCGCGCACGGCCGTCACCGTGCGGGGCGTGCCCCCGCCCCAGCCCGGGGCCACGGTGCCGAGGCCCGGCCGTTCCCGTCCGGCCCGACCACCCACACCACGGGCGCCGCCCGCCTCGGAGCGTCCGGCGGCGCTCCGGACCGCGACGCGGCGCGGTCGTTCGACGGCCCGGCGGGCGCCGGAGCGGACCAGTCCACACCGCCGTCCGCCGCCGGGGTACCTTCCGGGCGCCCGCCGGGAGCCCGCGGGCGCCACGCCGCTCCTCCGGGGCCGGGGCTTCCCGGCCCCGGGGAGGCTCCACCGGGCCCGCCAGGTGCCCTGCCGGACGGTTCGGGCGACGCACGCCCCCGCGACGGCGTGCAGGGACGTTCGCCCGCAGGCGCCGGTCCCTACGGTCGGCCGACGTCCGCCTCCCCTCCCGGTCCCGGAGAGCCGACGTGATGCGACGGGTCGCGGCCGTGCACGCCGCCGCGGCCGCACTCGCACTCGCCGGACTGCTCGTCACCGTCCGCGACGGCGTGCGTCAGCCGGCCGCCGCGCTGGCGTTCGCGCTGCTCGTCGCCGCCGGCGAGGCCGTACGCGTCCGGCTGCCCGGCGATGCGCGCCCGGTCGCACCGCTGGCCACCGCCGCCGCGCTCGGCTATGCGCTGCTGGGCGAGGTGGAGGGCCGTCCCGCCGGTCACGGCGTGCTGCAGGTGGTCGCCGTCACGGCGGCCGGCACCCTCGCCGGCTCTCTCCCGCACCTGGTCCGCGCCCCGCGCCCCGTCCGGCCGGACCGGGAGGCCGGACGGTTGCTGACGGCCGCCTTCGCCGCCGCCTGCTACCAGCCCCTGCACACGTGGGCCGAGGCGACCGGACTGGGTGGGCCGTGGCACGCCCCGCTGGTCCTGCTCGTCCTCCTCCTCACCGCGTGCTGGGACGCGGTGCTGGCCGCCGTGGTGAGCTCCGGACGCCGCGGTCGGGCGTTCCCGCCGTCGCTGCACGACGCGCTGCGCGGCGCGTTCGGTCTCGTGCAGGCGCTGACCGCCACCGGTGCGGTGCTGGCGCTCGCGGTGGGCGCGGGCGGGCTGTGGGCGCTCCCGGTGTGCTGGGTCCCGCTGCTGCTGGTGCAGTTCGCGGTACGTCGGCACGCCGCCGTACGGGCCACCTACCGGCAGACCATCGTCTCCCTCGCTCGGGCGACCGAGGTGGCCGGCTGCACTCCACAGGGCCACGCCCGCCGCGTCGCCGCGCTGAGCCGGGCCATGGCCGGCGAACTCGGGCTGGCCGAGCCGGATCTCACCGTGCTGGAGTACGCCGCCCTGATGCACGACATCGGTCAGCTGTCCCTGGTGGACCCGCTGGCCGGCGGGGCGACCGAGCCGCTGGAGGACTCCGAACGGCGGCGGATCGCGCTGCTCGGCGGCGCCGTGGTCCGGCAGACCGGTGTCCGCGCGGACGTCGCCCTGGTGGTCGAACGGCAGGCCGACCCGTGGCGTGAACAGCCGCTCACGGCGCGTCTCGTACGGGTCGCCAACGCATACGAGGAGCTGACCGCCGGGCAGGATCCGGTGGCGGCACCCCTGCGGACCCTGGAACGGCTGCGGCTGGGCGCCGCCCGCGACTACGACCCGCGGGTGGTCGACGCCCTCGCCCGCGTCGTGACCCCGGACCTCCCCGGACCGGCCGCGCCGGGGCCGGCGTCCGGGGCCACGGGTTCGCCTTCCGGGTAGTGAGCGCGAGGGCGAGTGGGCATGGTTGGATGCGAGAGGGGAAACCACGGCCAGTGGTGCGCCCCACGTCATCGACGACGCGAACACGCAGCGACAGGCGGGAGTCAGGCGGCACATCGTGAGGATCTTCGGCAAGGTGCGGCACCGTCCCTCCGCCTCCTGGCGGCAGGCGACCGACCGCGCGTTCACGCTCATCGGGGACGGGCGCTACGAGGACGCCGGCGCTCTGCTCACCCGCGCCGCAGACCTGGAGCCGTGGCTCTCCGAGTCCTGGTTCAATCTCGCGCTGCTGCACAAGTTCCGGCACGACTGGGAGCAGGCGCGCGCCGCGGGTCTGCGCGCCGTCGCGCTGCTGGACCGCGACGCGGGCGCCCCCGACTGGTGGAACGTCGGCATCGCCGCCACCGCGCTCCAGGACTGGCCGCTGGCCCGCCGCGCCTGGCAGGCGTACGGGCTGCGGGTCCCCGGAGAGGCGCACAGCTCGGCCGCGGCCGGCGAGCCCACCGGCATGCAGCTGGGGAGCGCCGCCGTCCGGCTCTCCCCGGAGGGCGAGGCCGAGGTGGTGTGGGGCCGCCGCATCGATCCGGCCCGGCTGGAGATCCAGAGCATCCCGCTGCCGTCCTCCGGGCGCCGCTGGGGCGAGGTGATCCTGCACGACGGCGTGCCGCACGGCGAGCGGACCACGGCGGCCGGTCCGGCCTACCCCGTCTTCGACGAGATCGAGCTGTGGGCCCCCTCGCCGGTGCCCACCTGGGTGGTGCTGCTCGACGCGGCCGCCGAGGAGGACCGGGACGCCCTGGAGCGGCTGGCGGCCGACGCCGGATTCGCCGCGGAGGACTGGTCCTCGTCCGTGCGGCTGCTGTGCCGGTCCTGCTCCGAGAGCAGCATGCCCAGCGACGAGGGCGACGGCACCGTCCACCTGGACCCGCACGACCACAGCTCCCCCGGTCACCCCGGGCCCCTCGGCCACATGACGGCGGGCGGCCCCGGCGATCTGTGGGTGCCGGAACGCGAGTGCGGCATCGCCGCCCCCTCCGGGCTGGTGCGGGGTCTGCTGGACGGCTGGGTCGCCGACAGCCCGGACACCCGCGAGTGGCGGGACCTGGAAGAGGTCTGCTGAGGCCGGAGCGACGGCCGCGGTTGTCCCGGCGGTGTGCCCGGCCACCGCTATCCGGCCCGTCGCCGCGGCGCGCCCCGTACCCTGTAGGGCGTATCCCGCGCGGGACGCGCGGTGACGGCCCAGGCGGAGGTCCCGGGGCGGGTGCCCCGAGGACGTGAGGAAGGCGTACGGCGGAATGTCGCAGCAGCAGGAGACTTGGTCGGAGTCGGCTGAGGAGTTCGTGGTCGACACCGAGGACTGCGAGGAGCGCGAGCAGGCGTACCGGGCGCGGGGGACCGCCCGCCCGATCACCGTCGTCGGCAATCCGGTCCTGCACAAGGAGTGCAAGGTCGTCACCGATTTCGACGAGGATCTCGCGAAGCTGATCGACGACATGTTCGCCAGCCAGCGCGCCGCCGAGGGCGTCGGCCTCGCCGCCAACCAGATCGGCGTCGACGCCAAGGTCTTCGTCTACGACTGCCCCGACGACGAGGGCGTCCGGCACGTCGGCGTCGTGGTCAACCCGGTGCTGGAGGAGCTGCCGGCCGACCGGCGGTCGCTGGACGACTCGGGCGAGGGCTGCCTCTCGGTACCCACCGCGTACGCGGAGCTGGCCCGCCCGGACTTCGCCGTGGTCCGCGGCCAGGACGCCGACGGCAAGCCGATCCGGGTGCGCGGCACCGGCTACTTCGCCCGCTGCCTCCAGCACGAGACCGACCACCTGAACGGCTACCTGTACATCGACCGGCTCTCCAAGCGCGAGCGCAAGGACGCCCTGAAGCAGATGGCCGAGGGCACCCCGCGCTACGAGACCGTCCCCAACGACTGACCGTTCACGTCACGCGCGGACGGGCCGGCCGGGGAGACCCGGTCGGCCCGTCCGCGCGTGACGCCTGACGTGTTCAGAAGTCGTCGTCGAAGGACACCGAGCCCTCGACGGCGACCTGGTACGCCGAGGCGCGCCGCTCGAAGAAGTTCGTCAGCTCCTGCACGTTCTGCAGCTCCATGAAGGAGAACGGGTTCGCCGAGCCGTAGCGGACGGGGAATCCGAGCCGGACGAGCCGCTGGTCCGCGACGGCCTCCAGGTACTCCCGCATCGAGTCGGTGTTCATACCCGGCAGCCCTTCGCCGCACAGGTCGCGGGCGAACTGCAGCTCGGCCTCCACCGCCTCCTCCAGCATCGCGGTGACCTGCTTCTCCAGCGCGTCGTCGAAGAGGTCGGGCTCCTCCTGGCGGACGGTGTCGACCACGTCGAAGGCGAACGACATGTGCATCGACTCGTCGCGGAACACCCAGTTGGTGCCGGTCGCCAGGCCGTGCAGGAGGCCGCGCGAGCGGAACCAGTACACGTAGGCGAAGGCGCCGTAGAAGAAGAGGCCCTCGATACAGGCCGCGAAGCAGATCAGGTTGAGCAGGAAGCGGCGCCGGTCCTCGCGCGTCTCCAGCCGTTCCACCTTCTCCACGGAGTCCATCCAGCGGAAGCAGAACTGTGCCTTCTCCCGGATGGACGGGATGTTCTCCACGGCCGCGAACGCCTGGGCGCGTTCGTCCGGATCGGGCAGGTAGGTGTCCAGCAGCGTCAGGTAGAACTGGACGTGCACGGCCTCCTCGAACAGCTGCCGCGACAGGTACAGCCGGGCCTCGGGCGAGTTGATGTGCTTGTACAGGGTCAGCACCAGGTTGTTCGCCACGATGGAGTCGCCGGTGGCGAAGAACGCCACCAGGCGGCCGATCATGTGCTGTTCGCCGGGGGAGAGCTTGGCGAGGTCGGCGACGTCGGAGTGGAGGTCGACCTCCTCAACGGTCCACGTGTTCTTGATCGCGTCCCGGTAGCGCTCGTAGAACTCCGGGTACCGCATCGGACGCAGGGTCAGTTCGAAACCCGGGTCGAGCAGGTTCTTGTGCGGCTGGGCGGTGGTCACTGGCATGCCTCGCAGGACTCGGGGTTCTCCAGGGAGCAGGCGGCGGCCTCGTCCGGCGCGGCGCTCTGCTGGGCGGGTACGGCGGCCTGAGCCGTGGCCGACCCGGCCGCCCGCGCGATCCGGGTGGCCGGCCGCGACCGCAGGTAGTACGTCGTTTTGATGCCGCGCTTCCAGGCGTAGGCGTACATCGAGCTGAGCTTGCCGATGGTCGGGGACGCCATGAACAGGTTCAGCGACTGGCTCTGGTCCAGGTACGGGGTGCGGGCAGCCGCCATGTCGATCAGCGCGCGCTGCGGGATCTCCCACGCCGTCCGGTACAGCTCCCGCACGTGCGCGGGCAGCCCCGGCAGGTCCTGCACGCTGCCGTTGGCCTCGCGCAGCGCCTCCCGGGTGGCGTCGTCCCAGCGGCCCAGTCGCTTCAGCTCGTCCACCAGGTAGCCGTTGACCTGGAGGAACTCCCCGCTCAGCGTCTCGCGCTTGAACAGGTTGGACACCTGCGGCTCAATGCATTCGTAAGCGCCGGCGATGGAGGCGATGGTCGCCGTCGGGGCGATGGCCAGCAGCAGCGAGTTCCGCATGCCGGTGGCGGCGATCCGGGTCCGCAGCGCCGACCAGCGCTCCGGCCAGGTCTGTTCGGCCTCCGGGTAGTGGTCCGGGTGGAGCACGCCGCGCGCGGTGCGCGTCGATTCCCAGGCCGGGAGCGGGCCGTGCCGCTCGGCGAGGTCGGCCGATGCCTCGTAGGCGGCGAGCATGATGCGTTCCGAGATTCGGGTGGACAGCTGCTGCGCCGCGGGGGAGTCGAAGGGCAGCCTTAGCCGGAAGAAGACGTCCTGAAGGCCCATCAGGCCCAGACCGACCGGGCGCCAGCGTGCGTTGGAGCCGCCGGCCTGCTCGGTGGGGTAGTAGTTGACGTCGACCACACGGTCCAGGAAGGTCACGGCGGTGCGCACGGTGGCGTCCAGGCGCTCCCAGTCCATCCCGCCGTCGTCGCCGAGGTGGGCGGCGACGTTGACCGAACCGAGGTTGCACACGGCGGTCTCGTCGTCGTCGGTCACCTCCAGAATCTCGGTGCACAGGTTGGAGGAGTGGACGACACGGCCGGGCTCTGCGGTTTGGTTGGCCGTGCGGTTGGCGGCGTCCTTGAAGGTCATCCAGCCGTTGCCGGTCTGTGCGAGGGTGCGCATCATCCGCGCGTACAGCTGCCGGGCCGGAACGGACTTCACGGCCTTCCCGTCCGCCTCGGCGCGACGGTAGGCGGCGTCGAAGTCGTCGCCCCACAGGTCCACCAGCTCGGGCACATCGGAGGGGGAGAACAGCGACCAGTCGGCGTCGGCCTCGACACGGCGCATGAACTCGTCCGGGATCCAGTGCGCGATGTTGAGGTTGTGGGTGCGGCGGGCCTCCTCGCCGGTGTTGTCCCGCAGCTCCAGGAACTCCTCCAGGTCGGCGTGCCAGGTCTCCAGGTAGACGCAGGCGGCGCCCTTGCGCCGGCCGCCCTGGTTCACCGCGGCGACCGAGGCGTCCAGCGTGCGCAGGAACGGCACGATGCCGTTGGAATGACCGTTCGTGCCGCGGATGAGCGAGCCGCGGGCGCGGACGCGGGACCAGGACAGGCCGATGCCCCCGGCGTGCTTGGAGAGCCGGGCGACCTGGTGGTAGCGCTCGTAGATCGAGTCCAGTTCGTCCAGCGGCGAGTCCAGCAGGTAGCACGACGACATCTGCGGGTGCCTGGTGCCGGAGTTGAAGAGCGTCGGGGAGGACGGCAGGTAGGACAGCGAGCTGGTCAGCCGGTACAGCTCGGCGACCTCGTCGACGGCATGCGCGCTGTCGTCCGCCGCCAGTCCGCAGGCGACGCGCAGGAGGAAGTGCTGCGGGGTCTCCACGACCCGGCGGGTCGTGGGGTGGCGCAGGAGGTAGCGGGAGTGGACTGTGCGCAGCCCGAAGTAGCCGAACCGGTCGTCGGCGCCGTCCGCCACGGCGGCGTCGACCAGGGCGTCCAGGCGTGCGGCGTGCGCGGTGACGAACGCGGCGGTGGAGTCCGCGATCAGACCTTCGCGGTGGCCGACGGCGACCGAGGCGGAGAACGAGGTCGCGCCCTGACCGGCGGCCTCCTCGCGCACGGCGCGGGTCAGCAGCCGGGCCGCCAGGCGCCCGTACTCCGGTTCGTCGCCGATGAGTCCGGCCGCCGCTTCGACGGCCAGCGACCGCAGGTCCGCATGGGTCGATCCGGGGTGCCGTCCGCGCCGTACCGCCGCGCCGATCCGGGCGGCGTCGGTCGCGGGCAGGTCGGCGGTCAGCTCCGTCAACAGCCGCTCCAGCAGCGTGCTGTCGGCGTCCGGCCCGGAAGGCGCCGGGAACGGCGCCGGGACGGCTGCGGCCTCTGGTGCGATGGTCACGGTGACGTGCTCTCCTCGCTCGGCGGGGGCCGGTGGGGAGGCGTGGCGCGGCGCAGGCGGCGACCCGTTGCGGGCCGGCATCACCTCGCGTCCGCCGGCCCATCCCACGGGGCCCGGACGTGTACGACGCCGTCGGCAGGTGCTCGGACTCGCGGCGTTCCGGGACCCGTCGATGCGTGGAGGCAGGGCACGGCACGCCGCACACCGTTGCGGGACAGTCCCGGATTCGCACCGGGTTCCCCTGCGGCGACAGCGAGGACGAGCATACATGTTGGGGTGCTCCGCGCGAGCACCCCAACATCTTGTGTCGCTGGTAGGGTTGCGGTGCCCGTCAGCCCTCGTCGTCGGCGAGCTCCAACGCGAAGGTCCACAGGGGCAGACCGGGGATCGGCTCCCAGTCGCGGGCCGGGGTGCGCACGAACCGCAGCCGCCCGTACAGGCGGTGAGCGGTCGTCATCCTCGACTCGGTGGAGAGCACCACGCGTTCCCGGCCGAGTGCCCGCGCACGCGCCAGGCAGTCGCGCACCAGCGCCTCGCCGACGCCGCGTCCCCGCCCCTTCCGGTGCACGGCCAGCATGCGGAACTCGGCCTCGCCGGGCCGGGCGATGTTCGCGTACTCCCCGCCGTCCCCGACGAAGGTCACGGTGCCCAGCAGGTCTCCGGTGCCCGCGTCCACGGCGACCAGGACCTGCGCGTGCCCGGCGCGGTGCGGTACGTTCCGCAGCACCTCCAGGTACGGGTCCCGCGCGCCGTGGGTGAGCAGCCCGTCCTCCAGGTACGCGTCGGCCGTCAGGTCTCCGACCTCGCCGTACTCCGCCTCGCGTGCCGCCCTGATCGTCACGTCCATGCCCCCAGCATGCAGCACCCCGCCGGCAGCATGCAGCACCCCGCCGGCGGTCGTGCCGTCGGCGGGGTGCTCGGGGTGGGTTCCGCGGATCAGGGAGCGGCGGTGGGGGCCGGCAACTCCTCCTTCACGCCCGGGTCGCCGGCGTCCGCGCGGTAGTCGGACGGCTTGGTCTCGTCCCGCCCGTCCGGGACCTTGGCGGACCGGAGAATCACCGTCAGGACGACCGTGACGACGGCGTTCAGCACGAAGGCGGTGAGGCCGATGTAACCGATCTCACCGATCATCGGGATCTCCGCCGTGCTGCCGCCGAAGTGTTCCTGCTTCGGGCTGGACACGTTGTACGCCGCGATGGTGCCGTACACCATGCCGACCGCCCAGCCGGCGAGCAGCGCCCACCGGTGGAACCAGCGCGTGAACAGGCCGCCGACCAGGGACGGGAAGGTCTGCGCGATCCAGATGCCCCCCAGTAGCTGGAAGTTGAGCGCCGCCGTTTTGTCCAGGGTGAGGACGAAGACCAGGGCGCCGACCTTCACCAGCAGCGAGGTGACCTTGGAGACCTTGGTCTCCTGCTCCGGGGTGGCGTTCGGCTTGAGGAAGTCGCGGTAGACGTTCCGGGTGAACAGGTTCGCCGCGGCGATCGACATGATGGCCGCCGGGACCAGGGCGCCGATGCCGATGGCGGCGAACGCGACGCCCGCGAACCAGGCCGGGAACATGTTCTCGAACAGCTGCGGCACCACCAGTTGCGGGTTGTCCAGCGAGATGCCGGCCGCGATGCCCATGAAGCCGAGCAGCGCCAGCAGGCCCAGCATCAGCGAGTACATCGGCAAGATGGTGGTGTTGCGGCGGATCACCTCGCGGCTGCGGCTGGACAGCGTCGCGGTGATCGCGTGCGGGTACATGAACAGCGCCAGCGCGGAGCCGAGTGCCAGCGTCGCGTACGCCCAGTGGCCCTCGGGCCCGGTGACCAGTGCTCCGCCGGTCTCGGAGAGCTTCTCGCCCGCGCTGGAGAAGATGTCGTCGAAGCCGCCGAGCTTGATCGGGATGTAGATGATCGCGACGGCGATCACGATGTAGATCAGCGAGTCCTTGACGAACGCGATCAGGGCCGGGGCCCTCAGTCCCGAGGAGTAGGTGTAGGCCGCGAGCACGCCGAAGGCGATGAGCAGCGGCAGGTCCTTGATGAACCAGTGCGTCGACGCGCCGCCGCCGACGCCCATCACGTCCAGCACAGCCTGGATGCCGACGAGCTGCAGCGCGATGTAGGGCATGGTGGCGAGGATGCCGGTCAGCGCCACGGCCAGGGACAGGCCGCGCGAGCCGAAGCGGCCCTTCACGAAGTCCGAGGTCGTCACGTAGCCGTGCCGGTGGGACACCGACCACAGACGCGGCAGGAAGAGGAAGATCAGCGGATAGACGAGGATCGTGTACGGCACCGCGAAGAAGCCCACCGCGCCGGCCGAGTAGATCAGCGCGGGGACGGCCACGAAGGTGTACGCGGTGTAGAGGTCGCCGCCGAGCAGGAACCAGGTGATCCAGGTGCCGAAGCTCCGGCCGCCCAGACCCCATTCGTCCAGATTGTCGGCATCGGCCGCCTTCCGCCAGCGGGCGGCGAGGAAGCCCATCACCGTCACCAGTGCGAAGAAGAAGACGAAGACCACGAGCGCCACGACGTTGATGTCCTCGTTCATGCGCGCTCACCCCCCTCGGCGGCCGCACGGGCGTTGCGGCGGGCGGCGTTGTCCCGCCGCACCAGCACGTAGGCGATCACCGTGAGCAGGGTGGCCAGGGGCACCCACAGCATCTGGTACCAGTAGAAGAACGGGATGCCGATGAAGGTGGGCTCCACCGAGTCGTAGCTGCCGACCCAGAGTATCGCGACGAACGGAATGAACAGACAGACGGCGGCCAGCGCGCGCGCGGGGGTGACGGTGGGGATCGTCCCCGTGCTCGTGGGTGGTGGCATGGGTGGTGCTCCCGTCCAAGTACTGAGTGATCTCCTGATCGGTGCGCAGGAATCTAGCCAGCGGGAGCGGCCCCCGTCACCCCCCTTCCGCATAACGGACCGGACAAGTCGCAGGTCGTCCGGCACGCGTCGTGGCTGGTCGGAGGCGCGCGGTGACGGCTGTTCGTCCGGGGCGGGGGCGCGGTGAAGGTCAGCGGACGGGGCGGTGGAGGTTGGCGACGAACTTGTAGCGGTCGCCGCGGTAGACCGACCGCACCCACTCCACGGGCTCCCCGTCGGTGTCCTTGGAATGCCGGGAGAGCATCAGCATCGGCAGCCCCACGTCGGTGGCGAGCAGGCCCGCCTCACGAGGGGTGGCGAGCGAGGTCTCGATGGTCTCCTCGGCCTCCGCGAGGTGGACGTCGTAGACCTCTGCGAGCGCGGTGTACAGCGAGGAGTACTTCACCAGGCTGCGCCGCAGGGCGGGGAAGCGCTTCTGCGACAGGTGGGTGGTCTCGATGGCCATCGGCTCGCCGCTGGCCAGCCGTAGGCGCTCGATGCGGAGCACCCGTCCGCCGGCCTGGATGTCCAGCAATCCGGCGAGCCGGTCGTCGGCGGTGACGTAGCCGATGTCCAGCAGCTGCGAGGTGGGTTCGAGGCCCTGGGCGCGCATGTCCTCGGTGTACGAGGTGAGTTGGAGGGCCTGTGAGACCTTCGGCTTGGCGACGAAGGTGCCCTTGCCCTGGATGCGCTCCAGTCGGCCTTCGACGACGAGTTCCTGGAGGGCCTGGCGCACGGTGGTACGCGAGGTGTCGAACTCCCCGGCCAGCGTGCGCTCCGGGGGAACGGGCGTGCCGGGGGGCAGGGTCTCGGTCATCTCGAGCAGGTGGCGCTTGAGCCGGTAGTACTTCGGCACCCGCGCGGTGCGCGTGCTTCCGTTCCCGTTCCCGCCGTTTCCGTTCTTCGCGGCGTTCGTCACCGGCTCCTCCGTCTTCGTTGCGGTTCACATCGTGGCACGTGCCCGGCCCGGTGGGACGCACCAGGCCAGGTGTCGTTCCGGTAACGGAACGGTCGGCGGGTCCGCGGACCGTTGACACCCCTATAGGTCTAGGCCAAGCTGCGGGCACTGGTCTACACCATTGCGTACACCATCGAGGAGGACGGCGTGAGGCGCAAGCTCATAGCGGCGGTGGGGGCCGCTGCACTGGTGGCCGGCGCCACCGCCTGCGGCACCGAGGGCGGCGGCGCGGGGGACGGCGGCAAGAAGACCCTGACAGTGTGGGTCATGGACGGATCGGCGCCCGAGCCGTGGTCCAAGGAGCTGAACAAGGCGTTCGAGGCTGAACACAAAGGCGTCGAGGTCGAGATGAAGATCCAGCAGTGGAACGGCATCCAGGAGCGGATCACCACTGCACTCTCCGAGGACTCGCCGCCGGACGTGCTGGAACTGGGCAACACCCAGACCGCCGGATACGCGGTCACCGGCGGCCTCGCCGACCTCACCCCGATGAAGCGCGAACTGGGCTACGACCAGTGGAACGAGGGCATGCTGAGCTCCGCCGAACTCGACGGCAAGCTCTACGCCGCTCCCTGGTACGCCGCCAACCGCGCGGTCATCTACGACAAGAGCGTCTACGAGGAGGCGGGCGTCAAGCCGCCGAAGACGCGTGAGGAGTGGCTCGCCGGCCTGGAGAAGATCGGCGAGAAGACCGACAAGCAGCCCCTCTACCTCCCCGGCCAGAGCTGGTACGTCTTCGCCGGGTTCCTCTGGGACGAGGGCGGCAACCTCGCTGTGGAGAAGGGCGGCGACACGTGGGAGGGTGCCCTCGCGAGCGACGAGGCGGCGACCGCCATGGACTTCTACAAGGAACTCCAGTCGCACTCCACCGCCCCCAAGGACGCGGACGAGGCCACTCCGCAGCAGTCCACCGACGTCGTGCCCAAGAATGACGTGGCGTCCTGGATCGGGCTCGGCTGGGAGGCCGGCGGCGCCGTCGCCGCCATCGAGGAGGCAGGCGACGAGGCCGACTTCGGCTACTTCCCGATCCCTGGCAAGACCGCCGACCAGCCCGGACACGTCTTCTTCGGCGGCTCCAACCTCTCCGTCTCCGAGCGGTCCCCCAACAAGGAACTCGCCCAGGAGTGGCTGAAGATGGCCACTTCCGAGGAGTGGATGACGAAGTACGCCGAGGCCACCGAGGGCGGCCTGCTGCCCAACAGCCCCGCCGCACAGGTCGATCCGGCCGAGGGCTCGTTCGCCGAGGCGATGGTCGCGTCCGCGGAGGTCGGCCGCATCACCCCGGTCACCCCGGGCTGGGCCAACGTCGAGACCGACCCCAACCCGATCAAGACGTACATGACCAAGGTGCTGGAGGGGACCGACCCGAAGCAGGCCGGCAAGGAGGCCGACGAGGTCATCACCGAGCGCATCAACGGGAGCTGACGTCGGCGCGTCCGCAGCGCACCCGTCCCTGGCGGCCGGCCTCCCCCGGCCGCCGGGGCACTCCACGGCCCTGATGCCCCCTCACCCCGAGGAATGAGGACATGACCCTGCACACCCAGGGAGCGACCCCCGGAACGCCGCAGGCGGCGCCCCGCGCCGAGGAGTCGCCGCCCGATGTGCCCGAGCCCGCCCCGTCGGCCGACGGCGGCGCGCCGCCACGTCCGCGCCGCCCGCGGACCCATGCCTGGCTGCCGTACGCGCTGGTCGCGCCGGCGGTGCTCTCCTTGCTGGTCTTCCTCGGCTATCCGCTGGTCCGCAACGTCCTGATCTCGCTGCAGCAGCTCGGCCGCATCGAGATGATCTCGCGCCAGACGGTGTGGACGGGGCTGAGCAACTACACCGAGCTGCTGGCCGACGACATGTTCTGGACCGTGGTGGTCCGCACGTTCGTGTTCATGGCCGTCAACGTGGTGCTGATCATGGTCCTCGGCACCCTGGCCGGGCTGCTGCTGAACCGGCTCGGCTCCCGGATGCGGTTGGTGCTCTCGCTCGCCCTGGTCATGGCCTGGGCGATGCCCATCGTCGCCTCCGCCACCGTCTTCCGCTGGCTCTTCGACACTCAGTTCGGCGTGATGAACTGGGTGATGCGGGTCCTCGGCTTCGCTGGCTACGAGCAGCACAACTGGTTCGACACCGGCTTCTCCACCCTGGCCATCGTCACCCTGATGATCGTCTGGGCGTCCGTCCCGTTCGTCGCGCTCAACCTCTACGCAGGTCTCACCACCATCAGCGGCGAGCTGTACGAGGCGGCGCGGATGGACGGGGCCTCGAACACCCGCATCTTCCGCTCCGTGGTGTTTCCGATCATGAAGCCGTTCTTCCTGATCACGACCTTCCTGGAGATCATCTGGGTCTTCAAGGCGTTCGCGCAGATCGTCGCCCTGAACGGCGGCGGCCCGGACCGCGCCTCCGAGACCCTCCCGGTCTTCGCCTACGTCGAGGGCATGTCGCAGATGAACTTCGGCGTGGCGGCGGCCGCCTCCGTGCTGACCATCCTCATCCTGCTGGTCGCCATGTCCTTCTACTTCCGCCTGATCCTCAAGCAGGAGGAGGAGCAGTGAGCGCACTCACCGCCGTGACCGACCGCAGCGCGGAACGCGCCCGGCGCCGGAAGGCGTTCGGCCGCCTCTGGCCCAACCTGGTGGCCCTGCCGCTGGCGCTGTTCTTCGTCTTCCCCGTCTACTGGATGTTCTCCACGTCCTTCAAACCGGCGTCCGAGGTGCTCACCAAGGACCCGACGTTCCTCTTCACCCCCACCGTCGAGCACTACACGACGGCCACTGGCGTGGAACTGTTCTGGACGTACGTCGCCAACAGCCTCACGGTCACCGTGAGCGCCGTGCTGCTGGCCCTGCTGGTAGCGCTGGCGGCGAGCTTCGCGATCGTGCGGATGCGCTTCCGGGGGCGCAAAGGGCTGGTGCTGGCCGTGATGATGGCGCAGATGGCCCCCTGGGAGGTCATGGTCATCGTGATGTACCTGATCGCCCGCGACGCGCAGATGCTCAACAGCATCGGCACCCTCACGCTGATCTACTTCGTGATGGTGCTGCCCTTCACCGTCTGGACCCTGCGCGGCTTCATCGCCGCCGTGCCGAAGGAGCTGGAGGAGGCGGCGCTGATCGACGGCTGCGGCCGCACCCAGGCCTTCTTCCGGGTGATCTTCCCGCTGCTGGCGCCCGGCCTGATGTCCACCTCGCTCTTCGGCTTCATCACCGCCTGGAACGAGTTCGCCATGGTGCTGGTGCTCAACAAGGAGTCCGAGGCGTACACGCTGCCGCTGTGGCTCACTCAGTTCCAGTCGGCGTTCGGCAACGACTGGGGTGCGACCATGGCCGCGTCCTCGCTCTTCGCGCTCCCGGTCCTGATGCTCTTCCTGTTCCTGCAACGACGCGCCGTCGGCGGCCTCAGCGCCGGCGCCGTGAAGGGGTGACGCCCACCATGACGACCCTCGTACGGGACACATCCGCCGTTACCCGGGACGCCCTCGCCGTCCTGCAACCGGGCTTCGCCGGCACCACCGCCCCCAACTGGCTGCTCCGGCAACTCCGTGAGGGCCTGGGCTCCGTGGGCCTGTTCGGCCGCAACATCTCCTCCCCGGACCAGCTCGCCGCGCTCACCGCCGAACTCCGGGAGATCCGTCCGGACGTGCTGGTCGCCATCGACGAGGAGGGCGGCGACGTCACGCGCCTGGAGGCCCGCGCCGGCTCCTCCTTCCCCGGGAACCTGGCCCTCGGCGCCGTCGACGACCCCGGACTGACCCGTGCGGTCGCCCGCGAACTCGGCCGCCGGCTGGCCGCCTGCGGCGTCAACCTCAACTGGGCACCCTCCGCCGACGTCAACTCCAATCCGGACAACCCCGTCATCGGCGTCCGCTCCTTCGGCGACGATCCGCACCTCGTCGCCCGGCACACCGTCGCCTACGTCGAAGGGCTCCAGTCCGCCGGCGTCGCCGCCTGCGTCAAGCACTTCCCCGGCCACGGCGACACCGCCGTCGACTCCCATCACGCGCTGCCCCGCATCGACGCCGACCTCGGCACCCTGCGGACACGTGAACTCGTGCCGTTCCGCGCCGCTGTCGCCGCCGGCAGCAAGTGCGTGATGAGCGCGCACATCCTGCTTCCCGCCCTGGACGCCGCGCTCCCGGGCACGCTCAGCCCCGCGGCGCTCACCGGCCTGCTGCGCGCCCCCGTGGACCGCGGCGGCCTGGGACACCAGGGTCTGATCGTCACCGACGGAATGGAGATGGAGGCCATCTCCGCCTCCTTCGGCATCGAACGCGGCAGCGTTCTCGCCCTTGCCGCGGGCGCCGACGCCATCTGCGTCGGCGGCGGCCTTGCCGACGAGGACACCGTGCTGCGGCTGCGCGACGCCCTGCTGCGGGCCGTGCGGGACGGCGACCTCCCGCTCGACCGGCTCGCGGACGCCGCGGCACGGGTCCGGGCTCTCGCCCGCTGGACGGCGGGGGAGCGGGGGGCGGCGGGGGAGCGGGCGGCGGGGTCAGGCGTACCCGGGGCCGTGCGCACTCCCCGCGCGCACGGCGCCCAGGAGGGGAGCACGTCTGGCCCCGCACCCACCTCCGCGCACGACGAGGGCGTGGGCCTTCTGGCCGCGCGCCGGGCGCTGCGCGTCACCGGGCTCGCGGACCACCGGCCGCTGACCGAGCCGCCGTTCGTCGCCGCACTCACCCCGGTCGCCAACTTCGCCGTGGGCAGCGAGACGCCCTGGGGCCTCGCCGCCGAACTCGCCCGGCTGCTCCCCGGCACCACCACGGCCACCTACGGCCGGGACCGGATCGACCACTGGGGCCTCGACGCCGCGCTCGCCGAGGTGCTCGGCGCCGCGGCGAACCGTAGGATCGTCGCCGTGGTACGCGATGTCCACCGGCACGCCTGGATGGCCGGAGTGCTGGACGCCCTGCTCGCCGCCCGCCCCGACACCGTCGTGGTGGAGATGGGCGTCCCGCAGGCTCCGCCGGCCGGCGCGCTGCACATCGCCACCCACGGTGCCGCGCGCGTCTGTGCCCGAGCCGCCGCGGAGGTCCTGACCGGCGCGGACGCCGGCCGCTGACCCCCGCAGACCGACTGTCACGCCACCTGGAGGCACTCCGCATGTCCGTCCCGACGCCGTCCTCGTCCGTTCCCGAGACCGCCGGGGAGCCCGTCGTGCCCGGGCGGCTGATGGCGGCCGAGATGGCCGAGCAGCCCGAGGTGCTGCGCCGGCTGCTGGAGCGGGAGCGGGGCTCAGGCGGCGCCCCGACGATCCGGGAGACCGCCCAGGCGATCGCCGCCCGCGCCCCGCGTTTCGTGCTGCTCACCGCCCGCGGCACCTCGGACAATGCGGCGCTGTACGCCAAGTACCTCATCGAGGTGCTGCTGGGCAGGCCGTGCGGACTCACCTCGATGTCCACCACCACCGCCTACCAGGCGAAGGCGGACCTCACCGACTGCCTGGTGATCACCGTCAGCCAGTCCGGGGGCTCCCCGGACCTGGTCGCCTCCACCCGCGCCGCCCGGGAAGCGGGCGCGATCACCCTGGCGGTCACCAACAACGCCGCCTCGCCGCTGGCCCGGATCAGCGAGTTCCACATCGACGTGCTGGCCGGTCCGGAGGAGGCCCTGCCCGCCACCAAGACCTATACCGCCGAACTCCTCGCCCTGTACCTGCTGGTGGCGGGCATGCACGGCGCCGACGGGCCCGAGCAGGCCGCGGCCCTGCCCGAACTCGCCGAATCCGTCCTCGCCCGCCGCGAGGAGGTACGGGCGCTGGCCGGCCGCTACCGTTTCGCCGACCGCATGGTCATCACCTCACGCGGCTACGGCTACCCCACGGCCAAGGAGGCGGCGCTGAAGCTGATGGAGACCAGCTACATCCCCGCCCTGTCCTACTCCGGCGCCGACCTGCTGCACGGCCCGCTGGCCATGGTCGACAACATCTCCCCGGTGATCGCCGTCGTCACCGACGGCCGCGGCGGCGAGGCTCTCCAGCCCGTGCTGGACCGCCTCCGCGACCGCGGCGCCGACCTCGTGGTGATCGGCCCGAAGCCGCAGGTGGACGCCGCGTCCGCCGGCTTCGTCCTGCCCACGGGAGGACTGCCCGAGGAACTCCAGCCCATCCTGGAGATCATGCCGCTCCAGATGCTCGCCTACGAGGTCACCCTCGCCCGCGGTCAGGACCCCGACGCCCCCCGCGCCCTCGCCAAGGTCACCCAGACCCACTGAGCGGCGCGGCAGCGCTGGGGGGAGGCCTGATCGATCGTTCGCCGCAGCCCCATGGACACCCGTACAGGTCTAGTCCACAATGGGGCGGAGGAAGCGTCCGTTCTCCCCGCACAGGAGGACGGAACGGGACTCGCGGCGTGATCTGCCCTGACCGCGCCGGGGTCTTGGAACTCCGGGCTGCGGTGCCGGACGGGTCGAGGGTCCCGTACCGGCGCCGCGGCCCGAAGTGCTTCCGCCCCGTCGCGGGCCCGGCCCCGAGCGCTGAGCCCGGCCCGCGCCTGGCTCCCGTCCGCGCTCCGCCCGAAGCGCCGAACCCCGGCAGCGCCTGCGCGGTGGCCTCCGCGGGCCCGCCGGTAGGCTCGGTCCGTGCCCTCCATGAACGACCTCGTCCGCCAGCACACCGCACTCGGCCCCGCCGACCTCGAGTGGCTGCACCTGCTGGTCTCCGAGTGGCAGCTGCTCTCCGACCTCTCCTTCGCCGACCTGGTGCTGTGGGTGCCGACCCTGGACGGCAGCCGCTACGTCTCCGTCGCCCAGATGCGGCCCAACACCGGCCCCACCTCCTACCAGGACGACATGGTGGGCCACCTGGTGCCGCGCGGCCGGCGGCCGCTGCTGGACGCGGCCCTGGACGAGGGGCGGATCGTCCGCGAGGGCGACCCGGAATGGCGCGAGGAGGTGCCGGTCCGGGTCGAGTCCATTCCGGTGCGCCGGGAGGGCAGGGTGCTGGGCGTCATCGCGCGGAACACCAACCTGCTGACCGTCCGCACCCCGAGCCGGCTGGAGCTGACCTACCTCCAGAGCGCGTCCGACCTGGCACAGATGATCGCCGCCGGATCGTTTCCCTACCCCGGCCGGCAGGGTGACTCCGACATCTCGCCGCGGGTCGGCGACGGTCTGATCCGCCTGGACGCCGACGGCCTCGTCCAGTACGCCAGCCCCAACGCCCTCTCCGCCTACCACCGGCTGGGTCTCGCCGCCGACCTGGTCGGCCTGCACCTCGGCGAGGCAACCGCCGAACTGGCCCCCTCCCGCGCGCCGGTGGACGAGGCGATGGTCAAGCTCGCGAGCGGCTGGGCCCCGCGCACCGCCGAGGTCGAGGGCAACGACTGCGTGGTCCAGCTCCGCGCCATCCCGCTCAAGCCCAAGGGCACCCGGATCGGTTCCCTGGTGCTGCTGCGTGACATCACCGAGGTGCGGCACCGTGAACGTGAGCTGCTCACCAAGGACGCCACCATCCGGGAGATCCACCACCGGGTGAAGAACAACCTCCAGACCGTCGCGGCACTGCTGCGGTTGCAGGCCCGCCGGATGGACTCCGACCGTGGCCGGGACGCGCTGAACGAGGCGGTGCGCCGGGTGGGTTCCATCGCCATCGTGCACGAGACGCTGTCGCAGAACCTCGACGAGCGCGTGGAGTTCGACGAGATCGCCGACCGGGTGCTGGCGATGGTCGCCGAACTCTCGCCGGGAAGGGTGACAGGGCGCACCACCGGGCGGTTCGGCATCCTGGACGCCGAGGTCGCCACGCCGCTGTCGATGGTGCTCACCGAGATCCTGCAGAACGCGCTGGAGCACGCCTTCGGGCCGGCGGAGCACGGCACGGTGGAGGTCGGCGCGGTCCGCACGCCGGGGGTCGGCCGCGAGGAGGGGCGGTTGCGGGTCACCGTCTCCGACGACGGGCGGGGGCTGCCCGAGGACTTCGACGCACAGCGCGCCGGCAACCTCGGCCTCCAGATCGTCCGCACCCTGGTGGAGGGTGAGTTGGGCGGCACGTTCGACATGGTGCCGGCCCCTGTGCGGGGCACGAGGGTGATCCTCGACCTGCCGGTCGCCTCCGAGAAGCAGTGACCGGCGCAGTGATGCGGCCGGGGTGGTGGCGTCGCCGCTGCACGCCCCCGCTCTCTCACCTCGGGACCCGCGCCGCACTGCGGGGAGCGCCCCTGCACAGCACAGAGCCCCGGAGTGCGACGGATGTCAGTCGCTTCCGGGGCTCGTAGCCATGCGTGGTGCGGTGCTTGACGAGAGCACTGCGCGCTGCGGCTCGGGATTGCAGCCGGTGGGTGGGGGCCGTCAGGCGGACGCGGCGTTGTTCCGCGCCCGGTTGCGGGCGGCGCGGCGCTTCATCGCGCGGCGCTCGTCCTCGCTGAGGCCACCCCAGACACCGGAGTCCTGACCGGACTCCAGGGCCCACTGCAGGCACTGCTCCATGACGGGGCAGCGGCGGCAGACGGCCTTGGCTTCCTCGATCTGCAGCAGCGCAGGACCGGTGTTGCCGATGGGGAAGAACAGCTCGGGGTCTTCCTCGCGGCAAACGGCGTTGTGACGCCAGTCCATGGCTGCTACCTCTCCTCGTATTACGGGCGTGAGAATGCTTGTGAATGTGAACGCTTTCACGAATCCCCTTGCGGCGGAAGGGGTACCACGTCGATGTGATGCGGGTCCCACCGGACCGGATGAGGGGGATTCGGGGCTCTCAAGGGGGCCCGGTGAGGGGCTGTCCCGATCGCCATGAAGAGACTCGCAAACCTCGGCGGCGGATACAACCCCTTCAGGAAAGTTTTTTTTGATTCCTTGGTGTCGCTTGGCTCACAGCCGTACTTCCAGGGGGTGGAAGCTGGTTTAAACGTTCGAGTGGAAGGACTTTCGGGTCTTCGACTTACGCAATCACACGCAGTGCTCGGCGTACGCCTGCGAACCCCACGCTCGTACGGAGCCCCAGGTGGTCACCGTCCATCTGGAAGGGCAGTGGAACCTGCGAATGCAAGGTGAAGGATGTCAGATCGTGCAACGACAGAGCGTGCTTGCCGCGAGGCCCGCGCTCGGGCGACGAGGTGAGCAGCTGGGTGCCGTACCGGCCCACCGCCGCCGAGGTCAGACGGGAGAGTCCGAGCAGGTCGAGGCCGGTGTCGAAGGATGCGTGCGGGGCCGCGTAGACCGGTTTGTTCCCCAGGTAGGTCCAGGGCGCGGTATTGCAGATTATGGACAGCACCAGCCCTTCGGTGCTCTTCTCGTCCGGCCGTTCGAGAGTGATGGTTCCGTGACGGCGATGCGGTTCCCGGAGGAACTGACGCAGCACCTGCCGCACGTACAGGGGATGCGTCGAACGCCTGCCCCGCTCACGCTGGCGTTCCACCCGGCCCACCACGCCGGCGTCGAATCCGAAGCCGGCGCAGAAGGTGAACCAGCGCGGGGGAGCGCCCGCGTCGTCCGTCCCCGGCACGCCGTCGGCACGGCCCAGACCGACGGTGCGCTCGCTCCCGGTGTGCAGCGCGTCCAGCAGGGCGCCCGTGGCCTCGACCGCGTCGTTGGGCAGCCCGAGGGCGCGCGCGAAGACGTTGGTCGAGCCGCCGGGCACCACGGCGAGCCGGGGCAGGCGCTCGGGATCGGGACCCCCGTGCAGCAGGCCGTTCACCACCTCGTTGACCGTGCCGTCGCCGCCGAGGGCGATCACCAACTCGGTCTCCCCGTCCTTGGCGGCCGTGCGGCCCAGGTCGTGGGCGTGCCCCCGGTATTCCGTGGAGGCGACCTCCAGCTTCAGATCGCTGGCCAGGGCGTGGGTGAGGACGTCCCGGGTCCGCGCACTGGTGAGGGTGGCTGCCGGGTTGACCACGAGGAGTGCGCGCATGAGGTGCAGCGTACCCAGGACCCCCGCGCGGGGGCAGAGCGGTCCGCACTGCGGGCGGGAGCCGCTGCGGCGGCCGGGCTACCCTGCAGGGGTGAGCGATGAAGCCCCCTTCGACCCCCGCCCGGCACGGCTGACCGTCGCGGCGGCGCTGACCGCCGCGGAAGGGGTGGTGATCGCCTGCTTCGGCCTGGTGTCCCTCGTGATGCTCTTCATCGGAGACCCGGACGGCTTCGTGCAGGCGCTGACGATGGCCCTGACCGTGCTCGCGCTGGCCGCGCTGCCGCTGGCGGCTGCTCGCGGGCTCTGGCTGCTGCGCCGCTGGAGCCGTGGCCCCGCACTGATCACCCAGCTGCTGGCGCTGCCCGTGGGCTGGCAGATGGCGCAGAACGGCGGGGTGTGGACCGCCGGTGGTGCGGCGATCGGCGTCGTCGCGCTCGTCGTCCTCGGCTGCCTGGTGACGCCGGTCTCGGCCGCCGCCCTCGGCGTCGGCCCGCGGGACGCGTGACGCCCGGGGGATTCCGGCACCCGACGGCCGGCGCGTGACGCGGGAGTCCCGCGTGCGCCCCCAGTCCCTTCCCCCTCTTTCTCCTCGCCCCCGGGCCGTCCCTGCCGACGGCCCGGTGCGGATCACTCCTCGACGAGCAGCCGGTCCCGCAGCTGCGCGAGGGTGCGCGCCAGCAGCCGCGAGACGTGCATCTGCGAGATGCCGACCTCCTGGGCGATCTGCGACTGCGTCATGTTGCCGAAGAAGCGCAGCAGCAGGATCTTCTTCTCGCGCGGCGGCAGCTCCTCCAGCAGCGGCTTGAGCGA
This sequence comes from Streptomyces sp. RKND-216, assembly GCF_004795255.1. Lineage (NCBI taxonomy): Bacteria > Bacillati > Actinomycetota > Actinomycetes > Kitasatosporales > Streptomycetaceae > Streptomyces > Streptomyces sp. RKND-216. Next base: position 1,711,231 of record NZ_SSBQ01000002.1, on the reverse strand, counting down.
CTCCCGGTACTCCACGCCCTCCAGCGCGTCGTCCTCCGCGCCGAGGGTGTCCGCGACGGCGGGGGACTCGTCGTCGGTGTCCGGCACGTCCAGCGACAGCGTGCTGTAGGCGTTGGCCGACTCCAGCCCTTCGAGGACCTCCTCCTCGGAGATCTTCAGTCGCTGCGCCAGCTCGTGCACCGTCGGAGCCCTGCCGTGCTGCTGGGACAGCTCGGCGGTGGCCGAGGTCAGCGACAGCCGCAGCTCCTGGAGCCGCCGCGGCACGCGTACCGCCCAGCCCTTGTCGCGGAAGTGACGCTTGATCTCACCGACCACGGTCGGCGTCGCGTAGGTGGAGAACTCCACGCCGCGGTCCGGGTCGAAGCGGTCGACCGACTTGATCAGGCCGATCGTGGCGACCTGCGTCAGGTCGTCCAGGGGCTCGCCGCGGTTGCGGAAGCGGCGGGCCAGGTGCTCGACCAGTGGAAGGTGCATTCGCACCAGCCGGTTGCGCAGCTCCGCGTGTTCCGGAGAGCCGTCCGGCAGTGCCCGCAGCTCGACGAAGAGGGCGCGCGCGGCGCTGCGGTCCTGCGGGGTGTGCCCCCGGCCGCCGATGGCGCCGCCCGGGCGTCCTTGGCGCTCCTGCCGCTGCTCGTCCATCGAGTCCGCCTGCCCTGCCTGCTCCGATCGTCGATGCTCGGACCGTTCACCGACCGCTCCGCCGTTCCCCTCCGGGTGCGGGCGGGCGTGCTGCTCGGGAATGCCCGGGCCGGCCGCCTCGTGGCGACCCGCCCATGCTTCTCGTGCCTCGTGTTCCGTCACGACGGATCCGGACCCGTACCGCGCTGCTTGCGCAGGCTGATGCTGACCGTCCGGTCCTCCGACACCGTCGAGTCGACCTCGCCCGCGAGGGCGGCGAGCACCGTCCAGGCGAAGGTGTCGCGCTCGGGGGCACGGCCGTCGGTGGTCGGGGCGGAGACCGTCACCCGCAGTGACTCGTCGATCAGCTCGAACACGCAGCTGAGCACCGAGCCGGGCACGGCCTGCTGGAGCAGGATCGCGCACGCCTCGTCGACCGCGATCCGCAGGTCCTCGATCTCGTCCAGGGTGAAGTCCAAGCGGGCCGCGAGACCGGCCGTGGCCGTCCGCAGCACGGACAGGTAGGCGCCCGCGGCGGGCAGCCGGACCTCGACGAAGTCCTTGTCTCCGGGCTCGCCTGCGATCTGGGACACCCTCACCTCCAAGGTGGCACAAGCCGGTTGGCTCGTTGTCTGTGACCAGTGCGGCGGTCCGGCCGCCCGGGCCTCACCTGCCGGGGCCGGTCGGAACGGGCCGACGTACTGGATCGTTCGACTGCGACGCTATCGCGATCCACCGCGGGATGTCGCCCGGACGATTCCCTCGGCACCGCGAACGCCCCACTTGCGAGGCGTCACTTATAGTAAACACGTGGGCACAGTCCGTGGCTAGGGGTCCGAGCCTTCAAATACCGGATTGTGACACTGCGTTGGTGACACCCGGTCGAGGCGGCTCTTCTGCGGCCCGTTCTCCGCCCTCGCGGCCACACTGGGTGAACACCCGGCCCCTTTCAGGGGTTCCCGTTCCGTGCCGCCCGGACACCCGGGAGGACGGATTCGTTCACCGTTCGTGGCCGGGCGACCCCGCGCCGGGGCACGCGCCGGGTTCCGCGGCGCCCTCCGGCGCACCGCCGCCCGCCGTGATCACGGCGGTCACGGTGCTGCCCGGGGCGAAGGCGCCCTCGCCGGCCAGTGTGCAGAGCCCGAACAGCAGCTTGGCGACGTAGACGCGCTCCAGCCGTGGCAGGCCGTGCCGTTCCGCGAAGTCCGCGGCGAAGTCCTCCAGCTCGGCGGAGGTACGGGCGTAGCCGCCGAAGTGGAACCGGTCCTCCGTGCGCCACGCGCCGCGCGGTCCGCCGAACGCCTCTCCCTGGAGCCGCCGCACCTCCGCGGGAAGGAAGCCGCCGCGCAGCACGGGAACGCCGAGCGCGTACGCCCCACCCCGTCCCCTCGCTCCGCCGAGCCCGGCGGCGAGGCCGGCCAGTGTGCCGCCCGTGCCGCAGGCCACCGCCGCCACGTCGGCGCGGCCGCGCAACTCGCGGCCCAGCTCGGTGCAGCCGTGGACCGCTGCGGCGTTGCTGCCTCCCTCGGGCACGGCCAGGAAGTCCCCGAACCGCTCCCGGAGCCCCTCCACCCACGCCGGGTCGGCGCGGCGCCGGTAGTCGGACCGCGACACGAAATGCAGCCGCATGCCGTCCGCGGCACAGCGGGCGAGGGAGGGGTTCAGTGGGCGCTCCGCCAGTTCCCCGCCGCGTACGACGCCCACCGTCCGGAGCCCCAGCAGGCGTCCGGCCGCAGCCGTCGCCCGCAGATGATGGGAGTAGGCGCCGCCGAAGGTGAGCAGGGTGCGCCGGCCGCCCTCGACGGCCGCCGCGAGGTTCGGCACCAGCTTGCGCCACTTGTTGCCCGGGATCTCCGGGTGGATCAGGTCGTCCCGCTTCAGGGTGAGCCGCACACCGTGCCGGGCGAAGCGCGCGTCGTCGATCTCGACCAGCGGCGAGGGCAGACGCGCTCCGGCGCGGAGGCCGGCCAGGTCGCGCAGGGCCCGCAGGGTCGCGGTGGACGAGGCGGACGAGGCGGACGAGGCGGACGAGGCGGAGGAGGCGGAGGAGACGTCGGGCTGCACACCGCCGATTCTGCCCGGCGGGACCGCGGTCGTCGCCCCGGTCCCGCCGGTCGCCTCAGCGGAGGGCGGAGTCGCCGTGCTGAGCGATGTGCTGCTCGACGGCGGCCAGCGCGCGCTGGACCTCCTCCGGCGAGCCGGTGCCGTGCTGCTGGCGGTAGTACGCCGCCCCGAGCTTGCGCACCAGGTCGTGCCCCGCGCGCTGCGCCTGGACCTCCTCCATCTTCTCCTTGCCCTGGGCGAGACCGCGCTGCGCCTGCTCCTTGGCCCGGTCGAGGAACCCTGCCATCGTGTGCCTCCAGCTCCGCACTGTGGGGTGTGGCGGGCGGGTGCCCGCGACCCGTGAACGTGTGCCGGATCCGTCCGGTTCCTCCTGTCCCTCCTCCGGTGGTCCCTCCCCGTTCCCGAAGCCGCTGGAATTCGTCCCGCGCCGTCCCGCGCCGCCCGACGCCGCCCGAGCCGCCTCTCGTGCGCGGCGCCTTCTACGGTGGGACCCATGAGTCACGTCGAACGCCCGGTCGCCGGCTCCGGCCCGGCGGCCTCCGCGTCCCCGGGGAACACCTCCTCGACTGGTCCCGGCGCGCATCCGTCGGGAGCCGGCCGCCTCGGCGCGGTGGGGCTGGTCTGCGCGAGCGCGCTGTCGCTCCAGTTCGGCTCGGCGGTGGCGGCGCTGCTCTTCCCACGTGCGGGCGCGCTGGGGATGGTCGCGTTGCGGCTGGTGTTCTCGGCGGTGCTGCTGTTCGCCGTGTGCCGCCCGCGGCTGCGCGGGCACTCGCGTACGGACTGGGCGGCGGTCGTCGGCCTCGGCGTGGCACTGGGCACGATGAACACGCTGTTCTACCAGGCGATCGAGCGGATTCCGCTCGGAGCCGCGGTGACCCTGGAACTGCTGGGCCCGCTGGCGCTCTCCGTCGTCGCGGGCCGACGGGCGCTGAGCCTGCTGTGGGCGGGACTGGCGCTGACGGGCGTGTATCTGCTGGGCGCGAGCGGTTTCAGCGACCTCGACGTCGCCGGAGTCGGCTACGCACTCGCCGCGGGCGGCATGTGGGCGGCGTACATCGTCTACAACGCGCGCACCGGAGCGCGCTTCCCCGGCGCGGACGGACTGGCCATCGCGATGGTGGTGGCCGCTCTCCTCAGCGCGCCGCTCGGTGTCCTGAGCGCGGGCGGCGCGCTCCTCGACCCGGTCGTCCTCGGTCTGGGCGCGGCGGTCGCCGTCCTCTCCTCGGGCATCCCTTACACGCTGGAGCTGTTCGCCCTGCGGCGGATGCCGAAGTCCACCTTCGCCGTGCTGATGAGTCTGATGCCGGTGGCGGCCTCGGCGGCCGGATTCCTGGTGCTGGACCAGCGGATGGGCTGGGTGCAGGTGCTCGCAGTGGCGCTGGTGATCGCCGCCAGCGCCGGTGCCGTACGCACCTCCCGCCACGGGTAGCTCCGGCCGGCCGTACGCTGTGGCCGTGACCGAACGCCAGACCGTCCGCTGGGCCGAGGACGGCGAAGACCGCTCGGCCCGCTGGCGTTCCGAGAGCGGCGCCCGTCCGCCGAAGCAGGTGGCCCCCGCCGACGACCGCACCCGGGCCGACGCCGCCTACAGGCTCGCCTGCGAGGGCACGGCGCTGCTGTGGCGCGGCGACTACGTCGGGGCCCGCCAGCTCCTCACGGCGCTGACCCGCCGCGTCGACCGCCCGTCCCGGGGGCGTGCGCAGGGCGGCGAGGACCCGGCCGCGGCGTTCCACCGTCACCGTGCGCGGCAGGCCCAACGCGCCCGCATCCTGGGCATGCTGCTCGTGCCCGTGGAGGCGGCGAACGGACGGTGGACCGTGCCGCTGCGGCGTGCGCCCGACGTCGACGGCGCCTGCCGCGGCGCCTACGGGCCGCCCGACGCGGCCGAGACGGTACTGATCTCGCTGCGCGAACTGCTGGGCCTGATCGGCGCCCACGAGTGGCATCGCAAGGGAGTGCCGGTCCCGGCCCTGGGGGGCGCCCGCGTCCACCCGTGCTACGGCGTGTTCTCCCCGGTGCGCGGCGAGTACGTCGACCTGGTCGCCGAGGCGCCGCTGCCGCCCCGCGCGGAGGAGCTGGCCTGGGACGTCGGCACCGGCAGCGGGGTGCTCGCCGCCGTGCTCGCGCGGCGCGGCGTCCGGCACGTGGTGGCCACCGACCAGGACCCGCGCGCGCTGGCCTGCGCCCGGGAGAACCTGGACCGTCTCGTCCCGGGCGGTGCCGCTCGCGGTGTCGTCGAGGTCGTGGAGGCCGACCTGTTTCCCGCCGGGTCGCCGCGCGCGGCCGCCGCGCCGTCGCTGGTGGTCTGCAATCCTCCCTGGCTGCCCGCCAAACCGACGTCCGCCGTCGAACGCGCGGTCTACGACCCGGGCAGCGGGATGCTGCGGGCGTTCCTGGAGGGCCTGCCCGGGCGCTTGGGCGAGGACGGCGGCGAGGGCTGGCTGATCCTCTCCGACCTGGCCGAACTGATCGGCCTGCGCACGCGGGACGACCTCCTGGGCTGGATCGGTGCCGCCGGACTGCGGGTGGCCGGCCGGCTCGACACCCGTCCCGTCCACCGGCGAGCCACCGCCCCCGACCCCGACGACCCGCTGCACGCGGCCCGTTCAGCGGAGGTCACCACCCTCTGGCGCCTCACCCACGCCTGACCGCCGCCGCGGCCGGGGACGCGCCCGAACCCCGCGCGGAGCGCGGGTGGCCCGCGGCCTCGCACGCACGTGTGCCCGCCCCGCGGCGAAGCGGGACGGGCACACGTTCAGACGGATCCCTCGTCCGGACGGGCCCCGGTACGGGGCCCTACCGCCGCGTCAGCGGGCGGTGGTGAACTTCGGCGCGTCCTCGTCGGACGACTGCGCTCAGCCGAAGATCTGGTCGACCCTCGCGCTCTCCGTGGAGTTCGGGTAGGCGTTGGTGCAGGACGGGCCGGGGCCGCCGCCGGACATCAGCTCGCTGCACGGGCCGCTGTAGTTGTCCGGCAGGCCGAGCACGTGACCGGTCTCGTGCGAGGTGACCCGCAGCGAGTCGTAGGTCTCGTTCTGGGCGTAGTCCAGGAAGATGTAGCCGTGACCGCGACCGTCGGTCGAGGCGTAGCTGCCGCGCGGGTCGTTGCCCTCGCGGTAGTCGAAGTCGCCGCTGCCGGAGGTCTCGGCCAGGGTGACGCTGCTGACCGAGGAGTTCCAGATCGAGGCGCTCTGCGAGATCTCGCTCTGGAAGGAGGGGGCGGCGGAGTCGTTGTAGTAGAGGGTGATGGCCTGGAAGCCGGGCTTGGCGTCCTGGCGCTCCTGCGCCTTCTCCCAGACGGCCTCGAAGAAGGCGCGGTTCTGGGCCTGCTCGGACTTGGCGCCACCCTCGTAGGCCGCGACGACGGAGCTGGAGCCGGAGTCGGCGGAGACGGAGGCCGGCGCCGCGGCGAGACCGGCGACGGCCATGCCGACGGCGAGCGAGGCGGCGAGGGCGGTCCTGATGTTTCTCATGTGGGGGGTCCTCCAGGTCGTCCGCGGAGCCCGGTTCGGCGTACGTGTGGGGCGTGTGGGGGACGCCGCCCGCGAACCGCGGATGAACGTTCGGTCCCGGAGAGTGTGTGCCGAATCACCCGCCGTCCGGATGATGGCATCCGGTGATAGCCCGGACGCATCGTCTCTGAGCAGGGAGGATCGGCTTGTCATGTCTCTGGCGCGGGGAACCTGGGCGCGGTTATGCTCCGGTCGTGGAGCTCGAGGTGAGACATCTTCGTGCGTTGTGCGCCATCGCCGATCACGGGAGTGTGCACAAGGCGGCCCGGCAGCTCGGGGTCACCCAGCCGTCGTTGACGACCCAGTTGGGACGCATCGAACGCGCCCTGGGCGGACGGCTGTTCACCCGGGAGCGGACGGGGAGCCGGCCCACTCCGTTCGGTCTCTCGGTGCTGAGCCGGGCACGGCCGATCGTCGCCGAGATGAGTGCGCTGATCAGCGAGGCCCGTGACGCGCTCGGTGTCGGCGGCGGGTCCCGGCTGCGCATCGGCAGCACCGGCAACCGTGCCGTCCCCGGCTGGCTCCGGCGCCTGCACGCTCGGCTGCCGGAGACGGACACCACCATCCGCATCGACGTCTCGCCCAGCGCCCTGCTCCAGATGGTCGCCGACCGCCAGCTCGACGTCGCCTTCGTGCACGAGGTGGCCGGCTGCCCGCTGCAGGTGCCGGAGGGTCTCGAGCAGCGCGTGCTGATGGAGCGTGAACCGCAGTTCGTGGCGCTGCCCACGACGCACCCGGCGGCGCGCAAGGAGGAGGTCTCCCTCATCGACCTGGCGGAGGACCGCTGGATGATCGACCCCAACGTGGACGGCGAATGGGCGGGACTGCGGCGGGTGTTCACGGCGGCGGGGCTCCGGCTCCAGGTCGCGCACGGCGACTACCTCGCGGGGGCCGACCTGGTCGCGGCGGGCGAGGTGGTCGCCCCGGCCCAGCCCACCTCGCGGGCGCGTCCGGGGCTGGTCATCCGGCCGTTGGCCGGCGACCCGCTGACCGTGCGGCTGGTGATGGCGACCCGGCTCCCGCTGCCCGACGCCCCCGAGGGCGGCACCGACTTCGACGCGGTTTTCGCCGATCTCCAGGACGCCTACCGCGAGGTCGCGTGGGGTTCGCCGTCCTACCGCCAGTGGCTCGCCCATCACGACAGCCCTCTCCTCCACGTCCCCGCGGCCTGACGGCCCGCGTCTCCCCGCTGCGAGGCCGCGCCCCGCACGGTTGCCACCCCGGTCGCCGTGCGGCGGGCGCGACATCGAGCCCCTGCGCGGCGTTCCGCGCGGCACGCGTGCGTGCACCCTGTGCGTGATGTGGAGGCGAACGGTCCAGATGTGTAGTCTGGGCCGAAAGAGTGACCTCCTCAAGTGACATGTGTCATAAGGGAGTTGACGCTCCCGAGTTGCCCCTGTCACTTTTGCTTCGCACCACATCGGCCGAAGCGCCCCTCGTCGCCCAGTGCGGCCGTGGTCCGACGTGGTCATCACTCGTGAGCCGGCGACGCCCCGCGCGTCCCGCGACCAGAGAAGGCGTGGCCGTCACATGCTCCACAGATCAGTCCGGGTCCTGGTGTGACACTGGTGGTCCTCGGGGCGAACCCGACCGTCGCGCGGGCAGCCGACACCCTCCCCTGCGAGATCGTGCACCTCCGCCTGACCGGTACGGCCGACGGCGCGGCCGGCGCCCCGGCCGAGGGCGGAACGGGCTCCCGCAGCCAGGTGCACGTCGTCGACTTCCTCGACCGGACCGCGCTGCTGCCCTTCCTCGACGAGGTGGTCCGGCCTCTCGGCCCGCTCGCCGTGGTCTCACTCACCGAACTCGGACTGGAACCGGCGGCCCTGGCCGCACAGCACCTCGGCGTCACCGGGCTGGACCCCGGCGTCGTACGCGCCACCCGCGACAAGTACCGCATGCGGCAGCTGCTGGAGCAGCGCGTTCCGCACCTGAACCCCGCCTTCGCCCGCGGCGACGACAAGGACGCCGTCGCCACCCTCTTCGCGCGCTACCCCTCGGTGGTCGCCAAGCCCGTGGACGGGTTCGGCAGCAACGCCGTCGCCCTGCTGGAACGCCTCGACGACCTCCCGGACGACCGCAGGACGCCGGCGACCCTCCTGGAGCAGTTCGTCGAGGGCCGGGAGTACAGCGTCGAGGCCCTGTCCGCGAACGGCCGGCACGCCGTCGTCGGCATCGCCCAGAAGGGCACCACCGCAGGCTTCGTCGAGGTCAGTCACCTGATGCCGCCGCCGTCGCTGGACGAGCGGCGGCAGCTCCTGGTCGAGAACGCCGTGGCCGAGCTCCTGGACGCTCTCGGCGTCACGGACGGTCCCAGCCACACCGAGGTCAAGCTCGACGGGGACAAGGTCGTCGTCATCGAGACCCACAACCGCCTCGGCGGCGACGGTATCGCCGACCTGGTGCGGCTCACCACCGGTCTCGACTGGCGCGCGGCGGCCCTCGGCTGGCCGCTGGGAACGGACCCGCCGCGGGTCGCGCCCACCGCGCCCGCCGCGGCCACCGTCTTCTTCACTGCGCCGCCCGGCCGGGTCACCGCGGTCGCGGACCCGCCCGCACCGACCCACGGCACGCTCGTGGACTGGGACCTCTCCGTACGGCCCGGCGACGAGGTGGGGGCGCTGCGGTCATCCGCGGACCGGCTCGGCTCGGCGACGCTCGTCGCGGAGTCCCGCTCCGACTGCCTCGCGGCGGTCGGCGAACTGACGGCCGTGCCGGTCGTCGTCACCCAGCGGGACGACTGAGCCGCCCGCCCCGCCCCGCGTTCCTAAAAACCATCGCTTCCGTACGCCTTCCGCACCACTCCTTCCGGCACACGACGCACGACACACCATGGGGGAAGTCATGCCTGCCACCAACAAGCCGATTTCTTACGACTTTCACGGCGACACGCCGTTCACCGTCCCGTTCGCCGAGATAGACCCCGCCGACATCCACATCTACCTCGACCTCGACACCAAGGTCGGCCGGAACACCTGCGGCCAGAAGTGCACGCACTGCTGGTTCGTCAACTACGAGAAGGTCTACGACAAGTCCTTCGCGATGGACGAGGGCCCGCGCATCCTGGAGGGCCTGCAGAGCCACGGCTACCAGGTCTACCCGCGCTACGTGGACAGCTTCGCCTACGGCGGCGAGTTCATGCGCATCTACGGCCCGGCGAACAACCGCGAGTTCCGCCAGGAAGCCGACCACATCCCCACCGAGACCATGGAGAAGGGCGACGCCTGGACGAGTGGCCGGCCGCTGCTCGGCGACGACTACGTCGAGCTTCTGGACCTGGCGCGGGAGAGCGGCTACGGCACGATCTCCATCACCTACCACGGCGTACTCGACGAGAACCTGGCGGTGATCGACGACGGCAGCTACCCGATCAAGGGCGTGTTCAGCGGCGCCGACACGGAGAAGGTGCTGCAGCGGATCGCCGACTACAACGCGCGCCGCCGTGCCGACGGCTCCGAGACCGCGGACGCGTTCCGCGTCAACATCGGCGTCACCGTCGGCCGCCACAACCACGGGCGCGAGTCCCTGCTGCGCTACGCGCGGTACTTCAACAAGCTCGGCGTCGACACAGTGCGCTTCAACAACTTCAGCGACCACGGCGGCCGGCACCCCGGGCTGCGGCTGTCCCGCGAGGAGATCGAGCAGGCGTACCGCGACTTCCGCTGGCTGCACGACACCGTGGAGCTGGACTTCCAGCTCGGCGTCAGTGAGGACTTCGGGACGTTCGGCATCAAGGCCATGGGCTTCCCCGGGCACGTCGGCTGGTGCCGCGCCGGCCGGCAGTTGTTCGCCGCGATCCCCGCGGAGGAGACCGTGCTGTCCGAGGACGGTCCGGAGCGCCGGGAGAAGATCGGCGACATCGTCGGCTGCGTCAACACCTTCGAGCCCCACCTGGGCATCCTGGTCCGCACCGTCGTCGAGGGCGAGGACGACGCCCGCTACGACCTCGAGTTCGACCATGAGGCCATCCAGGCGTTCACCGACAAGCGGATGGCGGGCGTCTACAAGGACGGCTGCTTCGCCCCCGAGCTGTCCGAGGAACTCGGGCTCGTCTCGCGCGTGCCGCAGCGCCGCCGGCTGCCGCTGCTCGTCGAGCCGACGGCCTGAGGGGGGACACGCATGCGCCACGTCCTCGTCTTCGCCAAGACGCCCCACGCCACCACGCCCTACGAGCAGTGGCTGGCGGGCACCGGCATCGAGCCGGTCGTCCTGACCAGCCGTGAGCACGCCGCCGGCTACGGCCACCTCCGGCATGTGCACGCCTTCGACGACTACGACACCAACCAGCTCGTCGAGAAGACGGCCCTGCGCCTCGCCCGCGAGCTGGACGTGGACGCCGTCTTCGCCCGGGCCGAGTCGGACGTCCTGCGGGCCGCACAGCTCCGGGACCTGCTGGACCTTCCCGGACAGCGGACCGCGAGCGCCCGTGCCTTCCGCGACAAGGTCGTGATGAAGGACCATCTCGCGGGCGGCCCGGTGGACGTCCCCGCCTACCGTCTCCTCGACTCCGCCTACACGGCCGTGGAGTTCGTCGCCGAGCACGGGTACCCGGTGGTGGTCAAGCCGGTGTCCGAGTCCGGTTCCCTCGGCGCCCGCGTCCTGCGCGACGAAGCCGACCTGGACGCCTACCTCGCCGCTCCCTGGCGCGGGACCAGCCAGATCGAGACCTTCGTCCCGGGCGCGATGTACCACGTGGACGGGCTGGTGCGGGACGGGGAACCCGTCTTCGTGCGTCCCTTCCGCTACCTCAACGACTGCCTCTCCTTCCGCAGCGACCACTGGATGGGCAGCGTTCCGCTGGCGCCCGGGGACCCGTACCACGCCCGCCTCGTCGACGCGGTCCGCGCGGTCCTCGCGCAGCTCCCGACGCCCGAACGGACCACGTTCCACGCGGAATTCTGGATCACCCCGGACGACCGGACGGTGTTCTGCGAGGTCGCCAGCCGCACCGGCGGCGGCATGGTCGCCCGTGCCGTCCGGCACGCCTTCGGCATCGACCTCGACAAGGAGTGGCTCTACGCCGAATGCGGGCTCCCCGCCTCGTCGGGCGGTCCGGCTCCCCGACCGGCCGGCGGCCTGTGGATCCCCCCGTCGAGCGGCGTACTGGAGCACCTTCCGACCGAGGGCGCGCCCGACTGCGTGCTCGAGTCCGCGCACACCGGCCGGGCCGGTCAGGTCTTCCACGGAGGCGTCAAGTCCGGCCTCTTCCTGGCCGGTTACGTCGTCGGTGGGGAATCCGAGGAGGACGTCGCGGCGAACATGGAGAAGGTGGCGGCCTGGTTCACCGACGCGGTCCGCTGGCGTCCCGCCGATTCCCCGGACGCCGCCGGTCCCGTCGATGCCCCCGAGACCGCCGGGGCGACCCCGTGACCCCGCCCGAGTCGCCCCGGCCTCACGTGCCGCCGCAGCCGCCGCGTCCGCTGCCGGGGCCGCTGGTGGACGCCGCGTGGCTCGCGCCCCGGCTGGGCGCGGAAGGGCTCGTCGTCCTCGACGCCTCCGTCGGCGTGCACCGGGACGCGGAGACCCGCATCCCCGGCGCCCGCCGGTTCGACCTCGACGGCGCCCTCTCGGACCACCACGCCTCGCTCCCGCACACCATGCCGGAGCCCGATCGCCTCGCCGCCGAGCTGCGCACCCTCGGGCTCCGGGACGAGGACACCGTCGTCGTGTACGACGCGGCCGGCGTCTACTCCAGCCCGCGGGCCTGGTGGATGCTGCGGGCCGTGGGCTTCGACCGTGCCGCGGTCCTCGACGGCGGCCTGCCCGCCTGGACCGCGTACGGCGGGCCGGTGGAAGAGGCCGCCCAGCCCCTGCCGCCGTCCACCCCGGGCGACTTCACCGCCCGACCGCGCTCCGGCCTTTTCGTCGGCGCCGACCGGGTGGCGGACGCGCTGCGCGACCCGGACGCCGCAGTGCTCGACGCCCGCACCCGGGCCCGGTTCACCGGCCGGGCGCCCGAGCCGCGGCCCGGCCTGCGCGGCGGCCACATGCCCGGCGCGGTCAGCCTCCCGTTCAGCGAACTGCTGGGTAACGGCGGCCGGATGCGTCCCCCGCACGAGCTGCGGGAGGCGTTCCGCGAAGCCGCCGGGGACCGTGGGACGCTGGTCTTCAGCTGCGGATCGGGCGTCACCGCCTGCGTCCTGGCGCTGGGTGCGCACCTCGCGGGCCTGGAGAACCTGTCGGTCTACGACGGGTCCTGGAGCGAATGGGGCCTCCCCGTCCCCGGGCGACCGGTGGCGACCGGCGCGACCGGCGCGACCGGCCCGGGGAGAGCCGGGAGCGCCGCGAGCGCGGACCAGGCGGGGGTCTCGTGAACGGGGGCCCCGTGAAGAAGCCGCCCACCGCGAGCAGGTGGCAGACCTTCCGGGACCTCTCGCCCAGCCTGAAGTCCCTGATCGTCCTGTCCTTCGTCGTCGCGCTCGGCAGCTACATGGTCACGCCCTTCATCGGCGTGCTGATGGTCCAGGCGGTGGGCCTCGACCTGCGGGTGGCCGGCGCCCTGGTCGCCGTCGCCACCTTCATCCAGTTCGGCGGCAGCATTCTCGGCGGGCCGGTGGTGAACCGGATCGGCCTCAAGCCGACCATGGTCGGCGCGCTGGTCCTGCGTACCGCCGGTCTCGCCCTGCTCGGCGTCGCGGTGGCAGTCCCCTGGCTCGCCTACCCCGCCGTGCTCCTGGTCGCGCTCGGTCCCGCGCTGTACCTGCCGGCGAACAAGGCGTACATCGTCACCTGCGTCTCCGACGACCTGCGACCGCTGTTCCTCGGGGTCAGCAGCGCCGCGCTCAACGCCGGCATGGGCGTCGGCCCGCTGCTGGCGGCGCTCCTCATCGACACCGACCCGATGATGCTCCTGCTCGGCGCCGCGCTGCTGTTCGCGGCGATCACCCTCGCCCACCAGCTCACCATGCGCCCGGTCGAGGGCAGGGCCGCCACCCCGTCGCCGGGCACCGGCCCGGGCGTGCTGCGGCGGCTGCGCCCCGCGCTGCGTCCGGTGCTCGTCACCGGACTCGCCTTCTACCTGTACTTCTTCTTCCAGAGCTTCGTCGGCCTGTACGCCGCTGAGCTGGGGCACATCGGCATGCTCGGCTGGGTCATGCTTCTCAACTGCGCCATGGTGGTGGTCCTCCAGCCCGCCCTCTCCGGGAGGATCGCGCGAGCTCCGTACCGGCTGCTGGTCGGGGGATCGTTCGCCCTGCTGGCGGCCGGCACCGCGGTGATGTCCCTGGGCGGGCCCTGGTTGCTCCTCGCGGGTACCGCGGTCTTCACCCTGGGCGAGGTGTTCCTGCTGCTGCGCTGTGACCTGGAACTGGTCGAACGGGTCCCGGGCAACCCGGCGTTCGCGTTCGGCGTGCAGCGGCTCACCGCAGGCGTGGGCGGGCTGCTCGCCGGTCTGGCCGGCGGGTTCGTCTTCGCCCACTTCGTGCAGGCGGGGGAGCCCGAGGGGTTCTGGCTGTTCGCCGCCGTCCAGTGCGCCGTCGCCGTGCTCCTCGTCCTGCCCGCCCGCCGGCGCCGCCGCGCCGTCGTTCCGGCCGGGGCCGCCGCGGAACGCACCCCGGAGCCGGTGCCGTGAGCGGCGAGCGGCACACGACGCGGACCCGGCTGGTGCACGCCGGTTCCGACCCCCGTACGCAGCGCGGCTACCCCAATCCGCCGGTGCACCGGGCGTCCACGGTGCTCTACCGCGACACGGCCGAGATGGCGGTGTCGCAGGCCGATCCGCTGAAGCGGGAGATGCCGGTCTACGGCCGCTTCGGCACCCCGACCAGCATGGCGTTCGAGGCGGCCGTGGCCGAACTCGAGGGCGGCCACGGCGGCGTGGCCACCTGCTCCGGACTCGCGGCGATCAGCACCGCCGTCCTGTCCTTCGTCCGGGCCGGCGACCACGTCCTGGTCACCGACTCCGCGTACCTGCCCACACGCCGCTTCTGCGATTCCCTCTCGGCGCTCGGTGTGGAGACCGAGTACTACCCGCCGGGCATCGGGGCGGACATCGCCGTCCTCGTCCGCCCCACGACGCGGCTGGTGTACCTGGAGTCCCCGGGGTCCACCACCTTCGAGGTGCAGGACGTGCCGGCGATCACGGCCGCCTGCCGGGCCCGGGGCGTCACCACTCTCGTCGACAACACCTGGGCCACGCCCGTGTACCACCGTCCGCTGGAGCTGGGCGCGGACGTCGTCCTGCACTCGGCGACGAAGTACCTCACCGGCCATGCGGACAGCATCCTGGGCGTCGCCGTGTGCACCACCGCCGCGTACCCTGCCGTGCGCGCCACGGCCATGCGGCTGGGGCAGTGTGCCGGGGCGGACGACGTCTACGCCGCGCTGCGCGGCCTGCGCACCCTGGACGTGCGGCTGGAGCGCCACCAGGCGCAGGCGCTGGAACTCGCGCGCTGGGCGGGCAAGCAGCCGGGCGTCGCAGCCGTGCTCTCCCCGGCGCTGCCGGAGGACCCCGGGCACGACCTTTGGCGCCGCGACTTCACCGGAGCCTCCGGCCTCTTCGGCCTGGAACTGGACCCCCGGTACGGGCAGGAGGAAGCCGACGCCCTGGCCGACCGGCTCACCCTCTTCGGGCTCGGCCACAGCTACGGCGGCTACGAGAGCCTCGTGGTGCCGTGCGAGCCCACGCGGCACCGGCTCCCCGGCACCTGGCGCGGACGCGGGCCGCTGCTCCGCGTCCACGTCGGATTCGAGGACGTGGAGGACCTCAAGCGCGACCTCGCGGACGGTCTCCGGGCGCTGCCGCCTCTCCCCGGCCCGGCCTGACCGCACCGGCCGCACCGGGCCCGGACGGACCCGCGCCCGTGGGCGGGCCGTCCCGACCGGCCGCCGGGCGCCGTCCCGAACACCTCTACGATGCCCCTGAACTGCTGGCCGGTGCCCCACTGCCGATGCCGGAGCGTACGGCCCCCGGACGGCTCTCGGCTGCGCGCTGGACCCTCCCCCCGGTCGTCCGTCCCGGACGGCGTGTGGGAGGCGTTCCAGCGGGAGGCGGAGGAGTCCGGACGGCGCGGAGCGGCGGGTGCCGCCGGCGTTCCGAAGGAGCCGTCCGCGCGGGGCGGATGGTCGCCGCACGGCTGGCACCGGTCGGGCCCCGCACGAGATGCGGGGCGGCGGCGGTTGGCCGCAGCCCCGGCGGGTGGGCCTGGTGTTCGCGGTGCTCTGTCTGCTCGTGGGCGGCCTGTGGTTCGCCGACCAGCGCGGCCACCTGAACCTCGGATCCCCCGGCTCCGGCGCTCAGGAGGAGCCGCTCGCCGCGGAGACGGACCGGCCCACCGGTGCGCCGTCGGCCGCCGCGCTCTCCGGCCTGCCCACCTTGGAGCGCCCCTGGGCGGGCGTCCACTGCGACGCCGGGGCGGACGGCATGCGGCACCCGGACTTCCCTTCCTAACAGGCGGACGGGGGCGGGGACGGCCCTACGCGCGACCCGTACGACCGCAGCCGCGAGGCGGGTACGGGCGGCGCCGCCCCCGACGCCTGCGGCACGGCGACCCGCGTCAGATCACCCGGACACGACCGTGCCCGGTCCGCAGCGCGGGCCCGGGCACGGCTACCCGCACGGCAGCGGCGCGCCGGCTCGCGTTTCGAGCGGTGTGCCGCTGCCCTTGTGAAGCTGTGCCGCTGGTGGTTCTCAGCGGATGCCGAGTGCGACGATCTGGGTGACGGCGTTCTCGGCGAAGTTGTCGTCGCTGACCAGGATCAGGGTTTGTTCGCCGTTCGGAAGCGTCGGCCCCCAGGTCATGCCCTCGGTGTTGTCGACGGTGGACAGGCCCAAGTCGTCGAAATCCGCGACCGGTTTCTTGCGCATGGGCGCGACCTCCCGTCCGTTCAGGGAGCCCATGTCCCGCACGTCGGTCGCGCCGTGGGTGGTGGCGTCGTAGAGGCGGATCTTGTAGCCCGCGCCCGCCACCCAGGTGCGTTCGAGTACGAGGTAGCGGTCGGGGTCGTCGGGGAAGGCGAGGATCGCGGGTACGCCGGTGTCCGGGCCCCACGGGCTGGTCGGGTCGGACTCGGCGAAGATCTTCTCGAGGGGGTAGGCGAACTGTCCCCGCACCTGGCCCTGCCGGTTCTGCTGGGTGACGCGGATCAGGGCGCCGTGTTCCAGATCCGGTTCCAAGCCGTCCTGGAGCAGCGGGCCTTCGACGGCGCTGGTGAGCAGGCCACCCCCGCCGCCGAAGGTGATCGCCTCGACTGCCTGGTTCCGCCGGATGCCCCAGTCGCCTGTGGTGACCCGGTAGTGGGGCGCCAGGGGATGCTGTCCGAGGTACTCACCCGTGCGGGTGGCGAACTGGATCGACGGCTGGACCACTGGTTCACCCGCCGACTTCGGCCGGTTGCCTTCCTGGGCCCACACGTACTGGCAGTTCCGTGGGTCCACGCGCAGCTCTTCCGGGTCCACGGCCTTGCCGTCGCCGGCGGTCGGCGGTGGGTAGAACGAGCCGTCCGGCTGCCGGAGCGGGTGCGTGCCGGTGAAGTCCACACTGTGCACCCCGGAACGGTCCACACCGATCTTGGCGGTGTAGAAGCGAGCGGGCTGCAGGTACGAGCGGTCGTCGCTGATCATGACGTAATCGCCCGTGCACGGATCGCGGTCGATGCCGGAGAGCCCGCCGACAGTGGTGTTCCGGAAGGTGAGCTGATGGGGAATGATCTTCTCGCCGAGCAGGCGGGCCTGCACCCCGCCGCGGTCGGCCGGCGCGGCCTTTCCGTCCGGCGGTACTGCTACCGCAGGCGTCATCGTCGCGGTGAGCACCAGGGCCGCGGCACATGCGCGACGGGTCAGGGAAGCTTTCATGGGAATGATCTTGACCTGGTTTGCGTCGGCGCGCAGTCACCCAGTGGGGTGATCAGCCTCCGGGGCCACGGACGGGAGTTCGCGGACGTACACCCGTTGGAAGGCGAATGAGGCGCCTCAGCGGCCGGGCCAAGAAGACCGCACCCGGTCCGTGAGGGACGCCGTGCTCGGCGGCCTGCGGACCGGGTGCGGACCGGGTGACCAGACGATCAAGGAAATCGCAGGTCAAAGGGCTGGAGATCAGGTCAGCCCTTCTTGGTCTCCCAGAAGATCTTGTCGATCTGGGCGATGTGGTCCAGCGCCTTCTGGCCGGTCGCGGGGTCGGTGGACCCCTTGGCGGCGCTGAGGGCCTTGAGCGTGTCGTTGACCAGTTGGTGCAGCTCCGGGTACTTCTCGAAGTGCGGAGGCTTGAAGTAGTCGCTCCACAGCACGGAGACGTGGTGCTTGGCCAGCTCCGCGCGCTCCTCCTTGATGGTGGTGGCGCGGGCGCGGTAGTGCGGGTCCTCGTTGGCCTGGTACTTCTCCTGGATGGCCTTGACGGACTCCGCCTCGATGCGGGCCTGTGCGGGGTCGTAGACACCGCAGGGCAGGTCGCAGTGAGCGCTGACCTGCACCTTGGGGGCGAACAGGCGGGAAAGCATGAAAGCCGTCCTTCCTCGTGATCGTCTTCTCAGGTGCGAGGTTACTCGCTGGGGTAGGTGTTTTCCCGGGTGCCCCAGAGGGCTTGGGCCAAAAGTCCCAGAAGGAGTCGTGCCGGGTGGATGATCGGAAGGACCGGAGGCGGAGGATGCCCGAGCGGGCGAAGTCACGGGGGAAGCCGCGGGCCGCGTCGGCGCGGGCGCGTGCGGGGCGACCGGACGGCGGGCCGCGTGACCAGGGGCTGCTGCGGCGGATCGGGCTGGCGGAGGTGTACAACCCCTCGATGCAGCCCACCCTGTACCCGGGAGACCAGCTGGTCGTGCACTACGGCGGCCGGGTGCGGGCCGGGGACGTGGTGGTGCTGCGGCACCCGTTCCAGCACGACCTGCTGATCGTCAAACGTGTGCTCCGGCGGCGCGGCGCGGCGGGCTGGTGGGTGCAGGGGGACAACCCGGCGGTGCGCAACGACAGCCGGGAGTTCGGGGCGGTGCCGGACGAACTGCTGGTCGCGCGCGCGTTGCTGAGGGTGCGGCCCCGCCGGGCCGCGGGTCGCGGCGCCGGAGCCGGTGCCGCAGCCGCTCAGGCGTCGGTGTTCTCGCTGCTGCGCTGGGCGCTGTCCGCCGTGCGCCCCTTGGTGCCGCCGCCGGCCAGCCGCTTGCGCGCCCGGTAGGCGGCCACGTTGGCGCGGGTCGCACAGCGGTCCGAGCAGTAGCGCCGGGACCGGTTGGTCGAGGTGTCCAGGTAGGCGTTGCGACAGGGGCCGGCCTGGCAGATGCCGAGCCGGTCCACACCCAGGTCGGTGAGGTGGAAGGCCAGTCCCATGCAGGCCGTGGCCGCGTAACCGGCCGTCGCGTTGGCGGCGTGGTCGGCGAGGTGCATGTGCCAGAGGGGGCGCCCGTCCGCGCCGCGGTCGCCGTGCCCGGAGATCTGCGGGCTCGTGGGGAACTCCATGAGCAGCGCGTTCAGCAGGTCCACTGCGCGGACCTCGTCGCCGTCGGCCGCCGCGCCGAAGACCGCGCGCAGTCGTGTCCGTACGGCTCGCAACCGGGCCACGTCCCCGTCCGTGGCCCGGCGCGCCATCTGCCGGGCGGGGCCGAACAGTTCGCGCACGGCGTCGACGGACGTGAGCGTGTCCTCGCCGCGTTCGGGCTGCTCGGTGTTCACCAGGCGCACCGCCCAGTCCGAGTAATAGTTGAGTTCCACTTGTGGTCCTTACGGCAGCGGTCTATCGTCGGGGTGGGGCTTCGGTAATGGCCGAACTGCCATCCAGGGTATTACTCGAGGAGGACGGATGACGACCGAAACGGCCGGCCGTACGGACTGGCAGGCATGGCAGCGCAGTTGGGACCGCCAGCAGGAGTGGTACCTGCCCGACCGCGAGGAGCGGTTCCGGGTCATGCTCGACATGGTGGAGGCCGTCGTCGGCCCCGCGCCGCGGGTGCTGGATCTGGCCTGCGGCACCGGCAGTATCTCGGACCGGGTGCTGCACCGGTTCCCGGACGCCCGCACCACCGGCGTCGACCTCGACCCGGCGCTGCTCGCCATCGCCCGCGGCCACTTCGCGGACGAGGAGCGCGCCGAGTTCGTCACCGCCGACCTCAACGACCCCGACTGGACGGCGCGGCTGCCGCACCGTTCCTACGACGCGGTGCTGACCGCCACCGCGCTGCACTGGCTCCGCACCGATGCGCTGCGCGGTCTGTACGGGCAGCTCGCCCCGGTCGTGCGGGAGGGCGGAGTCTTCATGAACGCCGACCACATGCCGGACGAGGACACCCCGCGCCTGGACGAGGCGGTCCGTGCGTTCGAGCGGTCGCGCAAGGAGCGGGAGAAGGCGGCCGGCGTCCAGGACTGGGCCGACTGGTGGGGGACGGTGGCCGCCGACCCGGTGCTCGCCGACGCGGCGGCCGAACGCTTCCGCATCTTCGGCGACCCGCGCACCGGCGACCACTTCTCCGACCAGGTCCAGGCGCCGGCCTGGCACGTCCGCACCCTCCGGGAGGCGGGCTTCGCCGAGGCCCGCCCGGTGTGGGCCTCGCCCTCCGACGCACTGGTCCTGGGCCTGCGCTGACACGGGTCGGCGCTAGGTGCGCCTGCGCTGACACGGCCGCGCCCCCGACACCACGCGTCCCCGCCGGGGTCCGCCCCGGCGGGGACGCGCGGTGCCGTTCAGTCGCGGCGGTAGTGGGCGTGCGAGCCGCTGGTCGCCGAGTCCTCGTAGGCGCCGGGCTTGCCGCGGTCCACGTGCCACTTCGTCAGGGTCGACACGGGTGACTTCGGGTCGTGGCGGGAGCGCACCACCCGCATGTGCGTCGTCCACCGCTCCGGGGTGACCTCGTACAGGTCGTAGCCGTACGAACCCGCCTGGAAGTACTGGAGGTGCGGGTTGGCCTCGCCCATCAGCGGGCCGTTCTTCTCGTTCCACTCCGGCCGGTAGGCACCCGAGCAGACGGAGTGCGAGGTGAACTCCGCGCCGACCACGGGGGAGTCGGCGGCGTCGAAGTCGGTGCGGATCTCGTCGACGAACGCCGAGTGCCAGTCGCCGGTGATCACCACCAGGTCCTCCAGCTGGGCGCCGTGCACGTGGCCGAGTACGTCCGCCCGTTCGGTGCGGAAACCGTCCCACTGGTCGGGGAACATGATGTCGCTGCCCGGTTTGGCGCGCAGCTGGCTCAGCATGATCGAGTTGGCCCAGCAGTGCCACGCGTCCGGTGCGTTCGTCACACCCTGCTTCAGCCAGTCGCGCTGCCGCGTGCCCAGAATGCTGCCGTCCGCCGTGTCGGGCACCGTGCGGTACGACCGCAGGTCCAGCACGGTCAGCTCCACCAGTCCGCCGATGTCGCGGCGCCGGTGCAGCACGGGTTCCGGGAGCGCCGCGTCGACGCCCGGTTCGCCGTCGCGGTGCGGCTGGTGCTCGTACCACGCCTGGTAGGCGGCGAGTCGCCGCTGCAGGAAGGGTGCGCCGCCGACGGCCGGGCTGTAGTTGTTGCGCACCTCGTGGTCGTCCCAGGTCAGGAACCAGGGGTGATTGGCATGCGCGGCGCGCAGCGACGGGTCGCCCTTGTAGAGCGCGTACCGCTTGCGGTAGTCGGCCAGGGTCAGGCACTCGCCGGTGTCGTGGTTGCGGTCCCGGTCGCCCGATCCGGGACCGTACTCGTAGATGTAGTCCCCGAGGTGGACGACGAAGTCCAGTTCCTCGGCGGCGATGCCGCGCAGCGCCGCGTAGTAGCCGTCGTAGAACTTCTGGCAGTTGGCGCTGGCGAAGACCACCCGCCGGGCTCCCGGCGCGGGCGCGGTCTTGGTCCGGCCGATCCGGCTGGTCCTCCCGCGCGCGGTGAAGGCGTAGTAGTAGTGGCGCCCGGGGCGCAGCCCGTCGACCGGCACGTGCACGCTGTGGCCCAGCGTGGCCGACGCGTGGACGGTCCCGCGCTGGACCACCGTGCGCATGCCGCGGTCCTCGGCGACCGTCCAGCCCACCTCGACCGTCTCGGGGAGGTCCTGTTCCACGGCGAACGGGTCCGGCACCAGGCGCGTCCACAGCACGACGCCGTGCGGCAGCGGATCGCCGGACGCCACGCCCAGCGTGAACGGCGCCGGATCGTACGTGGCCCCCAGCGCCTCGGCGGCGGCCCGCGCCTGCGCCGGGGAGTGGCCGGCGGCCAGCGGCCAGGCGAGGTTCAGCGCGCCCGCCGCGGCGGCGGCCCTGAGCAGTCCGCGTCTGCCGAGCCTCATGCGATCCCCTCCCGGCGCGCCGGGGCGGTGGGTGCGGCGGAGGGAACGCGGGCGCTGCCGCCGTGCAGGGTGAGGGAGAGGGCGTCGGCGTAGCCGTCGTTGGCGGCCCCGCCGTCCTGCGTCAGCGCCAGCACCAGCCGCACCGACCGGGCGCCCGGCGGTACGGCGGCCTCGGCCGTGCGCTCGAACATGCCGGTGCGGCCGTCGCGTTCGGTCGCGGTGAGCGGGCCGAGCACGGCGAGCGCGACGGGCGTGCCCCTGCCGTCCCGGAACTCCACCGAGAGCCGGGCGCCGTCCTCCTGGTCCCCGAACCCGCCCAGCCACGCCGCCGCGCGGAACCGGACGCCGCCCCCGTCCACGGCGCCGCGGCCGGTGGCGCCGTCCGTCGGCAGGGCGACGTCCTGGAGCAGCGTGGTACGGGGGGACGTGCCGCCGGCGAAGAAGCGGCTGCCGCGCCGCGGCGGCCCCGGGTCCTTGGGCCCGGGGTGTCCCTCGCCGAAGTCGTAGCGGATGAGGGCGGGCGCCCCCTCGGTGACCTTCCAGCCCGTCACGGCGTCGACGGGTGCGTCCGTCCCGCCGGGTCCCTGCTCGGCGTCGCCGTTCCGCACGAGGTTGTCAGCGATGACGCCTCCCGATGTGACTCACGGGGCGACACCGGGTGCGTCACCCGGCGTGATGATCACATCGACGTATGGCGCGGATCGGGGCGCGCCGCCCCGTCGTCCCCCGACCGGCCCTCCCCTTTCCCCCCGGTGGCGCACCGCGGAGGGGGTGACCGCACCCGGTGCGGTCACCCCCTCTGTCGGCTGAGCCCCGCAGGGCTACGCGCGGGCCACGCCCTCCGCGCGGGCGGCCGCGGCGACCGCCGAGGTCACCGCGGGGGCGACCCGCTCGTCGAACGGTGACGGAATGACCCGCTCCGCACTCAGTTCGTCCGCGACGACCGCGGCCAGCGCCTCCGCCGCCGCGATCTTCATCCCCTCGGTGATCTCGGACGCGCGCACCTGGAGCGCCCCGGCGAAGACGCCGGGGAAGGCGAGCACGTTGTTGATCTGGTTGGGGTAGTCGCTGCGCCCAGTGGCCACCACGGAGGCGTACTTGCGGGCGACGTCCGGGTGGATCTCCGGGTTCGGGTTGGCCATGGCGAAGATGAACGCGCTGTCGGCCATCGTGGCGACGGCCTCCTCCGGCACCGTGCCGCCGCTGACGCCGATGAAGACGTCCGCGCCGTCCAGCGCGCTCTCCAGCGAGCCGACGAGCCCCGCCTTGTTGGTGAAGCCCGCCAGGTCGCGCTTGGCGGAGTTGAGGTCCTCGCGGTCGCGGGAGACGACGCCCTTGCGGTCGCAGACCGCGACGTCGCCGATGCCGGCCTCGACCAGGATCTTGGCGATGGCGACGCCGGCCGCCCCGGCGCCGGAGATCACCACGCGCAGGTCGCCGAGCGCCTTGCCGGCCAGTCGAGAGGCGTTGCGCAGCGCGGCGAGCGTGACGATCGCGGTGCCGTGCTGGTCGTCGTGGAAGACCGGGATGTCGAGGCGCTTCTTCAGTTGCTCCTCGATCTCGAAGCAGCGGGGCGCGGAGATGTCCTCGAGGTTGATGCCGCCGAAGGACGGCGCGAGCCGGGCGACGGTCTCCACGATCTCGTCGACCTCGTGGCAGTCGAGCGCGATCGGCACCGCGTCCACGCCGCCGAACTGCTTGAACAGGATCGCCTTGCCCTCCATGACGGGGAGCGAGGCGGCCGGGCCGATGTCGCCGAGGCCGAGGACCGCGCTGCCGTCGGTCACGACGGCGACCACCTGGGAGCGCCACGTGTAGTCGTGCACCAGTTCCGGCTGTTCCGCGATGGCGCTGCAGACCTTGGCGACGCCCGGCGTGTAGGCGAGGGACAGGTCGTCCGCGTCCCGCACCGGCACCGTCGCCTGCACCGCCATCTTTCCGCCGCGATGGAGCGCGAATGCCGGGTCGATCATGTCCTCGTCCAGCCCGTCCTTGGGATTGACGATCTCCGCTGCCACTGTGTGGACCCCTTGTTTTCGTATAACTGCTGAGGGTGGCCGCTCCCGGGTGAGGGGCGGGCGGGCACCACGTCCGTGACCGGGCTTGCGGGTAACCGCCGCCTGGGGGAGACACGGACGCCGGGCGCGCCGCACACGCGCCCTGGTCCCCGGGTGAGGGGTGTAATCGTCCTTTCTACCCGACCGAGGTGCGTGCCGACGAACCTCTTTCTACGGTGGGTGAGGAACCTCTCACGGCGCTGACACGCGGCTGACACGTGGTCCGCACACCTGTGCCGCGGGTGAGCGCCATAGCGCCTTTCGGGTGCCCTGTATCCGGAGTCGACTATCCGTTATCCGATTTTGACATCGTCGGGCCACTGGGATGACTACCCCGGGTGGCAAGATTCCCCCCATCAGACGTGGCCGGACCGTGACATTCGACGACGAGTGCGCGCGCCGGCGACACCCTCACTCGCAGGAGGACCTGGCCATGACCGTTCGCACCACCCGACGTTCCCCGGCCTTCCGATCCCGGATCGGGGCGGCAGGAGCCATCGCGGTCGCCGGAGCACTGCTGCTCACCGGCTGTGGGGATCAGACGGACGGGGGCGGGGACGGCGACGGCGGCGGCAAGAAGACCGCCGACGCGGAAGCCCCCCTGTACGACGAGCTGCCGCAGAAGATCCAGAAGGCCGGGACCATCAAGGTCGGCTCGGACATCGCCTACGCGCCGGTCGAGTTCGTGGACGAGAACGGCGAGCCCGCCGGCATCGACCCGGACCTGGCGAAGGCCATGAGCAAGGCGCTGGGCGTCGACTTCCAGTTCCAGAACGGCACCTTCGACCAGCTGATCCTGGGCATGAACTCGGGCCGCTACGACGTCGTCATGTCAGCCGTCACCGACACCAAGGAGCGTCAGGAGGGTGTGAGCGACGACGCCGAGGGCGGCGCCGACTTCGTGAACTACTTCAAGGCCGGCTCCTCCTTCCTGGTCGAGAAGGGCAATCCGGAGAACGTCCAGAATCTCGACGACCTCTGCGGCAAGACGGTCGCGGCCCAGCGCGGCACCGCGAACGAGGCCCTGGTCCGCGCGCAGAACAAGAAGTGCGACGAGAAGATCGACCCGTTCTTCGCGGACAAGGACACCGACTCGATCACGCAGCTCCAGAACGGCCGCGCGGACGTCGTCGTCACCGACTTCCCGGTGGCCGCGTACAACGCGAAGACCTTCGGCAACGGCGAGCAGTTCGAGGTCGCCGGCGGCCAGATCGACGCCGCCCCGTACGGCATCGCGGTGAGCAAGAAGAACACCGAGCTCCGCGACGCCATCCAGTCCGCCATGAACCGGATCATGGAGAACGGCGAGTACGAGAAGGTCATGAAGAAGTGGGATGTGACCAACGGCGCACTGGACGAGGCGACGGTCAACGCCGGCAAGTGAGCCGCAGCCGGGGCGTGACGGCGGGCCGCCGGACGGCCGCCGCCGCGCCCCGGCGCCCGCACCACCCGCTTTCTGATCCCGAAGGTAACCATCCGTGTCTGAACCCGAAGAGCCCGGAAAGGCCGCGGGCGGCGGCTCCCTGCGCAAGGGGGGCACCCGCCCGGCCGGCCCCGGGGCCATGAACACCGGCAAGGTCCCGCCGGAGGCCATCAAGGCCATTCCCGTCAAGCACTACGGCCGCTGGGTCGGCGCCGCCGCCGTCCTCACCCTGCTCGGCCTGCTCGTTCTGGCGTTCGCCCAGGCCCAGATCAACTGGGGCGTCGTCGGCGACATGCTCGACGACGAGACGTTCGTCAAGGGCGCCTGGGAGACCCTGAAGATCACCGTGTTCGCCATGATCCTGGGCGTGGTCCTGGGCATGCTGCTCGCGGTGATGCGCATGTCGGAGAACAAGGTCCTGTCGTACGTCGCCTGGGTCTACATCTGGTTCTTCCGCGGCACGCCCGTCCTCGTCCAGATCTTCCTCTGGTTCAACCTCTCGATCATCTTCGAGACGATCAACCTGGGGCCGATCTACCAGGACGAGATGAACGACTTCATGACGCCGTTCATGGCAGCCCTGCTGGGCCTGGGCCTCAACGAGGCGGCGTACATGGCGGAGATCAGCCGGGCCGGCATCCAGTCCGTCGACCACGGCCAGACCGAGGCGGCCCACGCGCTCGGCATGCGCGGCACCAAGACGATGCGGCGCGTCGTGCTGCCGCAGGCCATGCGTGTGATCATCCCGCCGACCGGCAACGAGTTCATCAACATGCTGAAGACCTCGTCGCTGGCCTATGCGATCGGCTACAACGAGCTGTTCCTCGCCAGCCGCAACTTCGGCTCCCGCACGCTCGCGGTGATGGAGGCGCTGATCGTCGCGACGGTCTGGTACCTCGTCCTCACCACGATCTTCAGCATCTTCCAGTACTACATCGAACGGCACTACTCCCGCGGCACCTCGCGGCAGATGCCGGACACGCCGATGCAGCGGGTGTGGAAGAACCTCACCACGTTCCGGCACGGGACGGGATCGGGGGAGATCCGATGAAGAACACGTCGAACGCCGCGCCGAGCACCCCGGCCGCCACCTCCGGCGGGCCGATGGTCCGTGCCGAGGCCGTGCACAAGGCCTTCGGTCACAACCTGGTGCTGAAGGGCATCGACCTGGAGGTGCAGCCGCGCGAGGTCTTCTGCCTGGTCGGTCCGTCCGGCTCCGGCAAGTCCACCTTCCTGCGCTGCATCAACCACCTGGAGAAGATCAACGCCGGTCGCCTCTACGTGGACGGCCGGCTGGTGGGGTACCGCCAGCGCGGCGACAAGATCTACGAGCTCAAGGAGCGCGAGGTCGCCGAGCAGCGCAAGGACATCGGCATGGTGTTCCAGCGCTTCAACCTCTTCCCGCACATGACCGCGGTGGAGAACGTGATGGAGGCGCCGGTCCAGGTCCGGGGCACCTCCAAGGCGGAGGCCCGCGAGCGGGCGATGCAGCTGCTGGACCGGGTCGGGCTGTCCGAGAAGACCAAGCAGTACCCGTCACAGCTCTCCGGCGGTCAGCAGCAGCGCGTCGCCATCGCCCGCGCGCTGGCCATGGACCCGAAGCTGATGCTCTTCGACGAGCCGACCTCGGCGCTCGACCCGGAGCTGGTCGGCGAGGTCCTGGACGTGATGCGGGACCTCGCCGAATCCGGCATGACGATGATCGTCGTCACGCACGAGATGGGCTTCGCCAAGCAGGTCGGCGACTCGCTGGTGTTCATGGACGACGGCGTGGTCGTCGAGTCCGGGCACCCGCGGGACGTGCTCACCAACCCGCAGCACGAGCGGACCAAGTCCTTCCTGTCGAAGGTCCTCTGAGCCCGGGGTCCGCACTGCGGCCCAGCCCCGTCGCCCTCACCGGGCGGCGGGGCCGTGCCGTGCCCGCCCTACGCTGGGGGCAGTCGTCCCCCGTCCGACCTGGGAGTCACCGTGTACTTCACCGACCGCGGCATCGAGGAGCTGGAGAAGCGGCGTGGCGAGGAGGAGGTCACCTTCGAGTGGCTCTCCGAGCAGTTGCGCACGTTCGTCGACCTGAACCCGGACTTCGAGGTCCCGGTCGAACGCCTCGCGACGTGGCTGGCCCGCCTCGACGACGAGGAGGAGGACGCGTAGCCGCCGGGTAGGGGTGCCCCGAGAGAGCCGGCCCGAGGGCGAAGGCTTCTTGCCTCGCGAGGCAACACGACATATCGTGTTTGAGGAGAGACGCGATATGTCGTCCTCTGCCTACCCAGGGGGTGCCCCGTGCCCGAAGTCTCACGACCGCAGCCGCTGGAGTTCGACGACCCCGTCGCCGCACTCGACGTCCGCATCGTCAACGGCGCCGTGAACGTCGTCGGTACCGACGCGCCCGGCGCGCGGGTCGAGATCGCCGAGATCCACGGCCCGCCGCTGGAGGTCCGCCGCGAGGGCGACCGCATCGTCGTCGCCTACGACGACCTCCCGTGGAAGGGCTTCCTCAAGCTGCTGGACCGCAAGGGCTGGGAGCGGTCGGCCGTGGTCACCGTCTCGGTGCCCGCCGGAACCCGCCTCCACCTGGGCGTGGTCGGCGCCACCGCCGTCGTCTCCGGGGTCCACGGCGGTACGACGGTCCGCGGGGTGTCCGGCGGCTGCACGCTGGTGGGGCTGGGCGGTGAGGTCCGCGCCGACACCGTCTCCGGCGCCGTGGAGGCGCAGGCACTGCGCGGCCCCCTCTGCCTGAAATCCGTCTCCGGCCACCTGACTGTCATCGATGGCGACGGCTCCTCCGTACGGGCCGACACCGTCAGCGGCGACATGATCCTCGACCTCGCGCACGCCGCCGGGCGCCCGGACATCGCCCTGACCACCGTCTCCGGCGAGGTCGCCGTACGCCTGCCGGACACGACCGACGCCGTCGTCCAGGCCGGCACGGCGGGCGGCGCGCTCTCCAGCGCCTTCGACGCCCTGCGCGTCGCCGGTCGCTGGGGTGCCCAGAGCCTGACCGGCACGCTCGGCACCGGAGCCGGACGCCTTCGCGTCAAGACGGTCTCCGGCACCGTCGCGCTGCTCCGCCGCCCGCCGCAGGAGGACGCGGTCGGCGCGGGCGCGGCGTACGACCTCAGGAAGGACGTCTGACATGCCTCCCGTCTTCGCCCACGGGCGTCTGCGCCTCTACCTGCTGCGGCTCCTGGACGAGTCCCCCCGGCACGGTTACGAGGTGATCCGTCTCCTGGAGGAACGCTTCCAGGGCCTCTACGCCCCCTCGGCGGGCACGGTCTACCCCCGGCTCGCCAAGCTCGAAGCCGAGGGCCTCGTCACCCACAGCACCGAGGGCGGCCGCAAGACCTACTCCCTCACCGACGCCGGACGGGCCGAACTCGCCGACCGGCAGGCCGAGATCGCCGAACTGGAACTGGAGATCCGCGAGTCCCTCGCCTCGCTCGCCGCGGACATCCGCGAGGACGTCAGCGGCTCCGCCCGCGACCTGCGGCGCGAGATGCGGGAGCAGGCACGCGGCACCGGCGGCGGCGCGGACGGCCCGCGCGGCGGGGACGCGGACGCCTGGCGCCAGGCCAAGGAGGAGATGCAGCGCGTCAAGCGCGAGTGGAAGGCGCAGGCGCAGCGCGCCCAGGAGGACGCGCGCAAGGCCCGCCACCAGGCGTGCAAGGAGCGCGAGGCGCACGCCGAGGCGATGGCGGAGATGCGGCGCATCGCCGGCCGGGTCCAGGACCGGGTCCGCGACCAGGCCAAAGCGGGGGACTGGCAGGGCGCGGTGCAGTCCGGCCTCTCCGAACTCAGCCGCCACATCGGCGACCTCGGCCGCTTCACCGCGCCGCCGCAGTCGTCCCCGGCCGGCGGGCCCACACAGGCGGACGGCCCCCGCCGCCCCCGCCCGGCCCCCACGCGCCGCCGCCACCGCCCGGTGGGCCCGTGCCGCCGCCGGAGGCGGACCTGCCCGGCTGGGCAGCGGAAGCGCCGTCGTCCTCCGACCCCGCCCGCGACCTGGAACGGCTGCTGGACCGTCTCCGCGACGACGTGCGCGACGCCGCCCGCGACCACGGCGTCACCCCCGAGCAGCTCCGCGACGCCCGCCACCACCTCGGCACCACGGCCGCCCACGTGGTCGCCCTGCTCCGCGGCTCACCCAAGGACTGACGTTGCGCGGCGACGGTCCGTCCCTCATCCGAAGTCGTTCACCTGCGGCGTCGGCTGAGTGCTGACGGATGGGCCGTACGTCGGCATGTTGGTCCCGTAGGTGGCACCCGGGTCCGGCAGCCCGTCGTCCGGCCCGGGGCCGAACTCGTGCGTGCCGGGCGCCGGCTGAGTGCTGATGGAGGGCCATAGGTCGGCATGTTGGTGTCGTACGCCGTGCCCGGGTCCAGCAGTCTGTCGCTCGGGTCGAAGTCCGGCGAACTGGTCGCCGGAGCCATCGGGTGCACGACTCCGCTCGGACCCAAGCCGGTTGGCATTCCGCCGTAGGCGGCCTGCGTGGTGGTGTCGCTCCCCGTCTTCTCGAAGTCCTGCGAGACTCGCTTCTCGTTCCAGTCGTGATTGTCGGCACAGGCGCGCAGGTTGTCTCCGCCAGCCTGCGCCCGGGCGCGTAGGCCGTCCAAGGCCGGCTTCCAACTCGTGGCTATATCCCCCAGGGCCGTCCCGATCGACCATCCGGTGAGCGAACCACCGGCCGTCTCGGCCTCCTTGACGGCCTTGCCAGCCGGTTCCTGCATCGTGCGCGCGATGTCGTCACACGCGCCGGCAGAGGCACGCAGCTCCGCCGGGTCGGCATTCAGTCCCTTGGACATCTTCGGCTTCCTCCCCTCTTTCGGCGCCCAGCGGTCGAGCGCACACAACGTTTCTCGAGTCAGAACTGCTGCTGCTCGACCCCGGGCGGCAGCATGCACGGTGTCCGGACGGCGAACGAAAGGCGCTGCGGTTTCGTCTTGCCGGAGCCGACGGTAGTGGCGGAGACTGCGTAGGAGTTTTTCTCATTGCGGGCCCGGAATACTGCGGACTCGTAAGAATTCTTGAACTCGCGGTACGAGGTGACTTTGTACCCGTGTTGCGGAAGTTCTTGGCGAAGTGTACGCACGATGCGGGTATGCTCCCCAGCGGGAGCAGGGGAGTATACGTAGTAGAAGAGGCTGTACCGGCCGTCCTCTGCCACCTCGTCATCCTCCCCGATGCAGTCCTGGAAGTGCACCTTCTCGGTAGACGGCAGCAACTCGGCGTTCGAAATTCGCGCCATGTATGCCGTGTAGTCCTCCGCCCATTTGACTGCAGCGTCCTTCTTCATGCGAGGTAGTGGTGCGTTCGGGTTGTCGCCCTGAGACACGCAGCCTCCGATCGAGAGCAGTGCGGCGAGAAGAATAGGAATGCGGTGCAGTGTGGCCCTATGGCCGGCCTGGCGCGTACTGATCCTGCTCGTGGTCGGGAGGAGGGGTGCCGTCGGTTTCCTTCGGAGCCTCTGAAGGAGGCTTACCTGCGAGGATTGCTCCCTGATTGGCCAATGATTCACTGCCCTGGTCCCAGTATCCGCTGTGTCCGCTGGTGTCAACCACGAAGTTGTTGCCACCGAATTCCCTGTCCATCGGGTCGGGGCCGAGAGTGGCGCCGACGAGCATATTGCTAATGAAGTCGTCCCCCGCTCCTCCGATCCACACATGCTCGGGATCCATCTGCAGGTCGTCGGCCTCTTGAACTGTCATGCCCGGGCTGCCGACTGCCACCACGTCGTCCGCGCCGAGCCCTTCCCCTCCGGCCGCAGCGGCACCAAGCACGGAAGAACCGTAACTGTGACCCAGGACTGTGGTGTGGCTGGGCGACTCATCGTGCGCAGCCTGTGTTCCTGCTACGAACTGGCGCAGATCAGGGGCTGCGTCCTCAGCGCGCCCTGTACCGGCGACACTTAGACTGGCGTCCCCACCACTGGCCTCCGGAGCGTCATAGCCCAGCCACGTAATCATGGCCACGCTTTCACCGTCCGATTGTTCCACTGCGGAATCCTGCAGGTGGTCGATCCGTTCCAACTGGCCGGGAACACTCTCCATCGTCGTTCCCGTGCCCGGGACGAGGATGCCGGTGTGGGCGGCGGTGTCGGGGTTGCCTTGGGCGATGATGGCGCGGCCGTCGTCGCTGGTGTCGTAGCCGAGCAGGTACAGCTCCTTGCCCTCGGGCGCGGTGTCGCCGGCGTCGAGCCGCTCGCTGAGTTTGATGGCGTTCCACAGGCGCTTGTTGACCGCGCCGGAGTCCTCACCCGGGTAGGCGTCCCTGACGTTGCCCTCTCTGAGGCGATTGAGTTCCTGGGCGAGCGCGGCGCGGTTGGCGTCGTTGCGGGTCTCGGTGGGTAGGCCGTCGGTGGCGCCGATCTGCTGGGGATAGAGCGTCTCGTACTCCCGGCGCTCCTCCGGGCTCAGAGCCTTCCACCACTCGGCCGCAGCCTTCGGGTCGTCCTTGGGGATCTGCGGGTCCTGCAGGCCGATCGCCTTCATGGCCTGCTCGGCGTCCTTGGCCGACTCCGCTGCCGCGTCGCGGTTGAGCGGATCGGTGAGGATGTCGCCGTTCAGTACCTCGAGGGCTTTCTTGCCGTCGTTGCTCGCCTTACGGGCGTCTGCCAGGGCGTCGTCGATCCGCCCCCGGTATTCACCGAGCGGGCCGCTGCGATCCATGATGATCTGCTGGGCATCGGTGGACTGGCGCGGTAGGCCTTCTGTCGTCGGATCGCTTACCCATCCGTCGTCGTCGACCTTGTAACGATTCCTCTCGGCGCTCTGCACCGCATTACGTAGATCGGTCTGAGCTTGTTCCATCCCAGAATTTGGTGGTTTCCAGGACCGACGCGATGGCCATGGCCTCGGTCTCGACGATGCCGATCCGTGATTCGACGTCTTCGAGGTAGAAGAGGGCGGCGTTGGCGTCGTCGCCCTTCCACGCGTGGTGGAGAGGGCCGGTTACCTGGCGGCGATGGCGGTCCGTCAGCGTATCCATGGTCGTCGACAGCTTGCGCCAGGCTTGCTCGGCCGCTTCCAGGTCCGAGAAATCCTGCCTCATCAGACGCGAGAATTCAGAAGTCACAACGGGTCCCGTCGGTTTTCGAGGCGCAGCCCCCGACGGCGCACGGCAAACCGGCAAAGCGCGACATAAAGCGAAGTTCCCCCATTTCTTCACTGGCCACCCGAATGAGTGACGAAGCGAGCGTAACAGGCCGACTACACACGCAGGCCGCAGGTCTGGGTCGGCGGGGCCGCCGTCAGGCCGTGGGTTCGCGCCACATGGGGTACATGGGCGGGCCGTCGGGGAGGCGGACGATGCGGTCCAGCACCGTGAAGCCGTGGCGTTCGTAGAGGCCGCGGCTGCGGTCGCTGCTGGCCTCGAGATAGGCCGGGAGGCCGTCCCGGTCGCACTGCGCGAGGACGGGCGCCAGCAGGGCGGAGCCCACCCCGCGGCTCTGGCGGTCGGCGGCGACCGCGATGGCCTGGAGGTAGGCGTGGTCGCGGTCCACCGGGTGGACGGACTCGGTGAGTTCGCCGAGGACGGGCAGGCGGTCGGAGTCGACCTTCTCCAGCCGCGCCCCCAGGTCGTCGCCGCCGCGCAACTCCCCTCCGGCGACGGCGAACCACACGGCCGCGCCGGCACCGTCCGCCGTGACGTGGACGGTCCCGTGCTCCATGCCGTGGTCGAGGAAGGCGCCGAAGAGGCGCGGATGCGCCTCTTCGCGGTGCGCGTCGTCGGGGAAGACCCACCGGCTCACCGGGTCGTCCCGGAACACCTCGTGCAGCAGTGCCGCGATCGCGTCGCGGTCCGCCCCCGTGGCGGCGCGTATGCCCAGGTCCGCCACGGCGGTTCCCCCTAGAAGGTCGGTCGGACGGTCGGTCCGTCAGACGGTCAGGACGATCTTCCCGAAGAGATCGCCGTCGGCCATCTTCTCGAACCCTTCGCGGGCGCGGTCAAGGGGCAGGGTGGAATCGATGACGGGCCGTACGCCCTTCGCCGCGCAGAACTTGAGCAGCGAGTCCAGTTCCTCCTTGCTGCCCATCGTGGAGCCGACGACCTTCAGTTCCAGGAAGAAGATGCGGTTCAGTTCCGCCGCCTCGGGGCTCGGCCCGCTCGTCGCGCCGGAGATGACCAGCGTGCCGCCCGGCTTCAGGGACTTCACCGAGTGCGACCAGGTCGCGGCACCGACCGTCTCGATCACCGCGTCGACCCGGTGCGGCAGCCGCGTGCCGCTCTCGAACGCGCCCTCCGCGCCCAGTTCCACGGCCCGCCGGCGCTTGGTCTCGTCGCGGCTGGTGGCGAAGACCCGCAGGCCGGCCGCCGCGCCGAGCACGATCGCCGCGGTGGCGACGCCGCCGCCCGCGCCCTGTACCAGCACGCTGTCGCCCGGCCGCACGTTCGCGTTGGTGAACAGCATTCGGTAGGCGGTGAGCCACGCCGTCGGCAGGCAGGCGGCCTCCTCGAAGGACAGCTCCTTCGGCTTCGGCAGCACGTTCCACTGCGGCACGGCCACGCGTTCCGCGAACGCGCCCTGGTAGCGCTCGGTGAGCAGCGAACGTGTCTCGTGCGGCCCGACGCCGTGTCCGGTCGCGCCGATCACGGAGTGGACGACGACCTCGTTCCCGTCGGCGTCGGTGCCGGCCGCGTCGCAGCCGAGAATCATCGGCAGCCTCTCCTCGCCCAGCCCGACGCCGCGCAGCGACCACAGGTCGTGGTGGTTGAGGGAGGCGGCGCGCACGTTGATCGTGGTCCAGCCCGGAGGCGCCTCCGGCTCGGGCCGTTCTCCCAGTTCCAGTCCGCTCAGCGGCTGGTCCCTGTCGATCCGCGCGGCGTAGGCAGCAAACATGATCCGTACGCTAGCGCCGCGGGGCGGAGGCCGACAGCCTCCGCCCCGCTAAGCGACGTACATCACCCGGCTGTACCGGATGGTGGACGGTTCAGAGCTCGTACACCTCGTCCACGAGCGCCTTCTGCTCCTCCTGGTGCCGCTTGCCGGAGCCGACGGCGGGGGAGGACGAGGACGGGCGGGAGACCCGGCGCAGCCGGTCCGCGTTGTCCGGCGCCGCGCCGATGATCAGGTCGAGGTGGTCGACCAGGTTCAGCGCGATGAACGGCCAGGCGCCCTGGTTGGCCGGCTCCTCCTGGGCCCAGACGAACTTCTGCGCCTTGGTGTACGGCGCCAGCGCGTCCTGGATCTCCTTGCCGGGCAGCGGGTAGAGCCGCTCGATGCGGATCAGCGCGGTGTCCGTGACGCCGCGCTTCTGCCGCTCGGCGTCCAGGTCGTAGAAGACCTTGCCGGAGCAGAAGACGACCTTGCGGACGTCGCCGGGACGCACCGTGTCGTCGCCGATGACCGGGCGGAAGCCGCCGCCGGTGAACTCCTCCGCCTTGGAGGTCGCCGCCTTGAGCCGCAGCATCGACTTCGGGGTGAAGATGATCAGCGGCTTGTGGTGCGGGTTGTGCACCTGCCAGCGCAGCAGGTGGAAGTAGTTCGACGGCAGGGTCGGCATCGCGACCGTCATGTTGTTCTGCGCGCAGAGCTGGAGGAAGCGCTCGATGCGGGCCGACGAGTGGTCCGGCCCCTGCCCCTCGTAGCCGTGTGGCAGGAGCAGCGTGACGCCGGAGGTCTGGCCCCACTTCTGCTCGGCGGAGGAGATGAACTCGTCCACCACGGTCTGCGCGCCGTTGACGAAGTCGCCGAACTGCGCCTCCCACATCACCAGCGCCTCGGGGCGGGCGAGCGAGTAGCCGTACTCGAAGCCCATCGCCGCGTACTCGCTGAGCAGCGAGTCGTAGACGTTGTAGCGGGCCTGCTCGTCGGAGAGGTACAGCAGCGGGGTGAAGTCGTCGCCGCTGTTCTGGTCGAGGAGCACCGCGTGCCGCTGGCCGAAGGTGCCGCGGCGGGAGTCCTGGCCGGCGAGCCGGACCGGGGTGCCCTCCATCAGCAGCGAGCCCACGGCCAGCGCCTCGCCGGTCGCCCAGTCGATCTTGCCCTCTTCGATCTGCGAGGCGCGTCGCTGGAGCTGCGGCATCAGCCGCGAGTGGACCTTGACCCGGTCGGGGATGTTGACCTGCGACTCGGCGATCCGCTTGACGACCTCCTGGGTGATTCCGGTGTCGATGTGCACCGGGAACTCGGCCTGGGGGTGCGGCACCTCGGCGGGAGCCGGGTGCGTGGTCGCCTCGCGGACCTCGGTGAAGACCTTCTCCAGCTGGCCCTGGAAGTCCTGGAGCGCCTGCTCCGCCTCCTCCATGGTGATGTCGCCCCGGCCGATCAGGGACTCGGTGTACAGCTTGCGCACCGAGCGCTTCTTGTCGATCAGGTTGTACATCAGCGGCTGCGTGAACGACGGGTTGTCGGTCTCGTTGTGGCCGCGGCGGCGGTAGCAGATGAGGTCGATCACGACGTCCTTGTTGAACGCCTGCCGGTACTCGAACGCCAGCCGGGCCACGCGGACCACGGCCTCCGGGTCATCCCCGTTGACGTGGAAGATCGGCGCCTCGATCATCCGCGCCACGTCGGTGCAGTACATCGACGAACGTGCGGACTCCGGGGCGGCGGTGAAGCCGACCTGGTTGTTGATGATGACGTGCACGGTGCCGCCGGTGCGGTAGCCGCGCAGCTGCGACATGTTCAGCGTCTCGGCGACGACGCCCTGGCCGGCGAACGCCGCGTCGCCGTGCACCTGGATCGGGAGCACGGTGAAGTCGGTGCCGCCCTTGCCGATGATGTCCTGCTTGGCGCGCGCGACACCCTCGACGACCGGGTCGACGGCCTCCAGGTGGGAGGGGTTGGCGGTGAGCGAGACCTTGATCTGCTCGCCGTCCAGACCGGTGAAGGTGCCCTCGGCACCGAGGTGGTACTTCACGTCGCCGGAGCCGTGCATCGACTTCGGGTCGAGGTTGCCCTCGAACTCCCGGAAGATCTGCGCGTAGGACTTGCCGACGACGTTGGCCAGCACGTTGAGCCGGCCGCGGTGGGCCATGCCGATGACGGCCTCGTCCAGCCGCGACTCGGCGGCGGCGTCGATCACCGCGTCGAGCAGCGGGATGACGGACTCGCCGCCCTCCAGCGAGAACCGCTTCTGGCCGACGTACTTGGTCTGCAGGAACGTCTCGAACGCCTCGGCGGCGTTGAGCCGGCGCAGGATGCGCAGCTGCTCCTCACGTTCCGGCGAGGAGTGCGGCCGCTCGACGCGGTCCTGAATCCACTTGCGCTCCTTCGGCGACTGGATGTGCATGTACTCGATGCCGGTGGTGCGGCAGTACGAGTCGCGCAGCACGCCGAGGATGTCGCGCAGCCTGGCCATGGTGCGGCCGGCGAAGCCGCCGACCGCGAACTCCCGTTCCAGGTCCCACAGGGTGAGGCCGTGCTCGGTGATGTCCAGGTCGGGGTGCTTGCGCTGCTTGTACTCCAGCGGGTCGGTGTCGGCCATGACGTGGCCGCGCACCCGGTAGGAGTGGATCAGGTCGAAGACACGCGCGGCCTTGGTGACGTCGTCGTCGTGGGAGACGTCGATGTCCTGGTTCCAGCGCACCGGCTCGTACGGGATGCGCAGCGCTTCGAAGATCTCGTCGTAGAAGTCGCTCTCGCCGAGCAGCAGCTGGTGCATGATCCGCAGGAACTCGCCGGAGGCGGCGCCCTGGATCACCCGGTGGTCGTAGGTGGAGGTCAGGGTCATGACCTTGGAGACGCCCAGCTTGTTGAGCGTGTCCTGCGAGGTGCCCTGGAACTCTGCCGGGTACTCCATCGCGCCGACGCCGACGATCAGGCCCTGGCCGGGCATCAGGCGGGGCACGGAGTGCACGGTGCCGATGCCGCCGGGGTTGGTCAGCGACGCGGTGACCCCGGTGAAGTCCTCCATCGTCAGCTTGTTGTTGCGGGCGCGGCGGACGATGTCCTCGTACGCCTGCCAGAACTCGAAGAAGGTGAGCGTCTCCGCCTTCTTGATGCCCGCGACGACCAGCTGCCGGTCGCCGTTCGGCTTCACCAGGTCGATGGCCAGGCCCAGGTTCACGTGGTCCGGCTTGACCAGGGTGGGCTTGCCGTCCTTCTCGGTGAAGGAGTGGTTCATCGAGGGCATCGCCTTCAGCGCCTGCACCATGGCGTAGCCGATGAGGTGCGTGAAGGACACCTTGCCGCCGCGGGCGCGCTTGAGGTGGTTGTTGATGACGATGCGGTTGTCGATGAGCAGCTTCACCGGGATGGCGCGCACGGACGTGGCCGTGGGCAGCTCCAGCGAGGCGTTCATGTTCTTCGCCACGGCGGCGGACGGGCCGCGCAGCGTGACGTACTCCGGGCCCGCGGCCGCCTCCGCCTCCTCGCTGGACAGCTTGGGGGGCGCGGACGTCGGTGCGGGCTTGCCGGCGGGCTTCGCGGGGGCCGCCGCGGCGGCCGGCTTCGCGGGCTGCGGCGGCGCGGCCGGTGCGGGCTGCGCCGGTGCGGGCTGCGCCTGCTCGGTGGGTGCGGTCTTCTGGGCCGGCGGGGCCTGGACCTGTGCGGTGGGGCCGCCGGCCTCGGCGGGGCTCAGCCCAGCTCCTGTGGCGCTCTCGCCCCCCTGCGCGCCCTTGTCCCGGGTGGCGGCGCCCGCCGGCCCGGGCTTGTAATCCGCGAAGAAGTCCCACCAGGCTCGGTCTACCGAGTTCGGGTCCTGGAGGTACTGCTGGTAGATCTCGTCGACGAGCCACTCGTTGGCGCCGAAGGTGACGGGTGACTTCCCGTCTCCGTCCGGCTGGGTCGAGACGCTCGAGGTTTCGGGGGACTGTGACGACACGGCGGCAACCGCCCTCTTCCGCTTCCTAAAGGTGGTGGACAGCGGAAATAAAGGCTACGCCTCTTGGGCGGGTGAGTGCAGTCCGCACGCGCCCGTCGTCGTGTACGTCACACCGGAAACTCGGTTTCGGCCGGGGAAATGGCGGGAAACACACCTGGTTTCGGGTCGGCGAGGGAACCGCGGACCCCTTCCGGGCGTCGCGGTGCGCGCTCGGGAGCGACCGTAACAACCCACGACGGCCGCAGGGGACCCCGGTGTGCGCGCCCGCACCCACGGTGACCTGCGATGCACCCAGCGGCAACGGGCCTGCCGTCCGTGGCTGTCCGATGCGTCCTCCCGGCGGGCCCGGACCGTGCGCGGGCCCGTCCGGGCGGCGGACGGGGACCCCGTGCGTCAATCCGTCGCCGGTCGCGGACCCGGGAGAGTGACGCGGATGCGGCAGCCGCGGGGGGATTCGGCCACCCTGATCCACCCGCCGTGCAGGTCCACCGCCCAGCGGGCGATGGCCAGGCCCAGACCCGTGCCGCCGTCCGTCCCGCCGCCCTGGGGGCCGCCCCCGGAGGCGTTCGCCCGGTTGAAGCGTTCGAAGACCCGCAGGCGTTCGGTCTCCGGGATGCCCGGGCCCTCGTCCTGTACCTCGATCTCCAGGCTTTCCGGTCGCTCGCCGCCGCGCGCCCGCACGGTGACCCGGCCCAGGGGCGGGCTGTGCTTGACCGCGTTGTCGATCAGGTTGACGACGACCTGGTGCAGGCGCTCCTGGTCGGCGTAGGCCGTCAGCTCCGGCGGCGAGACGTCCAGGTGCAGGTGCACGTCGTTACGGGCGTGCCCCTGCCGCTTGCTCATGTTCGACTCCTTGAGCACGCCCGCCAGGTACGGCCACACCTCGAACCGGTACGCGTGCAGCGGTACGGCGCCGCTGTCCAGCCGCGACAGGTCCAGCAGCTGGTCGACCAGCCGGCCCAGCCGCTGGGTCTGGGCGAGCGCCGTCCGCATCGTCTCCGGATCCGCCTCCGAGACGCCGTCGACCACGTTCTCCAGCACGGCCCGCAGCGCCGCGATCGGCGTGCGCAGCTCGTGCGACACGTTCGCCACCAGCTCCTTGCGGTGCTGGTCCACGGCCTCCAGATCGGCGGCCATCCGGTTGAAGGTCTCGGCCAGTTCGCCGAACTCGTCCCGGCGGCCGCCGCGCACCCGGCGTCCGTAGTCACCGCGCGCCATGGCGCGCGCGGCGTGCGTCATCTCGTCCAGCGGCCTGGTCAGCGTCTGCGCCACGAATTGGGTGATGAACAGCGAGACGATGATCGACAGGATGGTGATCACCCGCAGCTCGGTCGCCGAGTTGATGGCGAACACCACCAGCAGCGTGGTGATCGCCACCGAGACGATCACCAGCCAGCCGAGCGCCGCCTTGACCGAACGGTAGGGGTCGATCGGGCGCAGCCCCGCCCAGGTGCGCCGCCACGCACGGTTCCAGGCCCCGCGTACGGCCGTGCGCAGCCCCCCCTTCGCCACGGTCAGGAGCCGTCGGCCGCCGGGGCGGCCGGCGCGGGCGTCTCCAGCGCGTACCCCACGCCGTGTACCGTGCGGATCCGCTCGGCGCCGATCTTCCGGCGCAGCGCCTTGATGTGGCTGTCCACGGTCCGGGTGCCGGAGGCGTCCGCCCAGTCCCACACCTCGGCCAGCAGCTGCTCCCGGGAGAGCACCGCGCGCGGCGAGTGGGCCAGGCACACCAGCAGGTCGAACTCTGTGGGCGTGAGGTGCACGTCCTCGCCGCTCACCCGTACCCGCCGCTGGGCGTGGTCGACCTCCAGCTCGCCGAGCCGCAGGGTGCCGCTGCGCGGGGTGTGCGCGGCGAGCGTGGCCCGCTCGACCCGGCGCAGTAGGACGTGCACCCGAGCCGCCAGCTCACGCATGGAGAACGGCTTGGTCATGTAGTCGTCGGCGCCGACGCCCAGCCCGACCAGCATGTCGGTCTCGTCGTCCCGCGCGGTGAGCATCATCACCGGCACCGGACGCTGCGCCTGCACGCGACGGCAGACCTCCAGGCCGTCGAAGCCCGGCAGCATCACGTCGAGGATCAGCAGGTCCGGCTGCCATGCTTCGGCCGTGTCGACGGCCGCGGGCCCGTCGCCCGCGGTCTGCACCTGGAAGCCCTCGGCGCGGAGGCGCATGGCGATCGCGTCGACGATCGTCGGATCGTCCTCGACGACCAGGATGCGGCGCTGGGCGCCGGGAGTGGTCGCCGGAGAGCTGCCGCCGCCATGCGTCTGTGGAGTGTTCTTCTGGTCCATTCGCCCGCCCAGTGCCTAGCCCCGTTGGCTTGTGATGTCTGTGTGCTGGACAGCAGCGTACGGGCCCCGTACGGCCTGCGGCTACGAGGGATTGGTTGCGACGTGCACCACGTCGGGGACGCCTCGGACGACGGCTACCTCATCGGTGCGGACCCGTGCGAATCCGGATTTTCGCAACCTTTCTTCGAAAGTCGCGGACGGCCTGGCGGACCAGACGGCCAGCACGCCGCCCGGCGTCAGCCGGGCCCGGCAGGCGGCGAGCCCGGCGGGGGAGTACAACGTGTCGTTGCCGTCGGTGACGGTCCAGTCGGGGCCGTTGTCGATGTCCAGGCAGAGCGCGTCGTACCGGTCGCCGGTGCCGCGCAGGTGCGCCGTCAGGTCTGCGGTGACGATCCGGGTGCGGGCGTCGGAGCGCGCGGCAGCGGAGAGCGGGCCGAGCGGAGCGTTCCGGCCCGTGTGCCAGTCGATGACCGCCTGTTCGCGTTCGACGACGGTGATGCCGCCCCATTGCGGCTCGGCTGCCGCCTCGGCGAGGGAGAAGCCGACGCCGAGGCCGCCGATGAGGACCGTCGGCCGCTGCCTGCCGTCCAGCGCGGCGAGTGCGGCGCGCACCAGCCTGCGTTCGGAGCGGCCGTCGGAGGTGTCCATCAGGAAGCAGCCGTTGGCGATGATCTGCAGCACCTCGCCGTGCCGGCGCAGCACCACTTCGCCGTGCGGCCCCTCGCGGCGGTCCAGGACGACGGGCTCCGGCGGCAGGGGGCTGTGGGTGAGGCTCATGGCCCCATCCTCGCGGACACCTGCCCCCCGCGGTGGCCCGCTTTGCCCGACGTCGGGTCGCCGGTCAGGCGGACGGGGGCGGCAGCAGCGCGCGCACCTTCCGCAGCGGCGCGCCGAGCGTGGTGTCGTCGCGGTGGACCACGTGGCCGCCATGGGCGACGCGGTAGTGGAATCCGTCCCGGAGACGCGGGTCGAGGGTGCGGCGCGGCCCCTCGGCCAGGCGCGCCTCGGCGAGCAGCGCGCGGATGCGTGCCACATCGGGCGCGGGGATGCGGCCGCTGCGGCCGGAGGCGTCATCGTGCGGGGAGTCCGGGGAGTCAGGGGAGCCGAGTGAGCCCGTCGAGACCGTGTAGGTGCCGTCCTCGTGCAGCAGGGTACGAATCCGCACGCCCGCGAACCCGCCGGTGACCAGCCAATCCAGCAGCGGCGGGCCGGGCATACCGGGGGCGGTGGCGGACGTTGAGAGGGAGGGCGCGCCGCCCGGCCGGGACGTCGCGGACCCCTCCGTCCCGCCGCCCGGGTGTCCCGGGCCGTGGCCGCCGGGCGCGCAGGCGGTGGAGGCGATCACGGCGAACAGCCCGGCGACGAGGCTCCGGCGACGCGGTGCGGGGTTCGGCATACCGGAAGTATCCGCCCCCGCCGCTCCGGCCACTGGGTGCGCGCGGCCCGCGTATCGCTGTGAGCGAACAGGTCGTCACCGCTGGAACATCCAGGGCGTCTCCCGCATTGAGTGGGCATAGCTCAACTTCTCTTACGAGGGAGAGATCATGGCTTCGACGTCCACTTCGCTCACCCTGCCCGTCCTGCCCCTCGACGACGAGGTGGTCCTGCCGGGCATGGTGGTGCCGCTGGAGCTGTCGGACCCCGAGGTGCGCGCCGCGGTCGAGGCCGCCCAGGCGGCCGCCCGGTCCACGGGGGAGAACGGAAGAAAGCCGCAGGTCCTGCTGGTGCCGCGGATCGACGGCGACTACGCCGGCGTCGGCGTGCTCGGCCGCGTCGAGCAGGTCGGGCGGCTGTCCGACGGCGACCCGGGCGCCCTGATCCGCGGCCTGCGCCGGGTGCGCATCGGCACCGGCACCACCGGCCCCGGCGCCGCCCTCTGGGTCGAGGGCACCGAGGCCGGCGAACCGTCGCCCGACCCCGTGCCGGGCGCCGTCGCCGAGCTGATGCGGGAGTACAAGGCACTTGTCACCAGCTGGCTGCGCAAGCGCGGCGCCTGGGAGGTCGTCGACCGCGTGCAGCAGATCGACGACGCCGCCCGGCTCGCCGACAACGCCGGCTACTCGCCGTTCCTCACCACCACTCAGAAGATCCGCCTGCTGGAGACCACCGACCCCGTCGCACGGTTGCGGTACGCACTGGAGACGCTGCGCGAGCACCTCGCCGAGCAGGACGTCGCCGAGTCGATCGCCAAGGACGTCCAGGAGGGTGTCGACAAGCAGCAGCGCGAGTTCCTGCTCCGCCGCCAGCTGGAGGCGGTCCGCAAGGAACTGGCCGAGCTGGCGGGCGACCCGGAGGACGAGGGCGAGGACTACCGGGCCCGCGTCGAGGCCGCCGACCTTCCCGCGGACGTCCGCACGGCGGCGCTGAAGGAGGTCGACAAGCTGGAGCGGTCCTCCGAGCAGAGCCCCGAAGGGGGCTGGATCCGCACCTGGCTCGACACGGTGCTGGAGATGCCGTGGAACGCACACACCGAGGACGCCTACGACGTGCCGGGCGCGCAGCAGGTCCTCGACGCCGACCACGCCGGGCTGAAGGACGTCAAGGAGCGCATCACCGAGTACCTGGCGGTGCGCAAGCGACGCGCCGACCGCGGACTCGGCGTCGTCGGCGGGCGGCGCGGTGGGGCGGTGCTCGCCCTGGTCGGTCCTCCCGGCGTCGGCAAGACCTCGCTCGGCGAGTCCGTGGCCCGCGCGATGGGCCGGAAGTTCGTCCGGGTCGCCCTGGGCGGCGTCCGGGACGAGGCGGAGATCCGCGGCCACCGGCGCACCTATGTGGGCGCCCTGCCGGGCCGCGTCGTCCGCGCGATCAAGGAGGCCGGGTCGATGAACCCGGTGGTGCTGCTCGACGAGATCGACAAGGTCGGCTCCGATTTCCGCGGCGACCCCGCGGCGGCGCTGCTGGAGGTCCTGGACCCGGCACAGAACCACACCTTCCGCGACCACTACCTGGAGGTCGAACTCGACCTGTCCGACGTCGTCTTCCTCGCCACGGCCAACGTCGCCGAGGCGATCCCCGAGGCGCTGCTGGACCGGATGGACGTCGTCCGGCTGGACGGCTACACGGAGGAGGAGAAGGTCGTCATCGCCCGCGACCACCTGCTGCCCCGGCAACTGGAGCGGACCGGCCTCCGCACCGACGAGGTGACCTTCGACGACGCGGCGCTGCGCAGCCTCGCGGGCGAGTACACCCGGGAGGCGGGCGTACGGAACCTGGAGCGGTCCGTGGCCCGGGTGCTGCGGAAGGTCGCCGCCGAACACGAACTCGGCCGCCGAGACCTGCCGTTCGCCGTCGATCCGGAGGCGCTGCGGAAGCTGATCGGGCGGCCGCACCACCTCCCCGAGTCCGCCCAGGACCCGGCGGAACGGCGCACGGCCGTCCCCGGCGTGGCCACCGGCCTCGCGGTCACCGGCGCGGGCGGCGACGTGCTGCACGTGGAGGCGTCGCTGGCGGACCCGGAGACCGGCGGCGGCGGACTCACCCTCACCGGGCAGCTCGGCGACGTGATGAAGGAGTCCGCGCACATCGCGCTCTCCTACCTGCGCTCGCGCGGCGCGGAGCTGGAGCTCCCGGTCGGCGACCTCAAGGACCGCGGCATCCACCTGCACGTCCCGGCGGGCGCCGTTCCCAAGGACGGGCCCAGCGCGGGCGTCACCATGACCACGGCGCTGGCGTCGCTGCTGAGCGGCCGCCAGGTCCGGCCGGACGTGGCGATGACCGGCGAGGTCTCGCTGACCGGGCGGGTGCTGCCGATCGGCGGCGTCAAGCAGAAGCTGCTCGCGGCGCACCGGGCCGGGACCACCACGGTGATCATCCCGAAGCGAAACGAGCCGGATCTGGACGACGTTCCGGAGGAGGTGCTGGCCGGGCTGGACGTCCACGCCGTCTCCGACGTACGCCAGGTGCTGGGGCTGGCGCTGACGCCCGCCTCGGCCGACGCGGCGCTCGCCGCCGCGTAGCCCGGTCGGCAGCAGGGACGACCCGCAGAGCACCACGCAGAGAAACGGCCCCTCCCGCCCGGTGGAGGGGCCGTTTCCGTCTCTGCGGGTGGTGCCGGGGGGCTCCACTCCGGAGTGTGGCCGCCGCACCGCACGCCGTGAAGTCCCCACCGGCGCTGCCGTTGGTCTAGCCCTGCGAAATACTGGAGGAGCTGCGACGCTCTCCGCCCCTGGCGGAAACTTTCACCCTGAAGGAACCGCCCGATGGACGACTTTGCCCCCGAGTACCTCGACCTGGAACGGGAGTTGGCCGTCTTCTTCCGCCGCGCCCGCGCCGCGTCCGGGGAGATGGCCCGGGAGGTCCACCCGGAACTGGAGCCCGCCGCGTACGGGCTGCTGCTGCGGTTGGAGAACGCCGGCCCGCAGCGGGCCACCGCCCTCGCGGCCTACTTCGGCGTCGGGAAGGGCACGATGAGCCGTCAGCTCCGCGCCCTGGAGGCGCTGCAGCTGATCAGCCGCACCCCCGACCCGGAGGACGGCCGCGCCTCGCTGGTGCAGCTCACCGCGGACGGGCGGGAGCGGTTCGGGCACGTGCGGCAGGCACGGCGCGCCGCGTACGCCCGCCGCCTGGCCGCGTGGAACCCGGCCGAGGTCGCGGAACTCGCCCGCCTCCTGCACCGCTTCAACGACCTCCAGGCCGAGAGCTGAGCCGCTCCGGACCGGGGAGGTCAGGCATCCGACCGGTCGGAGAACTCCACGAGGACCGCCGTGGCGTCGTCGTGGGGCTTGCCGCGGGGGAAGGACCGGCCGGCGGGGTCGGCCTCCTCCGCGGCACGGACCCGGGCGATCAGTCCCGCCGGGCCCTCCTTGTGCACCAGGGCGCACAGGTCCGCCCAGCCACCGGCACGGAACACCTCGGACCAGCGCGAGGCGCCGTCCGTCAGACCCAGCAGGGTCCGCACGCCGTCCCGGGGCACGGCGCCGGTCACGGCCAGCGCCGCGACCGCGGGGTCGGCGGCGGCCGTGTGGAACCCGGTGCCGTCGGGTGCGTTGCGCAGGGCCTCGACGGCCGCGAC
Organism: Streptomyces sp. RKND-216; assembly: GCF_004795255.1. Taxonomy (NCBI): domain Bacteria; kingdom Bacillati; phylum Actinomycetota; class Actinomycetes; order Kitasatosporales; family Streptomycetaceae; genus Streptomyces; species Streptomyces sp. RKND-216. The sequence continues at coordinate 1,666,331 of NZ_SSBQ01000002.1, read as the reverse complement.
GTACTCCGCCGCCGCCGTGGCGCGTTCGGACGATCCGGACGGCAGCGCCCGCGCGGCCTCCCGCAGCGCCGTGACCCCGGGCGGCAGCGTGTCCAGCCGGGTGTCCCGCACTGCCCGCACCGAGCCGTCCGCGCCCTCGACCAGCAGTACCGAGTCGGACAGCACCAGGTACTCCACCGACTCCTCGCCCCAGCGGGCCGCGACCACCGTCGCCTGCGGAGTCCGCGGGTGAGAAAGATCACAGGTTGAACGGTGTGCCCGCGCGGTACGCGCGACGGCGTCTGCGAGACATTCCGCCAGCGTCATCTCGCCCCGGGAGCCCGCAAGTTCGAGCAAGGCGCCACCCAGTCGGCCGACGTACCACGGCACTCCGTGCGCGCATCCGACGTCCCCCTCCGGCGGGGTCACGCCGTCCAGGACGACGAACGCGCCGCCCCGCCCGGAGGCCGGAAGGATCAGGGAAACGTGGTCCTCGTTGGGCCGGGTCGGGGTGCCGGGCTCGGTGGCCGTCTCCACGCGCATGCCGCCAGTCTGCCCGAGCGGCCGGAGGCCCGCCGGCAACCCGGCCTCCCTTATCGCCCCACCCGCCGGGGCGGCGCGAGCGGCGCGTCGCGGACGGCGAGAACGGCCGGAATCCATCGTTCCGTAACCTGCGGGCGGGCATATTGCCAGGACCCGGCCACGATTTCCAACCTCTGCGGAAACCGCGCACGCGCCCGTGGGACGACCGGAGTTGTTTGCTCCTGAGGACTGATGTTCACTCCTTCGGGTGGCGCGGCAGGGGGAACCACACCTACCCCGGAACGGCCTTGAAAGGGTCGTCACGTCGTGGACCGGGGCGGGACCCTACCCGTGCCCCCACGAGTTGGCTGTCGCCTCCCGGGCCCCCGGGCAGGGCAGGACGAGATTGCGAGCACGGGTGCGGACGAAGCGACTGCGGAAGCCTGGCGACTCCGGGAACGGCCGGCCGGCACACCCCCCACGGCGGACGCGGGTGCGCAACCGGCTTCTGGCGTCCGTCGCGCTCTGCTCGCTCGCGGTCCTCGCCGCCGGCGCCCCCGGCATCGTCGAGTCCTCCGGAACGCTGACGGAGTCCCAGGAACTCGTCGAACAGGCCGGTCTCCACCAGCAGGCCATCGCGCTCGCCCACTCGCTGTCCGACGAGCGCGGCGACATGGTCGCCTGGGTCGCCGCCGGGCGCGGCGAGGAGGCCCCAGACCCCGCCGACGGCGAGCCCGCCGGCACCGCGACGGGCCAGGAGGCCACCAGCGATTCCCAGCGTGCCCGCGTCGACCGGCAGATCACCGAACTGCTCGCCTCCGATGCGGTGACCCCGCCGGTGCGGCAGAGCCTCGAACAGCTTCCCCGGACCCGGCAGGAGATGCTCGACTCCTCCGAGAGCACGGCCTACGACGCGTACCAGGCGTACACCGCCGTCATCCAGCAGCTGCACACCGTCTCCCGCAACGTCGCCCGCGACCTGCCCGGCGACCACGCTCCGAACTCCACCGCCGCCGCGGCCGTCGCCACCACCGAGTCGCTGCCGCACCTCGGCCGCGCCGTCGACCAGGCCTCCGCCACCCGCGGCCTGCTGCGCGGCGCGTTCGCCTCCGACGGCCCGGCCCGCACTCTGACCGAGGCGGCACGCCTGGCGCGGGTACGGGAGCAGGGCGCGCTCGCCGACTTCGAGCAGACGGCCGGTCCGACCGCGTCCGAGACGTACGACAAGACGGTCACCGGCACAGACGTCGGCCTCGCCGAGCGGTACATCGAGCAGCTCACCGCCGACCCGGTCCTCGACGCGCAGGACCGGGGACTCGACGCCGAGAGGGTCGTCGCCGCGCTCTCCGCCCGCATCGACCGGATGCGCAGCGTCCAGTCCTCCCTGGCCACCGCCGAGGTCGCCCGGTTGGAACAGCAGCGGGACGACGACGTCGTCGCGCTCGAGATGACGGTCGGCCTGGTCGGTGCCTGCCTGCTGCTCGCCGTCGGCGCCGGCGTGCACACGGCCAGGTCCCTGTCCCGCCCCCTGTCCGTCGTGCGGCGCGGTTCGCACCGGCTCGCCACCGCCGAGGAGCCGGAGGCCGAGGAGCCGGTGCGTTTCCACGGCCGCAACGACGAGTTCGCCGAGGTCGTCGGTTCGCTCAACGCACTCCGCGAGACCGTCGCCGGCCTGCACACCCGGGCCAAGGAGGCGGAGGCCGCCAACGCGGACCTGAGCGCCGCCAGGGACGAACTGACTGCCGAACGCGAGCGGCTGCGTGAGGAGGCCGAGCGCCTCCGCACGCGTCTGCAGGCCGGGCACGGCGCCTCCCACGGCACGTTCGTCCACCTCGGGCTGCGCACCCTCGGCCTCGTCGAGCGTCAGCTGGGCATCCTGGAGGCCATGGAGGCCGAGGAATCCGACCCCGACGACCTCGCCACCCTCTTCAAACTCGACCACCTCGCCACGCGGATGCGGCGCGCCGGGGAGAACCTGCTGCTGCTCGCGGGCGCTGAGCACGTCGGCGCGCACCACGCCGGACCGGTGCCGCTGCTGGACGTGCTGCGTGCGGCCGTCAGCGAGATCGAGCGCTACGAACGCGTGCAGATCGCTGCGCTGCCCCCGCACGCCCAGGTGTCCGGGTTCGCCGCGGACGACCTCAGCCACCTCGTAGCGGAACTCCTCGACAACGCCACGGCGTTCTCCGCGCCCGACGCGGAGGTCACGCTGTCGGCCTGGATGCTGGATAAGGGCGACATCATGCTCTCCGTCCAGGACGAAGGCATCGGCGTCGCCGAGGACCGGCTTGCCGAACTCAACGCCCGACTGGGCGACCCCGCCGCGCAGGAGGCCCCCGGGACGCCCGGCTCGGGGGAGGAGGGGGACCGGGCCGAGCCGGGAGGTCTCGGCAACGGCCTGTACGTCGTCGCTCGCCTCGCCGCACGGCACGGGATGCGGGTGCAGCTCCGGGAGCAGCGGCAGGGTGGCGTCGCGGCTGTGGTGGTGGTGCCTCGCACGCTGCTGCCGGACCGTCCGGTGCCCGGCGTCAGCGGGGCGGGCACCCCGGACGGGGGGCAGCGCCTTCCCGGATCGGTCGCAGAGGCCAACTCCAACACCCTCCCCGCACGCCGCGCCCCGGCCACCAGCGCGCCCGCTCCGGCACCGGCCTCCGACGAGACGCCGACGGCCCGTTCGACGGCGGAGGCGCGAGCCGGTGCGAGTGCGGAACCGGACGACGGCGTGGGCGAAGCGGGCGGGGAGGCGCAGGCCGTTGACGACGCCGCCTCCTGGTGCCCGGACGCGAGGTCCGCGGACGACGTCGTCGCCCCCGACGGTGAGACGACGCGCGGCGCGCTGTCGCCGACCGCCACCGATCCGGCGGACGGCGGGGACCCGGAGCCGTGTCCCGGAGGGGACACGTCCACCGTGGAGGCCGCCGACGGCACGTCCGTCGCCGAAGGCGAGGCCGCGGCGACGCGCGCGGACGCGGCGGACGTGGCGGACGCGGACGAGGCGAGCACGCCGGGCGCCGGCGGCCGGGAGGCCGACGAGGCGAGGGGCACGTTCTCCCGGGAGAGCGACGGGGACGGGGTGGCGGAGCACGGGCGGGCGGACGCCGGGGACGGGATGCCGTCGGCCGCGGACGGCGGCCGGCAGGCCGCCACCGTGCCCGGGCCCCGGGAGGACGACGCCCGCGAACACCCGGCCGCGGACCACGCCCGCAGGGCCGCGGACAGGGTCACCGACAAGGGGCTGCCGAAGCGCACCCCCAGACATGTGACGGTCGAGCAGCAGGTGCGCCCCGCGGCGAGCGGCGGCGCGAACGCCGAGGAACTGCGCCGTAGGCTCGGCGGGTTCCAGCGGGGGGCGGCGGACGGGCACCGGGACGCTGCGGCGGAGGCCGCGGCTCAGGGCGCCGCCGACGCGGGCGGCGCGGAAGAGGAGGCACGGCAGTGAACGCCCCCGCCACGAACGGCACGAGCGCCACGACGGGCACGAAGGGCGCCGAGGACACGACCGGCAGTCGCGCGGCGCGCAACCTGCGCTGGCTGCTGGCGAACCTCGTCGACGAGGTGCCCGGCGTGCAGTCCGTCGCCGTGGTCTCCTCGGACGGCCTTCTGCTGCTGTCCTCCGACCCGGAGGCGGTCACGGGCGACCCGCCGGCCGAGGACGCCACCGAGAACGCCGCCGGGCATCCCGCCGGGGACGCCCCCGGCCACGCCCGCGACGAGGCCGAGCGCCCGCAGGGCCCCCGCGGTGCCGCGGCAGACCTGGCCACCATCGTGTCCGGTGTCGGCTCGCTCACCGTCGGCGCGGCCAGGCTGCTGGACACCGGCGGCGTGAAGCAGACCATGGTGTCCATGGCGAACGGCTCGCTTTTCGTGATGTCCGTCAGCGACGGCTCGCTCCTGGGCGTGCACGCCGCGCCGGACTGCGACATGAGCGTGGTGGCCTACCACATGGCCCTGTTCGTCGGACGTGCCGGACACGTCCTGACCCCCGAACTCCGCACGGAGCTGCGTAAGTCGATGGAGCTGGAGTCGAAGAAGTGACGTCCCACCCCTCGTTGCCGAGGCGTGCGCCGGCGCGCGTGCGCCCGTACGCCCTCACCGGCGGCCGTACCCGGTACGGGCACGTGCTGCTCGTCGAGTCGTTCGTCGCCGCGATCGAGGCGCCGCCCGCGCGTCCGGAGCTGGTCTCCGGCGGTCTGCGGGACCGCGTGATGCCCGAGATGCAGGCGATCGTCGAACTGTGCCGCCGGATGCGCACCGTCGCGGAGATCTCCGCGCTGCTGAAGATGCCGCTGGGCGTCGTCCGCGTGCTGCTGAGCGATCTCGCCGACCAGGGGCGGATCCGCGTGCACGGGACCGGCCACGGTACGGAACGGCCCGACCGGGCCCTGCTGGAGAGGGTGCTCGGTGGCCTCCGCAAGCTCTGAACACGACGTGAGGTCCGTGGAGGCCGCAATGCCCGCCCATGATCCGGCCGAGGGCGCCGGACACGCCTGGGAGACCGACCTGTCCCGCGCGCCGATCGCCACGAAGATCGTCGTCGCGGGTGGCTTCGGCGTCGGCAAGACCACCTTCGTCGGTGCGATCTCCGAGATCGAACCGCTGCGCACCGAGGCGGTGATGACCGAAGCCAGCGAGGGCACCGACGACCTGGCGTCGACGCCCGACAAGCTGACGACCACGGTCGCCATGGACTTCGGCCGCATCACCCTGGACGCCGACCTGGTGCTGTACCTCTTCGGCACGCCGGGGCAGCAGCGCTTCTGGTTCATGTGGGACGACCTGGTGCGCGGCGCCATCGGGGCCGTGGTGATGGCCGACACCCGCCGCCTGGAGGACTGCTTCCCGGCGCTGGACTACTTCGAGAGCTGCGGCCTGCCGTACGTCGTCGCCGTCAACCACTTCGAGGGCACCGACGTGTACGAGGCGGCCGACGTGCGCGAGGCGCTGACCGTCCCCGAACGGGTCCCCGTGGTGATCATGGACGCGCGGCGGCGGGAGACGGTGCAGGAGACCCTGCTCGCCCTCGTCGGCCACGCACTCGACCTCACCCCGGCCTGACCGCCCCGGGCCGCCGGCGCACGGCCCACTCGTCCCACCCGACTCGCCCACCGCCACAGCACCACGCAGGGAGATCCGCGATGCGGAAGATACTCGTCGTCGGAGCCGGCCAGGCCGGCCTCCAACTCGCGCTCGGCCTCCAGTCCCAGGGCTACGAGGTCACCGTGATGTCAAACCGCACGGCGGACGAGATCCGCGGTGGCCGCGTGATGTCCACGCAGTGCATGTTCCACACCGCGCTCCAGCACGAGCGCGACATCGGCGCCGGCTTCTGGGAGAGCCAGGCCCCACGCATCGAGGGCCTCGGCGTCTCCGTCGCCGGCCCCGACGGTTCCCGTGCGATCGACTGGCTCGGCCGGCTGTCGGACGGCTACGCCCAGTCCGTCGACCAGCGCGTCAAGATGGCCGGCTGGATGGAGACCTTCGCGCAGCGTGGCGGGCAGCTCGTCGTCCACGGCGCCGCCGTCTCCGACCTGGACTTCTTCGCGCGCCGCTACGACCTGGTGCTGGTCGCCGCGGGCAAGGGCGAGCTGGTCTCGATGTTCGCCCGCGACGCCGCACGTTCTCCGTACGACGCCCCGCAGCGCGCACTCGCCGTCTCCTACGTCACCGGGCTGGGGCCGCGGCCCGAGCACCCGGAGACCGAAGCGGTGCGCTGCAACCTGGTCCCCGGCGTCGGCGAACTCTTCGTCATGCCCTGCCTGACCACCTCCGGCCGCTGCGACATCCTCTTCTGGGAAGGGATTCCGGGCGGTCCGCTGGACGTCTTCCAGGGCATCAAGGACCCGAACGAACACCTGGCGACGACCCTGGAGCTGATGGAGCGCTTCACCCCCTGGGAATACGCGCGGGCGACCAAGGTCGAGCTGACCGACGGGGGCGGCACGCTCGCCGGCCGTTACGCGCCGACCGTGCGCAAGCCCGTCGGCCGGCTCCCCAGTGGCGGTGCGGTGCTCGGTGTCGCGGACGTGGTGGTCGCCAACGACCCCATCACCGGGCAGGGGTCGAACTCCGCCTCCAAGTGCGCCGCCGCCTACCTGTCGGCGATCGTCGAACACGGCGACAAGCCGTTCGACGAGGACTGGATGCAGGCCACCTTCGACCGCTACTGGCAGACCGCGCAGCATGTCACCACGTGGACGAACGCGATGCTCGCGCCGCCGCCCGAGCACGTGCTGAACCTGCTGGGCGCGGCCGGGCAGGCGCAGCCGATCGCGGACCGGTTCGCCGACGGGTTCAACGACCCGGCCGACTTCGAGAACTGGTTCTTCGCACCCGACAAGGCCGAGGCCTACCTCGCCGAGGTCACGGCGGGCTGAGCCGGCCCTGTTTCCGCTCGTGGTCGCGGAGCGCGGCGAGCTGCCGCGGCGTCAGCGAGGTGAGCATCCGCTCCACCTCGCGCATCGCGGCCCGGGACGCCTCCCGTCTGCGCTCGGCGCGGTCGGCGAGCTTCTGCTGCCGCTGGAGCGCGTCGCGGGCCTCGGCCGCGACCGCGCCCCGGTGCCGTTCGCCGCTGGCCAGTGCCCGTACCGTTGCCTGCTGCCGGGCGGCGGCACGCTCCAGGGTGTGGCCGTGCCGCATGGCGACCACCGGGTCGTCCGCGAGCAGCACCTGCACGGCGGTCGGCAGGCCCGGCGCGCCCGTCCGGTACTGGGCACGTGCCACGCGGGCGGCGATCTCGCGCTCCTCGGCGAGCCGGTAGCGGGTGCCCGCCAGGCGCCGCTCCAGCCGGTCGGTGCGCTTCTGCTGCTCGTGCAGCTGGTGCGCCGCCCGCCGGTACGCCTCCAAGGCCCGTTCCCGTTTTCCGTAGAGCACCTTCAGCGCGGCGAGCAGTTCGCCCACCGACCGGCCGGAGGCCGCGGCTGGTGCGGCTGGTGCGGTGTCGGTGGGCTCGGTGGCGTCCGCCGCGGCGGACGGGAGGGCCGCGGCGGACGGGAGAGCCGCGGGGGTCGCGTGGGGCAAGGGGTGGGCCGGTGCCGCGGACAGGAGCACCGCGCCGGCGGTGGCCATCGCCGCCGCGGCGAACCGTACGGGCCGTGCTGGGGTCACGCTCACTCACCTCCGGTGTGATGAAGTGATCGTGAGCAGGTGTCAGGTGGGAATGCGCGCCGGGTTGCGCGCTTTGCGCGCCCGGCTCACTCGATGGTGTTCCGAGGCGCCGTCCGTCCGGCGCGCCCCGTTGCGCCACTCGTCGGCCGACCCCGGGGTTCCAGGGGCCTCAGCGCCGGAACAGGCCCCGGCCGCCGAAACCGTCCGCAGCCTCGGCGAACGTCCGGATCTCGTGCGTCCACGGAGCGGGCAGCCAGGATGCGGCGGGGCGCTCGGCGGCATCGGCCAGGTCCAGTCGGCGGGCCAGCGCCGCAGGTAGCGGTCGCGCCTCGGGTGTCTTGTGCAGACACGCCGTCAGCGCCGGACGCAGCCCCTCGGGCACGCCGCTCAGGTCCGCGCCCTCCCGCGTGGACGGCAGCAGCGACCCGGCGAACGGCATCCGCGCCGACGCCGCGTACGCCAGGACGACGCCGAGCGCGAAGACGTCGTCGGCGGGCAGCGGCGACCGGCCGTCCCCCGGGGCGTGTCGTCCCTCGCTCATCCCGTAGTCGACGACACGGGGATGGTCGGCAGCCAGCAGGACGTTCCCCGGTGCGAGGTCCCCGTGGGCGACGCCCGACCGGTGCAGGGCCGCCAGCGCTCGGCACAGCCCGCCGCCCAGCGCCCGCACGGACTCCTCCGGCAGCGGTCCGTACCGGCCCACCAGCGCGGTGAGGCCGGGGCCGGGGACGAACTCCCGTGCCATCCACGGACGTTCGCCGTCCAGGTCGCAGCCGTGTGCGGCGGCGACGTACGGGCTGCGCGCTCCCCGGGCCACGAGGTCGGCGACCTGCCGGATGCGGGCACGCTGCTGCCGGTCCCGCAGCTGCTCCGGGCGCAGGGCCCGCACGGCCGCACGCTCCTTGCGGGCACCGCGTCGCGGGGCGCCCCGGCCGAGGTAGACGTGACCGGCCGGGCCCGAGCCGAGTCTGCCCAGCAGGCGGTACGGGCCGAGCCGTGGAGGGTCTTCGGGCAACAGCCGGGCCATGCCTGCGATCACGCTGCGCACCCTAGACCGCTGCGCGGCCTCCTCGCCCTTCCGCCCCCCAGACCTGCCCCATTCCTTCGCAATCCCGCCCGCTCACCGGCGCCCGCGCATCCGGCCGCCGCCACCCCCGGGGCAGTCGGCCGGTCAGCGGGCGGGGTGCCGCCAGGGCCACTTCGGGCGGTTGCCGCCCGGACGCGCATCCGGCGCGTACACGTACTTCCAGCCGCGCGGCAGCCCCAGCCGCCGGGTCACCGACGCGGGCTCCAGCCGGTAGACGTGAACGGTCTTCCCACCGCCCTCCTCCTCGGGCAGCGGCACCGGCACCTCGTACGTCTTCGGCGGGCGACCGGTCGCCCCGACGAGCACTGGCAGCACCCGCCCGTCCAGCGGCCCGCCCACGAACACCGTGTCCTCGCTGCGCACGTCCTCAGTCCTCCCCGGCCGGGCAGGCCCGGGGCTGGGCGAGGCGGCGGGCCCCCGGGCCCTCGTCGCCCAGCCGGTCGTACGGATTCGCCAGGGCGCACACGTCGATGGAGAGGCAGCCGCAGCCGATGCAGTCGGTGAGGTTGTCGCGCAGCTGCTGCATCAGCCGGATGCGCTCGTCCAGGTCGGCGCGCCAGCAGGCGGACACCCGGGCCCAGTCCTCGCGGGTCGGGGTGCGGTTGTCCGGGAGCAGGCCGAGCACCTCGCGGATGGCGGCCAGCGGCATACCGAGGCGCTGCGAGGCCCGGATGAAGGCGACGCGACGCAGCGTGTCCCGGCTGTAGCGGCGCTGGTTGCCGGAGGTGCGCCGGCTGTGGATGAGGCCCTCGCGCTCGTAGAAGCGCAGCGCCGAGGTGGCGACCCCGGCGCGCTCGGCGAGTTCGCCGACGGTGGCCTCCTTGGCCTTCCAGGACAGGTGCGTCGACATGCGGCCAGCCTAGCTGCCCGCGGGCGCGTCGTTGAACCTCGGTTCAGCTGTCCCAGCCGGGCTCCCTGCCCGCCTGGTCCGACGCCTCCGCCTGGTCCGACGGTCCGGCCGGTTCCAGCAGGTGAGCTGCGTCCGCCGCGAGCGGCAGCGCACGCCGGATCAGGTCGCCGACCGGGCCGTCCGGGCGTTCCAGCGCCAGCGCGCGCCGGGTCGCCGCCGCCGTCTCAGGGTCGTCCGCGGCCGTCGCGACGAGCAGCGCGACGAGGTGGTTCAGCAGCCAGGCGCGCAGCTCGGAGAGGGGCGGCTGCTTCCCCTCGTCCAGCCAGATCAGCGACGCGCCCTCCACCGCGGTGATCCACGTCCGCACCGTCATCCGCAGGCGGGGCCCCGGCTCCGGGGCCTCCAGGTGGCGCAGGATCTGGTGCGCCGCGTCCCGCCGCACTTCGTCGACGATGGCGCTGGTCCGCGAGGTCCCGACCACGCTGCCGCCCTGCAGCAGCGCCATGAAGCCGGTGTCGAACTCGTCCACGAAGGCCAGGTAGCGGGACAGCGCACGGTCCAGCCGTTCGATCAGCGGGCCGACGGCCGGCTCGTCGAAGCACTGCTCCAGCCGGTCGGCGGCGGACCGCAGCGCCGCCTCGTACAACTGCTGCTTGCCGCCCGGGAAGTAGCGGTAGACCAGCGGCCGGGACACCCCGGCGGCCGCCGCGACGTCGTCGAGCGAGACGTCCTCCGGCACGCGGTGGGCGAACAGTGCGAGGGCGTGCCCGATCAGCTGCCCCCGGCGCTGCTCGACGGTCAGTCTGCGGTACGCCGGTGCGGTCATGCCCCCGAGCGTAGTGCGCCCCGGAGGCGGTACGGACCGCGTGCCGGGCCGCGTCCCGGCCGGCACTCAGGCGAGTAGCCCGGAACTCCTCCACAGCCGGCGTCCCATCCCGCGCAGCACGCCGATCTCGTCGAGGAAGTCGGTGAGCCGCTTGGCGCCCTGCTGCATCACCTCGCGGCGGTGGGCACTGGCCTTCACCTGGGCCACGGCCTCGCGGCGGTCCAGGCCCACGTCCGTGTAGACCTGCGGGTTGACGAAGGAGATCGAGAAGACCCGGGCGGCCTCCCCGGAGCTGATCCGGGTGAGCTCGGCCTCCCAGCGCGGGCAGCCGGCCATCTGGCGGCGCAGCTCCTCCCGCGCGTACCGCACGTGGCGGGCCTCCTCGACCACGTGGATGCGGGTCACGCCGCGTACCAGCGTCTGGACGCGCTCGTCCGGGAAGGTGAGGCGCTGCATCCAGTCGAGGATCTCCTCGCCCAGCAGGGTCGCGGTGAACGAACCGGGGGTGGTCGAGACGGTCTTCAGCACCCGGGCCATGTTGTGGTGCAGCCGGCTGACCGGGTACGCGGGGACGCCGCCCTTGGTGATCAGGCGGGCGAACATCATGGAGTGGCGGCACTCGTCGGCGATCTCCGTCAGCGCGTAGCGGACGTGTGCACTGGTCAGCGGCTTGTCGTAGATGTGGCGGGTGAGCAGCTGCATGAGGATGATCTCGAACCAGATGCCCAGCGAGGCCAGGGACGCCGCCTCGTGACGGGCCAGCGCGTGGCGCTGTTCCTCCGGCATGCGGCGCCACAGCGGGGTGTCGTAGAGGGAGACCAGCTCCGGCGGCCAGAACCACTTGCCGTCCTCGAACGGGGCGTCCCAGTCCAGTTCGGTGTCCGGGTCGAAGGAGTGCTTGCGGGAGGAAGCCAGGAGGCGTTCGGCCACCTGCTCCCGGTCCTTGAGCCGTCCGAGCGCGTCGTGGAGCGTCGCAGTGCTGTTTCCGGCTCCGCGCCCGCTCCCGGCGTCGGTGCCGGTTCCGCCGAGGGTCGATGTCGTCATGGGAGGCCCACCTCACAGGGGTTACCGACGGTCACACGTCACGGACCCTCTTATGAGACTGCCTGTCAGCAAGGTCGTCAATACCCCGCGCGCGACTTCGTCCGCCCCGGGTGCGGCGTGTGCCCCCGCCTCCGGGCACCACCGTGCCCCCAGGCCGCTCGGGCAGCTGGGGGCACGGTGTGCTCGGACTCGGCCGGATTCCGGCCGCGTCAGCGGTGCTTGCAGAAGTGCGGGGCCGGGCCGATGTTCTTGATGTAGCGCGCCGAGGCCCACATGTAGTTGCCGTCGTACAGCTTGTACCAGCGGGGATTGCCGTCGATCCACTGGCCGTTGACCTTGCAGCGGATCTTGACCTTCTCGCCGTAGTGCAGGCTGCCGACCCACTTGTGGTGCTGACTCGGGCCGCTGCGGATCTTCAGGCCCGTGCGGGCGATGACCTTGCCCCAGTAGACGCGGCTGTGGCCGCCCAGCTGGGGAAGGGGGTTCTCAAGGGTGGACGCGGCCGGCGCCGCCGGAACGGACGTCTCGACGGCGGTCGCCGGGCCCGCTGCGGTCATGGCCGCCACGGCGCCACCGGCGGCGACCATGGCCACCTTGCTGATCGTGGACTGGAGCACTGTGCCCTCCTGGGGAGGTCGGGGCCCCTGGGACTGAGGGGCCGCGGAAAGGGAGGCGATCACGAACCGTGAAAAGGCGGTCACGCTCGCACAAGAAGCACGCTAAATGTCCTACTTTGTGACCGCAACTCGTCACTCTCTGCACACGCACCCGTCGTCGCGCCCTACGGCAAGGCCGTGTCGGCGTGTCCAACTCCCAGCCCCGGGCGCGTGGTTCACCCGCCCGGGGGAGCGTCAGCGCAGCGCCGTTCCCGTGCCGCCCGGCGGTGGCACATCGGTCCGCGCCAGCGCACGGGCGACCACGTCCGGCAGTGGCCCGTATCCGAGCAGCCCGCGCACGGATTCGGCCGTTCGGGTGTGCCACAGGACGGCCCGGCGCAGCATCGCGTGGTCGCCGCCCACCACCGTCAGGTGGCAGCTCTCCGCGCCCGCGACCCGTGCCCGCACCGCGAGCTCCCAGGAGCCGCGCGGGTCGGTCATCCGGTCGCGGTTCCCGTGCAGCAGCACCAGCCGGCGGCCCCGCAGATGGTCCACCGGCTCGCCGGGCGGGCACCACGGCGCCAGCCCCACGACACCGGTCACCAGGTCATGGGCGGCCGCCCGCAGCGCGGCGCGGCCGCCCATGGAGTGCCCCACCAGCACCACCGGGACCGGGCCGGCCAGCGCGCGCAGTTCCTCCAGCGCCCGTTCCGCGTCCCGGGCGGCGTCGCCCCGCACGCCGTTCCAGCCGCGGTACCGGTACCGCACCGCGCCGACCACCACGTCGCGGCCCTCGGTGGCACGGGCGACGGCGCGCAGGTAGGGGCGCATCCGGGCGCCCGGCAGATTCCACGGCGGGGGAGCGTCCAGGCCGTCCGCCCGGCCGCCGTGCAGGACGAGGACCGCGGCCTGAGGAGAGGCCGCGGTCCGGTGCAGCATCAGCGCGTCGGGCCGTGCCGCGGTCTCATCCACGGTCACCGTGCCCGCCCTTCCCCGCAGGTCCGCTGAGCAGCCCGTACGCGGTGAGCGCGCCCCAACCGACGGACACCGCGACCGCCTTCAGCCGCTTGTCGCGCTCCGGCAGTGTCAGACCCAGCAGCAGCGAGTCGCCCCAGTCCGCCGCGATCCGCACGAGCGCGGCCGTGCGCAGGGCGGCTCCCTCGGGCGCGGTCGCGAGCGCGACGCCGCTCGCGGCGTCGCGCAAGCCCAGCGGGCGCAACGCCACGCCGGTGTCCGGTGCCGGCCGGCCGTCCTCGTCCACCAGCCCGGACGGACGGGCCAGCAGGTCCGGCCAGGCCGCCACCGCCGCTCCGTACGCCGCGGTCGCCGCTCCCACGGTCCGCAACAGTCCGACCCGCATCCGCCACCTCGCCTCTCGCTCCGCTTCCGGTCCCGCAGCCCTTTCGGCCACCCGTACCCCCGCGGATGCAGCTCGTCGCCGGTGCACGCGCGGATTGCACCCCGCCGGTCCGCGCTCCAGAGTGCACCGGGGCGGCGCCCGGTACGCGACGGTGCCCCGGACGTGGGCGGGCGTCCGGGGCACCGTCACCTGGGGACGGCTCAGGAGGCGGCGGTGATCCGCTCCCGGGCGAGGGCGAGCGCATGCTCCACGGAGCGGGTTCCGGTGGACACACACAGCGTGTACGAGACGTCGTCGAGCTCACGCTGGTGCTGGGGCCGGGACGACGTGGTGCCCTTGCTCAGCAGCGTCTCGTAGCGCTGGACCAGCTCCCGTAGAAACGCGGGGTGTGCCATCAGCATGGTTCCGCTCCTCGTTGCAGGCGAAATGCCGTGGATGAAGGGGGCGGGCACCTCGGCGGGGGCGGCGCCCTGACGCCCACGGTGGTGCTCCACCCGTGGGCGTCTCCCTCCGCATGATGGGGCAAAAGCGGCACGGTGACCTGTTGATCTCCGCGGCCCGGTCGGTCGGGAACGCCTCGCGGATCTCACGCCGTGCGGTCGTGGTACTCGAACACGAACCAGGCGACACCGGGCACCAGGAGACCGGTGCCGATCAGGGCGAGCCACACGCCGTACACCACCCCGGCGGCCAGTACCGTCACGCCGATCGCGGTGGCCACCGGCGCGTAGCTGCGCGCGGGGAAGAAGTCCAGCGGGCCGGCGCCCTCGTGGATCTCGGCCTCCTTGCGGTCCTGAAGCCGTTGCCCCCGCACCAGGTGCTGGCGCCAGCAGAAGAAGCAGACCAGCGAGGACATGAGGAACGACACCGCCAGCGCGGTCGTCCCCACGGGTTCGAAGGTGCTCCAGAACGCGTAGCCGAGACCCGTGACGGCGAAGAACAGCGCCACCCCGGCGAACAGGAATGTCTCGGCCTTCACTCGTTCGGCCCCTTCCGCCCCTCGACGGCGCCGCCGTCCCGCCCACCGCCCACCGCTTCCCGGGAGCCGGGGTCCGGCGGTTCGGCGCGCCACCCCACCTCGGGATGGTGCAGGTCGAAGGCGGGCGACTCGGAGCGAATGCGCGGCAGCGAGCGGAAGTTGTGCCGGGGCGGCGGGCAGCTCGTCGCCCACTCCAGGGATCGGCCCCAGCCCCAGGGGTCGTCGAGGGTCGCCCTCCGGCCCGAGCGCGCGGTCTTCCAGACGTTGTAGAGGAAGGGCAGGGTGGAGATCCCCAGCAGGAACGCGCCGATGGTCGACAGGGTGTTGAGCGTCGTGAAGCCGTCGGCGGCCAGGTAGTCCGCATAACGCCGCGGCATGCCCTCGGCACCCAGCCAGTGGTGCACCAGGAAGGTCAGCTGGAACCCGGTGAAGAGCGTCCAGAAGTGGATCTTCCCCAGGCGCTCGTCCAGCAGGCGCCCGGTCAGCTTCGGCCACCAGAAGGAGAAGCCCGCGAAGGTCGCGAACACGATCGTCCCGAACAGCACGTAGTGGAGGTGCCCGACGACGAAGTAGGTGTCCGTGACGTGGAAGTCGATCGGCGGCGACGCCAGCAGCACGCCGGTCAGCCCGCCGAAGAGGAAGGTGAAGAGGAAGCCGCACGTCCACAGCATCGGCGTCTCGAACGAGAGCGAACCGCGCAGCATCGTCCCGATCCAGTTGAAGAACTTCACCCCGGTCGGCACCGCGATGAGGAACGACAGCAGCGAGAAGAAGGGCAGCAGTACGGCGCCGGTGGCGAACATGTGGTGCGCCCACACCGTCGCGGACAGCCCGGTGATGGCGATCGTCGCCCCGATGAGACTCACGTACCCGAACAGCGGTTTGCGAGCGAACACCGGGATGATCTCGCTGATGATCCCGAAGAACGGCAGCGCCACGATGTAGACCTCGGGATGCCCGAAGAACCAGAACAGGTGCTGCCACAGCAGGGCGCCGCCGTTCGCCGAGTCGTAAACGTGTGCGCCGAACTCCCGGTCCGCGACCATCGCGAGCAGCGCCGCGCTCAGCACCGGGAACGCCAGCAGCGCCAGGATCGAGGTGAACAACACGTTCCAGGTGAACAGCGGCATCCGGAACAGCGTCATCCCCGGGCAGCGCAGGCAGATGATCGTGGTGATGAAGTTGACCGACCCCAGGATGGTGCTCAGGCCCGCCACGACCAGACCCATCGCCCACAGGTCGCCCCCCGCCCCCGGAGAGTAGGTCGCGTTGTGCAGCGGCGCGTAGGCGAACCAGCCGAACGGCGCCGCACCACCGGTCGTCAGGAAGCCGCCGACCACCATCAGTCCGCCGAACAGGAACAGCCAGTAGGTCAGCGCGTTGAGCCGGGGGAACGCCACGTCCGGCGCGCCGATCTGCAACGGCATGATCGCGTTGGCGAAGCCGGCGAACGTCGGCGTCGCGAACAGCAGCATCATGATCGTGCCGTGCACCGTGAACAGCTGGTTGTACTCATCGTGGCTCACCACCTGCATGCCCGGCCGTGCCAGTTCGGCGCGCATCAGCATCGCCATCAGGCCCGCGGCGAGGAAGAAACCGAACGACGTGACCAGGTAGAGGTTGCCGATCACCTTGTGGTCGGTGGTGCTGATCCAGTCGGGGAGCCGTCGGCCGCGTCCCGGTCCGTGTCCGGGGCCCGCGGTCCTCGTCCCCGGGGCCGCGACGTCCTCCCGGCTTGTGTCCATGCAGGTCCTCCGCGCCACCGAATCCGGCCGGGACGCCGTACCCCGCGCGCCGCGCCGACGTCATGGTGGCCGCGCCGTGCCGTCGCCCGGGCGGCGGCACGCCGGGACGACACCCGGGTGGCGGGCACCGCCGCGCCCGAACGGCCGTGCGCCCGTGCGACGCCCCGCCGCCCGCGCCGTCCACGCGGCCCGGCGGGCGCGACACGCGCGTTCCCCCGGTCGGCCGTGCCGAGTGGTCACGGCACGGCCGCCGCACGAGGGTGGACTGAGGAGACTGGGAAGGGAAGGTCACGTGCCCGAACTGTTCATCGACGGGGAGTGGGTCCGGGCGGTGGCCGGAGGCCGGCGTGACGTCGTCAACCCGTTCGACGCCACCGTCCTGACCACCGTGGACGACGCCGACGAGACGGACGTCGACCACGCGGTGCGCGCCGCCCGCCGCGCCTTCGACTCCGGCGCGTGGTCCGGCCTGCCCACCCGGGCCCGGGCCGACGTGCTGTACCGGGTGCACCGGTACCTGCTGCGGGACAAGGAGGAGATCGCCCGCACCGAGACACTCGACACCGGCAAGACCCTCGCCGAGTCCCGCATCGACGTCGAGGACGTCGCGAACGCCTTCCGCTACTTCGCGGAGATCGCCGACAAGGACGGCGGCCGGGTGCTGGACGTGGGCAGCGACGTGCTCAGCCGCGTCGTGCACCAGCCCGTCGGGGTCTGCGCGCTGATCGCCCCCTGGAACTACCCGCTGCTCCAGGCATCCTGGAAGGTCGCCCCGGCCCTCGCCGCCGGCAACACCTTCGTCCTCAAGCCCAGCGAGACCACTCCGCTGAGCACCGTGCGGATGATCCGGCTCATCGTCGAGGCCGGCGTACCGCCCGGTGTCGTCAACCTGGTCCTCGGCGCGGGAGACGTCGTCGGCGCCGCCATGACCGCCCACCCCGAGGTCGACCTGGTGTCGTTCACCGGCGGTCTGGCCACCGGACGCCGCATCATGGCCTCCGCCGCCGACGGTGTGAAGACCGTCGCCCTCGAACTCGGCGGCAAGAACCCCAACATCGTCTTCGACGACTGCGACGCCGACGCCGCCCTCGACTACGCCCTGGACGCCGCGTTCCTGCACTCCGGGCAGGTCTGCTCGGCCGGCTCCCGCCTCCTCGTGCAGGAGGGCATCCACGACCGGTTCGTGAAGAAGCTCGCCGAACGGGCCGCGCGCATCCGCCTGGGCGACGGCCTGCTCCCGGAGACCGAGAGTGGACCGCTCAGCTCCGCCGAACACCGCGGCAAGGTCGAGGAGTACCTGAAGACCGGCCGTGCCGAGGGCGCGACGCTGGTCACCGGGGGCCGCAGGCCCGAGACGGCGGAGCTGAGCCGTGGCTTCTTCCTGCAGCCGACGGTCTTCGCCAACTGCGACCGCTCCATGCGCATCGTGCAGGAGGAGATCTTCGGCCCGGTCGTCACCGTCGAGCGCTTCGCCGGAGAGGAGGACGCCGTCGCCCTCGCCAACGACACCCGCTACGGCCTGGCGGGCGGCGTCTGGACGTCCGAGGCGAGCCGCGCCCAGCGGGTCGCGAACGCGCTGCGGCACGGCACGGTCTGGATCAACGACTTCCACCCCTACGTGCCGCAGGCCGAGTGGGGCGGCTTCGGCCGGTCCGGAATCGGCCGCGAACTCGGCGTCGCCGGGCTGCGCGAATACCAGGAGACCAAGCACATCTACCAGAACCTCGCGCCGGCGCCGTCCGGCTGGTTCAAGGGGTGAGCGCGACGACCGACGAGGCGGAGTCGCGTGAGGCGGTGTACGACATCGAGGAGCAGCCCCGCGGCTCTTCGCACACCCTGCACTCCCGCGCCCGCGTGCTCGGCGGCTGCTCCTCGCACAACACGCTCATCAGCTTCCGGCCGCTGCCGCAGGACCTGCACGAGTGGGTCGCCGGGGGCTGCACCGGCGCCCGGCTCCGAGCGGGAGACCGAACGCGAACTGTCCGAGTACGGCCGGCGCGCCGCACACACCGTCCACCACCCGGCCGGCACCTGCCGGATGGGCACGTCGGACGACCCCCTCGCCGTACTCGCCCCGCTGCTGCGGGTGCGCGTGGTGGACGCCTCGGTGTTCCCCACCATGCCCACCGGCAATCCGATGGTGACGGTCCTGCTGGTCGCCGAACGCGCCGCGGACCTCCTCACCGGGGCGGCCCCGGTGGAAGAGGAACGCCCGTGAACGACGCGGACTTCCTCGCCTACGGGCTGTTCGCCCTCGTCAACATCTCCTGGCCGCGCACCCCCGAGGCGCCCTGGTACGACGACTACGTCGTGCTCCTCGGCGCGGGCATCGTGGTGGGCGCCGGGCTGCTGTACATGTTCGCCACCCACCACTACGGACGCAGCACGGCCCCTGCGGGCGTCGCCGTCCCGAGCGAGCCCCGCGGCGACGCGGCCCCTCCGCCCACCCCGTCTCCGGGGGAGGGGCCATGACCGGCTCCGTTCCCCTGCACCTCGAGGTGGGCCGGGGCGCGGTGCTCGACGGCGACCTCGTCCTCCCGCCGGAGCCCCGCGGCATCGTCGCCTTCGCCCACGGCAGCGGGAGCTCGCGGCACAGCCCCCGCAACCGCGCCGTCGCCCGCGTCCTCCAGGAAGCGGGCCTGGGGACACTGCTGTTCGACCTGCTCACCGGGGAGGAGGAACGCACCGACGTGGTCACCGCGGAGCTGCGCTTCGACATCCCCCTGCTCGCGGGGCGTCTCGTCGCGGCCGTCGACCGGCTGGGGGCGCGTCCGGACACCGCGGGCGCTCCGCTGGGGCTGTTCGGCGCCAGCACGGGCGCCGCCGCTGCGCTCACCGCCGCCGCGGAACGCCCCGACGCGGTCCGCGCCGTCGTCTCCCGCGGCGGCCGCCCGGACCTCGCCGGGCAGGCGCTCGGACGGGTCCGCCCGCCCGTGCTGCTGGTCGTGGGCGGTCTCGACACGGAGGTCCTGCGCCTCAACGAGCAGGCAGCGGAGGCGCTGTCCGCCCCCTGCACCCTCCGCGTCGTCCCCGGCGCCGGTCACCTCTTCGAGGAGCCGGGGACCCTCGCCGAAGCCGCCACCTCCGCCCGGGACTTCTTCCTCAGCACGCTCCCCGGCCCCATCGGCGCCTGACGACGCGTGCGGCGCGCCCCGTGCGTGGCGGGCTGTGGCGGGCAGGGGTCCGGCTCGGGGGTCCCGACGGCGGACTGCTCAGGCGCGCGGCCCGACCAACGGGCTCCGCTCCAGCGCCGCCAGCAGGTCTGCCGGGCCTTCGTACACCGCGATCGCACCCGCCTCGACCAGCTCCTCCTCCGCGATCCCACCGGACCGCACCGCGACCCCCGCCACCCCCGCCTTCCCGCACGCCTTCATGTCCCACACCGTGTCCCCGACGAACACCGCCTCATCCGCCGGGACCCCGGCCCGTCGCAGCGCCTGTTCGACCAGGTCCGCCGCCGGTTTCGTGGCGTCGACGTCGTCTCCGCTCGTTGCCGCGCCGATCACGTCGTCCGCGTCGATCGCGGCCCGCATCGCAGCGAGTTCGCCGCCGCCCGCGGAGCTGGCGAGGACCACGCGCAGCCCCTTCCCGGCGACCGCCCGCAGCAGATCGGCCGCGCCGGGAAGTGCGGCCAGCCTGGGAAAGTACTCCGCGTACAGCACCTTGTGCGCGGTGCTGATCCGCGCGTCCTGGTCGCGGTCCCGCTGGTCGCCGAGCAGGTGACCGATCAGCCGGTCGGCGCCCATGCCCACGGACCGGTGGATGTCCGGCATGGGCACAGTGTGACCGGCCTGCCGGAACGCCTCCCACCACGTCACGGCGTGCAGGTAGTTGGTGTCCACGAGGGTGCCGTCCACGTCGAACAGCACCGCGCGCGGGCTCGTGCCTTGCGCTGCGCTCATGTGCCACTCCTCGTCGCTCTCTCACGCGCTGCCGCGCTCGTCGTCGTACGGGCCTGGCCGGGGCGACTGGCGGGGGCGCCCCGGCACATCGAACGAGTACCCGGGCCGCCGCACGGCAGCCGCACCCCGGCGGAAGACGGTGATCCTCCCGGCCGGGCGCCGCACCTCAGCCGCGGCGCAGCTCCGTCGCGTCGCGGAGCCGCTCCGTCTCGTCGCGGAGCAGCGGCAGCTTCGCCACGAGTGCGTCGCCGGGGCAGTTCGTCTCGTAGCCCGCGCGGTGTCCGGTGATCACGTCGAACGTGGCGCCGGCGCCCTTCGGGTAGCGGCTGGCGTCGTTGGTCGAGGTGAGACGGACCCGTCCGTGCGGGTCGGCGCCCGGGTCGAGCTGCCAGGCGGCCACGGCGGCGATCGCGTCGAGCATCGCGCGCGGCACGTGAGTGCCCTCGTCGAAGGTGCCGAGCGCCGCGATGCCGACCGTCTCCTTGTTGAAGCCCTTGGTGTGCGCACCCCGCACGGTGTGCGCGCCGTCCCCGCCGCGGCCCTCGTAGATGGTGCCGCAGCGGTCGACGACGTACTGGTAGCCGACGTCGTCCCAGCCCTCGCTCTCGATGTGGTCGCGCTGGAGGCCGCGGAGCAGGGCCGGGACGTGGTCGCAGTCGTAGCCGTTGACGTGGTCGGTGTGGTGGACGACGACGGCGCGGACCCGGTCGACGTACGCCGGGGCTTCGCGCACCATCTGCTCGTCCGCGCCCCACGCCACCCGCGGGACCACGTAGGGACGCGGCGCCGCCGGCCTGTCCGCGGTCTCTTCCGCCCGGGGCAGGGCGCCGGAGTCCACGGCCGGGGCACCCCACCGCACCAGCACCGCCAGCGGGAGACACACCACGGCGAGCGCGAGCCTGGGCCGCCACATGTGCACTACGGTGCGCCGCGACCAGCGACATCGCACACATCGACGCAGCCGTTCGGGTGACGTCGGTCGGTCTCCTCCGAAGTGGTACAGGTCGTCCGGCCGGGGTACTCGCCGGGCCGTGACGGACGACGAGCGGACGAACGTGATCGCGGTGGGGCTGGACGGTTCCCCGGCCGCCACGGCCGCCCTGCACTGGGCGGCGGCGGAGGCCGGGCTGCGCCGGGTCCCGCTGCGGCTGGTGCACGCCCGGGAGCCGGATTCCCGGCCGGAGCCGGAGGCGATGCCGCCGGGCCCCACCGGCAGGGAGATCGTGGACGCTGCGCGGGACGACGTACTGCGGCGCCGACCCGATCTGCACGTGATCACCGACGTGATCGCCGGGGAACCGGAGGAGGCGCTGCTGACGGTGTCCGCCGAGGCGCGGATGCTGGTGCTCGGCTCCTACGGCACCCGGCGGCTGCCCAGCTTCTTCCTCGGCGGCGTCAGCCTCAGCACGGTCGCCCGCGCCGAACACCCCGTCGTGCTCGTCCGCGCCGAGGAGGACCCGGAGGCGCGGGAGGCCGGCACGGCGCACGAGCCCGAGCAGGAGGAGGTGCACCCGCACGGCCCGCGGGTGGTGGTGGCGCTCGGCCTGGACCACGACTACGCGAACCTGCTGCGGTTCGCCTTCGAGACGGCCGAGGTCACCGGCCTGCCGCTGCACGTGGTGCACGCGATCAGGCTCCCGTCGCACGTGTACGTGCCCGGCGGCCCGGTGGTGCCGCACATCGCGGTGCAGTACCGCAAGGAGGTGGAGGGCGAGGTGCGGGAGCTGGTTCGGCCCTGGGCGGAACGCCATCCGCGCGTCGAACTTCGTGCCGCGCTGCGGCTGGAGGGCACAGCGCAGGCGGTCGTCCACGAGGCGGAGGGGTCGGACCTGCTGGTCGTCGGCCGCTGCCGCAAGCACCGTACGGCGCTGGGCCCGCGCATCGGGCCGGTGGCGCACGCGGCCGTGCACCACGCCGCCTGTCCGGTGGCGGTCGTGCCGCACGACTGAGACGACCGGGCCGCGTGAGGGCCGCGCGGCGGCGACGTCGGCCGGTACCGCGCCGGTCCCGGCATGCAGAAGGCCCGCCCGGTGCGACGGGGGATGCACACCGGGCGGGCCGTGGAACCGATCTTGCCCTATCCGCGGGCCGAACGCCAGGGGGTGGCCTGATCCAGCCCCCAGCAGGGCGGAAAAACCTCAGTCCCGCCCGCGCCCGTCGTCCCGTCCGGCGCCGCCTCGCTCCGCATCCGCGCGCCGGGCCACGTCGTCCCGGCGGGACTCGGCGAGCACCTCGTTCATGAAGGCCATCAGCTCGTGGCTCAGGCCCTCCTCGCCGAGACCGCGTCCGGCGATGCCGGTGATGTCGCCGTTGTGCACCGAGCGCAGGAAACGCAGCGACTCGACGACCTGGCCGACGACCTCGCTGCGGGACTTGAAGAACCTCGGGTCCACGTCGAAGAAGGCGGCGATGCCTTCCAGCATGTCCTCAGAAGCGGTGTAGGGCTCCCCGGTCTCCGGGTTGATCTTGCCGGTACGCAGCTTCCAGAAGGTGGTGTGGCCGATGACGTGCCGGCCGGCGCGTTCGTTGACGGCGCGGACCACCTGACGGTCGGACGGCACCGCTTCGTCCGAACGCCCGCCGGACGGAAAGGCGTTGTGCAGCAACCAGGTGATCTTCTCGGCGAGGGACCGCGGTTCATCCTCGCCAGGTATGCCCGCGCCACTCATCCGCAGCCCCCAGTCCGCCGTATGCCTGCATGTACCACCGTATCCAAAGCTTCACGGATCACACACCCGCCGGACGCTGAACCGTGCCTTGCGCATACACTCTGCGTCACTGTTTACTCGGAAAAACAGATCCAGGGGTCTGACACGGGGGTGCAGACCCCTGGATCGAAATCCCACCCCGTCGCGTGACGCGGAAGCGCCCGCCCTCAGCGGGCCCCGGGGCCGCCCGACAGGGACGTCGTCCGGCTGAAGTCCATCACCGCGGACACGTCCCGCTGTGCCTGCTCGGCGACCCGGCGGGCCTCGCTGAGTACGTCGCCGTGCTCCTGGACAAGACTGGCGTAGATCGGCGCATCGGCCCGGTCTGCGGTCGTCATCGTGCAGCGTTCCTTCAGGTCAGGGACATCCGGCCGCCGCCCGGGCTCCCCGAGGTCGGCGCCGGAGAGTCTACGTGTCCACGTCGCCTGTGCGGCCCCCCGGTCCCGGCCGGGCGCGCGGCTTCCGCCGTTTCGGGGCGGTACGACCGGAGCGCCGCGCCGCAGGGCCCGTCCCGGTACCGGGCGTTCACCCACGGGCCATGCGCCGACCCTTGCTATGGCATGCGCATGCCGTCACTCTGTTGCGCGAGGCAAGCAGCCGGACGGCACGGCCCCGGGCAACCCCGGAGCCGCGCCGGTCCGTTTCCCCCCCAACTCGCCATCCGGGAGTGCCATGACAAGCACGCGCATACCCCCCGCGCGCCGTGCGTTCAACGCGCGTCGACACCTCGCCACGCTCGCGGCCTTCGTCGGCCTGCTGTCGTTCGCGAACCTCCTCGTCGGCCCACCGGCCCACGCCTATCCCCCCGCCCCGCCCAGCGCCGCCACCGCCCGCAGCTATCTCGCCGGGCTCACCGAGAGCGGCGAGGGCTCGATGAGCGGCTACGACCGCGACAAGTTCCCCCACTGGTCGAGCCAGGGCAACAGCTGCGACACCCGCGAGACCGTCCTCAAGCGCGACGGCGAGGGCGTCTCGACCGGCAGCGACTGCTACCCGACCAGCGGCCGCTGGTACTCCGTCTACGACAGCGTCTGGTCCGAGGCCCCCAGCGACGTCGACATCGACCACATGGTGCCGCTCGCCGAGGCCTGGCGCTCCGGCGCCAGCGGCTGGTCGACCGCGTCCCGCGAGTCGTTCGCCAACGACCTGTCGACCTCCCAGCTGATCGCCGTCACGGACAACTCCAACCAGTCCAAGAGCGACCGTGACCCCTCCGAGTGGCTGCCGCCCAGCACCGGCTACCACTGCATGTACGCGCGCATGTGGGTGTGGGTGAAGCACGAATGGAACCTCACCGTGGACAGCGCCGAGAAGAGCGCCCTCAGCGGCATCCTCAACGGCTGCTGAATCTGCCGTGAGCCCCGCGGTGCCGGCCGGGACCCCCACTCCGGCTGGCACCGCGGTGCGATGATCTTTCCGTGACCTTTCTCCGCTCCGCACGTCCCGCCGCCCCTGCCGTCCTGGCGGGTCTGCTCCTCGCCACGCTGACCGGCTGCGGCCTCGGCGCCGAACTCGAACGCGAGGCGAATCCCGCGCGCACTCCCGCACCGCGCGCCACCACCACGGCCCCGCCCGGCCCGGGCGACCCTTCCGCCCCCTCCCTCGCGCCGCCCTCGGCGGCTGCGCCGACCGCGTGCCCGCCGTCCGGCCTGCGGGTCACCACGGGTCTCGTCGACGCCGCCATGGGCCTGCGCGCCACCAGCCTCACCCTCACCAACTGCGGTGGCGCGCCGTACGAGTTGAGCGGCTACCCGTCCCTGACCGTCCTCGACGACGACCACGATCGGGTGGACGTCGAGGTTCTGCGCGGCACCGACGACATCAGCGCCGGGGTCGGCGGCGCCGAGGAGCCCGGCCGGTTCACCCTTGCCCCCGGCGACTCCGCCGAGACCACCCTGGCCTGGCGCAACACCGTCACCGGGTCCACCGTTCCGGCCGTACACGCCCCCTACCTCTCCGTCGCCCCGGCGCCCGGCGGGCCGGCGCAGGTGGTCGCCCTCGACGGCGGCCTGGACCTCGGCGACACGGGCCGGCTCGGCGCCACGGCCTGGCAGCGTACCGAGGGGTAACAAGGCATAGGCTGCCCCTGGAAACCCGTGCCAGCCACTCGCACGACCCCAGGGAGCAGCCGCCGTGCCCGAGAACCGCGCAACCGAACGCCCGCACGACCTCGTCCTGTTCGGCGCCACCGGCTTCACCGGTCGGCTCACCGCCCGCTACCTCGCCGCGAACGCGCCCGCCGACTGCCGCGTCGCCCTGGCCGGACGCAACCGCGACAAGCTCGCCGCCGTGCGCGCCGAACTCGCCGGCATCCGCCCCGCATGGGCCGAACTCCCGCTGCTCGACGCCGACGTGACGGACACGCCCGCCCTGCACCGCCTCGCCGCCGCCACCCGCGTCCTCCTCACCACCGTCGGCCCCTACCTCCGCCACGGCGAGGAACTCGTCGCCGCCTGCGCCGAAGCCGGCACCGACTACGTCGACCTCACCGGCGAGCCCGAGTTCATCGACCGCACCTACGTCCGCCACCACGAGACCGCCCGCCGCAGCGGCGCCCGCCTCGTCCACGCCTGCGGATTCGACTCCGTCCCGCACGACCTCGGTGTCCAGTACACCGTCGGCCTGCTCCCCGAGGGCGTACCGCTGCGCATCGACGGCTACGTCACCGCCGACGCCCGGTTCTCCGGCGGCACCCTCGCCTCCGCCCTCGACGCCTTCGCGCGCGGCCCGCAGATGCTCCAGGCCGCGCGCGAACGGCGCCGCGTCGAGCCCTGGCCCACCGACCGCCGCGTCTCCACCCCCACGGGCGGCATCCGTCGCGTCCCCCTCCTGCGCAGCTGGGCCGTGCCGTTGCCCACCGTCGACCCGCAGGTCGTCGCCCGCTCCGCCGCCGCCCTGGACCGCTACGGCCCCGACTTCCGCTACCGGCACGCCGCCGCCGTCCGACGGCTCCCCGTCGCCCTCGGCGGCCTCGCCGGCACCGCCGGACTCGTCGCACTCGCCCAACTCCCCGCCGCCCGCCGCGCCCTGACCTCCCGGCTCGGCTCCGGCGAGGGCCCTTCCGAGGAGCGCCGCGCCCGCAGCACCTTCTCCGTCCGCTTCCTCGCCGAGGCCCTCACCGCACACGGCCCCCGCCGCATCGCCACCGAGGTGTCCGGCGGCGACCCCGGCTATGACGAGACCGCCAAGATGCTCGCCGAGTCCGCGCTCTGCCTCGCCCACGACGAACTCCCCGCTCTCACCGGCCAGCTCACCACCGCCACCGCCATGGGTCCCGCCCTCACCGACCGCCTCGTCCGCGCCGGCCTCCGCTTCCACGTCACCCACGAAGGCCGCTGAGAGAACACCACGTTTACCGGTCCGTGACCCGGGCACGTGAACCACTGTCAAGGAAACGGCTCACGAAACGAGGAGCGCGACCATGGCATCGCACAGCACGTTTTCGGCCAAGGCGCACAAGGCCCGGAGCCTCGTGGAGAACACCCTCCGCCAGGCCCGCACCCGTGGCCACGGACGCACGACCGCCGCCCCACGAGGCGGTCGTTCCCGCACCTCGACGGCGGCGGACGTACGACGCGTCGCTCTCCGCGCGCGGGAGGCGTTCCGGAAGTGACCCCCCACGCCTTGGACGACGCGGCCAGAGGAGCGCCCCCTTTCAGAGCCTGAGCGGTGGCCCGGCGGAACCTTCCGCCGGGCCACCGCTGTGTCAGCAGGCCCGGCCGACCCATGCCTGGCCGCATCGGCGGCGGTCGTGCGCATGCTGTTCGCCCCCGTGCCCTGGGGCACGGGGGCGAACGGTGCGCCGCTCCTGGGGTCACTCGGGGGCGCGGCCCTCCTCGGGGGCCTCGCCTGCGGCGAGGCGGGCCTTGAGGACGGGGGAGATGATCAGGTCGTAGACCAGGACGCCGACGATGCCGCCGATGAGCGGGCCGACGATCGGAATCCACCAGTAGCCGCTGAACCAGTCGAAGGTGCCCGGCAGGGCGATCGCACCCCAGCCCTCGAAGTAGGTGAAGAGGCGCGGCCCGAAGTCGCGGGCCGGGTTGATGGCGTAGCCGGCGTTGGTGCCGAAGGTCAGGCCGATCACCGTCACGATCAGACCGGTGATGAAGGGGCCGATGTTGGACCCGGGCGCCAGGTTGCGCTGGTCGATCAGGGCGCAGATCAGCAGTAGCAGGATGCCGGTGCCGACGATCTGGTCCAGCAACGGCCCCCAGATGCCGCCGCCGAAGTACTCGGCGGGGAAGGTCGCAAAGATGGAGTACGTACTCAACGACTCCTCGCGTGTCATGCCTGCCGCCTGGTTCGCCGCGTCGATGGCCCAGCGGTAGCAGGAGTAGGTGACCGCCGCGCCGCAGAACGCGCCGACGAGTTGGGCGCCCCAGTAGGGGAGCACCTTCGAGAAGGGGATCGCCCGCCGCACCGCGAAGGCGAGGGTCACCGCGGGGTTGATGTGCGCGCCGCTGACGCCGCCCGCGACGTACACGCCGAAGACGACGGCGAATCCCCAGCCCCAGGTGATGATGAGCCAGTTCGCCGGACCGAAGTCGGAGGTCTGGCGCCCCGAGCCCGGCAGGCCCACGACCGCGACCGCCACCGCTGCCGTTCCCAGCAGCAGCAGGACGAACGTACCCAGGAACTCGGCGAGCATCTCGCCACCGAGCCCTGCCCGGTAGCCGCGGCGGCGCGGGGTGCGCTCCGTAGCCGTGTGCTCAGACATTGACCCTCCTCACGTCGGCCCGTTCACCGTCGCAAGCGGGGGAGAGCGTGTCCTGCCGGAAAGGCCCGTTCGGGTGATGTGGTGGCGCCCCGGCGGCGCGGCGGCTGGACGGGTGCCCGTAGCCGGGTGCTCGGGCCGGGGTCTCGGCGCGAACCGGTAGAGCGAGGGCGGGTAGTCCGCCTCCGGCGCCCCGAACCGGGCGACGAGTTCCGGCGTCATCCGCGTCTGGAGCGCCCGCCGGAACAGCGCCAGATGCGCGTACACGTGGAAGGCGCCGAGCGCCCGGTCGCGCCCACTCGTTCGGCGCGACCACGGAGGCCCACTTCAGCCACGGCACCTCGACCTTCGACCGTCGGGCAGCCGGTCCGGCTCGGCGAAGACGCTCGCCGAGCGCTGGATGTCGAACAGCTTCAGGGGCAGGCCCTCGGGCAGCGCCGTCTCTGCCAGGCGCCACGGGTGCGCCATGCGGTTCTCCGAGCGGGCGGAGGCGTTGCCGCGGCGCGGGAGCGGCGGGTGAGCCGCCGTCTCGGCCCGAACGCGCCGCGGCGGGCCGGGGGATCGGCACTCTGGCCGATAACTCCCGTTGCCAGTTGTGCAATCGATCGCCATGCCCGGCGTCCGGCTGCGGGGCGGGTGCCGGTCACGCCGCACCCTCACGCGGCGTCGGCGTGCCTCCCGTGCCCGCTCACGTGTGCGGGCGGTCCGGGAGAGGAGTCAGTCCGCAGCGGCCTCCCGGGCACGGGTGACGTAGGCGATCAGTGCTCCGACGGGCTGCCGTACTCGCGCTGGATCTGCTCGCTGCCGACACCAGCGTCGACAGCCGCGCGTGCAGGGCGCGCAGCGCGGTGAGCTGCTGCCCGACGTGCTCCAGGTGGCTGCGCAGCAGGTCGGCCAGGTCCAGTTCGCCGGCGAGCGCGGTGCCCACGGCGTCCAGTGACAGCCCCAACTCCCGCAGCGCCACGACCCGGTACAGCCGCGTCACGTCGGCCTCGTCGTACAGCCGGTGCCCGCCTCCCGTACGTCCCGACGGCGTGAGCAGGCCGATCCGCTCGTAGTGGTGCAGCGTGCGCACCGTCAGGCCGGTGGGCCGGGCCAGCTCTCCCACCTTCCAGGCCATGACGTCCTCGCTTCCTCGTCCGGAACATCCCGGAACCACCGGTTTCGCCAGCGGTGTTCCCGACGCTACGACCTCCTCCGACGTCAGGTTCAAGCCTGCGCGGCGAGGAGGCCGCCCCTGCCCGCCCGGGATGCGGGGTGCCGGGCGCGGGCGCAGCCTGGAGTGGCCGGCTCCCGATCCTCCTCCCGGTCCTCCCGGTGCTCTCGGAGGCGATGCGTATGCGCCGCTCGAACGCGATTCTGCCGCTTCTGCCGGCCGTGCTTCTGGCCGTGCTCCTCACCGTCGCCGGCTGCACCGGGGGTGGTTCCGGCGACCCGTCCGGGGACGGCCCGGGTACCACCACGACGGCGCCCTCCGCGCCTGCCGAGGAGCCCGCCGAGGAGCCTGCCGAGACCCGTACCGTCACCGAACGTCCCTCCGCCACCGTGACCGAGAGGGCACCGGAGTCACCGCCGTCCGCGCCCGGGACCACGACGGTCGCCCCGCCGCCGGACGTCGCTCCGCAGGGGGAGGCGTGCCTGGCCACCACCGCGCAACCCGCGATCCAGCAGGGCTCCTCCGGGCCGGCCGTGGTGAAGGCCCAGTGCTACCTCAACCTCGCCCTGTCCGGGGCGTCCATCCCCGAGGACGGCGACTTCGGCCCGGTGACCGACGACTCCGTGCGCCGCTTCCAGGGGTGCGCCGGCCTGACCGTGGACGGTCTCGTCGGACCTCAGACCTGGCCCGAACTGGTCTTCTGGGCCGACGCGGGGCCCGTCTGCTGACACTCGCCGAGGAGAGGAGTAAGGAGGACCCATGGACTACACCATCGAGGTCATCGTCGTCCCCGTCACCGACATCGACCGGGCCAAGGAGTTCTACGCCGACCGCTGCGGCTTCCCCGTCGATCTCGACACCGAGGTCGCTCCGGGCATCCGCATCGTCCAGCTCACCCCGCCGGGCTCCCGCTGCTCCCTCGCTCTCTCCCAGGGCATGCCCAGCTCCCCGAGCCAGTCCGACATGGAGCCCGGCGCGCTGCGCGCCGTGCAGATCTGCGTCACCGACATCACCGCCGCGCACGCCGACCTCACCGGACGCGGCGTCGACGTCAGCCCCGTCCAGCACGTCGGCCCGAACGGCTGGGAGGAGGGCCGGGGCGAGACCTGGAACTCGTTCGCCTTCTTCGACGACCCCGACGGGAACGGCTGGGTTCTCCAGGAGGTCCCGGCTCCGCTTTCTCAGCGCTGATCCGAGTCTCAGCGCTGCCCGGTCTCCCCTCGCGGGCCCGACGCCCCCGGAACGGTCCGCCCCACCTGGAGGATCACGTCGGTCATGGCCTCCTCGGCGGGCGTCGGGACGCGGGGCGCGAGCCGGGCGAGCAGGATGCGCCGGGACGGCGCGTAGCCGTCGAGCCGCAGCACCCGCACGTCGGTGCGCAGGTTGGCCAGGGCCAGGCGTGGGGCCGCATCGGGTGACGACGGAGCCCCGGCGTGCCGTCTCCAGGTGGGCTGCTCAGCGCCCCGGCTGCCGTCCCGTCGGCGAGGCAGCCGTCTGGTCGACGACGGCCTCGACCACGTCCGACAGGTGCCGCGACATGGCCTCACGGGCGGCTGCGCCGTCGTTCTGCCGCAGCGCGTCGAGGACGCGCGCGTGGCCGCCCCAGGAGACGTCCTTGCGGAGCGGGCTCTGGAAGCCGATCCGGCGGGTTTCCGCGCTCAGCTCACCGATGCTCTCGAAGAGTTCGACGATCAGCGGATTGGACGAGGCCGCGGCGATCAGCTTGTGGAACTCCACGTCCAGCTCGCCGAGGGCCCGGGGGTTGTCCGTGGCGGCTGCGGCCTCGGCGAGTGCGTCGAGGCGGCCGATCTGCCCGGCCGTGATCCGCGAGGCCGCGAGGAAGGCGCATCCCGGCTCGACGGTCTGACGGAGTTCCATGACGTCCCGGAACGAGGTGGTGGCGGCCTGAGCGCGACGGGAGAACGCCAGGTTGCGGTCGGCGTCGGTGGGCACAGTGACGACGGTTCCACGACCGGGACGACGCGACACCAGCCCCTTGATCTCCAGTTCGCGCAGGGCGTCGCGCAGTGTCGTGCGCGACACCCCCAGGGTCTCGGCCAGCGCCCGCTCGGGCGGCAGCTTCTCACCGACGGTGAGCCGGCCCTGGGCGACCATGAGCTCGATCTCCTCAGCGAGCTTGTGCCCGACCGATCTCCAGCCCTGACCGACGTCGTTCCACTTCACGCGGCGCTCCTCGCCCGTCCCCAGCTGTTGACACAGATCGTAACAGGTCTGATGGTTGGACCAATCACTGAACGGCGAGGCGGAGCACCATGACTCAGGCGAACTCCCGTGCGGAGTCCACAGCGGTACGCAGTTCCCGGAAACCGTCGCTCTGGCGGCGCATCGTCGGCCCCGGGCTGGTGATGGCCGCCACCGGAGTCGGCGCGGGCGACCTCATCACCTCGCTCAACGCCGGCGCCAGCTTCGGGCTCACCCTCGCCTGGGCCGTGCTCCTGGGAGCCCTCATCAAGTTCATCGTCACCGAGTCCATCGGGCGGTGGTACCTGGCCACCGGCGTCACGCCGCTCCGCGGCCTCCTCCGCATCGGTCGGTGGTACATCGGCTTCTTCGGCGTCTTCGCGATCTTCCTCGGCTTCTTCTACGGCGGCGCCATCGCGAGCGCCGGCGGCCTCATCGTCAACGCCATGGCCCCCGGGCTTCCGGTCTGGGTGGCGGCCGTCTGCTTCCAGCTGATCGGCACCCTGCTGGTCTGGGTCGGGCGCTACGGGTTCTTCCAGAGGATCATGGGCGTCTTCGTCGGCCTGATGTTCGTCTCGACGGTCGGCGCGGCCCTCGCGGCGCGCCCGTCCCTCGGGACGCTGCTGGACGGATTCACGCCGTCCTTCGGCGGCTCGGCCGGCGCCTTCTACGTGCTCGGCATCATCGGCGGGGTCGGTGGCTCGATCAGCCTGCTCTCCTACAGCCGCTGGGCCGCGCAGCACGGCTGGAGCGGGACGTCCCGCATGCGGGCGATGCGCGTCGACCTGGTCATCGGCTACGCGATGACGTTCGTCTTCATGGTGGCGATGATGGTCGTCGGTGCGGCCTTCACCGCGGGCCTCGACGGAATCCGGGGGGTCGACGGCCTCCGGGCTCTGTCCGAGCCCTTCGCGGAGGAGTTCGGGGCCGTCGCCATGTGGCTGCTGCTCATCGGGATGTTCTCCGCCGTCTTCAGTTCGCTCATCGGCGGCTACAACGCACTGTGCAACGTGTTCACCGACATCGTGCACGTCCTCCGGGAGCAGGACACCGAGATCGGCGATCCGGAGAAGACCCGGCCGTTCCGTCTCTACCTGCTCTGGATGGCCGTTCCGTCCCTCGGGCTCCTCGCCTTCGACGCACCCGTCGTCATCGTGCTCGTCTACGCCGCCCTCGGCGCGGTGTTCATGCCCACCCTCATCGCGGGCCTGCTCTACCTGATGAACTCCCGCGGCATGCCGGGCGCGCACCGCAACAGGTGGTTCACCAACGTGGCCTTCGCCGGCGGCCTCGCCGTCTACGGAGCGCTCGGCGTGCACGAACTCATGGGCCTGTAGGAGGAGTAGGTCATGCGATTCACCACACGACCGGAGCTCAGCGGCACCTTCGGCATGGTCTCGTCCACCCACTGGCTCGCCTCCGCAGCGGGCATGAGCGTCCTGGAGCGCGGCGGCAACGCCTTCGACGCGGCCGTCGCCGCGGGATTCACGCTCCAGGTGGTGGAACCCCACCAGAACGGTCCCGGAGGCGACCTGCCGCTGATCTTCGCCGCTCCGGGGCAACGCCCCACGGTGCTCTGCGCGCAGGGGCCGGCGCCCGCCGCCGCCACCGTGGGTCACTTCCGGGAGCTCGGCCTGAGCGCGATCCCCGGCACCGGCACCCTCGCGGCGGCCGTCCCCGGGGCCACCCTCGGCTGGCTGACGCTGCTCCGCGACAAGGGGACGTTCCCGCTCGCCGACGTGCTGCACTACGCCATCGGGCACGCGCGGCACGGCTTCCCGGTCACGCAGAAGATCAGCGAGTACATCGCCAAGGTCCAGCGCCTCTTCACCACGCACTGGACCACCTCGGCCGCCGTTCACCTGCCGCACGGGCGAGCCCCCCGACCGGGCGAGTTCCTGCACAATCCGGCGCTGGCCGACACCTTCGAACGTCTCGTCGCGGCCGCGGCCGGCGGAACCCGCGAGGCCGGGATCGACCGTGCCGTGGAGGAGTGGACCACCGGCGGGATCGCACGGGCGATGACCGCCTTCTGCGCCACCGAGGTCGTCGACTCGACCGGAGAGCGTCGGCGCGGTCTGCTCCGCGCCGACGACCTCGCGGGATGGCGCCCTTCCTACGAGAACACCGTGAGCGTCGACTACCGCGGTCACCGGGTGCACAAGCCGGGACCGTGGTCGCAGGGCCCGGTGCTGCTCCAGCAACTCGGCATGCTCGCCGGTGACGAGGACCTCGCACCGGGGACCGCCGACCACATCCACCGCGTCGTCGAGGTCTCCAAGCTGGCCTTCGCCGACCGCGACGCCTGGTACGGAGACTCACCGGACGTCCCCCTGGACACTCTCCTCTCACCCGCCTACTGCGCCGAGCGACGCCGGCTGGTGGGTCCGCGGGCGAGCCGCGAGTTGCGGCCCGGGTCTCCGGAAGGCCGTGAACCGGTGCTCCCGGCCTTCCCGCCGGAGGTGATCGCGGAGGTGTTCCGCAGCGCCGTCGGCGAGCCCAACGCCGTGGCCCCCGACGGCCCCGCCGCCGGCACGCTCGACGACGGCCCGCTTCCCCACGGAGAGGCGCGGACGGACACCGTCCACGTCGACGTCGTGGACCGGGCCGGGACCATGGTGTCCGCGATGCCGAGCGGCGGGTGGTTGCACTCCTCCCCCGTGATCCCGGAGCTCGGCTTCCCCCTGGGCACCAGGCTGCAGATGGCCTGGCTCGAGGAGGGCCTGCCCAACACCCTGGCACCGGGCAAGCGCCCCCGGACCACCCTCTCGCCCACGGTGGTGACCCGTGGGGACGAGCCGGTTCTGGCCTTCGGCACACCCGGCGGCGATCAGCAGGACCAGTGGCAGCTGAACTTCCTCCTCAACGTCCTCGACGGCGGGATGAACCTGCAGGAGGCGATCGACTTCCCCCAGTTCCACTCCACGCACGCCCCCAGCTCCTTCTACCCGCACGAGAGCCGTCCCGCCGGAGTCGTCCTCGAAGGGCGGACCGGTGACGCGGTGCTCGCCGAACTCGCCGCACGCGGCCACGTCGTCCAGCGTGCCGGGGAGTGGGAGGTCGGGCGCCTCTGCGCGGTCGGGCGCGCACCCGGCACGGGCCGCCTGTACGGAGCCGCGAACCCCCGGGGCATGCAGGGATACGCGGCGGGGCGCTGAGCGCGGCCCCGGCGGGAGGCCGCCGGGGCCGCGGCTCCCGACGTCCTCGCACCGTTCCGGCCGAACGGCGGCGAGGACCTCGGGCACGCCCGCCCGCCGCGCGCCACGATGTCGCAGACGCCCGGCCACACAGGAGAACGCGAGCCTGCTCGCCCACGCCCACGAGGAGAACCGGTGAGCGCGTCCACCCGCCCGCAGCAGACCGAGCGGAGCATGCTCCGCCTGATGTTCGTGCTGACCTTCGTCACCGGCATGATCGACGCGATCGGCTACCTCGGTCTGGACCGGGTGTTCGCCGGCAACATGACCGGAAACGTCGTCATCCTGGGCCTGGGGCTCGCCGGAGCGGACCAACTGCCGGTCCTGGGACCGGCAACCGCACTCGGCGGTTTCCTGCTGGGCGCCGCGCTCGCGGGCCGCGTACTGCGTCGCTCGGACCGCGGCCGGTGGACCACTGCGACGACAGCGGTCCTCATGGTCGGGGTGACGCTGCTGGGGGCGGTCGCGGTGCTCCTCTTCCTCGGGGAGAGCCTGCCCCCGCAGGTGAGCACGCCGCTGGGCGCCTTCCTCCTCGCGACCGCCATGGGAGCCCAGGCCGCGACCGCACGCCGACTGGCCGTCCAGGAGGTGACGACCGTCGTCGTCACCTCGACGCTGACCGGTTTGGCGGCGGACTCGCGGCTCGGCGGCGGCGGTTCCCGGTTGGCGTTCCGCCGGGCGGGAGCCGTGCTCTGCCTCACCGCCGGGGCGGCGGCCGGGGCCCTGTTGCTGCTGCTCCACGCCGGTCTCGGCGTCGCCGTCTCCGCGGCGCTGACTCTGGTGGTCGCGGTGTGGGGGCACCTCAGCCTGGGGTGTGGAGCCCGGGCCTGACCCGAGCGGGCGGGCGGTCCGGCCGGCGGCCCCGGCCACGCGCGGCCGGGGCACGGTACGACGTGCGGGTGGGCACCGCGCCGGTGGTGCCCGTACCGCAGGGAGTCCACCGGCCGTGAGTCGGGCAGGGGCTTCCGCGCCCCCGGCTGTCCGCTCCGTTCGCCTTCGTTTTGGGAGAGGTGACGGGTGATCAGTACGCTCTGGCGATGATCACACGACACAGACTGGCGGCCGGGGTGTGCGGCCTGCTGGCGGCACTCGTCGCCGGGCTCGCCGCCCCGGCCGGCGCCGCCGCCGACGAGACGGCCGCACAGGACCCTCCCCAGGTCGAGCTGGTGCTCGACGTGAGCGGCTCGATGCGCACGCGGGACATCGACGGCGGCTCCCGGATGGCGGCGGCGAAACAGGCGTTCAACGAGGTCCTGGACGCCGTGCCGGACGAAGTCCACCTGGGCATACGCACGCTCGGCGCCACCTACCCCGGCGACGACCGGAAGGTCGGCTGCCGGGACACCCGGCAGCTCTACCCGGTCGGACCGCTGAACCGGACCGAGGCCAAGACGGCCGTCGCGACGCTCACTCCCACGGGCTGGACACCCATCGGCCCCGCCCTCCTCGCCGCCGCCGAGGACCTGGAGAACGGCGACGGCACCCGCCGGATCGTCCTCATCTCCGACGGCGAGGACACCTGCGCACCACCCGACGCGTGCGAGGTGGCGCGTGAGATCGCCGCACGCGGCGTGCACCTGGTCGTCGACACCCTGGGCCTCGTCCCGAACGCCAAGATCCGCCGTCAGCTCAGCTGCATCGCCGAGGCCACCGGCGGCACCTACACCGCCGTGGAGCACACCGACCAGCTCGCCGGCCGGGTCAAACAACTCGTGGACCGCGCCGCCGAACCGGTCGCCGTCCCC
The DNA here is from genome assembly GCF_004795255.1 of Streptomyces sp. RKND-216. NCBI lineage: Bacteria > Bacillati > Actinomycetota > Actinomycetes > Kitasatosporales > Streptomycetaceae > Streptomyces > Streptomyces sp. RKND-216. Next base: position 1,630,612 of record NZ_SSBQ01000002.1, on the reverse strand, counting down.
GTACGGACCGAGGGCGCCGACCGCTGCAGCGACGCACCCCTGCTCCAGCCCGGCCTGTACGCCGACCGCGAGCGGTTCTCCGAACACCGCTGGTACCGGGTGGACGTCCTGCCCGGCCGGGAACTGCGCGCCTCGGTGACGGTCGCCGCCGACCGTGCCGTCGACCGGGACTACGGCGTGCTCCTCCGCGCCGTGACCGAGCACGGCCGCGAGATCGTCCGGGGCTCGGAAGCCGGGCACGGACGCACCGACGTGATCTCCACGGGCCTGCGCTACCCCAAGGCGCCGCTCGACGACACCGGCGCCGAGCCCGAGCCGGAGACTGTCTGCCTGGAGGTCGGCAACTCCTTCTCGGCGCCCCCGTCGGTGCGGTCCACTCCCGGCCTGCCCGTCGAACTCCGGATCGACGTGGTGGACGCGCCCGGTGCCGCCTCGGACGTGGCCGCCTTCGGCCTCGGCCGCGGGTGGTGGCTGCTCGCCGCCCTGACGCTCACCGGCCTCGTCGCCGGTCTGCTGGCGGGCTGGATCTCACGCTGGCGCATCACTGTCAGGAGGACCCGCTGATGCGGACCGTACGCATGCTCGCCGGTGCTCTGCTGACGGGCGCCGTTCTCGCGGGGCCCGTCAGCCCCGCAGTGGCCGACTCCCCGTCGCCGAGCCCCGCCGCGAGCGACGAGGCCGGACCCACCGAAGCGGGTACCACCTTCCGCACCGCAACGCTCGTCCAGCAGGACCAGCGCGCCACCGCCAGCGCGTCCACCGGCGACTACCTCTACTGGGTCTTCCCCGCCGACACCGGGCAGCGCGTCACCGTGACGGCCACCGTGACGCCACCCGATTCCGCGGCCCGGCACGGGGCGTCGACCTGGCAGCTGGACGCCTACGACGGCCTGCGCCGCCGGCAGGCCTGCACCCGCGGGGCGAACACCCGGGTCGCCTCGCAGGACGCCGCCTCCGTCGAACTCTCCTGCACCCTGCGCCCGGTCCGCTCCTGGGCGGAACCCTGGGCCAACGACCCGCTGCCCGGCAGCTATTACGTCCGCCTGACCGTCACCGACCTGGCGGAGAAGGACCTCGGCCTGCCGGTACAGGTCGCCGTCCGGGCCACCTCGTCGGACAGCGGCGGCGCCCACGCGGTCGACGGCTCGCTGTCCACCCCGCTGCTGCCCGGCGCCGGCGCCGCGCAGGACGAGTCGGACGAGGAGTCGGACGAGGAGTCGGCGTCGGACGTGGAGCCGGCGTCGCCCAGGGCACTCGGGGAGCCGGAGGACGGCTGGTCCTCCGGATGGTGGACGGACCGCTGGGCGTGGACCGTGGCCGCCGGCGTCCTCGGGACGCTCGCCGGCATCACCGGCTACCGCCTGGCCGGAGGCTCAGGCCGCCGCCGGCCCTCCCCGCCCGCCACCTGACCGCACCCGCGTACCCCGCGGGGCGCGGCCTCGCGGCATCACCACCGCTGCGGTCGGGCGGCCCCAAGGGCGTGTGAGCACGGCAACGCCCCGCGTCGGACGGTTCCGGCGCGGGGCGTAGGGGATCAGTCCCGGGCTGCGTAGGAGAGGAAGGCGTTCCACGCGGCGGGGGAGAGGGCGAGTTCCGGGCTTCGCGTGTCCTTGGAGTCCCGGACGTGGATCGCCTCCGTGCCCTGCGCCACCTCGACGCAACTGTCACCCTGCGAGCCGCTGTAGCTGCTCTTGAACCAGGCCAGGTCGGACGTGTTCATGGCGCTCCTCGCAATCGCTTCAGCAGGCTCAGCGAGTCCTCGGGGGTCAGGGCCTGCGAGCGAAGTTTCGCATACCGCTGCTGGAGCAGGCTGATCTCTTTCGCACCGGCGATCAGCCGCCCGTTCTGCTGTCCCTCCGAGTACGCGAACCAGTGGTGGTCCGGGGTCTCGGCCAACTGCATCGGCCCGTCCGTGCCCGCGTGGGACGGCTGCCGCAGCGGCACCACCTGGAACTCCACGTTCCAGTTCCGGTCGATCAACTCCAGAAGCCGGTCGTACTGTTCCCGCGTCACGTCCTCCCCGCCCGTCCACCGCTCCAGCACCGCCTGCTCCACGATGAAGCTGAACGCCGTCGGCGGCTTACGCGTGACCGCCAGCAGGTCCTGCCGTGCCAGCCGCGCGGCGATCCGCTGCTCCAGCTCCTCCGGGTCGGGCAGCGGCGGCACGTCCAGCGACACCGTCCGCGCGTAGGCCTCCGTCTGCAACAGGCCCGGCACGACCCGGCATTCGTACGTGTACAGGCTGATCGCCGTGGCCTCCAGCCGGGCCCACTGCCGGAACCAGCTCGCCAGCCCCGCCTGCCGCGACAGATGCGGCGCAGCCCTGCGCAACGCCCCCGTGTTGCCCAGCGCGCTCTCCGCGCGCTCCACGAAGTCGCGGTCCGGCATGCGCCGGCCCTGTTCGACCGAGGCGACCGTGTGCTTGGAGAAGCGGACCAGCGCGCCGAACTCCTCACGCCCCAGGCCCGCGTGCTCCCGCAACGCCTGGACGACCGCGCCGAACGTGCGCAGACTGTCCGAGACCTCCGGCTCCGCGCAGCCCGTTCCCGTGCCGCCGTCCGTGCTCTCGTGGGCCACGCCGGCCACCTCCCTCACCACATCCCGCCGTACCGCTTCGACCGCGACCATCGTCACGTGCGGTGACACGTACCGTCCACCGAAAGTGCGCGTACGCTGACGCACCGTACGCACCGCGACCCTGGCCAACCCGCCGGTCCTGGCCCCTCAGTCCGACGCCTCGTCACCCCTGGGGGGAGGGGTGGCGGCGGTGGTGGGTGCAGAGGGGGCAGGGGCCGGGGGTGGGGCTGCGGTGGGCGCGGTCGCAGTCGGGGCAGTTCTGGAGTGGGGCGAGGGTCGGGGTGGGTGGTGGGGGTTGGGGGCTGGGTGCGGGTTGGAGTTCGGCGAGGCGCCAGGCGAGGACGGCGGCCGGGCGGGTGCGGAAGCGTTCGGGGAGGTCGCTGGTGAGGGTGCTGGTGATGCGGGTGGGGCGGATTCCGGAGGCGAGCCAGGTGTCGACGCCGGGTGCGAGGCGTGCGATCTCGCGGCGGGAGAGGGTGAGTCGGGGGTCGCGTGTGCCGAGTGCGGTGAGGAGCGCGACCGCTTCGGGGCTGGCCGTGCGGGCGGCGGGGTCGGGGTGCGGGCCGCCGGCGGGTTCGGGGTGCGGGTCCGGCGGGGTGGGTGCGGCCGGGGTGCGTGCCCGTTCGGGTTCCGGGGGTTTCGTGCGTGGATGTGGCAACGAGGTTGCCGCATCCACGCAGGGTGGTACCGGCTCCGCCGAGGCTGCGCGGGTCGCGGGCGCTTGGGTGTCGTCGGGGTGGGCGAGTTCGGGGAGGGTGTAGACGTAGGTGCGGGTGACGAAGCGTCCGCCCGGGCCGCGCAGGACGCGGCGCTCCAGCCAGCCGTCGGCCTCCAGTTCGCGCAGGGCGCGGCCGAGGACGGTCTCGCCCTCGGTGAAGTGCTTCTGGAGGGCTTCGATGGTGACGGGGGTGCCGTCGGGCATGGAGTTGATGTAGAGGGCGACGCCTACGGTGACGGCGCTGCCGGGCCGCCGGGCGAGGCGGTTGGCCAGGACGGTGAAGTTCCCGGACAGACGTGTCCGGACATGGATGGCGCCGGATACCGGCGCGTTAAGCTGCGCAGTAGCCATGGGGAAGGTTCCAGCTTCCTTGGTGGTGAGGCCCTCGCGTCCGGGACGGCAATCCTGGCCGGGGGCCGACTTGTGTGCGTGTCTCCGCTGACAGTAACCCCGTTTCGCCACCCTGTGTGCATGGTTCACCCTGACGGGTGACTCCACCGGGAAGGGCGGGCGGGTGGGAAGTCCTTCGTCAGTTGAGTCCTTGGGAGGAGTCCCGGGCTCACCGAGCCCCGGTGAACGGGGTCCGGTCCCGTGCGACCGGGCCCCGGACATCCAGGTCCCCGTGCGACCTGTGGTTCTGGCAGGGCGTGAGGTCGTGGGGTGGAGTTCGACCGGGCGAGGAGAGGGCGGCTGTGGCCGCCCGGAGGGGGGCATCGGCGGCGGCCCGTCGGCTGCGCCGCCTCGCCCATGTCCGGCGGCGTCGGCATGATTTCGGCCGTGAGTACCGCCTGCCGCTACCTCCGCGAAGCCGTCGACGTGCTGGCCGCACTCGCGCCGTCCCTGGCCGAGGCCGTTCGCACCGCACCGCGCAAGGCGTACGCCCTCCTCGTACCCTCCTGCCGATCGACCGCGTTGCCGCCGACCGCCCCTTCTACTGGGGGAAGCACGGAATCACCGTGCACGTCATCGCCGACCCGTTCGGGCTGCTGCGGTGGGTCTTGCCCGCGCTCCCCGGAGCCGTTCACGACGTCCACGGGCCTTGACATACGGCCGCATCGAGCGGCATACGGCTGCGCACGCAAGAAGACCCCGTACTCAGCGTCTCCGCTGGTCACGGGGTCTTTAGGCACTTCAGCAGGAGTACCCCCGGCAGGATTCGAACCTGCGCACACGGCTCCGGAGGCCGTTGCTCTATCCCCTGAGCTACGGGGGCGTGGCGCGCTGTGCGTGCCGACGGGTAGAACACTACCAGCCCGGAGGGGGTGGGTCGGAACGGGTTTCCCGTGGGCGCTGGGGCGTGGGCCGGGGCGGTTGGAATCAGGCAAAACCCGGACGCGGGGCGTATCGGGTGCATACGCTCTGGGTGTGCAGGGCGCGTCCGGCCGGGTGCTCGTCGTGGACGACGACGAGGTGATCCGGCAGCTGATCAGGGTCAACTTGGAGCTGGAGGGCTTCGAGGTCGTGACCGCGGACGACGGTGCCGACTGCCTGGAGGTCGTGCACGGGGTACGCCCCGACGTGATCACGCTGGACGTCGTGATGCCCCGGCTGGACGGGCTGCGTGCGGCGGAGTGTCTGCGCGCGGACCCGCGGACGCGGGAGATCCCGCTGGCGCTGGTGTCGGCGTGCGGTGCGGGGGGCCTGGGGGACCGTGAGGCGGCACGGGTGGACGCGGTGCTGGCGAAGCCGTTCGAGCCCTCGGCGCTGGTCGGGATGGTGCGACGGCTGGCTCGCCAGGCGCGCTCGGCGCGTGGCCGGGGCGGGAAGGGCGCCCCGTCGGTGCCGCACGGCTGAGACGGTCGGCGGGTGCGCGGGGGGCGGCAGCGGACTGCCGTTCCCCCGCGGGCCGAGCTTGCGGGTAGCAGGAGGCAGGAAACGCGGCGCGCCGTCCCAGCAGGCGGAACCCGTTGGCGCGATACCACCCCTTCTCTCCTAGGCTGTGCCACGTGACACCGGCCCAGCTCTCGAGCACCGTGCAGCACGTTCTGCGCGGTGCGGTGGGCGATGCCGCGCCGGGGCGGGTGGTGGTGGAGTCACCGCCGCGTCGGGGGAGCGGCGACTACGCCACGGGCGCGGTGCTCCAGGCCGCCAGGGCGAGCGGGAAGGACGTTCGGCGCCTCGCCGGCACGGTCGCCGACACCCTGGCCGGGGAGAGCGGCGTCGCCGGGGTCGAGGTGCAGGGGCCGGGGTTTCTCAACGTCACGCTGGACGTGGAGGGCAGGGCCGCCCTCGTCCGCGCGCTGACCGGGCCGGACCACAGCACGCCCGACGCGCCCGCGCAGGACGTCAGCCGCTGGGCTGCGGCGACGGGGGAGACGCCGGAGGCGTCGCTCCCGCGCACGGACGGCAGTTCACTGTTCCGCGTGCAGTACGCCCACGCCCGCACGCGTGCGCTGCTGCGCAACGCCACCGACCTGGGCCTGCGACCCGAGGCCGGAGCCGGGGGGCACGGGTACGGCGCTCCCGCCGAGCGGCGGCTGCTGGCGCTGCTCGCCGACCAGCGCCGGATAGTCGAGGCCGGGGACGCCGGGCGTCTCGCCCGCCACCTCACCGCCGTCGCCGACGCCTGCCCCGTCTTTCACGAGGCCTGCCCGCCGCTGCCCCGGGGGGACGAGAAACCCGGGGCCGCCCACCGCGCCCGCCTGGCTCTCACCGAAGCCTGCGGAACGGTGCTGGCCGGCGGCCTGTCCCAGCTCGGTGTCACCGCACCCGCACACCTGTAGAGGGAAATCAGCCAAGCTCATGAGCAGATCCGCACACCCCGCCGGGCCCCGCCACGCCGACGTACTGCCCGAGGGGCACTACTCCGGGCCGCCCGCCGACCTCAACGAACTCGACCCGCAGATCTGGGCCCGTACGGTCGCCCGTGCCGACACCGGCGCGGTCACGGTCGGCGGGCTGGACGTCCGGGACCTGGCCGAGGAGTTCGGCACCCCGGCGTACTTCCTGGACGAGTCCGACTTCCGCGAGCGCTGCCGCGCCTGGCGGGACGCGTTCGGCTCGGAGGCCGACGTGTTCTACGCCGGCAAGGCGTTCCTCTCCCGCGCCGTGGTGCGCTGGCTGCACGAGGAGGGCCTCAACCTGGACGTCTGCTCCGCGGGCGAGCTGCACACCGCGCTGGCGGCCGGCATGCCCGCCGACCGCATCGCGCTGCACGGCAACAACAAGTCGACGTCCGAGATCCGGCAGGCCGTCGAGGCCGGAGTCGGCCGGATCGTGCTGGACTCCTTCCAGGAGATCGCCCGCGTCGCGCACCTCGCCCGTGAGCTTGGCACCGTGCAGAAGGTGCAGATCCGCGTCACCGTCGGCGTCGAGGCGCACACCCACGAGTTCATCGCCACGGCGCACGAGGACCAGAAGTTCGGCCTGGCGCTGGCCGACGGACAGGCCGCCGAAGCGGTGCGCAGGGTCCTTCAGCTGGACAGCCTGGAACTGCTCGGCATCCACTCGCACATCGGCTCGCAGATCTTCGACACCTCCGGCTTCGAGGTGGCCGCGCACCGGGTCGTCGGTCTGCTGCGGCAGGTGCGGGACGAGCACGGTGTGGAGCTGCCGGAGATCGACCTGGGCGGCGGCCTCGGGATCGCCTACACCTCCGATGACGACCCGCGTGAGCCGCACGAGATCGCCAAGGCGCTCGGCGACATCGTCACCGGCGAGTGCCGGGCGGCGGGGCTGTCCGTGCCGCGGCTGTCGGTGGAGCCGGGCCGCGCGATCGTCGGGCCGACGGCGTTCACGCTGTACGAGGTCGGCACCGTGAAGGAACTGGACGGGCTGCGTACCTACGTGAGCGTGGACGGCGGCATGTCGGACAACATCCGCACGGCGCTCTACGACGCCGAGTACAGCGTGTCGCTGGTCTCCCGCACTTCCGAGGCGGAGCCGATGCTGTCCCGCGTGGTGGGCAAGCACTGCGAGAGCGGCGACATCGTCGTCAAGGACGCGTTCCTGCCGGCCGATCTGGCGCCCGGCGACCTGCTCGCCGTGCCGGCGACCGGGGCGTACTGCCGCTCCATGGCCAGCAACTACAACCACGCACTACGGCCTCCGGTGGTCGCGGTGCGCAACGGCGAGGCGCGGGTCATCGTGCGCCGGGAGACGGAGGAGGACCTGGCGCGGCTGGACGTCGGCTGACGGGACGGACCCGCCGGATTTCCGGACCGGCGGGCCGCCGGAGGGCCGGGCTCCCGGAACAACGTGAGGCACCGGACCACCGAAGCGCGCGGGCGTGAGACGTACGTTCCACATGCTGGATGAGGCGTGGACGAACCGGACCCGTGCGTGAGACTTGGACAACCACAACAGATGTGAGCGAGGTCGAATGATGCGTACGCGTCCGCTGAAAGTGGCGCTGCTGGGCTGTGGGGTCGTCGGCTCCGAGGTGGCACGCATCATGACGACGCACGCGCACGACCTCGCCGCGCGCATCGGCGCCCCGGTCGAACTGGCCGGGGTCGCCGTACGCCGGCCGGGGCGGGTGCGGGAGGGCATCGCTCCGGAGCTGGTGACCACGGACGCGAGCGGTCTGGTGCAGCGGGCGGACATCGACGTGGTGATCGAGGTCATCGGCGGGATCGAACCCGCACGCGGCCTGCTCACCACCGCCTTCGAGCACGGCGCCAGCGTCGTCACCGCCAACAAGGCGCTGATCGCCGAGGACGGCGCCAGCCTGCACGAGACGGCCGAGAAGTACGGCGCGGACCTCTACTACGAGGCCGCCGCGGCCGCCGCGATCCCGCTGGTGCGGCCGCTGCGTGAGTCGCTGGCGGGCGACAAGGTCAACCGCGTCCTCGGCATCGTCAACGGCACCACCAACTTCATCCTCGACCGGATGGACACCGCCGGCACCGGCTACGGCGAGGCGCTGGACGAAGCCACCGCGCTCGGCTACGCCGAGGCCGACCCCACGGCCGACGTGGAGGGCTTCGACGCCGCGGCCAAGGCCGCCATCCTGGCCGGTATCGCCTTCCACACGCGGGTGCGGCTGGACGACGTGTACCGGGAGGGCCTCACCGACGTCACCTCCGCGGACATCGCCTCGGCGCAGCGCATGGGCTGCACGGTCAAGCTGCTGGCCATCTGCGAGCGGGCGGCGGACGGTCGCAGCGTCTCCGCCCGCGTGCACCCGGCGATGATCCCGCTGAGTCACCCCCTGGCGTCCGTGCGCGAGGCGTACAACGCGGTCTTCGTGGAGGCGGACGCCGCCGGGCAGCTGATGTTCTACGGTCCCGGCGCGGGTGGCGCGCCCACCGCGTCGGCGGTGCTGGGCGACCTGGTCGCGGCCTGCCGCAACAAGGTCAACGGCGCGCGTGGGCCGGGCGAGTCGGCGTACGCGCAGCTGCCGGTCTCGCCCATGGGCGAGGTCGTCACCCGCTACCACATCAGCCTGGACGTGGCCGACAAACCGGGTGTGCTGGCCCAGGTCGCCACCGTCTTCGCGGAGCACGGCGTGTCCATCGACACCGTGCGCCAGCAGGGCAAGGACGGCGAGGCCTGGCTGGTCGTGGTCACGCACCGGGCGTCCGACGCGGCCCTCACCGCGACGGTGGAGGCGCTGCGCGGCCTCGACACCGTGCGCGGCGTGGCCAGCATCATGCGGGTCGAGGGCGAGTAGCGAGTTGCGCGTGGCCGGCCGGCCGTGACGCACCCGCGCCAGGAGGCGCGGGGACGACGCGGCCGCAGAGGGGTTCCAGGGGAACAAGGGGTTCAAGGGGAGCAGCGAGGACAATGACCATCATGGAACGCATGCCCGCCGGCGCCACCACCCACCAGTGGCGCGGCGTCATCGAGGAGTACCGCGATCGGCTGCCCGTCGACGCGGAGACCGAGGTCGTCACCCTGCGGGAGGGCGGCACGCCGCTCGTCCCGGCCCGTGTGCTGTCCGCCGCGACCGGTTGCGACGTGCACCTGAAGGTGGAGGGCGCGAATCCGACCGGGTCCTTCAAGGACCGCGGCATGACGATGGCCATCACGCACGCCAAGGCGCGGGGTGCGCAGGCCGTCATCTGCGCTTCCACGGGCAACACCAGTGCCTCGGCCGCGGCGTACGCGGTGCGTGCCGGGATGGTGTGCGCCGTGCTGGTGCCCCAGGGCAAGATCGCCCTGGGGAAGATGGGGCAGGCGCTGGTCCACGGCTCCAAGATCCTCCAGGTGGACGGCAACTTCGACGACTGCCTCAACCTGGCGCGCGGACTGTCCGAAAAGTACCCGGTCGCGCTGGTCAACTCGGTCAACCCGTCCCGCATCGAGGGGCAGAAGACGGCCGCGTTCGAGGTCGTCGACGCCCTCGGCGACGCGCCCGACATCCACGTGCTGCCGGTGGGCAACGCGGGCAACATCACCGCCTACTGGAAGGGCTACCGGGAGTACGCAGCCCCGGCGACCGGCGGCCCCGCCACCCGTACGCCCCGCATGTGGGGCTTCCAGGCGTCCGGTGCCGCGCCCCTCGTGCACGGTGCGCCGGTGACGAACCCCAGCACCATCGCCACCGCGATCCGGATCGGCAACCCCGCCTCCTGGACGCTCGCCGAGCAGGCACGGGACGAGTCCGGTGGATTCATCGAGTCGGTGACCGACCGTCAGATCCTGCGCGCCTACCGGCTGTTGGCGGCCGAGGAAGGCGTCTTCGTGGAGCCCGCGTCGGCCGCCTCGGTGGCCGGTCTGCTCCAGGCGGCGGAGCAGAACCGCGTCGATCCGGGGCAGCGCATCGTCTGCACGGTCACCGGGAACGGGCTGAAGGACCCCGACTGGGCGGTGGCCGGAGCACCGCAGCCGATCGTGGTGCCCGTCGACGCGGACGCCGCCGCCGAACGTCTCGGGCTGGCGTGACGGACGGTTCCGCACGCTTGACGGCGGCTCCCGCGGGCGCGGCGAGCGACGGTTGCCGCGCCCGCCGCACGCCGGGCCGGTCAAGACCCCGGGGCGGGTTTCGGCCATCGGCGGGGCCGACGGGAGCATGCTCCGTCCGGAGCGCCGCAGCTCACCGGCGGTGCGGAGCACGTATGGTGATCCGACACGCATCGTGCGCCTGCCGTGCGCCCTGTGTCGCCGGGGAACCCTCCTTCGATAGGCTGGGCCCCAACCCCCTCCCACGCACGTGCGACGGAAGCAACGATGTGCGGCTCCGTGGCAGGTGACGGGTGCGGTGCGGCACATCCGTCGCGGCCGCACCCCGCCGCCCCCGCACGTCGACCACGACCGCACGTCGGCACGACCCGCACGTGAAAGAAGAACCACACGAGGAGAGTCATCGGAAGATGGCCGGTCCCGCGTTCCGCGCAGCCGCCGTACGGGTGCGCGTCCCCGCCACCAGTGCCAACCTCGGCCCCGGTTACGACTCGATGGGCCTGGCGCTCGGCCTCTACGACGACGTGGTGGTCCGGGTCGCCGACTCCGGCCTGCACATCGACATCGCGGGTGAGGGCGCCGCGACCCTGCCCCGCGACGAGGACCACCTGCTGGTGCGCTCCCTCCGCACGGCCTTCGACTTGCTCGGCGGGCAGCCGCGCGGCCTGGAGGTGGTGTGCGCCAACCGCATCCCGCACGGCCGCGGCCTCGGCTCCTCCTCCGCCGCCATCTGCGCGGGCATCGTGGCCGCCCGCGCGGTCACCACGGGCGGCGAGGTCCGGCTGGACGACACCGCGATGCTGGAGCTGGCCACGGAGATCGAGGGCCACCCCGACAACGTCGCGGCCTGCCTGCTCGGCGGATTCACCATCGCCTGGACGGAGGGCGGCGCCGCCCGCGCGGTCCGCCTCGACCCCGCGGAGAAGGTTGTTCCGGTGGTTTTCGTCCCGGAGAAGCCGCTGCTGACCGAGACCGCCCGGGGCCTGCTGCCGCGCAGCGTCCCGCACGCCGACGCCGCGCTGAACGCCGGCCGGTCCGCGCTCCTCGTCGAGGCGCTGACGCGGCGCCCCGACCTGCTGCTGCCCGCCACCGAGGACCGGCTGCACCAGGAGTACCGCGCGCCGGCCATGGAGGAGAGCACCGCGCTGGTCGCCCGGCTGCGTGCCGACGGTGTGCCTGCGGTGATCTCCGGCGCGGGCCCGACCGTGCTGGCCCTCACCGAGGGCGACGCGGCGGACAGGGTCGCCCGTTCGGCGGGAGAGCACTGGACGGCCAACCGGCTGGGCCTCGACGCCGCCGGGGCCGGCGTGCTGCCCCTGGAGACGGGCGGCCCGTCCTCGTGAGATCGGATTGCCGGTGCGGGAGAGGGGGAATGTTTGTTGGAGCCGGTAGTGTTAACCTCAAGTCAGCATTCGCAGTCTCGTGGGTCGCGCCGACGACCCGTAGAGTGCGGTGCACGGTGTCCCTGTCAGGGACCACCTCTTCTTCCGGGAGCCCTCCTCACCGCTTGAGCATCCTGCCGAGCAGTGCCGTGCACGCTCCGGAACCGGCGTGATGGACATGTGTCACCGCTTCACGCCGAACCATTGAATGATCTTTCCGCCGTACGTACAGGTAGAGGCGGGACCACCGCCCCGGCCGGTCCGAAGGACGAGGGACCGCAGCCGGACAGCACGACCGGTCGCCGAGCCAGACAGGCCGACGCCCGCTCCAGGGAAGGACCCTTCGTGAGCGACACCACCGATCTGATGGGCGCCAACGCCGACAGCGCGACGAGCGCGGACAACGGCGCTGCGCCCGCCACGGACGCTCCTGCCGCCCCCAGGCGCCGGCGCTCGGGCACCGGGCTCGAGGGCATGGTCCTGGCCGAGCTCCAGCAGGTTGCCTCCGGCCTCGGCATCAGGGGCACCGCGCGGATGCGCAAGAGCCAGCTGATCGACGTCATCAAGGAGAAGCAGGCCGCGGGCGGCTCCGGCGGCGCGAACGCCGGGAAGGCGGACGCGTCCGCCGAAGCCGGTGAGACGAAGCCGAAGCGCCGGGCCACCTCCCGCGCACGCACCGGCGACACGGGCGGCGACGGCGACAAGGCCGCCGACCAGCAGGTCGGCATCCCCGTCCAGGGCGCGGACGAGCGCCCGGGCCGCCGCACCCGGGCCGAGGCCGCCGCGGAGACCGCTGCGGAGACCGCCGACGCGCGGAAGGACGGGCCGAAGCAGGACGCCAGGGACAACCAGGGCCGGGACGCCCAGTCCGGCCAGGGCAACGACGGCGGCCAGAACCAGGGCGGCGGCAAGGGTGGCCGCCAGCAGCAGGACCGTCCGTCCAAGCGCGAGCGGCAGCGTGACCGTCAGCGCGGCAACAAGGGCAACGACGGGGGCGGCCAGCAGAGCCAGGGCGGCGGCGGTGGCAACCGCGACCGCCGTGACGACGGTTTCGACGACGACGGCGGCGGCCGCAGAGGCCGCCGGGGCCGTTACCGCGACCGCCGGGGACGCCGGGGCCGCGACGACTTCGGGGGCGGCGAGCCGCAGATCTCCGAGGACGACGTCCTGATCCCGGTCGCCGGCATCCTCGACATCCTCGACAACTACGCGTTCGTCCGCACCTCCGGCTACCTGCCGGGCCCGAACGACGTGTACGTCTCGCTGGCCCAGGTCCGCAAGAACGGCCTGCGCAAGGGCGACCACGTCACCGGTGCGGTGCGCCAGCCCCGCGAGGGCGAGCGGCGCGAGAAGTTCAACGCGCTGGTCCGTCTCGACTCCGTCAACGGCGTCGCGCCGGACGGGGGCGGCGGCAAGGGCCGGCCCGAGTTCACCAAGCTCACCCCGCTCTATCCGCAAGAGCGGCTGCGCCTGGAGACCGACCCGGGTGCACTGACCACGCGGATCATCGACATGGTCTCCCCGATCGGCAAGGGCCAGCGCGGCCTGATCGTGGCCCCGCCGAAGACCGGTAAGACCATGATCATGCAGGCGATCGCCAACGCGATCACCACCAACAACCCCGAGTGCCACCTCATGGTCGTCCTCGTCGACGAGCGGCCCGAGGAGGTCACCGACATGACGCGGTCGGTGAAGGGCGAGGTCATCTCCTCGACCTTCGACCGCCCGGCCGAGGACCACACCACGGTCGCCGAGCTGGCCATCGAGCGGGCCAAGCGGCTCGTCGAGCTGGGCCACGACGTCGTCGTGCTGCTGGACTCGATCACCCGCCTGGGGCGCGCGTACAACCTCGCCGCGCCGGCGTCGGGCCGCATCCTGTCCGGTGGTGTCGACTCGACCGCGCTCTACCCGCCGAAGAAGTTCTTCGGCGCCGCGCGCAACATCGAGGACGGCGGCTCCCTGACGATCGTCGCCACGGCCATGGTGGAGACCGGCTCCCGCATGGACGAGGTGATCTTCGAGGAGTTCAAGGGCACCGGCAACATGGAGCTCAAGCTCGACCGCAAGCTCTCCGACAAGCGGATCTTCCCCGCGGTGGACGTCGACGCGTCCGGCACCCGCAAGGAGGAGATCCTCATGGGCAGCGACGAGCTCGCCGTCGTCTGGAAGCTGCGCCGGGTGCTGCACGCCCTGGACCAGCAGCAGGCGGTGGAACTCCTCCTGGACAAGATGAAGCAGACGAAGTCGAACGCCGAGTTCCTGCTCCAGATCCAGAAGACGACTCCCTCGCCGAACGGCGGCGACTGACGCCGCCCGCCCCCTCGGACCGGCACCGGGCCCGCCCCCACCGCGTGGGGGCGGGCCCGCCGCGTCGCCCCCGGGTGGCAGGCCGCGTGCACCGGGCGCGACGGGGCAGGACGGCAGGGCGCGGAAACTCGTCGGCGTGCCGCCGGACGCGTGGGGTACTCGCCCCGTTCGCATGACGCCGGACGGGAGGAGCGCCTCGCGCGATGGCGGAGCAGGACAGCAGGACAGGGCACGGCGAGCCGGACGAGCAGCCCCGGGGCGGGCGGCACCGGCGCAGGCGGAGGCGCGCCCTCGTCGTCACCGCCTGGACGGTCGCCGCGGTCCTCCTCCTCGGTGCCGCGGGCCTCGGGTTCGTCTACTACCGGCTGAACGGCAACATCGCCGGCGTCGACATCAACGGCCGCCTCGGCGGCGACCGCCCCGAGGACATGCCGCACGGCTCCGTTGACATCCTCGTCCTCGGCTCCGACTCGCGGTCCGGCGAGAACGCCCGGTACGGCGACGACGACGGGTCCGCCCGCTCCGACACCGCCATGATCGTGCACGTCAACGAGGCGCACGACCATGCCACGATCGTCTCGGTTCCCCGCGACACCCTGGTCGCCCGGCCCCCGTGCCGGAAGGCCGACGGCACTCTGGCGCCCGGCGCCGCACCGTCGATGTTCAACGAGGCCTACCAGGTCGGCGGGCCCGCCTGCGCGGTGAAGACCGTCGAGGCGATGACCGACATCCGCATGGACCACTACATCGAGGTCGACTTCACCGGTTTCAAGGAGCTGGTCGACACTTTCGGTGGCGTGCAGATCACCCTGAGTGAACCGCTGCAGGACGCGGACAGCCACCTCGACCTGGCGGCGGGCAGTCACACCCTGGACGGCGAGCAGGCCCTGGCCCTGGTGCGCACCCGGCACGCGGTCGGGAACGGCAGCGACCTGGGCCGGATACAGCTCCAGCACGCGTTCCTGCGCGCCCTGCTCGGGAAGGTCGACGACATCGGCCTCTTCAGCGACCCGGCGCAGCTCTACGACCTCGCCGACACGGCGACCTCGGCCGTCACCACCGACACGGAGCTGGACTCCGCCGCCGATCTGCTCGGCATGGCCAAGCTGCTCAGGGACGTCGGGCCCGGCGAGATCGACATGCTCACCATGCCCGTGCGCTACGACCCGGACGACCCCAACCGCGTACTGCCCCTGAAGGGGAAGGCCGACCAGGTGTGGGACGCGCTGCGCGCGGACCGGACGGTCCCCGAGTCGGCCACCGACGGCAGCGCGGGTGCCCGCAGCGACGCCGACGTCGTACGCCGGGAGCGCGGCTGACCGCGCCCCGCGCGGCGCAACGGACCCCGCCGGCCCCGGTCCGGGACGGAATACCGGGCGCCCCCACCCCGTTTTGTTCGTGTGCGGCCAGTAGTGGCAGACTGGTACGTCGGCCCCGGTTCACGCGGCGCAATCCGCGACGCGACCCGGCGCCCTCCCGAACCTAGGAGACACCTTGAAGCGCGACATCCACCCGGAGTACACCGAGACCCAGGTCAGCTGCACCTGCGGGGCCTCGTTCACCACCCGTAGCACCATGTCCGGCGGCAGCATCCGCGCGGACATCTGCTCCGAGTGCCACCCGTTCTACACGGGCAAGCAGAAGATCCTCGACACCGGTGGCCGCGTGGCCCGCTTCGAGGCCCGCTTCGGCAAGAACGCCGGGTCCGGCAAGAAGAAGTAGCGACCCGACAGCGCCGGTCCCCGGCCGCCTCAGCGCAGGCGGCCGGACCGGCGCTTCGTCGTTTCACCGCCGTACGCGGCGCGTCCCGGCGCCGGCTCCTGTCCGGCAGTGACGGGACCGCGACGCCGCGGCGCCACCCGCGCCCACTCCAGACAAGGACACAGCCGATGTTCGAGGCGGTCGAGGAACTGATCGGCGAACACGCCGACCTCGAGAAGCAGCTCGCCGACCCGTCGGTGCACGCCGACCAGGCGCGCGCCCGCAGGCTCAACAAGCGCTACGCCGAGCTCACGCCGATCATCAGCGCCTATCGCGCGTGGCGGCAGAACGCCGAGGACATCGACACCGCGCGTGAGTTCGCCGCCGACGACCCCGACTTCGCCGCCGAGGTGAAGGAGCTGGAGGCCGGACGCGAGGCCCTCACCGAGAAGCTGCGCCTGCTGCTCGTCCCGCGCGACCCCAGCGACGACAAGGACGTCATCCTCGAGATCAAGGCGGGAGAGGGCGGCGACGAGTCCGCGCTGTTCGCCGGCGACCTGCTGCGCATGTACCTGCGCTACGCCGAGCGCACCGGCTGGAAGACCGAGCTGATCCAGTCCAACGAGTCCGACCTCGGCGGGTACAAGGACGTCCAGATCGCCGTGAAGGCGAAGAGCAACGCCGAGCCCGGGCAGGGCGTGTGGGCACGGCTGAAGTTCGAGGGCGGCGTGCACCGCGTGCAGCGGGTGCCGGCCACCGAGTCACAGGGCCGCATCCACACCTCCGCCGCGGGTGTGCTGGTGCTCCCCGAGGCAGAGGACGTCGACGTCGAGATCAACGCGAACGACCTGCGCATCGACGTCTACCGCTCCTCCGGACCAGGCGGCCAGTCCGTCAACACCACCGACTCCGCGGTCCGCATCACCCACGAGCCGACCGGCATCGTCGTCTCCTGCCAGAATGAGAAGAGCCAGCTCCAGAACAAGGAGCAGGCGCTGCGCATCCTGCGCGCCCGGCTGCTGGCCGCCGCGCAGGAGGAGGCCGAGAAGGAGGCGTCGGACGCACGCCGCAGCCAGGTCCGCACGGTGGACCGCTCGGAACGCATCCGCACGTACAACTTCCCGGAGAACCGCATCTCCGACCATCGTGTCGGCTTCAAGGCCTACAACCTCGACCAGGTGCTCGACGGCGAGCTCGACCCGGTGATCCAGGCCTGCGCCGACGCGGACTCCGCTGCCAAGCTGGCAGCCTCGCAGAGTTGACCGAGCCCAGAGAGCCGACCCAGCAGCCCCCGCGTGGAGGACCGAAGGAAGTGCAGCCATCATCCGGGGGCGCCGGCCCCCGCTCCCGTCCGGTGCTGCTCGCCGAGGTCGCGCAGGCCACCCAGCGCCTCGCCGACGCCGGCGTGCCCTCCCCCCGCTTCGACGCCGAGGAGCTCGCCGCCTACGTGCACGGCGTAAAGCGCGGCGAGCTGCACCGCGTCGCCGACGCCGACTTCGACGCCCGCTACTGGGAGGCGGTCGCCCGCCGCGAGGCCCGCGAACCGCTGCAGCACATCACCGGCCGTGCCTTCTTCCGCTACCTCGAACTCCAGGTCGGCCCCGGGGTGTTCGTGCCGCGCCCGGAGACCGAGTCCGTCGTCGGATGGGCGATAGACGCCGTACGCGCCATGGATGTCGCCGAGCCGCTGATCGTCGACCTGTGCACCGGATCCGGCGCCATCGCCCTCGCCCTCGCCCAGGAGGTGCCGCGGTCCCGTGTGCACGCCGTGGAGCTGGACGAGGGCGCGCACCACTGGGCCGCGAAGAATGTCGAGGGCAGCCGCGTCACCCTGCACCGCGGCGACGCGTTCCGCGCGCTCCCCGAACTCGACGGGCAGGTCGACCTCGTCATCTCCAACCCGCCCTACATCCCGCTCACCGAGTGGGAGTATGTGGCCCCGGAAGCCCGCGACCACGACCCGTCTCTCGCGTTGTTCTCCGGGGAGGACGGACTCGACGTCATCCGCGGCCTGGAACGCACGGCGCACCGCCTGCTCAGGCCCGGTGGCGTCGTGGTGGTCGAGCACGCCGACACCCAGGGCGGCCAGGTCCCGTGGATCTTCGCGGAGGACCGCGGCTGGGCGGACGCCGCCGACCACCCCGACCTCAACAACCGTCCGCGATTCGCCACTGCCCGCCGGGAGGTGCCCTGAGACATGGCACGCCGTTACGACTGCACCGACGCCACCGAGCGCAAGACCGGCCTGCGTGAGGCGGCCGCCGCCGTACGCCGCCGCGAACTCGTCGTGCTCCCCACCGACACCGTGTACGGCATCGGCGCCGACGCCTTCAGCTCGGAGGCCGTCGGCGACCTCCTGGAGGCCAAGGGCCGCGGGCGCAACATGCCCACCCCCGTCCTCATCGGCTCGCCCGACACCCTGCACGGCCTGGTCACCGACTTCTCCGAGACCGCCTGGGAACTCGTCGACGCCTTCTGGCCCGGCGCCCTCACCCTCGTCGCCCGCCACCAGCCGTCCCTGACCTGGGACCTGGGGGAGACCCGCGGCACCGTCGCCGTCCGCATGCCGCTGCACCCGGTCGCGCTGGAGCTGCTGAACGAGTTCGGGCCGATGGCCGTCTCCTCGGCCAACCTCACCGGCGCGCCCGCCCCGCAGGACTGCGACGCCGCGCAGGACATGCTGGGCGACTCCGTCTCCGTCTACCTCGACGGCGGCCCCACACCCGACCCCGAACCGTCCTCCATCGTCGATGTCACCGGCAAGGTCCCGGTGCTGCTCCGCGCCGGCGCGCTCAGCGCCGAGGAGCTGCGCAAGGTGGTACCGGACCTCGAGGTGGGCAGTTGACGCCTCCTCCCGAAGGGCGTGGCATACCGGTCCAGGCGGGCCCCGGCGAGGCCGGGGTCTTCCGCATCCTCCACGTCTCCACCGGCAACGTCTGCCGCTCGCCGATCACCGAGCGGCTGACCCGGCATGCCCTCGCGGACCGGCTCGGCGGCCGGCTCAGCGACGGCATCGTCGTGGAGAGCGCCGGAACGTGGGGGCACGAGGGCGCGCCCATGGAGGAGCACGCGGCGGCCGTGCTGGTCGAGCACGGCGCCGACCCGACCGGCTTCCTGGGGCGTGAGCTGCTCGACGAGCACGTCATCCGCGCCGACCTGGTGCTCACCGCCACCCGGGACCACCGGGCGCAGGTGATCTCCATGGGGCATTCGGCGGGGCTGCGCACGTTCACGCTCAAGGAGTTCACCCGCTTGGTGCGGGCCATCGACCCGGCTACGCTGCCGCCTCCCGGCAGCGCCGCGGGAGTCGCCGAACGGGCCCGCGCTCTGGTGCAGGCCGCCGCCGCGCTGCGCGGCTGGCTGCTGGCGCCCAGTGCCGACGCGGACGAGATCTACGACCCGTACGGCGCGCCCATCCCGTACTTCCGGAGCGTCGGCGACGACATCAGCCACGCCCTGGACCCCGTTGTGACGGCGCTCACCGGGGTACCCGCACCCACATGACCCGGACGTGGGACCGGGCGCGCCACCGCCTGGACGCGGAGCGTCACGCCCGGACACGCGAAACCGCCGGCGGGCGCGAGCCGTCGTAAGGTGTGGAGGCCGGAGTGAGCCGTACCGCGAGGAACCACCGCAAGACCGCGAGACCCTGGGGATACGTTGCGTGAATATCTGCTGACGCTCTGCGTCACGGCCGCGGTCACCTACCTGCTGACCGGACCGGTGCGGAAGTTCGCCATCGTGGCCGGCGCGATGCCGCAGATCCGCGCCCGCGACGTGCACCGCGAGCCCACCCCGCGCCTCGGCGGCATCGCGATGTTCGGCGGCCTCTGCGCGGGCCTGCTGGTCGCCGGGACCCTCACCAACATCGGTGAGGTCTTCACCATGTCCGACGAACCGCGCGCGCTGCTGTCCGGCGCCGCGATCATCTGGCTCCTCGGCGTCCTGGACGACAAGTGGGGCGTCGACGCCCTGATCAAGCTCGGCGGCCAGATGATCGCCGCCGGCGTCATGGTCTACCAGGGCCTCACGATCCTCTGGCTGCCGATCCCCGGCGTCGGCAACGTCGCCGTCACCCCCATGCAGGGCACGCTGCTCACCGTCGCCCTCGTGGTCATCACCATCAACGCGGTCAACTTCGTCGACGGCTTGGACGGCCTCGCGGCGGGCATGGTCTGCATCGCCGCCGCGGCGTTCTTCATGCACGCCTACCGCGTCTGGTTCGGCTACGGCATCGAGGGCGCGGCCCCGGCGACGCTGTTCGCCGCCATCCTGATGGGGATGTGCCTGGGCTTCCTGCCGCACAACATGCATCCGGCGCGGATCTTCATGGGCGACTCCGGCTCCATGCTGATCGGCCTGGTGCTCGCCGCGGGCGCGGTCTCCATCACCGGCCAGATCGACCCGGACCTCATCGTGTACAACGAGGGGGGCTCGGAGCAGTCCGCCGTCCGCGGCATGGTGCCGCTGTACATGCCGCTGCTGCTGCCGTTGACCATCATCGCGGTGCCGGTGGCCGACCTGCTGCTGGCGGTCGTCCGCCGCACCTGGAAGGGTCAGTCGCCGTTCGCGGCCGACCGGGGGCACCTGCACCACCGGTTGTTGGAGATCGGCCATTCGCACAGCCGCGCCGTGCTGATCATGTACTTCTGGTCGGCGCTGATCGCCTTCGGCGCGGTGGCCTTCTCCGTGCAGGCCTCGTCGCTGGTGATCGTGCTCGTCGTCGTCGCACTCTGCGCGGTCGGTCTGGTGATCCTGCTCATGCCGCGCTTCACGCCCCATGTGCCCGCCTGGGCGCAGGCGCTGGTCCCGCCGCGGTACCGGCGCCCCGGCGCCGAGAACGCCGAGCACGCCGACGAGGGGCCCGCCGACGCCGGTTCGGCCTCCGGCCCGGGCCCGGAGCCCGGGCCGTCCCGGGGGACCGCCGAAGAGGAGAGCCGCGAACCCGCCCTCGCCGGCCTCCACGGCGCCACGGCCATCGGCGGCCGCCGCCACGGCCTCAACGAGCGCGGCTGACCGGCACCATGGGGGGCGTCAACGGGAGCACACTGGTCAACTCCCTTGTGTGACCGGCAGCACACGAGGTAGGTAAAGACCTCATCAAATAGTTTGTGATACCGTTCACGAGAACCCGGTGACACACCGAAGGGCCGCACTGAGACGGCCCTCCGGTGGGCGTTCTGCCCACTCAGCCGGGGATACGCTCGTCAACGACGACAGACGCCCCCGACTCCCCGGAGTACCCCCATGCCCAACGACGCCCGCATGCTCCTGCACTGCGCCGTCCCGACCGCCGCAGGCGGTGCCGTGGGTGCGGTCGTGAGTGGCCTGCTGGCCGGCGGCAAGGGTGCGATCGGCGCGGTGGCCGGAGCGGTGGTCGTGATCCTCTTCATGGGGGGTGGCCTCGCGGGCCTGCAGAAGACCGCGAAGTCGTATCCGCACCTCTTCCAGGCCATGGGCCTGCTGCTCTACACCACGCAGATCCTCTTGCTCGCCGTCGTCCTGATCGCCTTCAAGGGCACGACGCTGTTCGACGGCAGGGCGTTCGCCTTCACTCTTCTCGGGTCGACTCTCGTCTGGGTCGGCGCCCAGGCGTGGGCGCACTCCAAGGCCAAGATCCTTTACGTGGAGCCGGAGTCGACCACCGAGAAGTCCGAGCCGAAGTCCGAGCCGAAGACTGAGGCGCGCTCGTGAGGCGTAGGGCCGGTATAAGGACGCGTTCGAGCAACTGCTATGGTCCGATGCCATCTGCGGCGATGCAGCTGTGTCGGACGACCGGCTCTGCTTCTGTGAGCCGCCCCCAATTTCGTATGACCAGTCCAGTGCCGTTCCGCGACCCCGCGTCGCGCCGACACATCGAGGTAGCCGTATCCATGCGCCACGCAGAAGGAGCTCGCGGTGAGTGCTGACCAGATGCTCGCCTTCGAGACCGATTGCCACATCTTTGACGGTTGCGGCTTCCCGGCTCCGGGGCTCCACTCGTTCGTCTTCGAGCCGATGTTCACCGTCGGCGGGTTCGAGTTCAACAAGACCATGCTGCTGGCCCTCGTGGGCTCGCTCGCGATCGTCGGGTTCTTCTGGGCGGCGTTCAACAAGCCGAAGATCGTTCCCGGCAAGCTGCAGATGGTCGCCGAGGCGGGATACGACTTCATCCGCCGCGGCGTGGTGTACGAGACGATCGGCAAGAAGGAGGGCGAGAAGTACGTGCCACTGATCGTGGCGCTGTTCTTCTTCGTCTGGATCATGAACCTCTGGTCGATCATCCCGGTCGCCCAGTTTCCGGTCACCTCGATCATCGCCTACCCGGCAGGCCTCGCGGCGATCGTCTACATCACCTGGGTCTCGCTCACCTTCAAGCGCCACGGCTTCGGCGGCGCGTTCAAGAACTTCACCGGCTACGACAAGAGCCTGGGCCCGGTCCTGCCGCTGGCCATGGTGATCGAGTTCTTCTCGAACCTGCTGGTCCGGCCCTTCACGCACGCGGTCCGGCTCTTCGCCAACATGTTCGCCGGCCACCTGCTGCTCCTGATGTTCACCATCGCCAGCTGGTACCTGCTCAACGGGATCGGCATCGCCTACGCGGGCATCTCGTTCGTCATGACCATCGCGATGACGGCTTTCGAGCTCTTCATCCAGGCCGTCCAGGCGTACGTCTTCGTCCTCCTGGCCTGCGCCTACATCCAGGGCGCGCTCGCCGAGCACCACTGAGTGCCCTCACCGACCACATGTCCTGCCCGGTGGCCAACCCCCACCGGACCATGAAAGAGAAGGAAGATACGGCATGTCCGCTCTCGAAAACCTCGCTGCCGTCAGCGGCTCGCTCGGCTCCGTCGGTTACGGTCTCGCCGCGATCGGCCCCGGCATCGGCGTCGGCATCGTCTTCGGCAACGGCACCCAGGCCCTGGCCCGCCAGCCCGAGGCCGCCGGTCTGATCCGACAGAACCAGATCCTCGGTTTCGCCTTCTGTGAGGCGCTGGCCCTGATCGGCATCGTCATGCCGTTCGTCTACGGCACCTGAGCAGCGCTCGCTGACAGCCCGTTGCGACGAAAGGCACTGATGTGAACGCCCTGACACACATGGCGCAGGAGGGGGAGAAGCTCAACCCCCTCGTGCCGCCGATCCCAGAGCTGGTCATCGGCCTGATCGCCTTCGGCATCGTGTTCTTCTTCCTCTGGAAGAAGCTCCTCCCGAACATCAACAAGGTTCTGGACGAGCGGCGCGAGGCCATCGAGGGCGGCATCGAGAAGGCCGACGCGGCCAAGCTCGAGGCTCAGCAGACCCTCGACCAGTACAAGGCCCAGCTCGCCGAGGCCCGGCACGAGGCCGCGCGGATGCGGTCCGAGGCCGAGCAGCGGGGCGCCGAGCTCATCGCGGAGATGCGGGCCGAGGGCCAGCGTCAGCGCGAGGAGATCGTCGCCGCCGGTCACGCGCAGATCGAGGCCGACCGCAAGCAGGCGGCCCAGGCGCTGCGTCAGGACGTGGGCACGCTCGCCACGACCCTGGCCGGCAAGCTGGTCGGCGAGTCCCTCGAGGACCACGCCCGCCAGAGCCGCGTCATCGACCGCTTCCTCGACCAGCTTGAGGAGAAGGCCGAGGCTGCACGATGAACGCCGGAGCAACGAGTCGGCGAACGAGCGCCAGCGAGCGAGCCGGGGAGTGCGACTGATGAACACAGCGAGCCGCGAGGCACTGGCTGCCGCACGCGAGAGCCTGAACTCGCTGACCGACAGCACGTCGGTCGACGCGACGAAGCTCGCCGACGAGCTGGCCGCCGTCACCGCGCTGCTCGACCGCGAGGTGTCGCTGCGTCGGGTCCTCACCGACCCGGCGCAGTCCGGCGAGGCCAAGGCCGAGCTGGTCGGACGCCTGCTGGGCGGACAGGTCGGCGGGGAGACCGTCGACCTGGTGTCCGGCATGGTCCGCTCCCGCTGGTCCTCCTCGCGCGACCTGGTCGACGCGACGGAGGGACTGGCGGACAGCGCCGACCTGATCGCGGCCGAGCGGGTCGGCAACCTGGAGAACGTCGAGGACGAGATCTTCCGGTTCGGTCGGACGGTCGCCTCCTCGTCCGAGCTGCGCGCCGCGCTGACCAGCCGCAACGCGCGGGTGTCGGCCAAGACCGAGCTGCTGCACACGCTGCTCGGCGGCAAGGCCAGGCCCGCGACCGAACGTCTGGTGACGCGTCTCGTCACGCACCCGCGGGGACGTAGCCTGGAGAACGGGCTGGAGCACCTCTCCAAGCTCGCGGCGGAGCGCCGGGACCGTTCGGTCGCGGTCGTCACGTCCGCGGTGCCGCTGTCCGACGGGCAGCGGGACCGTCTCGCCGCCGTGCTGGCGACCCTCTACGGCCGCCAGGTGCACCTCAACCTCGACGTGGACCCTTCCGTCCTCGGCGGGATCACGGTGCGCATCGGTGACGAGGAGATCAACGGTTCGATCGCGGACCGCCTCGATGAGGCGCAGCGTCGGATGGCCGGCTGAGGCCGTTCCCACCGGGACGGCCTGGCCACACCAACTCAACAAGCATCACTAGCGGCCCGAGTTGGGCCGTAACAGAAAAGACTTACGGGCCCAACAAGGAGAGCAGGGAACCCAGATGGCGGAGCTCACGATCCGGCCGGATGAGATCCGGGACGCGCTGGAGAACTTTGTCCAGTCGTACACGCCGGACGCGGCCTCGCGCGAAGAGGTCGGGACGGTCAGCGTTGCCGGTGACGGCATCGCGAAGGTCGAGGGTCTTCCCTCGGCCATGGCGAACGAGCTGCTGAAGTTCGAGGACGGCACCCTCGGCCTCGCCCTCAACCTCGAGGAGCGCGAGATCGGTGCCGTTGTCCTCGGTGAGTTCAGCGGCATCGAGGAGGGCCAGCCGGTGCAGCGCACCGGAGAGGTCCTCTCGGTCCCGGTGGGCGAGGGCTACCTCGGCCGCGTCGTGGACCCGCTGGGCAAGCCGGTCGACGGTCTCGGCGAGATCGAGACCGAGAGCGTGCGCGCCCTCGAGCTGCAGGCCCCCACGGTCATGCAGCGCAAGTCGGTCCACGAGCCGATGGAGACCGGCTACAAGGCCGTCGACGCGATGACCCCGATCGGCCGCGGTCAGCGTCAGCTGATCATCGGCGACCGCCAGACGGGCAAGACCGCGCTCGGCATCGACACGATCATCAACCAGCGCGACAACTGGCGCTCGGGCGACCCGGACAAGCAGGTCCGCTGCATCTACGTCGCCATCGGCCAGAAGGGCTCCACCATCGCGTCCGTGCGCGGCGCGCTGGAGGAGGCCGGTGCCCTGGAGTACACCACCATCGTCGCCGCCCCGGCGTCCGACCCGGCGGGCTTCAAGTACCTGGCGCCCTACACCGGCTCGGCCATCGGCCAGCACTGGATGTACCAGGGCAAGCACGTCCTGATCGTCTTCGACGACCTCTCCAAGCAGGCCGACGCCTACCGCGCCGTGTCCCTGCTGCTGCGCCGCCCGCCGGGCCGTGAGGCCTACCCGGGCGACGTGTTCTACCTGCACTCCCGGCTGCTCGAGCGCTGCGCGAAGCTCTCGGACGACATGGGCAAGGGCTCGATGACCGGTCTGCCGATCGTCGAGACCAAGGCGAACGACGTGTCGGCGTTCATCCCGACCAACGTCATCTCCATCACCGACGGCCAGTGCTTCCTGGAGTCCGACCTGTTCAACGCGGGCCAGCGCCCGGCGCTGAACGTCGGTATCTCCGTCTCCCGTGTGGGTGGTTCCGCCCAGCACAAGGCGATGAAGCAGGTCTCCGGTCGTCTCCGCGTGGACCTCGCCCAGTTCCGTGAGCTGGAGGCGTTCGCCGCCTTCGGTTCCGACCTGGACGACGCCTCGAAGTCGGCCCTGGACCGCGGTTCGCGCATGGTGGAGCTGCTGAAGCAGGCGCAGTACGCCCCGTACTCGACCGAGGACCAGGTCGTCTCCATCTGGGCCGGCTCCAACGGCAAGATGGACGACGTGCCGGTCGCGGACATCCGCCGGTTCGAGCGCGAGCTGCTCGACTACCTGCACCGTGAGCACAAGGGCCTGATGACCTCGATCGTCGAGGGCGGCAAGATGTCGGACGACACCGTCCAGTCGGTCTCCGACGCCGTGGACTCCTTCAAGAAGACGTTCGAGACCGCGGACGGCAAGCTGCTGGGCGAGGGCTGAGCATGGGTGCCCAGCTCCGGGTCTACAAGCGGCGGATCAAGTCCGTCACTGCGACCAAGAAGATCACCAAGGCGATGGAGATGATCGCCGCCTCGCGCATCATCAAGGCGCAGCGGCAGGTCGCGGCCTCCACGCCGTACGCGACCGAGCTCACCCGCGCGGTGTCCGCGGTGGCGCAGGGATCCGACAGCAAGCACGCCCTGACCACCGAGGCGGATCACCCGACCCGGGCCGCGGTTCTGCTGATCACCAGCGACCGCGGTCTGGCGGGCGGCTACTCCTCCAACGCCATCAAGGCGGCGGAGCAGCTGACCCGTCGGCTCGAGGGCGAGGGCAAGGAGGTCGACACCTACGTCGTCGGCCGCAAGGGCGTGTCCTACTACGGCTTCCGCAAGCGCGCGGTCGCCGGATCCTGGACAGGCTTCTCCGACAGCCCTACCTACGCGCACGCCAAGATGGCGGCCGAGCCGCTGATCGAGGCGATCACCGCGGAGCAGGGCACCTCAGGGTCCGTCGACGAGCTGCACATCGTCTACACCGAGTTCGTGTCGATGATGACGCAGACGCCGGTCGACCGGCGCATGCTGCCGCTCACCCTCGACGGCGCCGGCGAGTCCGGCGCGGCCGCGGAGTCGGTCTCCGTCTCCAAGGGCGACGAGCCGAAGCCGACGGCGAAGGACGGCAAGATCCTTCCGCTGTACGACTTCGAGCCCTCCTCCGAGGACGTGCTCGACGCCCTGCTGCCGCGGTACGTCGAGAGCCGGATCTACAACGCTCTGCTGCAGGCGGCCGCCTCCGAGCACGCCGCCCGCCGCCGTGCGATGAAGTCGGCGACCGACAACGCCGAGGAACTCATCAAGTCGCTCACGCGGCTTGCCAACGCGGCCCGCCAGGCCGACATCACCCAGGAAATCAGCGAGATCGTCGGTGGCGCGAGCGCCCTGGCCGACGCTTCTGCGGGGAGTGACCGCTAATCATGACCACCACTGTTGAGACCGCGACCGCGACCGGTCGCGTCGCGCGGGTCATCGGCCCGGTCGTCGACGTGGAGTTCCCCGTCGACGCGATGCCGGAGATCTACAACGCCCTGACCGTCGAGGTCGCCGACCCGGCCGAGAACGGCAAGAAGAAGACCCTGACCCTCGAGGTCGCCCAGCACCTCGGTGAGGGCCTGGTCAAGGCCATCTCCATGGAGCCCACCGACGGCATCGTCCGTCAGGCCCCGGTGACCGACACCGGCAACGGCATCACCGTGCCGGTCGGCGACGTCACCAAGGGCCGGGTGTTCAACACCCTGGGCAAGATCCTGAACGAGCCGGAGGCCGAGTCCGAGGTCACCGAGCGCTGGCCGATCCACCGCAAGGCCCCGGCCTTCGACCAGCTCGAGTCCAAGACCGAGATGTTCGAGACCGGCCTGAAGGTCGTCGACCTGCTGACCCCGTACGTCAAGGGCGGCAAGATCGGCCTGTTCGGCGGTGCGGGCGTCGGCAAGACCGTCCTCATCCAGGAAATGATCATGCGTGTGGCGAAGCTGCACGAGGGCGTTTCCGTGTTCGCCGGCGTTGGTGAGCGCACCCGTGAGGGCAACGACCTCATCGATGAGATGGCCGAGTCCGGCGTTCTCCCGCAGACCGCGCTGGTCTTCGGCCAGATGGACGAGCCGCCGGGCACCCGTCTCCGGGTCGCGCTGGCCGGTCTGACGATGGCGGAGTACTTCCGCGACGTCCAGAAGCAGGACGTGCTGTTCTTCATCGACAACATCTTCCGCTTCACCCAGGCCGGTTCCGAGGTCTCGACGCTGCTCGGCCGTATGCCCTCCGCGGTGGGTTACCAGCCGAACCTGGCGGACGAGATGGGTGTGCTCCAGGAGCGCATCACCTCCACCCGCGGCCACTCGATCACCTCGATGCAGGCGATCTACGTGCCCGCGGACGACCTCACCGACCCGGCCCCGGCGACGACCTTCGCGCACCTGGACGCCACGACCGTTCTGTCGCGTCCGATCTCGGAGAAGGGCATCTACCCGGCGGTGGACCCGCTGGACTCCACCTCCCGGATCCTGGACCCGCGCTACATCTCGCAGGAGCACTACGACACGGCCTCCCGCGTCAAGGGCATCCTGCAGAAGTACAAGGACCTCCAGGACATCATCGCCATTCTCGGTATCGACGAGCTCGGCGAGGAGGACAAGCTGGTCGTCCACCGCGCCCGCCGTATCGAGCGCTTCCTGTCGCAGAACACCCACGCGGCGAAGCAGTTCACCGGCCTGGACGGATCGGACGTTCCGCTGGACGAGTCGATCACCGCGTTCAACGCGATCGCTGACGGCGACTTCGACCACTTCCCGGAGCAGGCGTTCTTCATGTGCGGTGGCCTGGAGGACCTGAAGGCGAACGCCAAGGAGCTCGGCGTCTCCTGACGCGGTAGTCGGACGGCGGGCCCGGGCCGCGGCCCGGACCCGCCCCCGGCACCCCTTATCCTTTTCACCATCCACGTAAGCGAGGAGCCACTGTGGCTGAGTTGCACGTCGAGCTGGTCGCCGCGGACCGCAAGGTCTGGTCGGGCGAGGCCGGCCTGGTCGTCGCGCGCACCACGTCGGGTGATATCGGTGTCATGCCCGGCCACCAGCCGCTGCTCGGTGTCCTGGAGTCCGGCCCGGTCAACATCCGCACGACCGGTGAGAGCGGCGAGGGCACCGTCGTCGCCGCCGTGCACGGCGGATTCATCTCGTTCGCCGACAACAAGCTGTCTCTGCTCGCGGAGATCGCCGAGCTGTCCGACGAGATCGACGTCCAGCGCGCCGAGCGTGCGCTGGAGCGGGCCAAGGCGGACGCCGACGCCGCCGCCGAGCGGCGCGCCGACGTACGCCTCCGCGCGGTGACGGGCGCCCACTGAGGCCCGACGCCGCGGAGCAGACACTCAGCCGCGGACCGCACCGGAGCATCTCCGGGGCGGTCCGCGGCTGAAGCCATACCGGAACCGTCGACGTGCAGCCGGACGTCGAGACGAGGCGAGGAGGTCGGTGAAGATGGCCCTCGCATTCGTGCTGTGCGGAACGGCCCTGCTCCTGGTGGTGCTGGCGCTGTTCGTCTTCGGCCTGCGACGGCGGCTGATCCAGCGCTCCGGCGGCACGTTCGACTGCTCGCTGCGCTGGGACGTGCCGGCCGAGGAGACCGGCGAGTCCGGCGGCAAGGGCTGGGTCTACGGCGTCGCCCGCTACAACGGCGACCAGGTCGACTGGTTCCGCGTGTTCTCCTATGCGCCCCGGCCGCGGCGCACCCTGGAGCGTTCCGGCATCGACGTCCGCGCCCGGCGCCTGCCCAGCGGCGAGGAGGAGCTGGCGCTCCTCTCCGACCAGGTCGTCCTGGGCTGCACCCTCTACGGCACCCGCGTCGAGCTCGCGATGAGCGACGACGCGTTGACCGGCTTCCTCGCCTGGCTAGAGGCCGCACCCCCCGGCCAGAGGGTCAACGTGGCCTGAGAAGGGATGCCGCTCCGGACGGCCTCCCCCGGCTGTGGGCGCGAGTGCGCTCCCGCGCCCTGACCGGTCACGAGCGGTGCGTGGACGCTCCCGACGGAGCGGCTGCCCTGCCACGCGCAACGGGCCGGGGCCCACGGGAAGGTGTCCCGCGGGCCCCGGCCGCTCCGGCCGTTCGGGGGTGTGTCAGCTCAGGCCGGTGTCGATAGCCGTGACGAGTTCGCCGTTCGTCGTGTCGCCGCTGAACTCCCAGAAGAAGGCGCCGCCGAGGCCCTGGTCCTTGGCGTAGGACATCTTGCCGTGGATGGTCTCCGGCGTGTCGTAGCTCCACCAGTTGTTGCCGCAGTGGGCGTAGGCGGTGCCGGCCACGGTCCCGGTCGTCGGGCAGCTGTTCTTGAGGACCTTGTAGTCCTCGATGCCCGCCTCGTAGGTGCCCGGGGCTGCGCCCGTCGCCGAGCCGCCGGGCTCGCTCTGGGTCACGCCGGTCCAGCCGCGGCCGTAGAAGCCGATGCCGAGCAGCAGCTTGTCGGCGGGAACGCCGATGGCCTTGAGCTTCTGGATGGCCGCGTCGGAGTTGAAGCCCTCCTGCGGGATGCCGTCGTAGCCGCGCAGCGGCGAGTGCGGGGCGGTGGGACCGTCCTTGTCGAAGGCGCCGAAGAAGTCGTACGTCATGACGTTGTACCAGTCGGTGTACTGGGCGGCGCCCGCGTAGTCGGCCTTCTCGATCTTGCCGCCGTCGGAGGCGTCCGCGGTGATGGCGGCGGTGACGAGCTGGTCGCCGAACTCCGCGCGGAACGCCTGCATCATGTCGCGCATGGAGGAGTAGCCGCTGCTGTCGCAGCTGAGGCCGCAGGCGTTGGGGTACTCCCAGTCGAGGTCGATGCCGTCGAAGACGCCTTCCCAGCGCGGGTCGTTGACGAGCTGGTAGCAGGACTCGGCGAACGCGGCAGGGTTCTGCATGGCCTCACCGAAGCCGCCGGACCAGGTCCAGCCGCCGAAGGACCACAGCACCTTGATGTGCGGGTGCTTCTCCTTCAGCTCCAGCAGCTGGTTGAAGTTGCCGCGCAGCGGCTGGTCCCAGGTGTCGGCGACGCCGTCGACGCTCTCGGCCGCGGTGTGGGCCTTCTCGATGGCGGCGTAGGAGTCGCCCATGGTGCATTTGCCGCCGGTGACGTTGCCGAAGGAGTAGTTGATGTGCGTGATCTTCTCGGCGGAGCCGCTGGTGTCGATGTCCTTGACGTCGTAGTCGCGGCCGTAGACGCCCCACTCGGTGAAGTAGCCGAGCTTGACGTGCCCGTCGGCGGGCGGCTCCGGGTCGCCGCCGCCGTCCGAGGTGGTGGACGCGGTGACGGTGGCGCCGGCCGGGCCGATCTGGCCGGCGGTGTCCTCGGCGGTGACCGCGTAGGCATACTCGGTGCCGGGAGTGAGGCCGGTGTCGCGGTAGGAGGTGCCCGTGACGGCGGCGACATCGGTGCCGTTGCGGAAGACGTGGTAGCGGACGACGCCGTCGTCGTCGGTGGCCGCGGACCAGTTCAGGGTGAGCGAGGTGTCGGTGGCGGAGCCGACCGTCAGGCCGCCCGGCGCGGAGGGCGCCTCGTCGGAGGGGTCGCCGCCGCCGGAGCCGTCGCAGGGCTTGCCGTTGACGGTGCAGCCGGTGGGCTCGCCGGTGCCGGTGCCGTTGAGGCCGATGGTCGCGGACTGGCCGGGGGCGAGGTCGGCGTTCCAGCTCGCCGGGGTGGCGCTGTAGTGGTCGCCGTCACGGGTGATGGTGCCGTTCCAGTGCGAGCCGACGGTGGTGCCGGAGGGGAAGTCCCACTCCAGCTCCCAGTCCGTGAGGGTGGTGTCGCCGGTGTTCTCGACGGTCCACTGACCGCCGAAGCCGGTGTCCCACTGGGAGGTCCTGATGAACGTCGCGGTGGCCGACTCGGCCGCCTGCGCGGGGGTGGCCAAGCCGACCAGCAGGCCTATGGGGAGCAGCAGCGCCACGGCGAACGCCGTGGCCCTGCCGCGGATGTGTCGTACGGTTCCTGATCTCAAGGGTGCTCCTCGAGTCCGGTCCGGTGCGGTGGAGAGTCCGGAGGGGGTACGGGTGGGGACCGCGCCGCCTGCGGGCGCCTGTGGGTGCGCTCGCCGCGGTCACGGGGAGCGTAGAGAGGTCTGGACCACTGGTCAATAGGTCTGGACCAGAAGGGCCGTTAGTTCGTCGTGACGCCCCACTCCTGGGCGAACACCGCGGCCTGGGTGCGACTGCGCAGCTCCAACTTCCCCAGCAGGCGGCTGACATGGGTATTCACGGTGGCCTCTGCCATCGTCAGCCGGTCCGCGATGTCCGCGTTGGCAAGCCCGCGCCCCAGGCAGCCGAGCACCTCGCGCTCACGCGGCGTGAGCGCGGCCAGCCCGGGATGCGCCTCGCCGCCGCACCGGCCCGCCGGGGCGGACGGGCGCGCGAACTCGGCGATCAGCCGCCGGGTGACCGCGGGAGCGATCAGCCCTTCCCCGCGCGCCACCGTGCGGACCGCGTCGATCACCGCGCTCGCCTCGCTGTCCTTCAGCAGGAAGCCCGCCGCCCCGGCCCGCAGCGCGCCGAACACGTACGCGTCCAGGTCGAAGGTGGTGAGTACCAGCACGTCCGCGAGCCCTTCGTCCGTCACCTGCCGGGTCGCCGAGACGCCGTCGAGCCGCGGCATCTGCACGTCCATCAGCACCACGTCCGGGCGCAGTTCCCGCGCCATGCGTACGGCCTCCTCGCCGTCGGCGGCCTCCCCGACCACCTCGACGTCCCCCGCGCTGCGCAAGATGAGCACCAGCCCCGCCCGTACGGCCTGCTGGTCCTCGGCCACGAGCACCCGGACCGCGGAACCTCCGGTCACCTCTTCTTCCTTCCCTCGGCGGGCAGTTCGGCCCGCACCCGCCACACCCGTCGCCCGTTCCCCCCCGGGGGACGAGGGCCCGGCCGTCAGTGTGCCGCCCAGCAGTTCGACCCGTTCACGCATGCCGACGAGTCCGGCGCCCGAGCCGGGAGCGCGCGGACCGGACGGACGCGCGCCGCCCAGCGGGCTGGTCACCGTGACGGCGAGTCCGCCGCCGTCCCCGTCCGCTCCGCTCCCGCCGCCGTCCCCGACGTCCGCCAGGCTTACCGCGACCTCACCGGGGGAGGCGTGCTTGAGCGCGTTGGTCACCGCCTCCTGCACGACGCGGTAGGCGGCCATCTCCACCGGCACGGGCGGACCGCCCCCGGCCCGCCGCGCGTCGTGCAGCGAGAACACCAGGTCCGTGCCGCCGGCGGCACGGGCGCGCGCCAGCAGTGCGTCCAGGCCGTCCAGCCGGGGTGTCGCGTCGGGGACCGGCCGGCCCTCCGCGTCCCGCAGGATGCCGATCAGACGGCGCATCTCGGTGAGGCCCTGCACGCTGTTCTCACGGATGACGCCGAGCGCGTCCCGGGTGGCGTCGCGGTCGGGCTGGAGCGCCTGGGCGGCGGTGGCGTGGATGGCGATGGCCGACAGGTGGTTGGCCACGATGTCGTGCAGCTCGCGTGCCATCCGGGCCCGTTCGGCGTTGACGGCCTGGACGCGGTCCGCCTCGGCCAGCAGCAGGGTCTGCTCGGCGCGCAGCCGTTCCGCCTCCGCGGCCTCCCGGTGGCCGCGCACCACGACTCCGGTGAACGACGGGGCCAGCGTGATCAGGCCGGTGGCCATGCCGATCAGCAGCAGCTCGGGATTCCGCCAGACGGACACCGGCACCACCGTCGCCAGCACGGTGAGCGGCACGGTGGCCCGCGGCAGTCTGCGGGCCAGCTTCGGCCCGCCGTACACCACCGCGGCGTACACCAGGTCGGTGAACATCACCACGGGCGCGACCAGCGTGCCCGCCAGGGTGTCCAGGCCCAGCGCGGCGGTGCCCAGGACGAGCGCGACCCCGGGGGCGCTGCGGCGCAGCAGCTCGGTGCCCGCCATGACGGCCAGGGCGACCAGCGCCGCCCAGGAGGGCACGCCGAGCAACTCGGGGCCGCCCTGGATGCCGGCGCCCCACAGCGCAAGCCCGCCGGCCAGGCCCGCCGCGCCGATGAGCACGTCATCGCGGTGCGGCCGGGCCGGGCGGCGGGGGAGCGGCAGGCTGGGCATGCGCCCATCACAGCACGCCGACCGCCCCGTCGGCGTCGGCGCAGGGGCGGAGCCGGCCGGTACATCGAAGGATGCAGCGCGGAATCGTCGCCGGTGACGACGTGGACGACCGCGCGCGGCCGGAGGCTGGAGGGAGTCGCCGAGAGGAGCTGCCACCGTGCTGGTCGCCTTGATCATCGCCTGCGAGATCGGGTTCTGGGTACTGCTCGCCCTGGGCCTCTCGCTGCGCTACCTCGCCCGGATGCCGCGTGCGGGGGCCGCGGTGCTGCTGTGCGAGCCGCTGCTGGAGCTGGTGCTGCTGGTCGTCACCGCGATCGACCTGCGGAACGGCGCCGAGCCGGACTGGAAGCACGGCCTGGCCGCCGTCTACATCGGCTTCACCGTCACCCACGGCCACCACCTGGTGAAGTGGGCCGACGCCCGCTTCGCCCACCGCTTCTCCGGCGGCCCGCCCCCGCGCCGGGCGCCGAAGTACGGCACCGCGCGCCTCGTGCACGAGTGGAAGACGGCCGCCCGCTGGATCGGCGCCGCGGCGATCGCGGCGGCGCTGCTCCAGGCGGCGATCTGGTGCGTCGGCGACACCGGCCAAGTGACCTCGCTGCGGGACTGGCAGGCCAAGATGGGCCTCCTCGCCGGTATCAACCTGGTCATCGCGCTGAGCTACACCCTCTGGCCGAAGCAGGCGCCCGCCGGGGCGCCGTCCGGCGAGGCGCGGCGGCCGGAGGGGGAGACCGTACGCCGTTGACGCCGCGCTGCACCGGGGGCGTCCGGCGCGCCGGACGGGCGAGAGGGCGGGGCGGCTCCGATTCGCCCGGAGCCGCCCCGCCCGCGCCTGCGGCCGACCGCCCGTGGGTGACGGGCGTCGGGGGTGTCAGCCGCAGTGGTCGGCGTGCTCCTGGCCGGTCATCGCCCGGGTGTGCTGCGTCGTGGTGTCCGGCGCGTCCGGCACCGGACCGGTGGCGGTGAACGGCACGTACCAGTAGTAGTGACCGTAGTAGCGGTCGGGGAAGTGCAGTTCGTACCGGCCGCTGACGGTCTGCAGCTGCGTCTCGCGGGTCACCCAGCCGACCTCGTTCGGGCGGACGTCGATGTAGGTCGTGGCGGACTCGGTGTGCGAGTTGGACCAGGTGTGCTCGTAGCTGGCCTCGACCGTCACCTTGAAGACCTCGCCGAAGCCGTACTCGGCGCTCATCGAGACGCCGACGCTGTTGGTCTCGCCGGTGGTGTCGGACCAGCCGACCCCCGAACGCTGCGGGTCCTGGGTGCAGTTGAAGGCGGAGTGGCCGACCTGGTGGGACGGGCCCATGGACAGCTGCGGCGGGCCGTCGGGGTGGAAGATGCACACGTCGGTGCCGTTGTCGCACTTCTCCAGCAGCTGGCGGGCCGTCGGGGTCTCCTCGGCGGGGGCCGCCTGGGCGGCGGTCGGGGCCACGACGGCGCCCGCCGCGGCGGTCATCGCGGCGGCGAGGATGCCGATCCGGGTCCTTCTGCGTGTGGTGGGCATGGAGGTACCTCTCAAGGGGTGGGGGGTGGTGGTCGGGCGGTGCCGGTTGGGCGCGTCGGGGAGGGACCGGCGTCAGCTGAAGCCGATCGACTCCGTCCGGTCGTTCATGAAGGACCCGATGTCCGGGGTGTTCTCCTTGAACGGGCCGTCCCGGTCGCCGCCGAGGTTGGGCTGCGGGTACAGCCAGAGCCAGCAGTTCGCCCAGGGCTGGACGGACGTGATGCTGTCCTTCCACCCGTCGCCCAGGTCGTACTGCCAGTTGACCCAGCCGTCCTTCTCGCAGGGCTGCGGGCCGTAGATGGTCAGGGAGGATCCGCCGTAGTTGGCGTGTTCGAAGAACGTGCCCTGGATGACCTCTCCGGCGAGGGACGCGCGGAAGCCGTCGTCCCCTGCCGCCGCGCGGGCGGAGGCGGGTAGGTCATCGACGCGTCCGCTCGTGGCCGCCTCCACGGCGGCACCGAAGGTGGCGAAGCAGCGCTCGCCGCCGTCGGGCCCGACGATGCAGTGCCGTTCGCCCGGCGCGTCGGTCCCCGGCCCGGCCGCGGGAGCGGCCGCCGCGCTCGTCGTGCCGCCGAGTGCGGCCAGTACGGCGAGCGACGCCACCGCGGCTCGCGCCTTTCGTGTCGATATCGATCTGTGTGCCGGCACGTCGTGCTTCCCTTCTCCTGTGGGGTGAGAGCGCTCCCGATCCTGCTCGCGGAGAACACGCCCAAACCCAGGGCCCGTTATTGCCCGGGAGCCCCCTGCGTCGCGCCAGCTCGCGTCGTCGGCCGTGACCGGAATTGTGGGATGGCCTACCGGCCGGTAGGCCCGCGGTGGCGGCTGCGGCGCAGCAGCACCAGCAGCCCGGCGGCGCCCGCGAACGCCAGCACGGACGCGCCGCGCAGCACCGCCTCGATGGCCGGTCCGTCCGCCCCGGCCGTGGACGCCGCCCCGCTGACGACCTCCAGCACCGACGCCGCCACCGCCACCGCCACCGCGCCGAGCAGCACCAGGGAGGTGAGCACGATGCCCGAGGCCGCGGCCCGGTCCCGTTCCTGCACATACGACTGTGTCGCCACGTTGGTCAGCGACCACCCCAGGCCGACGCCCACCCCGCACACCGCGAAGACGACGGTGTACCAGCCCAGCGGCTGCACCCACGTCAGCACCAGCAGCGCCACCCCGCTGGTCAGCATCCCCGCCGCCATCGGGCCCTCGGCGCGCCACCGTTCGGCCAGCCGCCCGGCCCAGTAGCTCGCCCCGCCGGAACCGCCGGACAGGGCGAGGAACACCAGGCCGGCCTCCAGCGGCGACAGCCCCCGCACCTCCTGGAGATAGAGGGCGGCGAGTACCGCGATCAGCGCGTAGACGGCGTTGGACAGCGAACCGGCCAGCGTGACCACGTCGAACGGCCCGTTGCGGAACAGCGCCAGGTCGATCAGCGGGTTGCGCACCCGCGCCTCCAGCAGCACGAACAGCGCCAGCAGCACCGCCCCCGCGGCCATCAGCAGCACGGTCCGCGCGGATGCCCAGCCCCAGGCCTCGCCGCGGTCGAAGGCCAGCATCACGCAGACCAGACCGCCCGCCACGGTCAGCACGCCGGGAACGTCCACCTGACGCACCGCCGCGGCGTCCCGGCTCTCCCGGACGAACCGCAGCACCAGGGCCATGGCCGCCGCGCACAGCGGGACGTTGACCAGGAACACCGCCCGCCAGCTCACGTGCTCTGCGAGCGCGCCGCCCACGAACGGGCCGACGGCGGTGCCCACCGCGCTGAACGCCAGCACCGTCGAGACCGCCCGGGCGAGGCGCGCCTGGTCGAAGAGGGACGCCACCACCGGCACGGCGACCGGGAAGATCACGGCCGCCGCCGTACCCTGCACGACGCGCGCGGTGATCAGCCACCCGGGATTCTGCGCGGCGGCGCACACCACCGAGACGACGGCGAACCCGGCCAGACCGATGAGGATGATCCTGCGCCGCCCCCACAGGTCGGCGAGGCGCCCGCCGGTGATCATCAGTGCACCGAGCGTCAGCATGTAGCCGCTGACCAGCCACTGGAGGTCGGTGACCGACGTGTCGAAGTCACGCGCGATGACCGGGAGCGTCAGATTCAGCGCGAACCAGTCCATCTGCACGATGAACATGGACAGCGCTGCGGCGGCGATGACCGCACGCTCCCGGGACGAGTAGCCGGCCGGAGCCCTGCCGGACCCGGCCGTCCGCGAAGCCACCACTCAAGGCTGACATGACCACGAGAGCCTCGCACGCGCGGCTCAGCGGGTGCGGGCCGTGCGGTCACGGCCGCCGTGCGGGCGCCTCGACCGCGCGAGGGCCGCGACCGAGGTGCGGCCCCCTCCCGCCGACCGCAGCATGGAGGCAGGCGCAGGCCCTCCCGGCCGCCCCGGACCCACGGACACGCCATGGAACTCTTCGAGGACCCGCTCTTCCAGAGCTTCGCCGAACGCGTCGCGATGACCGCGACACGTGGCGGTGCCGAATGGGGCGAGGTGCGACTCACCGCGGAGCGCGTCAGCGAGGGCGACCGCGACAGCTGGCACGAGGAGTGGACCCGCACCGCCCGGATCGTCGAGGGGTGGGCCGAGGACTCGGCGCGCGGCGGCCACCGGGTCAGCGCGCGTGAGGCGTTCCTGCGTGCCTGCACCTACCACCGCATCGCGTACTACCCGCTCTTCGGCGAGCCCGTGGACCCGCGGCTCGTCATGTCGTTCGGCCGCTCCGCCGCCTGCTTCGAGCGGTTCGCGGCGCTCGGCGAACCGCGGCTGCTTCCGCAGGAGATCCCGTACGAGGGCACCACGCTGCCCGGCTGCTTCTGCCCGGCCGACGCGAGCGGCACCCCGCGACCGCTGCTGATCGCCGTCAACGGCTACGACTCCGCCCTGCCCGAGATGTACTGGTCGCACGCCGTCCCCGCGCTGCGCCGCGGCTACCACTGCCTGCTGGTGGACGGGCCCGGCCAGGGCCGGGCCCTGATCGAGCAGGGCCTCCACCTGCGTCCGGACTGGGAGCACGTGATCGGCCCGGTGGTCGATCACGCCCTGACCCTGCCCGGTGTCGACGGCGACCGGCTGGTGCTGATGGGCTGGAGCCTGGGCGGCTACCTGGCGCCGCGCGCCGCCGCCGGCGAACCACGCGTCGCCGCGCTGGTCGCCGACCCGGGGCAGTGGGACATGATCGACACCTTCCGTACGCAGTTGCCGCTGCCACGCGGGCTCCGCGACCGCCTGCCGGACGTCGATCCCGGTGAACTCGAACCCCACCTCACACCGTTGGTGGAGAACCCGGTGCACTGCTGGAAGATGGTGCAGCGCGCGATGTGGGTGCACGGCGTGAAGAACCTGGGTGAGTACATCGTCGACACCGGTCGCTACCGCCTCTCCGACGTCGCGGCGCGGATCGCCTGCCCGACGCTCGTGGCCGTGGCCGAGGACGACCCGGTCGGCGCCGCCGCGGAGACCCTGTACGACGCGCTCACGTGCCCGCGCACCCTGGTCCGCTTCAGCGAGGCGGAGGGCGCCGCCGACCACGTCGAGTGCTGGAACCGTTCCCGCTTCGACCAGCGCGTCTACGACTGGCTGGACGACGTCCTCGCCTGACAGCCCGGCCCGCCCGGGCCGAGGCGAGCCGTCAGCGGTTCTCGCCGGGCACCCAGAGGACGTCGCCAACGTCCTTGTTGGCGGTACGCGCGAGGATGAACAGCAGGTCGGAGAGCCGGTTGAGGTAGGTCGCGGTGAGCGGGTTCATCGTGTCCGCGTGCTCCTGCAGCGCGGCCCAGGTGGAGCGCTCGGCGCGCCGGGCGACGGTGGTCGCCTGGTGCAGCAGCGCCGCGCCCGCCGTGCCGCCCGGCAGGATGAAGCTGCGCAACTTCTCCAGGCCGGCCAGGAAGCGGTCGCAGTCCTCCTCCAGCCTGTCGACGTAGGTCTGCTCGACGCGCAGCGGCGGGAACTCGGGGTTCTCCACGACCGGGGTGGCCAGGTCGGCGCCGACGTCGAACAGGTCGTTCTGCACACGCACCAGCACCTCCTTTACCTCTTCGGCGAGGCCGCCGAGAGCGAGGGCCACACCGATCGCGGCGTTCGCCTCGTTGGCGTCGGCGTAGGCGTCGATCCGGGTGTCCGTCTTCACGGTACGGCTCATGTCGCCCAGGGCCGTCGTACCGTCGTCACCGGTGCGGGTGTAGATGCGCGTCAGGTTGACCATGCGTGCAGCGTAGCGCCGGATGGGGCCGTACGAGCAGGCCGAGGGGCCCGTGGCGCCGCCACGGGCCCCTCGGTGGCCCCCGGTCCGCGACGACGCGGCCGGGATGCCCCGGGTGGCTCCTGCGAGCAGAGCCGTCCGGGCTCAGTGCGCCGGCGGCCCCCCGGCGTGCGCCTGCTGCGACTCGGCGAGGATCTCCTCCACGCGGTGGCGCGGGAGGGCGGTCTTCAGCGCCACCCAGATGGTCAGCAGGGCCAGGACGAACGTGGCGACCGCGCCGGTGCCGAGGCCGAGCCAGCCGAGGTTCCCGGCCTCCTCCGACTCCGCCGGGTAGCCGCCGGCGAAGCTGATCACCGCCAGGCCCGCGAACCACACGAACACCCAGGAGCCGGCCGCGAGGTCCAGCTTCGGGTGTTCCTGCTGGGAGAACCGCAGGAACGCCGCCATGAGGATCCAGCCGAGGATCAGCAGGAGGAACAGCTTCCAATTCTGCTCCCAGCCCGTCCAGTAGACGATCAGGTTCGTCGACCACAGGGCGAGGAACCCGACGACCCAGACCGTCCTGTCGCCCAGCCGGTACGGGCGGTGCTGCTCCGGGAGCTGCTTGCGCATGGCCAGCAGCACGATCGGGCCCGATCCGAAGGACAGCACCGTGGCGCTGGTGAGGAACGGGACCAGCTGTGCCCAGCCCGGGAACGGCAGGAAGAACAGGCAGCCGACGACGAACGCCAGCAGCAGGCTGACCCACGGCACGCCGTTCCTGTCGACCTTGGCCAGATTCGCCGGTGCGTTGCGGTTGCGGCCCATGGCGTAGGAGAGGCGCGCGGTGACTCCGGCGTAGATCATGCCCGTGTCCCCGGGGGAGATGATCGCGTCGGCGTAGAGCAGGCCGGCCAGCCAGACCGCGCCCAAAATGCCCGCGATGGCGGCGAGCGGGCCGAAGACCGCGAGCACGTCGGTCTCGCCGGTGAAGTTGGCGCCGACTTCGGCCCAGCCGCCCTCGGTGATGGCCTCGGACGGGACGGATCCGATGAAGGCGACCTGCAGACCGACGTAGAGGATGCCGCAGATGACGACCGAGCCGATCAGCGTCAGCGGGATGTTCTTCTTCGGGTTGTCGGTCTCGCCCGCGAGTTCCACGCCCTGGCGGAAGCCGAAGTAGGAGAACGCGATGCCGGCGCTGGCGACGGCGGAGAACACGCCCTTGGCGCCGTACGGGGCGAAGCCGCCGAACTCGTCGCCCGCGAAGTGGTCGGTGTTGAACGCGAGGGCGACGAACACCGCGATCACCAGCACGATCATCAGCAGCTTCCACCACACCAGCAGATTGTTCAGCCGCTGGAACCAGCGCACACCGAAGAAGTTGACCAGGACGAAGAGGCCCATCAGGAGAACCGAGACGACGGTGCCCCAGGCCGTCAGCGTGGGTTGTCCGTCCTTCACGTCCTGCAGCCAGGGAAGCCAGTTGTTCGAGTACTGCACGACGGCGAGCACCTCGATCGGTGCCACGGCCGCGGCGGCCACCCAGGTGAGCCAGCCCATCGTGAAGCTGGTGAAGGAGCCGTAGGAGTAGTGCGGGTAGCGGGCGACGCCGCCGGAGTGCGGGAACATCGTTCCCAACTCCGAATAGCTCATCCCGATGAAGATGAACATGACGCCGCCGATGATCCAGGAGAGGATCGCCGCGGGCCCCGCCATCTGCGACGCGAAGAGTGCTCCGAAGAGCCAGCCGGAACCGATGATCGACCCGACCGCTGTGAACAGCAGCCCGATCGTTCCGTAGTCCTTCTTCAGACGCCGGTCGTCACCCGGTGCGTCCGCCGAAGGGTTCGTGGTCACGTCGGCCATGGAGCGGCCACCTCCTGCTGTCGATGCGTCGGTGCGGGCCTGCTGGAGAGCCGGTGGCAGCGGAGGAACCGATGTGCCGGACACAGACCCACAGCAGGGTGCGCACCTTCACCTTTGCCTGTCCAGGGCGAAGCGGCCTGCATATCCCTGCCTGCAGTATCGGTTCGGGCAAGGAATCTTAAATGGCGGGTATAGCTGCGCGTCATGTTGCGGCACGTCGACATGTGGGGATTATGTCGCTCTTGTCGGTGAAGTCCGCGCACTCGATGCGAGTAGCGCGGTTGCGCGGCGTCCGCCGGTCCCCCCGACGGCGGGCGCTCGGTGCCGGATGCCCCCGGAAGCCGGGGTGCCGGGTCGCCGGGGGATCGGGCATAGCGCGCCGAAACGGGCGCCCCGGGTGTGACGTCCGCCATGTGAGACGTGACGCGTGTCTCTTCGCCGCCTGAGGGTCCGTCCGAAGCGCTAGGGTCCCGCCAACAGCTCGGATGCTCCAGGGAAGGAAGCGTGTCGTGGCGAAGAAGCTCGCCGTCATCGGTGCCGGTCTGATGGGTTCCGGCATCGCGCAGGTCTCGGCCCAGGCGGGCTGGGAGGTGGTCCTCCGCGATGTGACCGACGAGGCGTTGCGCCGTGGCACGGACGGGATCAAGGCCTCCTTCGACAAGTTCGTCGGCAAGGGCAAGATGGAGGCCGCCGCGGCCGAGGCGGCGCTCGGCCGGATCACCACCACCACCGAACTGGACGCCGCGGCCGAGGCCGACGTCGTCGTCGAGGCCGTCTTCGAGAAGATCGAGGTCAAGCAGGAGATCTTCCGCGCCCTCGACGGGCTGGTGAAGGACGAGGCGGTTCTCGCCTCCAACACCTCCGCCATTCCGATCACCAAGATCGCGGCCGCCACCCGCCGGCCCGAGCGCGTCGTCGGCACCCACTTCTTCTCGCCGGTCCCGATGATGGGGCTGTGCGAGCTGGTGCGTGGTCACAAGACCAGCGACGAGGCGCTCGCCGCCGCCCGCGCGTTCGCGGAGTCGGTCGGCAAGACCTGCATCGTGGTCAACCGCGACGTCGCAGGCTTCGTCACCACCCGCCTCATCGCCGCCCTGGTGGTGGAGGCGGCCAAGCTCCACGAGTCCGGCGTCGCCTCGGCCGAGGACATCGACACCGCCTGCAAGCTCGGTTTCGGTCACGCCATGGGCCCGCTCGCCACCGCGGACCTGACCGGCGTCGACATCCTGCTGCACGCCACCGAGAACATCTACACCGAGTCGCAGGACGGCAAGTTCGCGCCGCCGGAGCAGATGCGGCGGATGGTCGACGCCGGCGACCTGGGCCGTAAGAGCGGCAAGGGCTTCTACACGTACTGACCGCGCGGCGGCCGTTCCCCCGGCCCGGCCCGGCCCGGCGCGGCGGTCCGGGGCGCGTCCTGGAGCAGGACCCGGGAGGGGGCGTCCCGGTCTGCCGTTCTCACCCGTGAGGGTGAATTGCGTATCGGTTGGACCACGAACGGCAACTCGACGGACCGTCAGGTCGTCTCCCTGAAGAGGGGTTCCGGCCCTTCACCGTGCGGCGTGCCCCGGCCGGGGACGGGCGGCGCGGAGCGCGGCGCGAGAGCACGACGGGACCACACGTACGACACAGGACGCAGCCACACGATCCATACCGGGAGCGGTTATGCACATCAGGGGCGACCACGCAGAGCTGGTCGTCGGGGGGCGCCTCGACGTCCGCAGCGCAGCGGACGCCCGTACGGCTCTTCACGGCGCCGTCGACGCGGGCGAGGGCGACCTCGTTCTCGACCTGGCCGAACTCGAGTCGTGGGACGCCACCGGGCTGGGCGTCATCATGGGTGCGCACCGCCGGGCCGGGCGCTGCGGTCGGCGACTCGTCCTGCGGCGCGTCCCACCGCAGATGCAGCGCCTGCTCGTCGCCACCCGGCTGCACCGGATCCTGGCCATCGAGGACGCCGTCGCCGCCCCGCAGGTCGGAATCCTCACCAAGCCGTGACGTCCCGGCCCCCACACGAGCACGGCCCCTCGTGGATACTGTGCCGGACACTGCGATGGGGCGGAGGCCATGGTTCAGCACGAGAGTGACCAGTCCGGTGCGGAGCATACGGACGAGCGGGGCGGTGGACCCCTCGCCCGCACGGTCAGACTCATATCGGGCGACTACCTGCTGACCGTCAACCCGGTCGACGGCAGCGAGATCGAGCCCTGCCCACCCGGACAGCGCCCCGGACGCCCCCGGCGCCGTGCTGCGGGAGAGCGGCCCGAGGCCGGTCGGCCCGGCACCGGACGCGGCTCCGCCGGCGTCGGCGGCAGGCGCCCCTTCCTGCTGGAGCGGGACGAGGAGCGCGAGCGCCTCACCCGCCTGCTCGGCCAGGGCCGCTCCGTCCGCCTCACCGGGCCCCGCGGCTCCGGCCGCACCGCCCTCCTGGAAGCCGTCGCCGCCGACGCGGCGAGCCTGGCCCCGGACGGCGTGGTCCGGCTCAGCGGCTATCGCCGCGGGGTCACCGACGTCCTCCAGGACCTCTTCTCCGCCGTCCACGACGCTCCCGCCCTGCGCCCCGACCGGCGCCGCCTGCGCGAGGCGCTTGCCTCGGTCGGCGCGGTCGTCGTCCTCGACGACCTGGAGCTCGGCGCCTCCGCACTCGACGAACTGCTCACCGCCACCCCCGAGTGCGCCTACCTCGTCGCGGTCACCCCCGACGTCGCCGCACCCTCCGAAGAGGCCCGCATTGAGGAGGTCTTCCTCCCCGGGCTCAGCCGCACCGCCTCGCTGGAACTGCTCGAGCACCGTCTCGGCCGTCCGCTCACCGACGACGAGTCCGACTGGGCCGGCGACCTGTGGTTCCTCAGCGAGGGCAACCCGCTCTCCTTCGTGCAGGCCGGCACGCTGCTGCGGCAGCGCGGCGGCGGCACCGCCGTCGCCCTGTACGGGGCGGAGGACACCTCCGACGGCCACCTGCCCAGCGGAGCCGACCTGGCGGCCGACGTCGCCTCCGGCCTCTCGGGCACCGCACGCGACGCGCTGCGCATCGCGGCCGTCCTCGGCGGCGAACTCCCCCGGGGCACACACCTTCCGGCGCTGCTCGGCGAGGACCAAGCCGACCATGCGCCGGACGAACTCGCCGACGCCGGTCTCGTGACCGAGGCCGGGGGCCACTACCGCCTGGCCGCCGGTGTGGCGGGCCGGCTCACCGCAGGGCACCAGGGCGACGGAGACGGGGACGCGCTGCGGGCCGAGACCGTGGCCCAGCATTACGCGTGGTGGGTCGCCCATCCGTCGGTCAGCGCGGCCCGTGTCGGCGCCGAGGCGGACGCCGTGGTCGCCGCGGTCCAGGCGGCACAGCGCGAGGGCAAGGCCGCCGCGGCCGTTCTGCTGGCACGGTCTGCCGCGCCGGTCCTCGCCGCCGCCCTGCGCTGGGGCGCCTGGGAACGCGTGCTGCGCAGCGGCCAGGAGGCCGCCCGCCGTGCCGGTGAGGTCGCCGAACAGGGCTATTTCCACCACGAGTTGGGCGTGCTCGCGCTCTGCCAGGGCAACCCGGAGCGGGCCCGCACGGAACTCGACGCCTCCGTGGCGCTGCGTGCCGCGCTCGCCGACCAGCACGGCACGGTGGCAGGCCGCCGCGCACTGGCGCTGGTCACCGACCGCCTCGCCGCGGCCGCCGCCGGTGGCGCGGCGGGGGTCACCCCGGGCATGCCCGACGGCCCCACGCTCGCCGGCGGGCCGACGGCTTCCCCTGCGTCGCCTCACGGGACGGGCAATGTCGCGGGCGCCGGTGGCGCAACGGGCGCCCTGGGTGCCGCAGGTGCCCGGGTGGGGCTCGGCAAGACCGCGGGGGCGGGCCCTTCAGCGGTCGGTCCGGCCCACGGCCCGGACGAGACGCCCACCTCCCCGACGCCCCGCTCGTCCTCCGGCGACGGGAAGACCAGGTCCCAGGAGGAGATCACCGCGGCCGCGCTGTCGACGG
Source organism: Streptomyces sp. RKND-216 (assembly GCF_004795255.1). NCBI lineage: Bacteria > Bacillati > Actinomycetota > Actinomycetes > Kitasatosporales > Streptomycetaceae > Streptomyces > Streptomyces sp. RKND-216. Next base: position 1,585,794 of record NZ_SSBQ01000002.1, on the reverse strand, counting down.
CGGCGGCCATGGACGACAGCATCGCGGCCCTGCGCGCCGCCGCGGACGAGGAGCGCGGCTTCTCCGGTCTGGGCGGCCGCCGAGGTCTCGCGGCGCGCAGCACACGCAAGAACGTTCTTGCGGCCGGTGCGGGCGCCGTACTGGCGGCCGTCCTCGGCACGGTGGCCCTCACTGCGGCGTCCGACAGCTCCGACACCCCGCGTGGCGGCACGGTCCAGCCGGACCAGTCGGACACGTTCACCGACGACTGGACGGACGACCCGGAGTCCGGCGACGGCGGCGAGGACCGTGGGGACGACCCCTCGCGCAGCCCCGGCAGCCCCGGCCCCTCCAGCTCCGCCACCCCCTCGCCCTCCCCCTCCGACGGAGGCGGCCCGCCCGCCGACCCGTCCCCGACCGACGACGACTCCTCGTCGAACGGCGGCGGCAGCGGCGGGAACAGCGGTGGCAACGGTGGTGGCGGGGACGACGACGATGACTCGCCGTCCCCGGACCCGACCGACGACGAGACGACCCGGCCGCCGACCGGGTCGCCCACCCCCTCGGATTCGCCCGACCCCACACCCACTCCGACCGAGTCGTCGTCGGGAGGGGGCGAGGGATCGTCGTCGCCGACCGCGGACGGGCCCCCGCCGAGCGCGACGGCGAGCGGAACGTCCCCGGCGGCGGGCAACAGCGCGACGCCGGTCAGCTGAAACCGCCGCCGGCCGCCCGGCCGGTGAGGTCCGGAAGGGCGGCCTGTTCGGCGTCGCCCGGAGACGCGCCCCGGCGCGAGCCGCCCGTCTCCCCGGCCGCGCGGTGGGGGCAGCCGGCCCCGCTGTCCTACGGCGGCAGGGCGGGGGTTCCGTGCCGCAGTCGGCCCACGTGCGGGCGGAGGGGCCGCGCCACGGCCCCACGCAGGGACGCGCAGGCGCCGGTGACAGGACTCCCGCCCGGTCGCGACGGCGCCCGTCGGGCGTGCGCGGTCAGAAGAGGCGGAGCTTGTCGTCGTCGATGCCGCGGAGCGCGTCGTAGTCGAGGGTGACGCAGGAGATCGCGCGGTCCGTGGCCAGCACGCGGGCCTGCGGCTTGATCTCCTGGGCCGCGAACACGCCCTTCACGGGCGCCAGATGCGGGTCGCGGTTGAGCAGGTCGAGGTAGCGCGTCAGCTGCTCGACGCCGTCGATCTCGCCGCGCCGCTTGATCTCGACCGCGACGGTCGTGCCGTCGGCGTCACGGCAGAGGATGTCCACGGGCCCGATGGCCGTGGGGTATTCGCGCCGGATGAGGGACCAGCCCTCACCGAGGGTCTCCATCCGGTCGGCCAGCAATTCCTGCAGGTGCGCTTCCACGCCGTCCTTGATGAGACCCGGGTCCACGCCCAGTTCGTGCGACGAGTCGTGCAGGATCTCCTCCATCGTGAGGATGAGCTTCTCGCCCGCCTTGTTGACCACCGTCCACACGACGGCCCCGTCCTCCTCACCCTCCTTGAGGGTGCATGGCGGGGACATCCAGTTGAGGGGTTTGTAGGCACGGTCGTCCGCGTGGACGGACACCGATCCGTCGGCCTTGACCAGCACGAGTCGCGGTGCGGCGGGAAGGTGCGCGGTGAGCCGGCCTGCGTAGTCGACGGAGCAGCGGGCGATGACGAGACGCATGGTGGATCACGCTAGCGGACACCGGCACCCGTTCGCGATTCGCCCGTGATTCAGCCTGTTCTGGCATGGCTTGTTGTGTACGCATTCGCCTGGTGCGTCCGCACGCGCAGGCTTACGCTTCGCATCGGGGGCGTCGCCGTACGGAACCAGTGCGGAGGGCTCGGCTCGCCGCGTTCGCGAGCCCCCGGTCACGTCCGTATGACCCCGCACGCGTGCGCGCGGGGTCGCGAGAGGAGTACTCATGTCGCTCGACGTCTCACCGGCCCTCCTCGCACAGGCCGAGCGAGGCGAGGTCGACGAAGCGGCTTTCGTCGACTGCGTCCGCACCTCCTTGCCGTACGCGTGGGAAATGGTCAGCTCGCTGGTCGCTCAGCTGAAGGTGGACGGCGGTGAGTTCGCCGACAACCAGACGCCTCCGCCGGACGAGCAGGCGCGCGGCCAGCTGCTGCGGGCACTGGCGAGCGACGCGATACGCGGCGTGCTGGAGCGGCACTTCGGTGTCCGGCTCGCCTTCCAGAACTGTCACCGGGTGGCGGTCTTCCCGACCGACGGGTCGGGAGACGAGCGGCTGGCCCGCTTCACGTCCGTGCGCGGGCAGTTGCTCAACCAGTCGCCGACGCTGCGCGACTGCTGACCCCGGCGGGCCCGGCACCGGGTGCCGGCGTCGCCGCCGTGGCTCCGCCCGGCGCCGCCTGTCGCGGCGGCCGGTCGCGGAGCAGCGGCAGGACGTCGGCACCCAGCCGGGCCACGTTGTCCCGTGTCGCGGCAAGATCACCCGTTCCCTCGACCAGCAGGGCGAAACGGCGGATTCCGGTTGCTTCCGCGGTGGTGGCGAGCCGGTCCGCGCACAGCGCGGGCGGGCCCACCGGATGCAGTGAGCAGAGCTTCTCCGTGTAGGCGGCCGTGTCCCGCATGGCCCGTTCCCGGCCGTCCACGGTGCGGTGTGCGGCGAGCCCGCGGCGCATCCATGCGGGCATGGTCTTGGCGAGGGCCCCGACCGCCTCCCGGCGGGTGTCGGCTACCTGTGCCAGACCCGCGGACACGTGGTGCGCGGCGGCCCGTTCGACCGTCTCCGCGCCGTGTCCCGCGGCGCGCGCCTCGCGCCGCCACAACGCGGTCATGCCGGCCTTCTCCTCGTCGCCGCAGTGCATGCCGAGCAGCATCGGCAGCGCGTGCCGGGCGGCGAGCCGCACGGTCCCGGGCGAGGTGCAGGCCACCACCACGGGCGGCGGGTCGGCGAGGCCGGCGACCGCGTCGTCCGGGCGAGGCACCACGTCGACCTCCGGGAACGCGTACCGCGCGCCGTCCGCGCCGACGCGCGGCTCGCGCAGCCAGCGCATCAGCAGGTCCAGCGACTCCGGGAAGCCGTGCTCGTACGCCTCCAGGCCCCCTCCGAAGACCGCGAGGTCGATCCACGGCCCGCCCCGTCCGACGCCCAGCGTGAACCGGCCGCCGGAGGTGACGTGCAGCAGCGCCGTCTGCTCGCCGAGTGCGACCGGGTGTGCGTTCGGCAGGACGCTGACCGCCGTGCCGACGCCGATCCGCAGGGTGCGTCCGAGCAGCAGCGCGGCCAGCGTCACCGCCGAAGGGCAGACGCCGTACGGCACGAAGTGGTGCTCGGCCAGCCACACGTCGGCCAGGCCCGCACGTTCCGCCTCCTCGGCCGTGCACACCGCCCGGTGCAGCGCCTCCGCCGGGTCCTGCCCGGGGAACTGCGCGGCCAGTACGAACGCTCCCACGGTCTCGACCCGTGCCTCACCCATGTTCTCCGCCTCCCTGAGGCCGCCCACCCCTGGCTCCCCACCCGGCATCAACGCCTGACACGTGCCGAAGGCACGGTCCCCGGCGCGCCGCGGGCGCCGCGCGCCCCCGAAGGGGCGGGGCGGGGGACTGCGGTCAGTACGCTGGTGGCGCGAGCCCGCCGGGCCCGTCCCCGCGTCCGCGGCATCGTCCGCGGAACGCCGTCCGCCGTCGTCCGAACCGCCGAGGTGCACCGTGTCCCCGCGTCGTAACCGCCCGCGTGGCGGCGGCAGGTCCGCGTCCGGGAGTGCCGAGCGCGCCGACCGGTACGGGGTGGAGCGCACGGAGGACTGGCGGGGCGAGGAGTGGGTGGTCCGGCAGGTCGGCGGGGGTGCCGCGGGGAAGCACTACCGCTGCCCGGGCTGCGACCAGGAGATTCCGCCGGGTGTCCCGCACGTCGTCGCGTGGGCGCAGCACGGGCCCGTGGACGACCGCCGCCACTGGCACCGGGCGTGCTGGAACGCCCGGGACCGCCGCTCCGCCCGCCTCCAGCGGTCCCGCAACGCACCCCGGTACTGAAGCCTGTTGGCAGACGTGGCGACGGCCGGCGTCGGAGCGGGGGCTCCGGCGCCGGCCGTCGCGGTGGCCGGGGGTTGCCGTCAGGCGGTGTGCAGGGTGAGGCCGTAGCGCTGGAGGATCTCGTTGATCGGCTGGTGCCAGGTCTCGCCGCCGCCGGAACAGTTGCCCCAGCCGCCGGACGTGACGCCCTGCGCCTGGTCGCCGCTGATGAACGAGCCGCCGGAGTCTCCCGGTTCGGCGCACACGCTGGTCTTGGTCATCTGGTGCACGGCCCCCTGGCTGTAGTTGACCGTCTCGTTCTTCGCGAGCACGGTGCCGCAGTGCCAGTGCGTCGTCGAGCCGGAGCGGCAGACGGACGCGCCCACGGGCGCCTCGGCCGAACCGCGCACGAGACGGTCGGGGACGGTGCCCCAGCCGAGGACGACCGGCACCGTCCACCAGCCGCTCCCGACGTTCACCCAGGCGTAGTCGTCGCCGGGGAAGGAGGACCCCTGGAAGGTGCCGATGTGGCTGCCGTCCCAGCCGCGTACGGCGGAGCCCGTGCCGCCGCAGTGCCCGGCGGTGACGAAGCCGCCGTGCACGGAGAAGCCTATGGAGCAGCGGACGTTGCCCGTGTAGTACGGGTCGCCGCCGACGGTGCCCGCGGCGAAGGTGCGGGGCGCCTGCGGGGTCTCTCGTACGGCCACCGGGCCCGCCTCGCGCGCGTCAGCGACGAAGGCGCGGACGGCGTCGTCGTGCCGGTGCCCCTCGACGACCCGGACGACGACCGCGCCGGCGCGCGGGTCGACGTGCCAGCTCGCGACCCCGGCGGGGGCGTCGAGCGTGTCGACGCTCCGCATGGTGGTCTCGAGCCTGCGCAGGGTGTGCGCGGCGGGTACGACCCGGGCGCCGGTCGCCTCGACGGCCCGCCGCCGGTCCTGGTCGGTGCGTGCGCCGGTGAGCGCCACGGTGAGCCGGCCGTGTCCGGCGTCGAACCAGGAGCCGCCGTAGGCGGCTCCGGCGGCGCGCCGTGCAGCGGACTCCACGGTGCGGGCCTTTGCCTCCGCCTCGAGCCGGGCGAGAGCCTCCTTCTCGCTCAGGCCCAGGTCGCGCTGCAGGGCGGCGACCAGGCCGGGGGAGGCGGCCTTCTCCGCCGTGTCGCCGGGGGCGTCGGCCGCCGACACCTGGGTGAGTCCGCCTGCCAGGGTGCCCGCGAGAAGCGCGGTGGTCAGGGCGGAGCGCAGGGTCCTTCTTCGTCTCATGGCGTTGCCTTTCGTCGTGCCGGTAGGGGTGGGTACGGGTACGGGAAGGCTGATGAGAGCGCTCTCATATCGTGCTGCGGGGAGCGTAGCGGAGGAGCGGGTGTCAGGTCTATGCCAATGCAGCCGGTGCGGCGGGAGACGCGTCGCGAGAGCCGCGGGGCCGGCATGCCGCGGGCCCGGGACCGCGCGGGTGCGGCGGCCCCGGGCCCGTACGGAGCGGCAGATCAGACGTCGCGGTTGGCCAGGGCGGCGTAGGCGCCGGCCAGGGCCGCGCCGGAGACGACCGCGAGCAGGCCGAGCAGCGGCCAGCCGGTGGTCCCCACCTCGCCCTGGAACGGCATCCGGAACATCGACGCCAGGCCGTTCAGCGGCGAGTACTCCAGCAGCCCGTCCTGCAGGTCGCTCAGGCTCGCCGGGAGGAAGATCGCGACCAGCATCGGCAGCAGCACCACGCCCAGCATGGCGGTGATGGCACCGGCGGAGTGGCGGAGCATCGCGCCGACGGAGAGCGAGAGCAGACCGAGCAGGGCGACGTACAGGCCGGCGCCCACGGTGGCGCCGAGCCATTCGCCGCCGGTGGCCGTCAGTTCGCCGTCCACGACGGACTCGCGCAGGCCTTCGGACACCATCGCGTCCGGCGGCACCTCGGCGCCGCCCAGCATCCCTGCCTGGATCAGTGCGGTGAGTCCGGCCGCGAGCGTCGTCATGACGAAGGCGACCAGGAAGAAGACGAGCGCCTTGGCGAGCAGTACACGCCCGCGGACCGGGCAGGCCGTCATCGTCGTGCGGATCATCCCGGTGCCGTACTCGGAGGTGATCACCAGCACGCCGAGCGTGATGACGCAGATCTGGCCGAGCATCAGGCCGAACAGGCCGCCGCCGAGCAGCGGCGTGGTGACGAACCGGTTGCTGCTGCCGCTGAAGGCGAGCGCCATCAGGAAGCCGATGCCCACGACGATCACGAACATCACGCCGAGCGTCCACATCGTCGAGCGCACGGTACGGATCTTCGTCCACTCGGAGGCGAGGGCGTGGCCGAGGTGGGTGCGGGGGAGCGCCGCCTGCCCGGCGGTGCCCTGCGGCGGCGGCCAGCCGCCCGCCGGTGCCGAGGGGTTCACCGGCGCGGGCGCGGCCGGGGCCGGAGCGGTGGCGTACGGCGCCTGGCCGGGCGGCGGGCCCTGGGGCGCGGAGACGGGTGCCGCGGGCGGCTGGACGGGCTGGGCCGGCGGCGTGAGCATCATGGTGCCCTGGGCCGGGGTCCGTTGTGGTGGAGTGCTGCCGCCCGCGGCCTGGGCGGGGTTGAGCAACATGGTGTGCTCGGAGCGCCGGTCGCCCGCCTCCGCCTCAGGCGCGGTGCTCTGGGCCTCCTCGGGCTCCTCGGCCTCCTCCGTCGCCTCCGGCGCCGACTTCGCGTGGTCCTGGGCCTGTCCGGGGACGTGCGGGACGTGTGCCTCCTCGGGCGACGGCGTGCCCGGGGCGGGGTCGGAGGCAGGGTTCTCGGGTGGCTGGGGCGTGGTCATCGGGTGTCCTCGGTGCGGGGCTCGGTGGCGGGCGGGATGGTGCCGGGGGAGGTGGGCCGCGTCATCCGCGGCCTCCGCCGCCGGCGCCGGAGGCCCCCTGGTACGGGCCCGCCGCGTAGGCGCCCCGGGGGTCGGCCTGCGGCGGTACGGGCGGGGCGCCACCGGGAGCGCCGTACCCGCCCGGGACGGGACCGCCGGGCATCGCGCCGGGCATCGTGCCGGGCATCGTGCCCGGAGCCTGGCCCGGTACCTGTCCGGGCATCCCGCCCGGCACCTGCCCCGGCATCGCGCCGGGCGCGGTCCCCGGCACCGGCATACCGGGCACACCCGGCCCGAAGCCCGTCGGCGCGAGGCCCGCGGCCAGGTCCGTGGTCGACCGGTAGTCCACGGCGCCCTGGGTGAGCCGCATGTACGCCTCCTCCAGCGACGCCTGGTGCGGCGAGAGTTCCCACAGCCGCACGTCCGCCTCGTGCGCCAGGTCGCTGATGCGGGGGAGTGGCACCCCGGTCACCCGCAGGGCGCCGTCCGCCTCCGGTTCGACCTGGCCGCCGGCCTCCGCGAGCGCCGAACTCAGCTTCTCCCGCTGCTCGGGAGCGCCGTCCGGGGTGCGCACGCGCGCGTACCCCACGGAGTTCTGTGTGATGAAGTCCTTCACCGGCATGTCGGCCATCAGCTGGCCGCGCCCGATGACGATGAGATGGTCGGCGGTGAGCGCCATCTCGCTCATCAGGTGGCTGGAGACAAAGACCGTCCGTCCTTCGTCCGCGAGCCGCTTCATCAGGTTGCGGACCCAGAGGATGCCCTCCGGGTCGAGCCCGTTGACCGGCTCGTCGAAGAGCAGCACCTGCGGGTCGCCGAGCAGTGCCGCCGCGATGCCGAGGCGCTGGCCCATACCGAGGGAGAAGCCCTTGGACCGCTTGCCGCCCACGTCCTGGAGCCCGACGAGGCCCAGCACCTCGTCGACCCGGCGGGCCGGGATTCCGGACAGCTGCGCGAGGCACAGCAGGTGGCTGCGCGCGCTGCGCCCGCCGTGCACGGCCTTGGCGTCGAGCAGTGCGCCGACCTGGCGCGGCGCGTTCGGCAGCTTCCGGTACGGCTGCCCGCCGATCGTGACATGACCCGAGGTGGGCTGGTCCAGGCCCAGGATCATCCGCATCGTGGTGGACTTGCCGGAGCCGTTGGGCCCCAGGAAGCCGGTGACGGCGCCGGGCCGTACCTGGAAGGACAGGTTGTACACGGCCGTCTTGGCGCCGTAGCGCTTCGTCAGGCCGTACGCCTCGATCATGCTCGCCCCTGTAGGTGGTTCGGGGCCCGCGTCGCGCGTTCACCGCCCCCGCATCTCGCCCCCGGTCAAGGTCTAGGAGGGTACAGGCCGCCGTTCCGGTTCCCTCCTGTCGGCCACGTCCGCGCGGGACGGGGCGCTTCAGTACGGCGGCGCGTCCGCCGTCTCCCGCAGCGCGGCGGCCGAGGCCGCCGCGCACGCGCGTTCGGCGGCACGGGACGCTCCGGGGAACAGACGACCGAAGGAGACCGCCCTGCCGAGTGCACCCGGCCGCCACGCGAGGGAGGCCGCCCGCCGCAGCTCGGCCGCGCTCGTGCCCCGGCCCGTCCACGGCTCCAAGTAGGCGTCCCGCAGGCGCGGCGCCACCTCGGGCCCGTACCGCTCGCACGCCGCCCGGACGGGGACCCGGAGTGAGCAGAACGGGTGCGAGAGCGTGGCGTCGCCCCAGTCGAAGAAGGTGAACCGGCCCGGCCGCGGGGCGAAGACCTGGCCGGCATGCAGGTCGGCGTGGTCGAGGGAGTCCGGCACGCCGACGGCGGCGAGTTCCGCGCACCAGTCGGCCAGGCGCGGCCGCAGCGCGAGCAGCCGCGCGCGATCGCCGGGTGCCGACGCCGTGTCGTCCTCCACGAGCCGGTCGAAGACCTCGGGCAGTGCGGTCGTGTGCGCGCCGGGCACGCCGAGCCGTTCGAGGGCCGACAGGTGCGGCAGAAGGGCCCGTTGCAGTTCGGCGTAGCACCGCAGCGGCTCCTCCGGTGCGCCGCGAGGCCGCGCCGCGCCCAGTCGAGGGCGGCGCCACGCCAGGTCTCCTGCTCCCAGGGCGTCACCGCGTCCGGGTAGGGCCCGCGGTCCACGGACGTCGTCGTGTGTTGTCCCATCAGGCCATCCCAGCACGTCGCCGGGGCCGGCTCGATCGGGTTTCCGCTCCGTGCGGCGGACATGACGGCGCCCCCGGACCGTAGAGTCCCGGGGGCGCCGCAGGCGGGTGTCCCGCCTTACGCGTCGCGCTTCTTGACCGTCACGAAGCCCGCCAGCAGGGCGACGACGACCCAGCCGGCCATGATCAGCAGTCCGCCCCAGGGGCCGTACGGGCGGTCGCCGCTGCCCATGCTGCCGTCGACGACGGACATGATCATCGATCCGGCCTGGTCGGGCAGGTACTGCCCCACGTCCCGGGTGGCCTCGACGGCGCCCAGGATGTTGGAGACCAGGAAGAAGAACGGCATCAGGATCGCGAACGCCAGCAACGGGCTGCGCAACAGGAATGCGATGCCCATGGAGAACAGCGCCATCAGCGTCATGTAGATGCCGCCGCCGATGATGGCGCGGAGCACGTTCTCCTCGCCGATCGAGGTGCTGTACTCGCCGAGCAGGGCCTGCCCCAGGAAGAACGCGCTGAAGCTCGTCACCATGCCGACCACCAGGACCAGCAGCGTCGAGACCGCGATCTTCGAAGCCATGAAGACCCCGCGCTGCGGGACGGCGCCGAGAGAGCTGCGGATCATGCCGGTGCTGTACTCGCTGGAGACGGCCAGCACACCGAACGCGATCATCGCGAGCTGGCCGAGGGTGGTGCCCGAGAAACTGACGAACGTGGGGTCGAAGGTGGCCCTCTGCTGGGGCGGCATGTCATTGAAGGTGGAGGCCGTGACCGCGGCGATCAGCGCGCCGAGACCGACGGTGACGACGAAGGCGGTGGCCAGCGTCCAGAAGGTCGAACGCACGGTGGTGACCTTGGTCCACTCGGAGTGGAGGACCCGGGATACGTGTGCCATGGTTCAGCGGCCCTTCTTCCAGCCCTCGCCCCACGCGGGACGGTCCTGCGGCGTCTCGGTGTGCGGTGTGCCCGGCTGCGGCGCCGGGACCGCCTCGCCCTGTACGGCGCCGGGCGGCGGCGGTGCGGCGGGCGTCCCGCCGGGTGCTCCGGCCGGTGCGCCCTGGCCCGGCACCGTGCCCGCGGCGGCGGCCTGCTGCATCGCCGGGGCGGCGGTGGACGTGTGCGCGTGGTACTCCACCGCCTCGGCGGTCAGCCGCATGAACGCTTCTTCCAACGACGCCTGCTGCGGGCTCAGCTCGTGCAGCACGATCCCTCCCGACGCGGCGAGTTCGCCGATGCGGGACGCCTCGACGCCCTCAGCCTCCAACGATCCGTCGTCGGCGGTCACCGGCGTCACGCCGTCCCGGTGCAGCAGGTCGAGCAGCTTCTCGGGTTCCGGAGTGCGCAGCCGCACGTAGGTCCGCGAGTGCTCGGCGATGAAGTCGGACATCGGGGTGTCCGCGAGCAGTCGGCCCTGGCCGATGACGACCAGGTGCTCGGCCGTCAGCGCCATCTCGCTCATCAGATGGCTGGAGACGAAGACGGTGCGGCCCTGCCGGGCCAGTTCCTGCATCAGGTTGCGGATCCAGTGGATGCCCTCGGGGTCGAGTCCGTTGACCGGCTCGTCGAACATCAGGATCTTCGGGTCGCCGAGCAGCGCGGCTGCGATGCCGAGGCGCTGGCCCATGCCGAGAGAGAAGCCCTTCGGCCGCTTCTTGGCGACGGCGGACAGACCGACCAGGTCGAGCACCTCGGACACACGGCGGCGCGGGATGCCGTTGCTCTGCGCCATGCACAACAGATGGTTGTAGGCCGTGCGCCCACCGTGCACGGACTTGGCCTCCAGCAGCGCGCCGATGTAGTTCAGCGGCTCCTGCAGGCGGTCGTACCGCTTGCCGTCGATGCGGACTTCGCCGCTGGTGGGCGCGTCCAGTCCCAGCATCATGCGCATGGTGGTGGACTTTCCCGCGCCGTTCGGGCCGAGGAAGCCGGTGACCACGCCGGGGCGCACGCTGAACGTGAGATGGTCGACGGCGACCTTGCGGCCGTAGCGTTTCGTCAGCCCTTCGAGCTCGATCATGCGTCGATCCTACGGGCAGATCCGCCGACGTCGCCCGTGTGATTTGTCATGAGCCCGGGAGGCGCACCGAAGCTGCACGGCCCCGTCGCACGACGGTTCCCTCAGCGCAACCCGCCCGGACACGCACGGAGCCCCGTGCCCTGCGGGCCGGGGCTCCGTGCGAGCGGCGTGCCGAGGGCGGTGTCAGCGGGACTGCTGAGCCGGGACGCCGTGGCTCACCGACTCGTCGTCCGTGTCGTCCTCGCCGCCCGGCTGACCGGCCGCGGCCACGGCGGCACCGGTCAGCGTCGCCAGCATCTCGCGGACGTTGGTCAGCTGCGCGTTGATGCTGTCGCGGCGGTTGGTGAGCGCCGCCAGCTCGCGCTCGGACTCGCTGCGGACGCGGTCGGCCTTGGCGTTGGCGTCGGCCACGATGTCCTCGGCCTGGCGCTGCGCGGTCTCGACCGTCTGGCGGGCGCGGCGCTCGGCGTCGGTGCGCAGCTTCTCGGCCTCCAGCCGCAGCTGCTCCGCACGGTGCTCGATCTCCGCGAGCCGCTTCTCTGCCTTGGCCTGGCGGGACGCCAGGTCGCGCTCGGACTGCTCGCGGCGCTTGGCGAGGTTGGTCTCGAAGTCGGCGGCGGCCTGGGCGGCCTTCGCACGGGTGTCCTCGAAGAGGGAATCGGCCTCCTCGCGCTTGGACTGCGCGTCCTTCTCCGCGTCCGAACGCAGCTGCGAGGCCTCGCCCTTGGCCTTCTCGACGATGCGGGCGCCGTCGTCCTCCGCCTTCTGCTTGCGGTCGGACGCGAACGCCTCGGCGTCGTTGCGGACCTGCTGGGCGGCGCTCTCGGCGAGCTCGCGGTGCTGCTCGGCGGCCCGGCGGGCCTCCTCGCGCAGGTCCTTGGCCTCCTCCTCGGCGAGACGGAGGATCTTCTCCACACGCGCGCCCAGTCCGGCGTACGACGGCTCCGAGTCGTTGACCTGGGCCTGGGCGTTCTGCGTCTCGAGGTGCAGCTCCTCGATGCGCTTTTCCAGAGAGGTGATGCGGGAGAGTGCGCTGTCCCGGTCGGCGACGAGCTTGGTGATGCGGTCGTCCACCTGACCGCGGTCGTAGCCACGCCGCACGAGCTCGAAGCCGAAGGGGGAGGAAGTGTCGCTCATGGGGTTCCTGTCGAGTCAGACGGGGGTTGTCGGGCTGGGGTATCGGGGAGTGATAGAGGGAATCCTAGGGGGACAAGCGGCGTGTCATCGAGCTGATGCCCGTTTGTTGTGGAGAATGCTCGCTCGTTCGAGTGGCTAACGCCCGGACGGCTTGCCACCGCCGCGTGAACCGCCCGCGCCGGCACCCGCCTTGACGCCGCCGTTCGCGTCGGAGTCCGCACCGCTCTTCCGGCCGCCGCTGTTCTTTCCGGACCCCTTGCCGCCGCCGGCGCCGCCGGGCGCCTCGAACGACTCCAGGGCCTCCAACACGTCCTGCACACGGGAGATCTCGGCGTTGATGTCCTCCTGACGGCGCTCCAGCACCTCGAGTTCACGCTGTCCGGCGTCGAGGGTCCGCTGGGCCTCGGCCTCGGCGTCCTCGCGGGTCTTCTCCGCCTCGGCCAGCAGCTTCGCCTTGCGCTGCTCGGCCTCCTTGAGCAGACCTTCCGCCTTGCGCACGGCGGCGATCCGCACCTTTCCGGCCTCCGACTCCGCGTCGTCGACCAGCTCCCCGGCCTTCCGCCGTGCCTCGTCGAGCTGCTCCTCGGCGGCCTTCACCAGGGCGTCGCACCGTTCGCCGGCGGACTTCATCGCCTCCGCCGACTCCCGCCGGGCCCGCTCGTGCAGCTCCTCCACCTCGCCGGTGATCCGGTCGCGCAGTTCCTCGGCGCGCTCCCGGGTCGCGGCGGCGTCGTTCCGGGCCTCCTCCAGCAGGGTGTTCGCATCCGCGCGGGCCTTCTCGACCGTCTCGCGACCCTCCGCACGGGCGCTGTTCACCATGCCCTCGGCCTCCTCGCGGGCGGAGGCGAGCAGCCTGTCGGCCCGCTCCCGGGCCGCGGCGGCCGACGTCTCGGCCTCCTCGCGGGCCTGCGCCAGCAGTGTGTCGGCCTGCTCGGCCGCCTCGCCGCGCTTGCGTGCCGCGTCCTCGCGGGCCTCGTCCCGGGCGCGGTCGGCGTCCGCACGGGTTCGCTCGGCGGCCTCCAGCGCCTCGTCCACGGTGCGTTCGGCCAGCGAACGGGCCGCCTCCAGCTCCTCCTGCGCCTCGCGGCGCAGCCCGGTGATCTCCTGCTCCGCCTGCTCGTGCAGCCCCGCAACCGACTCGCGCACCTGCCGTGCGGTGTCCTCGGCACTGGCCACCAAGTCCGCGGCGTGCCGTTCGGCCTCCTCGACGATGCGGACGGCCTCGGCCTGTGCGTCGTCGACCCGCTGCCGCGCCGTGGCCAGCAGTTCCTCTCCCTGCTCGCGGGCGGCCGTGCGTTCCTGGTGCGCCTCCTCGCGGGCGTGGGCGAGCAGTTCCTCCGCTTCCCGGCGCCGCCGTTCGGCCTCGGCGCGGGCGGCCTCCAGCGCCTCCGAGGCTTCGGTGTTGGTGCGTTCGGCCGCGGCGTCGGCCTCCCGGCGCACCCGGTCCGCGGACTCCTGCGCCTCCGTCCGCAGCCGTTCCGCCTCGGCAGCGGCGTCGCTGCGCAGCTGCACGGCGACGTTCTCGCCCTCTGCGCGTGCCTGGGTCGCGTCCGAGATCGCCTCGGTGCGGACCCGTTCGGCCTCGTCCTCGGCCTGCTGCTGGAGAGCGCGGCGCTTCTCGGCCGCCTCCACTCGGAGCTGCTCGGTCTCGGTGCGGGTCTCCTCGCGCAGCCGGTCTGCCTCGCCGCGGGCCAGTCGCAGCTCCTCCTCCGCGCGGGACACCTTGTCCTCGGCGTCGGTACGCAGGCGCTCCAGCTCCCGGTCGGCCTCCGCGCGCAGTTCGGCCACGGCCTGCTCGGCGTCCTCACGGACCCGGCGGCCGGCCTCTGCGGCCTCGATACGGCTCTGTTCGGCCTGCTCCTCCGCGCCGGAGCGCAGCTCCTCGGCCTCCTTGCGGGCACGCTCCAGCGCCTCGTCGGCCTGACGCCTCAGGCTGGTCGCGCGCTCGATCGCCTCGGTGCGGACGCGTTCGCTCTCCGTCGCGGCGTCGCCGCGGAGTTCCTCGGCGTCGGTGCGCGCCTTCGCCAGCAGCTCCTCCGCGCTGGTGGCGGCCTCCTCGATCTGCTGGACGGCGTCGCGGCGGGCCTCGCCGCGGATCTTCTCGCCCTCCTCGACCGCTTCGGCGCGCAGCTGCTCCGCCTCGCCGCGCAGGCGCCGCGCCTCCTCCTGGAGTTCGACGGTCTTGGCGCGGTACTCCTTGGTGTCGTCCTTGGCCGCGCCCTTGAGTTCCGTGGCGACGTCGTGCGCCTCGGCGCGGAGCCGGTCGGCCTCCTCCTCCGCCTCCCGGCGGAGTCGTTCGGCCTCCTCGGTGGCCGCCTTCGTCGTGGCCTTGGCCTTCTCGGACGCCTTGTTGAGCACGTCCTCGGCCGTACGCGCGGCCTCGGCGAGCTGGTGAGCCGACTCCTCCGCGGTGCGGGTGCGAGCCTCTTCGCGGGCCTCGGCGACGAGCCGTTCGGCTTCGGTGCGGGCGTCGGAGAGGACCTGTTCGGCCTCCCCGCGGAGGGCCTCCGACTCCTTGGTGGCCTGGCCGACCATGCGGGCCACCTCGGACTTGGCGGTCCGCACCCGCTGCTCGTTGACCGACTCCGCGTCACCGAGCTTCTTGGCGGCGGCCTCCTCGGCCTCGGTGAGCTTCTTCTCGGCCTCGGCGCGGGCCTCGCGCAGGGCCGTCTCGGCCTCCCGCATCCGCGCCTCGGCGCGGCGGACCAGGTCGGCGGCCGCACGGCGGCTGCTCTCGGCCTCGCCCGAGCTGCGGCTGCGCAGCTGCTCGGCCTGCTCGGCGGCCTCCTGCGCCTGCCCGGTGGCGTTGGAGAGCATCCGCTCGGCCTCGGCGCGGGCGCGGCGCAGCATGGCGTCCGCCTCGGCCCGGGCGTTCTCGGCCTCGCTGGCCATCCGGTGGCGGGACTCCTCGGTGAGCCGCTGCGCCTCCGCACGCGCCTGGGCGAGCGATCGTTCCGACTCGGCCCGCGTCTCCTCCATCAGGCGGCGCGCCTGCTGTTCGGTGCGGGTGCGCAGCTGCTCGGCCCAGGAGACGTTCTCGTTGACGTGCGACTCGACCGTGGCGCGGCGTTCGGACAGCTCTTCGTCCAGCTGCCGCCGGCGCCGCACGGCCTCGGTGTGCAGCTCGGACTCCAGCCGCGACTGGGCCTCGGCCTGCTCCTGGAGGAGTCGCTGCGTCTGTGCGCGCGCCTCCCGCAGCTCGCGCTCGGCGTCCGAGCGCATCTGGTCGGCCTGCATCTGCGCGTTGTGCAGGAGCTGTTCGGCCTGGTGGGAGAGGTTCTCGAAGCCGGCGGCCGGGCGCGTGGCGAGAGCGCGGCGCGCCTCGTGGAGCTTGGCACGCAGCACTTCGACCTGGTAGCCGAGGTCGTCGGCGTGGTCGACCGCCTTCTCCCGCTCCTTCTTCAGCCGCTCCATCTCGGCTTCGAATCGCGAGAGGTGGTCGTCAGCCTCGTAGCGGTCGTTGCCCCGCACTGCGCGGTCCCATCCGTCCCCTGGTCGCCTATGAAGGTGAACTGTCCTGCACCCCCGTCACCATGCGCGGCAGACGCCCGTACGGGACATCTCCCGGACGTGCCGAAGAAATGGTGTCAGATCATCGGCGGAACGAGGAACCCGCGCCCGCCCGGGCAGGGCCTGGGCACGGCTTCTTCCCGGGGTCTTGGACAAGCGGCCCCGGCCGCGCGGCCACTCTACCGGCCGTGGAAGCGGACGTCAGTGGTCCGTGTGCTCCGCCCCCCGGCCGGAGGTGGCGGCGGAGGTCACGAGCTCGGTCAGCACGCCGTGGCAGTCCTTGGGGTGCAGGAACGTGATCCGCGAGTCCATCGAGCCGCGCCGCGGCTCGTCGTAGAGCACTCGCACGCCCTTGTCGCGGATGCCGGCCGCCTCCGCGTCCACGTCGGCCGTGCCGAACGCGATGTGGTGGACGCCCTCCCCGTTCTTGGCCAGCCACTTCCCGACCGCGGAGTCCTCGCGCGTCGGCTCCAGCAGCTGGAGGTAGGAGGCCCCGCCGTCGTCGGTGCCGTTGATGCGGAGCATGGCCTCGCGGACCCCCTGCTCCTCGTTGACCTCGGTGTGGGACACCTCGAAGCCGTAGGTGGCACGGTAGAACTCGACGGTGGCGTCGAGGTCGGTACAGGCGATCCCGATGTGATCGATACGCGTCAGCATGAGGACAGTGCAGCGTGTCGGGCGCGGTTCCGCAATGCGCGATTACGCAACGTGCGCACGGTCACACCGTCCGACCGGTGACCGGGGACGTGACCGCTCAGTACCGTGTAGATAACAGTCGTTAACCTCCCGCTGGAAGGGACCCTGCCATGACGGACACGTCCAGCAGCACCACATCGGTCATCGTCGCGGGTGCGCGCACCCCCATGGGGCGGCTGCTCGGGTCGCTGAAGTCCTTCTCGGGGGCCGACCTCGGCGGCTTCGCGATCAAGGCGGCACTGGAGCGGGCGGGTGTCGCCGGCGACCAGGTCGAGTACGTGATCATGGGCCAGGTCCTCCAGGCCGGCGCCGGCCAGATCCCCGCCCGGCAGGCCGCCGTGAAGGCCGGCATCCCGATGAGCGTCCCGGCGCTGACCGTGAACAAGGTGTGCCTCTCCGGTCTCGACGCCATCGCGCTGGCCGACCAGCTCGTGCGCGCCGGCGAGTTCGACGTGATCGTCGCCGGTGGCCAGGAGTCCATGACCAACGCCCCGCACCTGCTGCCCAAGTCGCGCTCCGGCTTCAAGTACGGCGCGGTCGAGATGCTCGACGCGATGGCGTACGACGGGCTGACCGACTCCTTCGAGAACATCGCCATGGGCGAGTCCACGGAGAAGCACAACACCCGTCTGGGCATCGGCCGCCCCGAGCAGGACGAAATCGCCGCCGCCTCCCACCAGAAGGCCGCGAAGGCCCAGGCGGACGGCCTGTTCGACGCCGAGATCACCCCGGTCGAGATCCCGCAGCGAAAGGGTGACGCGGTCGTCTTCTCGCAGGACGAGGGCATCCGGGGCGACACCACCGCCGAGTCGCTCGGCAGGTTGCGTCCCGCCTTCGCCAAGGACGGCACCATCACCGCCGGCTCCGCTTCGCAGATCTCCGACGGCGCGGCGGCCGTCGTGGTGATGAGCAAGGCCAAGGCGGAGGAGCTGGGCCTGGAGTGGATCGCCGAGATCGGCGCCCACGGCAACGTCGCCGGCCCGGACAACTCGCTCCAGTCGCAGCCGTCCCAGGCGATCCAGCACGCCCTGAAGAAGGAGGGCCTGTCGGTCGGCGACCTGGACCTCGTCGAGATCAACGAAGCGTTCGCCGCCGTCTGCGTGCAGTCGATGAAGGACCTCGGCGTGTCACCTGAAAAGGTGAACGTCAACGGTGGCGCGATCGCACTGGGCCACCCGATCGGGATGTCCGGTGCACGCATCGTCCTGCACCTCGCGCTGGAGCTGGGCCGCCGGGGCGGCGGCGTCGGCGCCGCGGCGCTGTGCGGCGGCGGCGGCCAGGGCGACGCGCTGGTGCTGCGGGTCCCCGGCAAGTGAGCGGTTCGACGGTTCGGCAGTCCGGCTGTACGGAGGAATGAGAAGTGGTGGACGTCCCCACGCTGGTGACGCAGGCCCGGGAGGGGCGGCCGCGTGCCGTCGCCCGGCTGATCTCTCTGGTCGAGGGGGCGTCCCCGCAGCTCCGCGAGGTCATGGCGGCTCTCGCTCCGCGCTGCGGAAACGCGTACGTGGTCGGGCTGACCGGCTCGCCCGGAGTGGGCAAGTCCACCTCGACCTCAGCGCTGGTCTCCGCCTACCGGCGGGCCGGGAGGCGGGTCGGCGTGCTCGCGGTCGACCCGTCGTCCCCGTTCTCGGGCGGCGCGCTGCTCGGTGACCGGGTGCGGATGAGCGAGCACGCCTCCGACCCCGGCGTCTACATCCGCTCGATGGCCACGCGCGGTCACCTCGGCGGCCTCGCCTGGGCCGCACCGCAGGCCATCCGGGTGCTGGACGCCGCCGGCTGCGACGTGATCCTCGTCGAGACGGTGGGCGTCGGGCAGTCGGAGGTGGAGATCGCCTCCCAGGCGGACACCAGCGTGGTGCTGCTGGCCCCGGGCATGGGCGACGGCATCCAGGCCGCGAAGGCGGGCATCCTGGAGATCGGGGACGTCTACGTCGTCAACAAGGCCGACCGGGACGGCGCGGACGCCACGGCCCGCGAGCTCAACCACATGCTGGGGCTTGGCGAGGCGCGTGCCCCGGGGGACTGGCGTCCGCCCATCGTCAAGACCGTCGCCGCCCGCGGCGAGGGCCTGGACGAGGTCGTCCAGGCGCTGGAGAAGCACCGCGCCTGGATGGAGGAGCGCGGAGTGCTCGGGGAGCGGCGCGCCCGGCGGGCCGCCCGCGAGATCGAGACCATCGCGGTGACCGCCCTGCGCGAGCGGATCGGCAGCCTCAGCGGCGACCGCCGGCTGGGTGCGCTCGCCGAACGCATCGTGAACGGCTCCCTCGACCCCTACGCGGCAGCCGACGAGCTGGTCGCGGGACTCACGCAGGAGAGCTGATCCGGCCGCGCGGCCTCCTGCCCGGTCACGCCGCGCCGGACTCGATCAGCAGGTCGATCTCGTCCTCGGTGAGCCCCAGCTCGGCCAGGATGACCCGGGTGTGTGCGCCGAGCGCGGGCACCGGGTCCGTCCGCGCCTCGCCGGGGAGCTGCCCCGGCGGGGCCGGGGCCCGGACGGGGCCGACCGGCGTGGCGACCTCGTGCCAGCGCCCGCGCGCGGCCAGCTGGGGGTGGTCCCACACCTCGGCCGGGGTGTTGACCCGGGCGTTGGCGACGGGGATGGAGCTGAGCAGGTCGACGGCCTCGGCGCCGGTCAGCTGTGCGAAGCGGGACGCGAGGACCGCTCCGAGGGCCTCCCGGTGGTCGCTGCGGCCGGCGTTCGTCGCGTAGTCGGGGTGGTCGGCGAGCCCGGGGTCGTTCAGGAACGCGGCGCACAGGCCGCGCCACTCGCGGTCGTTCTGGACGGCCATCATCACGACCGTCCCGTCACCCGCCGTGAAGGGCCCGTATGGCTGGATGGTCGCGTGCGCGGCACCCGAACGCGGGGGCGGGGGCGCGCCGTCGTAGGCGTAGTACAGCGGGAACCCCATCCACTCGACGGCGGATTCGAGCATTGAGATGTCCAGGTGCCTGCCGGTACCCGTCTGCCCGCGTTCCAGCAGTGCGGCCAGGACGGAGCTGTAGGCGTACATGCCCGCGGCGATGTCGGACACCGGGATGCCGACCTTCGCCATCTCCTCCTCGGTGCCGGTGACGGACACCAGGCCGGCTTCGGACTGCACGAGCAGGTCGTAGGCCTTGCGTCCCTCGTACGGCCCGGGGGACCCGTAGCCGGAGATGTCGCACACGATGAGGCGCGGGTTGAGTGCCCGCAGCTCCTCGGGGCCCAGACCGGCGCGGGCCGTCGCGCCGGGCGCCAGGTTCTGGAGGAACACGTCCGCGTCGGCCAGCAGCCGGCGCAGCACGTCCAGGCCGCGCGGGTCCTTGAAGTCGAGGGTGAGGGACTCCTTGTTGCGGTTCGCCCAGACGAAGTGCGCGCTGAGACCGGCGGTGCGCGCGTCGTACGCGCGGGCGAAGTCGCCGGTGCCGGGCCGCTCCACCTTGATCACCCGTGCGCCGAGGTCGGCCAGGTGGCGGCTCGCATACGGCGCGGCGAGGGCCTGTTCGAGCGACACCACCGTGATTCCGCGAAGGGGCTGCATGCCTTTCTCCCCGCTGGGCGAACCGGACGGTCGACGGTCCCGGCCCGGTCGTACGGGCCGGGGGTGCGACGGACGCCAGTGAAGCACGGCCGCCGTCACGGCGCGGGGCCGGGAGAGCACTCTCCCGGCCCCGCACGGCCGCCCCGGTGCCGGGACGGGCCCGTCAGCCGTCGTCGCGGTCGTCCGCGTCGTCCTGCGACTGGCCCTGCGACGGCGCGTCCGTGGCGCCGGAGTCACCGGCGAAGGCGGCCGTCGTGCCGCCGACGGCCAGGGTGGACGCGACGACGGCGGCGCCGGGCTGGGTCTCTCCGTCGCCCGCGACGTGGCGGAACGCCACGGAGGCACCCCCGCCGTCACCGACGCGCCCGAGGGCGGCGCCCTCTTCACCCTCCGTCTGCCGCCCCGGCCTGCGGCCCCGAGCCGTTCAGCAGTCGTGCGCGGCGTGCAGGTGGGCGGCCACGGTGGAGAGCGACGTCTGCAGCTCCTGAAGGGCCTCCGGGGTGAGAAGGTCGATGAAGTGCCGACGCACCGACGCCACGTGATGCGGCGCGACGTTCCGCATCGTCTCCCAGCCCTGCTCGGTCAGCACGGCGAACAGTCCGCGCTTGTCGGACTCGCAGTTCTCCCGCCGCACCAGCCCCGCGCTCTCCATGCGGGTGATCTGGTGGGAAAGGCGGCTCTTGGACTGCCGGGTGCGGTGCGCGAGTTCGCTCATCCGCACCCGGTGCTCGGGCGACTCGGAGAGGTTGACCAGGATCTCGTAGTCGTTGTTGGTCAGCCCGAAGGGCTGGAGATCGCGCTCCAGCTGGTACATGAGCAGCCGGCTGACGTCGAGGTGCGTGCGCCAGGCCTGCTGCTCCGCGTCGCTCAGCCAGCCCTTGTCCGTGTTCATGTCGAGAGCGTACCCAGGGTGTGTCGGGAAAGTAGCGCCGTCCGGCTCCAGGACCGGGCGGGGGCACCTCCCGGCCCTGGGGGAGGGACTTCCCGGCGCGCCCTAGAGTCCGAAGCGTCGCTGGAGGTCGCCGAGCTGGCCGGGCAGTCGCGGCGTCTGCTGCCCGGCCGCGCCGTGCCCGTCCTGCTGCGCGCCCTCACCCGCGAGCGGCACGTCCTTCATCACCTCGGTCGACTGGATCAGCACGGTTCCCGCTCCCGTGAACTCGTACTGGTGCTCCTCGCCGGAGGTGCCGCCCAGCCCAGTCACTGCACGGAGGCCGCCCAGCACGCCCCGCATGTACTGGTGGTCGTAGTGGTGGCAGGGGGAGGGGCAGTCGGCCCAGCCGACCAGCGCCTCCGGATCGACGCGCACCGGCGGCTCGACGAAGTGCACCTGGCCGTTGGACGCGGCCACGAACTTGCCGGTGCCGATCAGTGTGAGGAAGCCGGGGATGATCGACTGCTTCAGCGACAGCGACGGTTCGAAGGCCAGCAGGTTGCCGGACCGGACGGTCAGATTGCCGTCCTCCAGGTCGTAGCTGTTGACGTCGAAGGCGCGGTCGGCGAGCAGCATCTTGCCGCTGCCCTCGGCGACGGTCCAGTCCTGCGCGTGCAGCGGCGAGTGGAAGCTGCCGGCGACCAGCCGGTCCAGCGGGCCGTGGCCGATGCCGTGGAAGTCGATCTGCCCGTAGTAGGCGATCATCTTCCCCTTCTGCAGGAACCAGCGGTTGCCGCGCAGTTCCACGCAGAACGTGTACGGGTTGACGTTGTCGTCCGACGGCAGCGTCGTGAAGTCCTCAGGGGTGGTCACAGCTTCTCCTCGCTCGCCTGCACGTAGACCGTGCCGTTGCCGGACAGCTCGAGCTGGAACGCCTCGCCCGAGCCGCGGCCGACCATGTCGCGCCAGCCCAGCGCGGTGGAGAGCTTGTTGCGTACGTCGCCGTGGTGGGCGACGTACGCCTGCGGGTCGACGTGGACCGGGCGGTCGGGGGTGATCGGCAGTTCGAGGACGCCGCCGTGGGCCATGACGGCGACCGAGCCGTGGCCGCGGAGCGTGGTGGTGAACAGGCCCTGGCCGCTCACCTGACCGCGGACCATGCCCATGACCCCGCCCTGGGAGCCCAGGAACATCGTGCCCTGCTCCAGCGTGCCGTCGAAGGCGAGCAGCCGGTCGGCCTCGACGTACAGCGTGTCGCCCGTGAGGTCGATGACCTGCACGTGGTGGCCGCCGTGACCGTACATCACGGTGCCGTCGCCCTCGACGGTCATCAGCGGCGCCGCCTCGCCCGCCGCGCGGCGGCCGATCATGGCCATCACGCCACCCTGACCGCCGGACATGTTGGGTGTGAAGCCGACCTGCCCGGTGTAGGCGATCATCGCGCCGCGCTGGCTGAACATGCGCGAGCCCGGCGTGACCCGGGCCTCCACGATCTTGGAGTTGATCTGCTGGAACGGCATCAGATCTGCCCTCCGATCGTGTTGCGCTCGCTCGGCTGCACGTAGACCAGGCCCTCGCCCTCGAAGCGGATCTGGAACGCCTCGCCGGAACCCTCGCCGAGGAACGTGCGGAAGTTCACGCCGGACTGGAAGTCCTGCCGCAGACGGCCGGTGTGCGCCACGTACGCGCCGGGGTCGACCTGGAGCGGTTGGCCGTGCGAGACGCGCAGCACCACCGGCGTGCCGGCGGAGGCCAGCGCGGCCTGCCCGGTGCCCTCCACGGTGGTGGTGAACAGGCCGGTGCCCTGGGAGGCGCCGCGCAGGCCCGTGAAGCTGGTGCCGGTGCGCAGCGACGCGTCGGCGCACAGCAGGTTGCTGGATTCGACGTACAGCGTCTCGCCGTTCAGCGCGACCAGGCTGATGTCGCTCGCTCGGTCCGCGAACCAGCAGGTGCCCTCGCCCTTCACCTCCATGAGCTCCATCTGCTCGCCGGTGATGCGGCGCGTGACCATGCCGCGCAGGCCCTCACCGCCCCCGGAGAGCTTCTTGAACGCCATCCGGCCGTCGTACGCGACCATCGCGCCGTTCTTGGCCTTCACGGCGTCGCCCGCCATCGCGACGGCGAGCACCTTGCCACCTTGCAGTCGGAAATGAGCCACGGGAGTGAACCTACCCGGTGGTCGCCGCCCTGGAGGGAGGTGCCACAATGGCAAAAGTTTGTGCATCCGTTCACAAAGATCGAGGAAACCCGCCGTGGACATCAAGACCGTTTCCGCCATGCGTCGACTCCGCCTCGTCTCGGTGCCCGAGGCCGTCTCCTTCCTGCTGCTGCTGGTCTGCTCGGTGCTCAAGCGCACCACGGAGTTCAACGCCGTGCCGGTGATGGGTGCGATCCACGGCTTCCTCTTCGTCCTGTACGTGCTCTTCCTGCTGGACGCCTGGAACCGCACCAAGTGGTCCTTCGGCACCGCAGCGCTGTACTTCGTGCTGTCCGTGCTGCCCGCCGGCGGCTTCTTCGCGGACCGCAGGCTGCGCCGCGAGGAGAACGAGGCTGTCGCCGCGACCCGCACCGCGCCCACCGGACAGGGCGAGAGCGTGACGGCCCAGTGATCGTCGCCTTCTCCGTGACGCCCCTGGGCGTCGGCGAGGACGTCGGCGCCCACGTGGCCGACGCGGTGCGGGTGGTCCGGGAGTCCGGCCTGCCCCACCGCACCGACGCGATGTTCACCTCGATCGAGGGCGACTGGGACGCCTGCATGGACGTGGTGCGCCGCGCCGTCGCCGCGGTCGAGGCCCGCGCACCCCGCGTGTCCCTCCTCCTCAAGGCCGACATCCGCGAGGGCGTCACAGACGGCCTCACCGCCAAGGTCGACACCGTCGAACGCCACCTCGCCGCCGAAGACCACTGACCGGCCCCCCCACCGGAACTCCACCCAGAATCCGCCGCTACGGGCGCACTGTTGACCTGAACGGGGCCGGTGCGGCACGTCCCCGAGCGCCGCGGTGCCCCCAGTTCACTCGCGCCGGTTCCGCGCACAGTTCCTGCGGTACACGGCGCGCCCCTGCGCGCGCCGGTGGCCGTGGAGCCGGTGGAGCGTGGCGGGCGCCCCCGCCCGGGTGACCCGGTCGGGGGTCTCCAGGTCGCGAGGGTGGAGGCGGCACCGAAGGGTGGAGGCATCCGTGCGGGCCCGGACGGCCCGTGCGCGAGGTGGGAGGGAGCCGTGGCGCCGTCTCGTGACGACTACGAGAGGTACTGCCGCCTCGCCGGGCCGCTCGTGGCCGCGGGCCCGGACTACCGGGTGCGGTACCGCACTCTGCTGTCCCGCGAGCGGCACCGGCTCGGTGTCGTGCTGCTGATCGCCGCGGCGCCCACGTTGTCGGCCGTGCTGTTGGTGTGGCTGATATGGCCGGCCCACTGGTCGCGGCGGGGCGACGCGGCCCCGGGCTGGCTGGTCGCCGCCGACGCGGTGATGCTCGGCGCCATCGGCCTGATCGAGCTGTTCCGGCTGCTCGGTGTGGTGTCCGTCGCGCACGCCACTCTGGTGGCCCGCGACCCGGTGCCCGTGCGTCCGGAGCGGAACGTCTCGGTCGCCTTCCTCACCACGTACGTGCCCGGCAAGGAGCCGATATCCATGGTCCGGGCCACCCTGCGGGGGGCGCTGCGTGTCCGGCACCGCGGGCGGCGGCACGTCTGGCTGCTGGACGAGGGGGACGACCCCGCCGCACGGGCGCTGTGCGCGGAACTGGGCGTGCGCCACTTCACCCGCCGCGGAGTACCCGAGTGGAATCGTCCCCGGGGGCCGTTCCGGGCCCGGACCAAGCACGGCAACTACAACGCCTGGCTCGAGGCGCACGGCCACGCCTACGAGTTCTTCGCCTCCGTCGACACCGACCACGTGCCGCTGCCCGCCTACCTGGAGCGGACGCTGGGCTACTTCCGTGATCCCGACGTCGCCTTCGTCGTCGGGCCGCAGGTGTACGGCAACTACGACCGGCTGGTCACCAAGTGCGCCGAGAGCCAGCAGTTCCTCTTCCACGCGCTGATCCAGCGGGCGGGCAACCGGTACGGGGCGCCGATGTTCGTCGGCACCAACAACGTGGTGCGGATCGCGGCCCTGCGGCAGGTGGGCGGGCTGCACGACTCCGTCACCGAGGACATGGCCACCGGCTTCGAGATCCACCGCCGCCGCAACTCCGCCACCGGCGGCCGGTGGCGCTCCGTCTACACCCCCGACGTGCTCGCGGTGGGGGAGGGGCCCGAGTCGTGGACGGACTACTTCTCGCAGCAGCTGCGCTGGTCGCGCGGCACCTTCGAGACCCTGCTGCACCAGTACGGCCGCCCTCCGCACCGGCTGCCGGCGGGCCGGCTGCTCCACTACTCGCTGATGCTGGCGTACTACCCGATGAGTGCCGCCACGTGGGTGCTGGGTGCGCTGAGCTGCGCGCTCTTCCTGTGGGCCGGCACCTCCGGCGTCACGGTGCCGCCGCAGACCTGGCTGATGCTGTACGGCGACGCGGCCGTGCTCCAGGTCGGGCTGTACCTGTGGAACCGGCGGCACAACGTCTCGCCGCACGAACCGGAGGGCTCCGGCGGGCTGGCGGGCATGGCGATGTCCGCGCTGGCGGCGCCGGTGTACGCGCGGGCACTGGGAGCCGCCCTGCTGCGGCGGCCGTGCCGCTTCGTGGTGACGCCGAAGGGGGAGTCCGCCAGCGAGGACGGGGTGCGGACGTTCCGCACCCACCTGGGGTGGGCGGCGGTGCTGGGCTGTTCGCTCGCGGCGTCGCTGTGGCTGGGACACACCCACGCGGTGATCGGCGTGTGGGCGCTGTTGGCCCTGACGGTCGCGCTGGCGCCGTTCCTGGCCTGGGCGCTCACCGGCCGTCCGCACGGCGGGCGCGCGATGCCGCAACGGGGCGCACAGGCCGGGCCGGGCGCCTACGCGAGTTCGCCGTCGCCCGCGGACAGGGCGATGCCGAGCGGCGTGCGTTCGTAGAGCACCTGGTGCCCTACCCGGCGCGAGGTCAGCAGTCCCGCGCCGCGCAGCGTCGACAGGTGCACGGACACCGAGGACGGCGCCAGCCCCAGCCGCGCGGCCAGCGCGGTCGTCGACGCCGGTTCGGTGAGCGCCGCCAGCACCGCGGCCCGGTTCACGCCCAACAGCCGTTCCAGCGCCTCCGGTGAGCCCGGCCCGGCCTCGGCCTCCGACCACAGCGAGCCGATGCCGCGTGCCGGGTAGACCACGGCGGGCCGCCACGGCGCGTGGAAGCCGCTGACCACGTCCGGCCAGACGAAGACGCTGGGCATCAGCGTCAGTCCCTCGCCGCCCAGCGTCTGTGCCGCGTCCTCCGCGCGTCTTATCGTCAGCGCACCGTCGGCCCAGGTCACGTGCGGGTGCAGTCCGTCGAAGAGCGCGGCCAGGCCGCCGTCTGCCAGTCGCCGGGTGTGGAAGGCGACGTCGGCCTCCAGCAGCGCCCGCAACCGCCGCCAGTGCGGGGCCACGAGGGCCTCCCAGGCCCGGACGGTGGCGTCGGCCACCCTCTGCACGGCGCGGGCGGGGTCGCCGAGCATCGCCAGGCCCAGCGGCGAAGCGGCCGCCCCGGGGGTGTCGGCGAGGGCGCGGGCCATCTCCTCCTTGGCGGTGACCGGATCGGTGGCCCGCAGGCGTTCGATCTCCTCGTCGAAGGACTGCACCGGCCCGCCGGGCGGCGGGCAGAGGAAGTCGGGTGTCCAGCCCTGCCGGGGCATGAGTAGCCACAGCGGTTCCAGGCCGAGCGTCTCGGCGGCACGCACGCTCCGCCGCAGCCACGGCAGGTGGTGGCCCCACTGGCCGGGGCGGGCCAGCAGCCGGACGGCCTGCTGGGTCTCCCAGGCAGGCGAGAGCGCGAAACGGCAGTTGAGCAGGTCCTCGGTGCCGAAATGCATGCGCAGCGGCATGTTCCCCCTCCAGGCTGGTCCGGCCTCAGGGCGCACGGTGCGGTAGGGCCTCGGCGGCTACGCCTCCCCCCGCTTGTGCCGCTGCCCGCTGCGCCCCCGCCCGAAACCGTCCGGTGACCGTCAGGGGGACCGGTCGGTGAGACGCTTGCGCTCACGATATGAGCGGCCGGTAGGGTCGGGTGCGTGCCGAAGCCGCTCAGCCTGCCGTTCGATCCGATCGCTCGCGCCGACGAGCTCTGGAAGCGGCGATGGGGCCCTGCGCCCTCGATGGCCGCGATCACCTCGATCATGCGCGCCCACCAGATCCTGCTGTCGCAGGTGGACGCCGTGGTCAAGCCGTACGGTCTGACGTTCGCCCGGTACGAGGCGCTGGTGCTGCTCACCTTCTCGCGGGCCGGCCGGTTGCCGATGTCGAAGATCGGCGAACGGCTGATGGTGCACCCCACGTCGGTGACCAACACCGTGGACCGGCTCCAGCGCGCGGGCCTGGTGACCAAGGGGCCGAATCCGGAGGACGGCCGCGGGACGCTCGCGTCGATCACCGACAAGGGGCGGGAGGTCTGCGACGCGGCGACGCGCGACCTGATGGCGATGGACTTCGGACTGTCGAGCTACGACGACGCGCAGTGCGACGCGATCTTCTCGCTGCTGAGGCCGCTGCGGGTCGCCGCGGACGACTTCGACGACCCGGCTTAGGTCCGGTCTTCGAAGGTCCGCCGGACGAGCACGAGGGCCGCGGGGGCGGAGCCGGGGAGGCGAGGGAGGGCGGATACCCTCGCCGCATGAAGAAAAGCGTGTTGACCCGCTACCGCGTGATGGCCTACGTCACGGCCGTCATGCTGCTCGCCCTGTGCACCGCGATGGTCTTCAAGTACGGCTTCGACATGGGTGAGAACGTCACCTTCGCGATCTCGCAGCTGCACGGCGTCCTGTTCATCATCTACGTGATCTTCGCCTTCGACCTGGGGCAGAAGGCGCGCTGGCCGTTCGGCAAGCTGCTGTGGGTGCTGGTCTCCGGGACGATCCCGCTGGCGGCGTTCTTCGTGGAGCGCAACGTCGTCCGCGACGTCGAGCCGCTGCTCGATGACTCCTCCGCGGCGACGGCGAAGGTCTGAGGGCCCGCCCGCCCTCTCCCGGCGCCTCCGGGCACCGGCCGACACCCGTGTGACCTGCGTCTGAGGGGTCCGCCTTGCATTGCGGTGCCTTCGGGGCGGACACTTACTAGGACGTCCTAGTATTTTCGCCGCCTCCGCCGCCCGGTGCGAGGGGCACAGAGAGGCAGACGACACCGCATGGATGCTGAGGCCATCGAGGAAGGGCGCCTGCGCTGGCAGGCCCGGTACGACGCGGCACGCAAGCGCGACGCAGACTTCACCACGCTGTCCGGCGACCCGGTCGACCCCGTCTACGGACCGCGCCCGGGCGACTCCTACGAGGGCTTCGACCGCATCGGCTGGCCCGGCGAGTTCCCCTACACCCGCGGCCTGCACGCGACGGGTTACCGCGGCCGTACCTGGACGATCCGCCAGTTCGCCGGTTTCGGCAACGCGCAGCAGACCAACGAGCGCTACAAGATGATCCTGGAGGCCGGCGGTGGCGGCCTCTCGGTCGCCTTCGACATGCCGACGCTGATGGGTCGCGACTCGGACGACCCGAAGTCGCTGGGCGAGGTCGGCCACTGCGGCGTCGCCATCGACTCGGCGGCCGACATGGAGATCCTCTTCTCCGACATCCCACTGGGCGACGTGACGACGTCCATGACGATCTCCGGCCCGGCCGTCCCGGTCTTCTGCATGTACCTGGTGGCCGCCGAGAGGCAGGGCGTCGACCCGGCGGTGCTCAACGGCACGCTGCAGACGGACATCTTCAAGGAGTACATCGCGCAGAAGGAGTGGCTCTTCCAGCCCGAGCCGCACCTCCGCCTGATCGGCGACCTTATGGAGCACTGCGCGCACGAGATCCCCGCGTACAAACCGCTCTCGGTGTCCGGCTACCACATCCGCGAGGCCGGTTCCACGGCCGCGCAGGAGCTGGCGTACACCCTCGCCGACGGGTTCGGCTACGTCGAGCTCGGTCTCTCCCGCGGGCTGGACGTGAACAGGTTCGCCCCCGGCCTGTCCTTCTTCTTCGATGCGCACCTCGACTTCTTCGAGGAGATCGCCAAGTTCCGCGCAGCCCGGCGCATCTGGGCCCGCTGGATGCGCGACGTCTACGGTGCCACGTCCGAGAAGGCGCAGTGGCTGCGCTTCCACACGCAGACCGCCGGCGTCTCGCTCACCGCGCAGCAGCCGTACAACAACGTGGTCCGTACGGCCGTCGAGGCGCTCGCCGCCGTGCTGGGCGGCACCAACTCGCTGCACACCAACGCGCTGGACGAGACCCTGGCCCTGCCCAGCGAGCAGGCGGCCGAGATCGCGCTGCGCACCCAGCAGGTGCTGATGGAGGAGACCGGCGTCACCAACGTCGCGGACCCGCTGGGCGGCGCCTGGTACATCGAGCAGCTCACCGACCGCATCGAGGCGGACGCGGAGAAGATCTTCGACCAGATCAAGGAGCGCGGCCGCCGCGCCCACCCGGACGAGAACCACCCCATCGGGCCGATCACCTCGGGCATCCTGCGCGGTATCGAGGACGGCTGGTTCACCGGCGAGATCGCCGAGGCCGCCTTCCAGTACCAGCAGTCCCTGGAGAAGAACGACAAGAAGGTCGTCGGCGTCAACTGCCACACCGGCTCGGTCACCGGCGATCTGGAGATCCTTCGGGTCAGCCACGAGGTGGAGCGCGAGCAGGTGCGCGAGCTGGGCGAGCGCAAGTCCCGCCGGGACGACGCCGCGGTCACCCGCGCGCTGGAGGACATGATGAAGGCCGCCCGCTCGGACGCGAACATGATCGGGCCGATGCTGGAGGCGATCCGCGCCGAGGCCACCCTCGGGGAGATCTGCAACGCGCTGCGCGAGGAGTGGGGCGAGTACACCGAGCCGCCGGTCTTCTGAGCCGCGCAACGGTCGTTCGGGCTGCCGGGGCGGCCGAACGCTCAGCCCACCGCGCCGAGACCGCCGATCAGCAGCCGGGAGAAGGCGGACGCCCAGTCGGCGTCCACCTTCTCCGCGCTGACCAGTGCCCGGTGCACCACCGCGCCCGCGATCACGTCGAAGGCCAGGTCGACGTGGCGGGCGGCGGACTCCTCGTCCTGGTCCGGCGGGAGTTCGCCGCGCCGCTGCGCGCGCTCCCGGCCCTCCAGTACCAGGCGCTTCTGGCGGTCCACGACCGCGGTGCGGATCCGGGCGCGCAGCGCCGGGTCGCGGGTGGACTCGGCGACCACGGCCATCAGCGCGGTCTGCGTCTCCGGCCGCTCCAGCAGTCGTGCGAAGGACAGGACGACGCCCTCGACGTCGGCCTCCAGGCTGCCCCGGTCCGGGAGTTCGAGCGCGTCGAAGAGCACCGCGACCGCGTCCACTACCAGTTCGTTCTTGCCCGGCCAGCGCCGGTAGAGCGTCGTCTTGGCGACGCCGGCGCGGGCCGCGACGTCGCCCATCGTCAGCTTCGACCAGCCGAGTTCGACCAGCGCGGCCCGGGTCGCGTCGAGGATCGCGCCGTCGGCGGCGGTGCTGCGGGGTCGTGCCATGCCGGGCAGCGTAGCGGGACGCCGTTCCGGGGGCTCCGTGTTACGCTACGACTCGTATCGAAACGACCGTCCTCGCCGGACTGTGGGGATCGGGCGACGAACCGTCCGCGGAGGGGGGAGACTGGTCCCATGCAGTCACGCAACATGTCCATCAGCGGAGCGGTCGACCTCGCCGCGGTCAAGGCGGCCGGGGAAGCCCGGCAGAAGGCCGAACAGGCGCGCGCTCAGGCCGCCGAAGGCGGCGGCGCGCCCCCGCCCGCCGGTCTCGTCATCGACGTCGACGAGGCGGGGTTCGAGAACGAGGTCCTCCAGCGGTCCGCCGAGGTCCCGGTCGTCATCGACTTCTGGGCCGAGTGGTGTGGGCCGTGCAAGCAGCTCGGTCCACTGCTGGAGCGCGTCGTCGAGGAGTACGCAGGCCGGCTGCTGCTCGCCAAGATCGACGTCGACCAGAACCAGATGCTCTTCCAGCAGTTCGGCGTCCAGGGCATTCCCGCGGTCTTCGCGGTGGTCGCCGGGCAGGCGCTGCCGCTCTTCCAGGGAGCCGCCCCCGAGCAGCAGGTCCGCGAGACGCTGGACCAGCTCGTGCAGGTCGCCGAGCAGCGCTTCGGCATCACCGGCCTCCAGGGCGCTCCCGAGGGCGAGCAGACTCCCGCGCCCGAGGAGCCGCAGGTGCCCGAGAACCCGGCCCTGGCGGCCGCGCACGACGCGCTGGACGCCGGCGACCTGGCCGGCGCCGTCCAGGCCTACCGCAACGTGCTCGCCGACGACCCGGCCAGCACCGAGGCGAAGCTCGGTCTGGCGCAGGCCGAACTTTTGGGCCGCGTCCAGGGCCTGGACGCCCAGCAGGTGCGCAAGGAGGCGGCCGGGAATCCGGCGGACGTCGCCGCCCAGCTCCGCGCCGCGGACCTGGACCTGGTCGGCGGTCACGTCGAGGACGCCTTCGGGCGTCTGGTCGAGACGGTGCAGCGGACCGCCGGCGAGGACCGGGAGGCCGCGCGACTGCGACTGCTGGAGCTGTTCGAGGTGATCGGCGCGGACGACCCGCGTGTGGTCACCGCCCGTAGTGCCCTGGCGCGCGTACTGTTTTGAACAGGCGGAAGAGCAAGATCCGATAGGCGTTGATTTAGCGACACGGCGGCCGCGCTTTGCCAAAACTTGGCAATTGCGGCCGCCGTTACTCGCAGTAAGCCACTCCGCCGGTTTCGGGATGGCATGTCCGACTAATCCCCGCGTTGCGGATCCGGTGTCCGACACGGGCTGTCGCCGCTCTAAGCTGAGCTGCCCCGCTTCGGGCGTCCGGTCGTTACTCGCAAGTAACGAACCCCTTGTGTGTCAGCCGCAGATGCACCACGATCGGCCACGCTCGGTCCGTTCTCCCGTAGTCCCGGCACCATCCGGGTCCCGGTGTTGACGGGTCCCCACCGAGTGGATCGGTGAGCACGATCACCGGTCGCGGACAGGGGGGTCTCTGCCACAACGGCAGGGCCTGTCCGAGTGCGGGTTGCGCGAGAGCGTGGCCAGTGGTTGTCGCTCGGGGGTGATCGCCGGCAGTTCGGGAGTGACATGCTCGCGTCCCCAGGTGACGGCGCTCTCCTTCCCGAGGACGTAGCACTTCTCCCATCCCGTGCGGGACCGCAGGCCCGCATCGGAGATGTACGTCCGAGAAGGAGGAAAGTCATGGAGTCCCTGGCTCGTGGCGGGACCAGATGGAAGCGGTTCGCCGTCGTCATGGTCCCAAGCGTTGCCGCAACGGCAGCGATAGGTGTCGCCCTCTCCCAGGGTGCGCTCGCGGCCTCGTTCAGCGTTTCCGGCCAGCAGTTCAAGCTGACGGCCGAGCGCATCGAGGCCGAGGGCTTCACCCAGTACGGCGCGGTGGACAGCACCGCGAAGGGTGTCAAGCCGGTCACCGTCGTCGGCATGAACAGCGCCGACATCAAGGGCCTGTGCCAGTCCGTCGTCGTCCCGGTCCCCGGGTTCGGCGACGTGTCGATGGTGCTGGGTGCCGGCGACAAGGACCCGGTCGTCGCGAAGAAGCTGTACGTCGACGCCGACGTCCTGTCCGCCAACGCCACGTTCAAGAACATCGACATCGGCGTCTCGGTGGACGACACCACGAAGGGCCCCGGTCCGCACAAGGGCGACAAGTACCTGCCGGGCTCCTTCGCCCAGCAGGCCGAGAGCGCCGTGCTGACCGACGTCAAGCAGCGTGCCTGGGCGACGACGGCCGGAACCTTCAAGCTCAGTGGTCTCAAGATGTCCGTGAAGACGGGCAAGCACGAGTGCTACTGAGGCACTGACCGTACGGGCGCGGGTGCGCTTTCCGCGCCCGTACGGATGCTTCACCCCGCAATACCTGTGCCAGTCCCCGAGGAGCTGTACCTATGAGCGCCGACACGCATGCGCGAGAGGCGGACCGGTTCGCCCGGATGCGCCGGAATTTCCGGGTGTGGCGCGGACAGCGCCCGTTCTGGGGCGGGATGCTGACGCTGCTGTCCGGCATCCCCATCATGTACATCCCCTACCAGAACCTGACCCTGGGGTCGCTCACCATCCGCATGTCCACCACGGCGGGTGCCGGCTCGCTGATCATCGGCATCCTGCTGGTGGTCCTCGGGATCACGATGTGGTTCCAGCCGCACTCCCGGGTGTTCGCCGGAGTGGCGGCGATCCTGCTGGCTCTGGTCTCTCTGGTCGTCTCCAACTTCGGCGCCTTCCTGATCGGTTTCCTGCTGGGGCTGGTCGGCGGTGCCCTCTGCCTGTCCTGGGCGCCCGGCGAACCCGTACGGTCGTCGCCGCCCGACTCCGCCGAGTCGAAGGCGGACGACGCCGGCGACACGGCGCACGTCCCCGCCCAGGGAGCAGGCAGCGCCCTCGACGACCTGTCAGTCACTGGAACGCCCTCGTCCCCGACGGCGGGCGCGGACGCGAACAACGCGAACGGGAGGCACCGTGCCGGGTGACGAGCTGCACGAGGAGGCGACTGGAGCGGAGAATTCCGTTCCGGGCGCTCGCCGGGCAAGAACCGGCCCACGGCACGCGGCGCCCAAGAAGCCCTTCCTGACCCGGCTGAACGTGCCGGCGAGCAAGGCGGTGGCCATGGTGGCCATGCCGTCCGCCGTCCTGATGAGCATGGGTGTGACGCCGCAGCTGGCTTACGCCAAGCCGCTGCCCAAGAACCCCTTCAGTGACGGTCCCTGCGTTTCGCAGCAGGACCGCGCCGAGGAGGAGGCGGAGGAGGAGGCGGAGGCCGCCGCGAAGGCCGAGGAGGAGCGCAAGCGCGCCGAGGCCGAGCGGAAGGCCGAGCAGGAGAAGGAGGACGCGGAGCAGGATGACGCGTCGGACTCCGGCTCGGATTCCGGCTCCGGCTCCGGTGACGACGCGGCCGGAGGCTCGTCCGGTTCGGGCGGCTCCGGGGGCTCCGCGGAGCCCGGGCCGAGCCCGTCGGAGGAGGACGGTTCCGGCGGCCTGCTGGGGGGCGTCGGCGACGCTCTCGGCGACCTGCTGGGCGGCGGCGACCGCGAGAAGAAGGCTGAGCCGGAGCCCACGCCCTCCGAGACCCCGGACGCGTCGCAGAAGCCGGAGAAGAAGGAGTCCTCCGACCCGGTCGGCGACGCCGTCGGCGAGGTCGGCGAAGGCGTCGAGGACACTGTCGGCAAGGTCGAGGAGGGCCTGGGCGACGTCACCGACGGCCTGTCCGGCTCGTCCGGCGACGATGCGTCCTCGGACGAGGCCGGCGACGACGGGGCGACGGACGAGACCGAGCTGCCGGTGGGAGAGGACGGCAAGAAGGTCTTCCCCTGCGTGGAGGAGGAGAAGGTCGCTGGTGAGGCGGAGCAGACGCCCGCCATGCTGCCCAACCAGCCGTGGACGCTGAAGGCCTCGTCGCTGACCATCCGCGGCCAGGACTACGAGGGCGTGTTCAACGTCCGCACCGCGGACGGCAGCACCAAGCAGGTCCTCAAGTTCACCGCCGACACCGTCGACATCGGCGACCTGCACCAGATCGTGCAGGGGCACGACGGCCTCCAGTACCACGTGAAGGCAGCGCCGGGCTCCACCTCCACGATCCGCGACGGACAGGTGACGCTCTACACCGAGCGTCTGGAGGGCAAGCTGTTCGGTCTGATCCCGATCACCTTCGACCCGGAGCACCCGCCGCCGCTCAACCTGCCGGACGTCTTCTTCACCGACGTGACGGTCCAGCAGGCCGGGCAGTTCGGCGGCACGCTGACCGTCCCCGGGCTCCACTCCACCATCACCGGCGGCTGACCCCGGCTGCGACGGCCGAAGGGCCCCGTCTCCACCGCGCGGTGGAGACGGGGCCCTTCGTTCCCGTCCTTCTCCCGTCCGTTCGGGGGGGGCCGGTCAGACGGCGGTCTGCTCCGCGCCGCCGAGGTGGTGCACCCGGACCATGTTCGTGGTGCCCGGAACGCCGGGCGGCGAACCGGCCGTGATGATCATCTTGTCGCCCGCGTCGTACCGCTGGAGCTTCAGCAGCTCCGCGTCGACCAGTTCCACCATCTCGTCGGTGGTGTTGACGTGCGGGACGACGAAGGAGTCCACGCCCCAGCTCAGCGTCAGCTGGTTGCGGGTGGCGACCTCGGTGGTGAAGGCGAGGATCGGCTGCGCGGCGCGGTAGCGGCTCAGCCGCCGGGCCGTGTCGCCCGACTTGGTGAACGCGATCAGCGTCTTGGCGTGCAGGAAGTCCGCGATCTCGCACGCCGCGCGGGCGACCGAACCGCCCTGCGTGCGCGGCTTCTTGCCCTTCACCAGCGGCTGGAGACCGTGGCTGAGCAGCTCCTGCTCCGCCGCCTCGACGATCTTCGACATGGTCTTGACGGTCTCGATCGGGTACTGGCCGACCGAGGACTCCGCGGAGAGCATCACCGCGTCCGCGCCGTCCAGGATCGCGTTCGCCACGTCCGACGCCTCGGCGCGCGTGGGGCGGGAGTTGGTGATCATCGACTCCATCATCTGGGTCGCCACGATCACCGGCTTGGCGTTCCGCCGGCACAGTTCGATCAGTCGCTTCTGGACCATCGGCACCCGCTCCAGCGGGTACTCCACCGCGAGGTCGCCGCGCGCCACCATCACGCCGTCGAACGCGAGGACGACCTCCTCCATGTTCTCCACGGCCTGCGGCTTCTCGACCTTGGCGATGACCGGCACCCGGCGGCCGACCTCGTCCATCACCCGGTGCACGTCGCGCACGTCGGCGGCGTTCCGCACGAACGACAGCGCGACCATGTCGCAGCCCATTCCCAGCGCGAACTTCAGGTCGTCGACGTCCTTGTCCGACAGTGCCGGCACGTTCACCGCCGCGCCCGGCAGGTTGATCCCCTTGTGGTCGGAGATGACACCGCCCTCGATGACGATGCAGCGCACCCGCGGCCCGTCGACCTCGACGACCTGGAGCGCCACGTTGCCGTCGTTGATCAGCACCGGGTCGCCCTTGGCCACGTCGCCCGGCAGGCCCTTGTACGTGGTGCCGCACTGCGACCTGTCACCGGCCACGTCCTCCGTGGTGATGGTGAACTCCTCGCCGCGGACCAGCTCCACCGGCCCCTCGGCGAAGGTCTCCAGGCGGATCTTCGGCCCCTGGAGGTCGGCCAGCACGCCGACCGCCCGTCCCGCCTCGTCCGCGGCCTTCCGCAGCCGGTGGTAGCGCTCCTCGTGCTCCGGCTGGCTGCCGTGGCTCATGTTGAAGCGGGCCACGTTCATGCCGGCGTCGAGCAGTGTCTTCAGCTGCTCGTAGGAGTCGACGGCGGGGCCCAGGGTACAGACGATCTTGGAACGGCGCATGAGGACGATCCTATCGGTTTTGTTCAGAAGCGGAACGTACGGGGGTGAGCCGGCTCCGATACGGTCCTCCTCATCATGCCGCCTCCGCGGCGCCGACCAGGGCGTACGTCTGCCGGGCGATCTCCAGCTCCTCGTCCGTGGGGACCACGGCCACCGCGACCCGGGCACCCCCGGGCGAGATCAGCCGCGGCTCCCGGGCGCGTACCCCGTTGCGTCCCGGATCCACGGACAGACCCAGCCCTTCCAGCCCCTCCAGGGCCGCCGCCCGCACCTCGGCCGCGTTCTCCCCGACGCCGGCGGTGAACGCCACCGCATCCACCCGGCCGAGCACGGCGTAGTAGGCGCCCACGTACTTCTTCAGCCGGTGCGTGTACACCTCGAAGGCCAGCCGCGCCGCCTCGTCGCCCTCCTCGATCCGGCGGCGGATCTCCCGCATGTCGTTGTCGCCGCAGAGCCCCGTCAGGCCGCTGCGGCGGTTGAGCAGCGTGTCGATCTCGTCCACCGACATGCCCGCCACCCGCGCCAGGTGGAAGATCACCGCCGGGTCGGTGTCGCCGCTGCGGGTGCCCATGACCAGGCCCTCCAGCGGCGTCAGCCCCATCGAGGTCTCCACGCAGACCCCGCCGCGCACCGCCGACGCCGACGCGCCGTTGCCCAGGTGCAGCACGATCACGTTCACCTCGGACGGGTCCCGGCCCAGCAGTTCGGCCGTCCGGCGGGACACGTACGCGTGCGAGGTGCCGTGGAAGCCGTAGCGACGGATGCGGTGCGCGTCGGCGGTCTCCTTCTCGATCGCGTAGCGGGCCGCGGGCTCCGGGATCGTGGTGTGGAACGCGGTGTCGAAGACGGCCACCTGCGGCAGATGCGGGCTGAGCGCCCGCGCGGTGCGGATGCCGGTGAGGTTCGCCGGGGTGTGCAGCGGCGCCAGCGGCACCAGGCGCTCGATCTCCGCCAGCACCGCGTCGTCGATCACCGTGGGCTCGGTGAAGCGGCGCCCGCCGTGCACCACGCGGTGGCCGATCGCTGCCAGTTCCGGGGAGTCCAGGCCCAGCCCGTCCGCCGCCAGCTCCTCCGCGACGGCCTTCAGCGCCGCCTCGTGGTCCGCGATGCGGCCCTCCCGGGTGCGCTCCCCGCCCTCCTGGCCGCATGCGTCCCGCCCCGCGGGCGTGGTGTGCGCGAGCCGCGAGGTCTGCTCCCCGATCCGCTCCACCAGCCCGGACGCGAGCCGCCCCCCGCCCGCCATGTCCAGCAGCTGGTACTTCACGGACGAGGAGCCGGAGTTGAGTACCAGGACGCGCGTCGCCCCCGCGGGGGCCTTGGGGGTGGTGCTCATGCCCGCGCCTCCTTCCCGGCCCGCGCACGGCCGGCAGCCGGTGCCCGTCCGGACTGCGCCTGGATCGCGGTGATGGCCACGGTGTTCACGATGTCGGAGACCAGTGCGCCGCGCGACAGGTCGTTGACCGGCTTGCGCAGCCCCTGGAGCACCGGTCCGACCGCCACCGCGCCGGCTGAACGCTGCACCGCCTTGTAGGTGTTGTTGCCGGTGTTCAGGTCCGGGAAGACCAGCACGGTCGCCCGCCCCGCCACCTCCGAGTCGGGCAGCTTGGTCGCCGCCACCGACGGTTCCACCGCCGCGTCGTACTGGATCGGCCCCTCGATCAGCAGGTCCGGCCGCCGCGACCGGACGAGTTCGGTGGCCCGCCGCACCTTGTCCACCTCCGCACCCGAACCGGAGGTGCCGGTGGAGTACGACAGCATCGCGATCCGCGGCTCCACGCCGAACTGCGCTGCCGTGCCGGCCGACTGCACCGCGATGTCCGCGAGCTGCTCGGCGTCCGGGTCGGGGTTGACCGCGCAGTCGCCGTACGCCAGGACCCGGTCGGACAGGCACATGAAGAACACCGAGGAGACGATGCCCGCCTCCGCCTTCGTCTTGATCACCTCGAAGGCCGGCCGGATGGTCGCCGCCGTCGAGTGCGCCGCGCCGGAGACCATGCCGTCCGCCAGACCCTCGCGCACCATCAGCGTCCCGAAGTACGAGACGTCCGCCACCACGTCGTACGCCAACTCGTACGTCACCCCGCGATGGGCGCGGAGCTTCGCGTACAGCTCGGCGAACCGCTCGCGCAGCGGCGAGGTCTGCGGGTCGACGACGCGGGCGGTGGCCGCGGCGGTGTCCGGCAGTTCGTCGTCCTCCAGCAGCGGCAGGTCGATGCCCAGCTCCGCGGTGCGCCTGCGCACGGCCGTCGGGTCGCCGAGCAGCGTCAGGTCGCACACGTCCCGGCGCAGCAGCACCTCCGCGGCGCGCAGCACCCGCTCCTCGGTGCCCTCCGGCAGCACGACCGCGCGGCGCTGGGCCCGGGCGCGTTCGATCAGCTCGTGCTCGAACATCATCGGCGTGACGCGGGCGCTGCGGACCACCGAGAGCCGCTCGGTGAGGCGCGGGGTGTCCACGTGCCTCTCGAACAGGCCCAGTGCGACCTCCACCTTGCGCGGTGTGGCCGCCGTCAGCCTGCCCTGGAGCCCGAACAGCTCGGCCGCGGTGGGGAACGACCCGTGCGGCACGGCGAGCAGCGGCGTCCCCGGCGCCAGCCGCTCGGCCAGCGCCATCGTCTCCGGTCCGGGCCGCTCGGCGAGGGTGAGCAGCACACCGGCGAGGGCGGGAGAGCCGGCCGAGTGCGCGGCCAGCGAGCCGATGATCAGATCGGCGCGGTCGCCCGAGGTGATGACCAGGCAGCCCTCGGTCAGCGCGGGCAGGAACGTCGGCAGGTGGGCGCCGCCGAACACGAAGTCCCGCACATCGCGGGACAGCCCCGCCGGGTCCCCCAGCAGCACCTCGGCGCCCAGCGTCTCGCGCACCTGGGCCACGGTCGGGGCGGACAGCGCGGGCTCCTCGGGCAGCACGGACACGGGCACCGGCAGGTGTCCGGTCAGGGTGCGGGCGGCTTCCCCCGCCTCGGGGGCCTGCACCCGGTTCGCGATCATCGCGAGGATCTCGCAGCCCAGCGACGCGTACGCGTGGTGGGCGTTGCGCACCTCGGCGACCACAGACTCCCCGGTCTGGCCGTAGCCGCCGACGACCGGGAGCACGGCCGCGCCGAACTCGTTCGCCAGCCGCGCGTTCAGAGCCAGCTCGGCGGGCAGCCCGGTGTCGGCGAAGTCGGTGCCCAGCACGAGAACGGCCTCGTAGCCGGACGCCACCGCGTGGAAGCGGGCGACGAGCCGCGCCACCAGCTCGTCCGTGCCCTTCTCCGCCTGCAGCGCGGCCGCCTCGTCGTGCCCGAGGCCGACGACCGTGCCCGCCGGCTGGGTCAGCCGGTACCGGGCGCGCAGCAGGTCGAAGATCGGGTCCGGGCCGTCGTGCGCCAGCGGACGGAACACCCCGACCCGGTCCACGTGCCGGGTGAGCAGCTCCATCACCCCCAGCTCCACGACCTGACGGCCGTCACCCCGCTCGACGCCGGTCACGTACACACTGCGCGTCACGCGTGCTCTCCCTCGTCGTCCGTGTCGTGCGCCTCGCGGCCGCGCCGGCGCGGGGAACCCTGCTCCTGACAGTGTTGACGGTCTGGACCGCAACCGCACGGCCCGTCGCGCCGGGTGCGTCACGGAGCGACTACCGGACCGTATGCCGGACAGGGATGTGCCCCCTGCGTTCAACTCGTGAAACAATCCCACCGCCCAAGCACCCGACGCTGCCACAGCCGCCAGCGTGATCCAGCGAGCAGGAAGCGAAGCTCATGCGCATCGGA
Source organism: Streptomyces sp. RKND-216 (assembly GCF_004795255.1). NCBI lineage: Bacteria > Bacillati > Actinomycetota > Actinomycetes > Kitasatosporales > Streptomycetaceae > Streptomyces > Streptomyces sp. RKND-216. The sequence goes on along the minus strand of NZ_SSBQ01000002.1, from coordinate 1,546,053 downwards.
GTCCTCACCGCGGGCGGCGACTGCCCCGGTCTGAACGCCGTGATCCGGTCCGTCGTCCACCGTGCCGTGGCCGACCGGGGCGACCAGGTCATCGGCTTCGAGGACGGCTTCAAGGGCCTCCTCGACGGCCGGTACCGCGAACTCGACCTGGAATCCGTCAGCGGCATCCTGGCACGCGGCGGCACCATCCTCGGCTCCTCGCGGCTGGAGCGCGCCCGGCTCGCCGAGGCGTGCGAGAACTCCGAGGAGCTCATCGCCCGCCTCGCGCTCGACGCCCTCGTCCCCATCGGCGGCGAGGGCACCCTCACCGCCGCGCGGATGCTCGCCGACGCGGGCCTGCCGGTGGTCGGCGTCCCCAAGACGATCGACAACGACATCTCCGCCACCGACCGCACCTTCGGCTTCGACACGGCGGTGGGCGTCGCCACGGAGGCCATGGACCGCCTCAAGACCACCGCCGAGTCGCACCAGCGCGTGATGGTCGTCGAGGTGATGGGCCGCCACGCGGGCTGGATCGCCCTGGAGGCCGGCATGGCCGCCGGTGCGCACGCCATCTGTGTCCCGGAGCGCCCCTTCGAGGTCGACGAACTCGCCAAGATGGTCGAAGAACGCTTCGCGCGCGGCAAGAAGTTCGCCCTCATCTGCGTCGCCGAGGGCGCGCACCCCGCCGAGGGCTCCATGCCGTACGAGAAGGGCGTCATCGACCAGTACGGCCACGAGCGCTTCGCCGGTATCGGCAACCGCCTCGCGATCGAACTGGAGCATCGCGTCGGCAAGGAGGCCAAGCCGGTCATCCTGGGCCACGTCCAGCGTGGCGGCACCCCGACCGCGTACGACCGGGTGCTCGCCACCCGCTTCGGCTGGCACGCCGTGGAGGCCGCCCACCGCGGCGAGTTCGGCCGGATGACGGCGCTGCGCGGCACCGACATCGTGATGGTCCCGCTGGCCGACGGCGTCTCCGAGCTCAAGCGCGTCCCGCAGCACCGCATGGACGAGACCGAAGCCGTCTTCTGATCCGCCACCTGACGGCGGTTACGATCGGCGGATGGGCGGAGAGCGGAACGCGGCGCACCGGATGTTCGAGGCGGACGACGCCTCGCGGCGGCTCGGGATGGAGCTGCTGGAGGCCGGGGACGGTGCCGCGCGGGTGCGGATGACCGTCACCGACGCCATGGTCAACGGGCACGGCATCGCGCACGGAGGGTTCGTGTTCACGCTCGCGGACACCGCGTTCGCCTGCGCCTGCAACAGCCACGGCCCGGTCACCGTCGCGGCGGGCGCGGACATCACGTTCACGACGTCCGCGAAGGAGGGCGACGTGCTCACCGCCGTCGCCACCGAACGCACCCGCTTCGGCCGCAGTGGCGTCTACGACGTCACCGTGCTGCGTGGTGACGAGGTGGTCGCCGAGTTCCGGGGCCGCAGCCGTACGATCCAGCGCACCACCGAGGGTTGATCATGACCGAGCACGTGTTCCCCACCGCCGTCGTCACCGGTGCCGGCAGCGGCATCGGCGCCGCGACCGCACGCCGGCTGGCCGCCGAGGGCCACCATGTGGTGCTGGCCGGGCGCCGCACCGAGCGCATCGAGGCCGTGGCGCGCGAGATCGCCGACGCCGGCGGCAGCGCGGAGGCGCGTGCGCTGGACGTCACCGACCGCGCCGCCGTCCGCGCCTTCGCCGACGCCCTCGGCGACCGCCCGCTGACGCTGCTGGTCAACAACGCGGGCGGGGCGCTCGGCACCGAGCACGTCGACGCCACCGACCCGGACGACTGGCGCACCATGTACGAGGTCAACGTCCTGGGCACGCTGCACGTCACCCAGGCGCTGCTGCCCCGGCTGGAGGCCGCGGAGGGCACGGTGATCGTGCTGTCCTCGACGGCCGCGTTCGTCGCCTACGAGGGCGGGGGCGGCTACGCCGCCGCCAAGCACGGTGAGCACGCGCTGGCCGCCACGCTGCGGCTGGAGCTGTGCGGACGCCCGGTGCGGGTGGTGGAGATCGCGCCGGGCATGGTGCGCACCGACGAGTTCGCGCTCAACCGGATGCGCGGCGACGCCGACCGGGCCGCAGCCGTGTACGACGGCGTGCCGGACCCGCTGACGGCGGAGGACGTCGCGGACACCATCGCGTGGACGGCCTCGCGGCCGCCGCACGTCAACGTCGACCTGCTCGTCGTGCGCCCCCGCGCCCAGGCCGCGCAGCACAAGGTGCACCGCGTCACCGGCTGACCCGCTCCCGCCCCGGAACAGGGTCAGGGCCGGGCGTCCAGCCTGTGCCGCAGCGACCCGTCCGGGCCGTAGACGTCCAGCAGGTAGCCCTCCTGGAGCGGTACGCCCTCCTCGCGCGCCAGGAACCCGGTGAGCGAGGTCTTCAGCTCCTCGAAGGTCGCGGCGTCGTCGGTGCCGTGCGTCCGGACGACGACGAGCGGCGCGTCGCCGGGCCCGTCGGTGACCTCGATGCCGTAGACGTCCGCGGGACCGCCCGCTTCGTGGAAGCGGCCCGCCAGCCGGGCCGCCGCCTCCGGGGCGGCGGTCGTGGTGGCCGTCGGGCCCGCAGGTCGGGAGGAGCGGTCGGACGCCGACGGCTCGTCCGGACCGCAGCCGGAGAGCAGGGTGACGGTCAAAAGGCAGGCCGGGCCCGCCGTGCGCAGTGTCCGGAGCATGTGGATCATCATCCCCGATCCGCGCCGGTGATACCGGCGCGTTCCCAGAACCGCTCCAGGATGCCGTCGAGGAAGTCGGCGGAGAGGGTCGCGGAGTCGTCGGGGCGGCCGGAGCCGGCGCCGCCCCAGTGGAGCGAGCCGGCGGTCGCGGACTGGTAGGCGCGGTGCAGGTCGCGCAGCGCGTCCTCCAGACGGCTCCGCTCCAGGGGCACCAGGTCGGCGACGCGTCCGGCGTAGGACTGCCAGCGCGTGGTGACGGCGGAGCGCAGCAGCTCGGCGAGGTGCGCGGAGCGGCCGGTGAGGTCCAGTGCCGCGTCCGGCGGGAGCCGCAGCGCGCGGGCGAGCGCCGCGGCCTGCCGGTCGTCGCCGTCCCAGTGCCCGGCCTGCTCCATCCGTTCGTAGACCGCCGGGGCCATGCCGATCAGCAGCGCCAGGTCAAAGACGGCCATGCCGGCCGCCATCCGGTGCTGCCGCAGCGTCTGCGGCTCGCCCAGCAGGTCGCCCGGCGCACACCACAACGCGCCCGCCAGCGCCGGGAGTTCGTCGTCGCCGGGGACGCCGTCGCCCTCCTCCCAGGCGAGGACCGTGTGCGGCGGAACGCGTAGCCCGAACGCCGCCCACATGCCGTGTGCGACGTGGGCGGGCGTCATGCCCAGCGCCTGGCGCAGGCGGCGGGCGGCGACCGCGTCGAACGAGCCGACCGGCCGGTACGGGCGGTTCTGTCCCATCCGTCCACCGTAGGAGCAGCCCGGCGCCCCGCCCATCGGTCGTTCCGCCGAACTGCCGCCGGGTGGCGTGTGCCTTCCTCCAGCGGTGCGTGGCCGTTCCGTCAGGCCGTTCCGTCGAGCTGCCGGCGGAGTCCGAGCGGCCGCATGTCGGTCCACACCGCGTCGATGTGGCGCAGGCACTCCTCCCGGTCACCGGTGGTGCCCTCGGCCCGCCACCCGGCCGGGAGGCCGCGGTCCGCGGGCCATACCGAGTACTGCTCCTCGTCGTTGAGAACCACCTGGTAGCCGCGGTGGTCCTGGGTGTCGTCCATCGGTGCGCTCCTTCGTCGTCGAGGGGTGGCGGGCACGGCCCGCCGGGCCGTTGCGGAGGCCGGAGCCGGGATCGGCGGGGTCAGGTCGCGGCGGGCTCCGCCCGCGCCACGTCGGGCAGTTCGTGTTCCAGGTGGCGCACGCGGGGCCGGGCGTAGGCGAAAGCGGCCACCACCAGCAGCAGCGGTCCGGCCAGCAGCAGGATCATGGCGATGCCCGCTCCCGTCCCGGTGGCCGTCTCCCAGGGGGCCGCCCCGGCCAGTGGGCCGCCGACGTGGAGCGCGAGCGGCCCTGCGAGACCGTAGGCCACCGGCTCGGCGGACCAGGCGATCATCCGCCGGACGGCGAAGACGCGCCCCTGGATCTCCGTCGGCGTCTTCTGCTGCCACAGCGTCGGCGTCACCGCGTTGGTCACGGCGTAGCCGCCGAGGATGCCGAAGAGGCCGAGGCCGAGCATCCACAGCGCCGGATGCGCGCCCATGAGCAGCAGCAGGCACCCGTGTAGCAGGGTGACCGCGAAGACGGTGCGCACGAGTCCGCGGGGGAGCCGGACGACGCTCAGCAGCGCGCTGACCACGATCATGCCCACGGCGCCGACAGCGTTCACCACGCCCAGCGCCGAAGGGGCGTGGGCGCCGAGGACGAGGGGCGCCACCAGGACCAGCGACATCTCCATCAGCAGGTTGTTGGCCGCGAAGAAGACGAGCAACCCCAGCAGCCCGGGGCGCTGCCGGATGAAGCGCAGGCCTTCCGCCATCTCCTCGCCCAGCGCCCGGGGCCCGCGCCGGTCGCCGCCGGTGCGCGCCGGCGGCAGGGGCGGCAGCAGCCGGAAGGAGGCGAGCGTGGCGGTGCCGGCGAGGCCGAAGGTGGCCAGGTCGACCAGCAGCAGGCCCTCCAGGCCCACCACGCCGTACAGCGCTCCGGCCAGCAGGTCGCCGAGGACCAGTCCGCCCGCCTCCGCGAGCCCGACCCGCGCGTTGGCCTTGCTCAGATCGTCCTTGCCGACGACCTGGGACACCAGGCTGGAGAAGGCGGGCCACTGGAACGCCTTGCACGCCGAGGCCGCGGCGACCAGCGGGTACAGGTGCCACAGTTCCAGCGCGCCGGCGGAGAGCAGCGCGAGGACGGCGAGCGGCAGCACGGCCGTTCCGAGGTCGCTGACCAGCATGACCCGCCGGCGGTCCCAGCGGTCCACCAGGACGCCCGCGAAGGGGAGCATCAGCAGGCCGGGCAGCGACCCCGCCATCACCAGGGTGGTGAACGCCGTCGGCGAGCCCGTCTCCAGGAACACCCAGACGCCCAGGCCGAAGACGGTCATCGCGGTGCCGATCATGGACGCCGCCTGACCGGCCCAGACCAGGTTGAAGACCCTCACCGGACGTCCTTCCCGTCGTGGCCCTCCGCCGGGGCTCCCGCGCGCTCCGGTGCGCCGCCCAGTGCCTCCGCGACGGACTCGTCCAGCAGCGCGAGGAACCGCGCCAGCCGGAGGCGGAGCGGCTCCGCCTCGAACAGTGCGGTGCTGTACTCCAGCCAGCCGGAGATGCCCTCCGGGGTGTCGTAGCAGCGCAGGTGGAGTTCGTAGCGGCAGGTGCCCCGGTCGAGCGACAGCGGCTCCGCCCGGAGACCGTCGAGCCCGTGGGCGGCGGACGGCACGTTCTGCACCGCGAACATGGCCTGGCACAGCGGAGGGCGGCCCTCGTCGCCGCCACCGTGCTCCTCCGCCAGCGCCTCGAACGGCAGGGCGCGGTGCTCCCACGCGGCCAGGAACGACTCCCGGGCGCGTCCCAGCACGGTACGGAACCCGGGTGTGCCGCGCAGGTCCGCGGGCACCGGGACGATGCCCGCGAACGGGCCCGCCGCCGTCTCCGACTCCGGGTCGTTCCGGTTGGCGACCGGCACCGCCACCAGGAAGCGTTCCGCACCGGACAGTTCGCCCAGCCACCGCTGCACGGCGGCCAGCAGGACCATGAAGACCGTGCAGCCGGTGTCCTCCGCGAGCCGCCGGACGCCGGCGGCCACGCCGGGCGGCAGGGCGAAGTGCTCCACGGCACCCTCCAGCGACCACGCCGCGGGCCGTGGCCGGTCGCACGCCAGCGGGAGCGCCGTGGGCACGGCGCCCAGCAGTTCGGCCCGGTGACGCAGACTCTCCCGGGCGGCGGGGGAGGCCAGATACGCCCGCTCCGCCGCCGCGTGCGCCAGGAAGCCGCCCGGTGCGGGGAGTTCCGGGAGCCGGCCGGCGGCGAACGCGTTGTACAGCAGCGCCAGGTCGTTCTCCAGCACCGACAGCGTCCAGCCGTCGGCGACGATGTGGTGCACCGTCAGCCCCAGGACGTACGTGTCCGCGCCGCAGCGTACGAGCGTGGCGCGGACCGGAGGGCCCTGGGCCAGGTCGAAGGGCTCGCGCAGGTCGGCGGTGGCGGCCTCCTCGGCCGCTGCCACCGGGGCCTTCGCTCCGCGGGTGTCGTGCCGGCGTACGGGTATCAGCGCGGCCGGGACCACCGTCTGCACCGGCCCGTTCCCCTCGTCGGCGAACCGGGTGCGCAGCGCGGCGTGACGGGCGGTCAGCGCGTCGAGAGCGCGGATCAGCGCCACCTCGTCCAGCGGGCCGTGCACCCGGGCGTGGAAGCCGATGTGGTAGGCGGCCGTGCCGGGTTCGCGCTGCTGGTGCCGCCACACGAACTCCTGCCCCGCGGTGAGGGCGTACGGCCCTGTTTCCGGCGCGGCCGCGCCGGGCTCGGCCGGGACGGGTGCGGAACGCGCGACGCCGGACGGCGCCGCCCCGGACGCGTCCAGCCAGGCGGCCAGCGCCGCCACCGTCCGCAGGTCCAGCACCTGCCGCAGGGGCACCGCCCGGCCGTCCGCCGGACGCGGCAGCCGGGCCGCCAACTGCGCGGCGAGGAGGGAGTGTCCACCGCGCGCGAAGAAGTCGTCCTCCCGGCCGACGGGCCGTGACCCGACGCGTTCGGCGCCCAGCACCTCGGTGAAGGCGGCGGCGACCGCACGCTCGGTGGCGGACCGCGGCGGACCGGCCGGGGCGGCGACCGGCTCGTCGGGAAGCGCCGCGACCGCCTTCCGGTCCAGTTTGCCGTTCGCGGTCCGCGGCAGTGCCGGCACCCGGCGGAACACCTCCGGCACCTGCTGTTCGGGCAGCAGGGCGAGAAGCCCGCTCCGCAGGGCCTGCGGGTCGAGCGTGCCGGGTGCGACGCAGGCCAGCAGCCGGTCCGGTCGCCCGGTCGCCGCGCTCCGTACCGCGACGACGGCGGCTTCCGCGACGCCCGGCAGAGTACGCAGCACGCGTTCCACGGCGGCCGGTTCGACGCGCTGGCCGCGGATCTTCACCTGGTCGTCGTTGCGGCCCAGGAACGTGAGCGTGCCGTCGGCCTCCCTCCGTGCCAGGTCACCGGTCCGGTACGCGCGTGCACCCGGCTCCCCGGAGAACGGTTCCGGCACGAAGCGGTCGGCGGTGAGTCCGGGCTGCCCGTGATACCCGTCGGCCAGCCGAGCCCCGCCGATCCATACCTCACCGGGAACCCCGACGGGAGCGAGCTCGCCGTACGGGTCGACGACCCACAGCCGGGCACCGGCCACCGGAGGACCGATCGGCACCGGACCGGCCGCGCCCTCCCCGGGCGGGACGGGCATGCAGGTGGTCGTCATGGTGCCTTCGGTGGGACCGTACTGGTCGACGACCGAGGGCCGCCCGGTGAAGGCCGCCCCCGCCCGCGCGCAGTCGGCGGTGTCCAGGGGCTCTCCCGCGGTCAGCACCAGCCGCAGCCGCGCCCCGGGCCGGGACCCGGCGGACCTCCGGGCCTCGGCTGCGGAGAGCAGCGCCCGCAACAGCGTGGGCACCACGCTCAGCAGGCAGGTCGCACCGTGCCGGTCGAGCGCCGTGACGAGCGCCTCCGGGTCGGCGGCCTGGTCGTCGTCCGGCAGCACCACCCGGGCTCCGGTCGTGAGCGGACCGAGCAGGTCGCGCACCGAGGCGTCGAAGGACAGCCCGGCGAGCTGCAGGACGGTGTCCTCCGTCCCGAGCCCGAAGCGGTCCCCGAGGTAGTCCCGCAGGTACGCGGCGGCCGCGCCGTGCGAGGTCCGCACGCCCTTGGGGCGGCCGGTGGAGCCGGAGGTGTAGGCGAGGTAGGCGAGGGCTCCGGGCGGCACCCGCCCGGCCGTCTGCGGCACCGGTGCCTCCCCGGCGTCGTCGGAGGAGTCACCGGCCGCGTCGTCGTCTCCCAGGACGAGGGCCGGTGGTCCGGCGCTGTCGAAGGCGTCCGCCCAGGGACGGTCGGTGACCAGCAGTCCGGCGCCGCTGTCCGCCAGCAACTCCCGCAGCCGCCGCTGGGGATGACGGGGGTCCACCGCCACGTACGCCGCTCCGGTCAGCAGCACGGCCAGCACGGCCACGGGCTGCTGCACGCCCCGCCCGAGGCCGATGCCGACCAGCGAGCCGGGCCGTACGCCGTGTGCCGTGAGCCGCCCGGCGAGGCGGCAGGCCCGTGCGCCCAGCCGGCGGTAGGTCAGCGCCTCCTCGCCGGACACGACGGCGGTCGCGTCGGGGGTCCGGGCGATCTGGTCGAGGACCATGCCGTGCAGGGTGCCTGGCCGGCTCCGGTACGGCTCGGGCGTGCCGGGCGCCAGCGCCCGCCGTTCGCCGGGGGAGATGAGGGACAGGGTGCCGAGCCGGGCCGAGGGCGAGGCCGTTCCCCGGTCGAGCAGTGTCAGCAGGTGTCCGGCCATCCGCGCGACGCGCCCGGGGTCGAGGACGTCGGCCCGGTGGACGAGCCAGCCGGCCAGACCCTTCCGGTCGTCCTCCTCCAGGAACAGGGCGAGGTCGGCCTTGGCATGGTCGGGGGTGAACGGTTCCGGCACGAGGCGGACGCCGTCGGCGAAGGGCAGGGAGCCGACCGTGACCGGGTCCATCGACACGCTGTGGCGGGTGAGTTCCCGGCCGTCGAGGCCGGCCGCGTCCACCACCTCGTCGAACGGCAGCAGCCGGTGCTCCCAGGCGTCCAGCACGACGTCCCGGACCTCGCGCACCAGGTGGCGAAAGGTCCACTGCTCCCGGACCGGCAACCGCAGCGCCACCGTGTTGAGCAACAGGCCGACCACTCGCGCCAGTTCGGGCCGTTCGCGGTCGGCCACCGGCAGGGTGAGTGTCACCTCACCGGTGCCGCAGTGGCGGGCGAGCAGCGCCGCGTAGGCGGACAGCAGCACGACGAACGGCGTGCAGTGCTCCTGGTCGGCGAGTTCCCGTACCCGGGCGCACGGACCGTCGGGCAGCGTGAACCGGTGCGCCGACCCGGCGGAGCCCGCCCCTCCCGTGGACCGTGGGCGGTCCGCGGGGAGGTCCTGGCCGGACGCCCCGGTCAGGCGCTCGCGCCAGTGGTCCGCCTCCGCCGCCCTGACCTCGTCGCTCAGGACGTGGCGCTGCCAGGTCGCGTAGTCCCCGGCACCGAGCGTCCTCCCCGCGGCCGGCGACGCGGAGCGCCCACCACGGTAGGCGGCGGCCAGATCCTCCATCAGGACGCGGGCCGACCAGCCGTCGGCGATCACGTGGTGCACCGTCAACGCCAGGACCGCCTCCTCGTCGGCGATCCGGACGACGGCCGCGCGGGCCAGCGGCCCCCGGCCCAGGTCGAACCGCGTGCCGCTCTCCCCGGTCAGGACCTCGTGGAGCGCGGTGTCACGGTCCGCGCTGCCGCGATCCCGCAGGTCCACGGTGCGCAGCGGCAGTTCGACGTGGTCGGCGACCTCGCGTACGGGCCTGCCGTCGACGCCGGGGAAGGACGTGCGCAACGCCTCGTGCGCGCGGGGAAGCGACCGCAGGGCGTCCCGCAGCGCGCTCAGGTCGACGGGACCGTGCAGGCGGCACACCACGGGCAGGTTGTAGGCCGGGTCCCCCGGATCGAGCTGGTCGGCGAACCAGATCCGCGCCTCGGCCGCGGAGACCTCCCGAGCCCCCGGGGGACGGCGGACGACGCGGGCGCGGCCGGGAGGTTCCGCCGCAGGGCCGCCCGGGTCCCGGCGGTGATGCCCCGAGGCGCTGTCCTCGGGGGCGGTCGCGGCGTCCGCCGTTTCCGCGAGCCGCTCCGCGAAGCCGGCCACGGTTGGCGCCTCGAAGAGCAGCCGCAACGGCACCTGCCGGTCGAGCCGTTCCCGTACCGCGAAGACGGCCTGCACGGCGAGCAGGGAGTGGCCGCCCAGGTGGAAGAACCCGTCGTGGCGGCCGACTTCGCCGGTCGCGAGCCCCAGCGTCTCGGCCCAGATCGCAGCGAGGCGCCGCTCCACGTCGCCGGACGGCGGCTCGTGGGGCGCGTCGCCGGACAGCCGGCTCTCCCGACCGGTCGCCCCGGCGCCCGGTCCCGCGCCGCCTCGGACGGCCTCCGGCGCCGGCAGGTTGCGGCGGTCCACCTTGCCGCTCGGCAGCTGCGGGAAGGCGTCCAGGACGACGAAGGCCGCGGGCATCATGTAGGCGGGAAGTCTCCGGGTCAGAGCGCCGCGCAGCTCCCGGGCGGTCGGTGCGGCCGCCGTCCCCGGCAGGACGTAGGCGACCAGCCGCGGCCCGTCGGGGCCGTCGTTCCGGGCCGTGACGACCGCCTGGTTCACCGAGGGGTGCTCGCCGAGGACCGCCTCGATCTCGCCCAGCTCGATGCGGGTGCCCCGGATCTTCACCTGCCGGTCGGCGCGGCCCAGATACTCCAGACCGCCGTCCTCCCGGCGCCGCACCAGGTCCCCGGTGCGGTACAGCCGGCTGCCGGGCGGCCCGAACGGGTCCGGCACGAAGTGGTCGGCGGTCAGCCCGGGCCGTCCCAGGTAGCCGCGGGCGAGCTGGACGCCGCCGACGTACAGCATGCCGGGCAGGCCGACCGGCTGCGGGTTCAGCTCCGCGTCCAGCACGTGGCAGCGGGTGTTGTCCACCGGGTGGCCGATCGCGATGCGCGGATCGGCGGGGAGGCAGCGGGCGGCGGTCACGTTGACGGCGGTCTCGGTCGGCCCGTACGCGTTGAACAGCTCGGCGTCGAGCGTGTCCAGGCACCGCGCCGCAAGTTCTGGCGGCAGCGGCTCTCCGGCGCTCTTGACCACCCGAAGAGCCGGCAGCGGCACGTCTCCGCCGTGTTCGAGCAGGGCCGCGAGCATGGTCGGTACGAAGCGGACGTAGCTGACCCGTTCCTGGGCCATGACCGTGCGCAGGTACTCCGGGTCGCGGTGTCCCGCCGGGTCGGCGACGACCAGCCGTGCCCCGGACGCCAGCGTGGCGAAGACCTCGACCACCGAGTCGTCGAAGGTGATGTTGGTCTTCAGCAGCACCGCTTCGCCCGGACCGAGCCCGAACCGGTCGATCTGCCAGCGGATCTGGTTGTGCGCGGCCCGGTGGCCGACCATGACGCCCTTGGGGCGGCCGGTCGATCCGGAGGTGTAGAAAACGTAGGCGAGCTGGTCGGGCAGGGCGCCGGGAAGGTCCCACACGCCGGGGTGGGCGGCGATCCGTTCGGCGTCCGCGTCGACGGCCACTGCCGCGCAGTCCGCTCGCCGCACCGCGCAGTCCGGCGAAGAGGCGTGCGCCGCGGTGGTCACCACCAGGCGGGCGCCGGCGTCCTGAAGGACGGAGGCGTTCCGTTCGGCGGGGTGCGCGGGGTCCAGCGGCAGATAGGGCGCACCGGCGCGCACCACCGCGACGATCGCGACGACCAGGTCGAAGGACCTCTCCAGCAGCACGCCGACCGGTTGCTCCGGCCCGGCGCCCAGCGCACGCAGGTGGTGGGCCAGCCGGTTCGCGCGCCGGTCGAAGTCCTGGTAGGTCAGGTGCGCGCCGTCCATGCTCAACGCGACCGCGGCCCCGTTGGCCGCGGCCCGCTGCGCGATCATGGCGGCCAGGTCGACCGGCCCGGGATGGTCGCGCACCTCTCCGGTGGCGTCCCGCAGCGCCTCCCGTAGCTCACCCTCCGTCGCCAGGGCGGGGGCGCCGACGGCGAGGCCGGGCCGGGCGACGAGGGAGCGGGCGAGCGTCAGGTAGTGCCCGAGCATGCGGGCGGCACTCGCCTCGTCCCACAACTCCCGGTCGTACTCCAGCTCCAGCTCCCAGCCGCCGGGCTGCTCGCTCACCTCCAGCGTGAGGTCGAACTTCGCGGTGGCCGGGTCCTCGCGCGGCACCGGCCGCGCCCGTACGCCGCCCGTCTCCGCCGTACCGGAGTCCGCGGTGTTCCACACAAACATCACCTGGAACAGCGGGGTGTGGGCGAGGCTCGGCTCGACGCCGACCTCCTCGACCACGTGGTGGAACGGCACGTCCTGGTGGGAGAAGGCCGCGGCGGCGTCCTCCCGTACCGCCTCCAGCAGTTCGCGGAAGGTCAGCCCCGGCCGGAAACCCGCCCGCAGCACCACGGTGTTGACGAACAGGCCGATCAACGGCCCCGCGTGGGCGGCGCCACGGCCGGCCACCGGCGTGCCGACCAGCACGTCCGGCTGTCCCGTGTAGCGGTGCAGCAGGGCGTGGAAGCAGGCCGCCAGCACCATGAACGGTGTCGCGGACGTCTCCCTGGCCAGCGCCCGCACGGCGGCGACCAGGTCCGGGTCCACCGCGGAGCGGACCACACCGCCGGGACGGGTCGGTCGCCCCGGGCGCGGGCGGTCGGCGGGCAGTTCGAGGGCGGGCGGGCGGTCGCCCAGCCGCGCCCGCCAGAAGTCCAGCTGGCGGCGGTAGGCGCCCGCGTCGAGGCGGCGGCGGAACCAGGCGGCATGGTCGGCGTACCGGACCGGGGGCCCGGCGGGGTGGTCGCCCCGGCCGAGTTCGGCCGCGTAGCCCTCCAGCATTTCCCGCCGGAACACGTCGACCGACATGCCGTCGAAGGCGATGTGGTGCACGCTCAGCATCAACTCGTGGGCCGAGGCGCCCGTACGGACGAGCAGCGCGCGCCACACCGGCCCCCGGCGCAGGTCGAACGGCCGGTGGAACTCCGCCTCCCGCAGCGCGCGGAGAGCCGCTTCGGCCTCGGTGGCGGAGGCTTCCCCGGAGCTCTCCCCGTCGGCTGCGAGGGCGGTGCGGCGGAGGACGAACGACGGCTCGTGCGGGACGAGCATCTCCCTGCCGTCCCGCCGGACGTACGTGCTGCGCAGCACCTCGTGCCGCCGCTCGATGCCGCGCAGCGCGCGTTCCAGGGCGTCAGGGTCCAGCGGGCCTTCCAGCCGCAGGCCGAAGCCCATGTGGTATGCGGTGCCGTCCGGATCGAGTTCCTGGAGGAACAGTATGCGTTCCTGCTGCGGCGCCGCGGGTACCGGGCCTTCGCCCCGGGAGAGCGTGCGGCGTTCGCGGCTGCGGCCTGCCCGCGCCAGCCGTTCCGCCAGCAGCGCCCGGGTACGGTCCGCGTGGTCCGGTCCGGGCCCGGGATTTTGGTCCGGCCGCCCGGTGTCCTGGTCCGGCCCGGGAAGGCTCGTGGTCACCGGTCCTCGCCCCCGCCCGCCTCGATCTGGGCGATCAGTGCCTTCTCGACGACGTCGGAGAAGGCGGAGAGGGTCTGGCTCTCCAGGAGTTCCAGCAGCGGGATCTCCACCTCCAGGTCGGCCTGGAGATGGGCCATCACCTGGGTGATGAGCAGCGAATGGCCGCCGAGGTCGAAGAAGTTGTCCTCGGCGCCGATCTCGTCCACCTCGAGGACCTCGGCCCAGATCTCCGCGACCGCCTCCGCCACGGGGGTGCCCGGCGGCCGGTAGGGCGGGCGACCGCCGTCCTCGGCCGTGGGCGAGGGCAGTGCGTCCCGGTCCAGCTTGCCGTTGGCGGTGACCGGCAGCGCGTCCAGCACCAGAACCCGCGCGGGCACCATGTGGGCGGGCACCCGGAGGGCGAGCGCGGCGCGCAGTTCGCCGGTGTCGAGCCGGGCACCGGGCCGCGGCACCGCGTACGCCACGAGGTGCGCGGCGGCGGCCTCGCCGTGCACCACGGCGACGGCGGACGCGACCCCGGGCAGGTCGGCGAGCGCGGTCTCGATCTCGCCCAGCTCCACGCGGAAGCCGCGGATCTTCACCTGGTGGTCCTGACGGCCGAGGAACTCGATCGTCCCGTCCGGCCCGAACCGGGCCCGGTCCCCGGTGCGGTACATCCGGCCGGGTTCCGCGGTGAACGGGTCGGGCACGAACTTGGCGGCGGTGAGCCGCGGGTCGCCCAGGTAGCCCTCGGCGAGGCAGGCGCCGCCGATGTACAGGTCTCCGGGGGCGCCGACGGGGGACGGGTTCCGTGCGGCGTCCAGGACGTAGTAGCGGGCGTTGTCGATGGGCCGGCCGTACGGGATGCTCCGCCAGGCCGGGTCCACCCGGTCGACGCGGTGGTGGTTGGACCAGACGGCGGCTTCGGTGGCGCCGCCGAGCGCGACGATCTCGGGGCCGGCGAAAGCGGATCGGACGGCGTCGGGCAGGGGCAGCGGTATCCAGTCGCCGCTGAGGAAGACCAGGCGCAGCGAGTGCTCGGCCGCCGTGTCGCGCAGCGTCAGGAACGGCACCAGCTGCTGGAGCGCGGCGGGGGCGGAGTCCCAGAAGGTGACCGGCTCGTCGTCCAGGAGTGCCAGCAGCCGCTGCGGGTCGCGTACGTCCTCCTCGGCCGCCACGCGGATGCTGCCACCGGCGGCGAGCAGCCCGAAGACGTCGTAGACGGACAGGTCGAAGCTCAGCGAGGCGACGAACAGCACCTGATCGTCCGGACCGACCCCGTAGGTGTCGTTGACCCACCGGATGAGGTTGACGACCGGCGCGTGCGTCATCAGTACGCCCTTGGGCGTGCCGGTCGAGCCCGAGGTGAAGATCGTGTAGGCCGCGTCCTCGGGCCTGCACCGGTCGGGCGCCGGGGAGTCCGGCGGCACGTCGGCCAGGGCCCAGCCGGTCGCGGGCCCGCCCGGCGCGGTGGCGGGGGCGGGCCCGTTCCCGCCGAGCCACAGCACCTCGCACAGCTCCGGCAGATCCCGGCAGCGGTCCACCACTTCGGGCACCGCGTCGTGGTCGGTGAGCACCACCGGCGCGGCCAGGGCGCCGACCAGTTCGCGGAAACGTTCCGCGGGCAGGTGCGGGTCGACGGGGGCGTAGGCGGCCCCGGACTTGAGTACGCCCAGGAGTGCCACGACGGAACGCACCGTGCGGCGCAGGCTCAGGGCCACCATGTCGCCGGTGCCCACACCGGCCGCCGCCAGGCGGGCCGCCAGCCGGTCGGCGGCCGCGTCCAGTTCCGCGTAGTCGAGGCGTTCCCCGCCCTGCACCACGGCGAGCGCGTGCGGGGTCCGGGCGGCCTGGGCCTCGAACAGTTCGTGCAGGCACCGGGCGGGACCGCGTGCGGTGTCTGTCGCGTTCCACGCGTGCACCACTGTGTCGAACTCCTCCGGGGGGAGGACGAGGAGTTCGCCGAGCAGCGCCCCGGCGGAGGTGGCCGCATCGGCCAGGGTGCCCGTCATCCGGTCCAGGTGGGCGAGCAGCCGGTGCGCGTGGTCGTCGGTCAGGGTGCCCGGGAGGTGGTCGAGCAGCAGCCCCGCCTCCTCGTCGCCGAACCGGGCCGTCACGACGACGCCGTCCGGGCCGGCCGGCGTCGCGGCCGGGCCGGTGCGGGTGCAGACGACCGAGGTGGCGAGGAGCGGTACGTCACCGCGCAGGTCGGCGCAGGCCGCGAGCTGGGCGAGCGTCGGTCCGGCGTGCCGGCGGCCGGACTCCTCCGCCTCCCGGACTGCTTCCAGGTAGGCGCCCACGCCCTGCTCCGGGCCGGTGTCCAGGCGTACCGGGACCGGTGCTCCGTCCGGGGCGCTGCCGGTGGTCACGCCGAACAGCACGTCCCGCTCGCCCGCGTGCGCCGCCAGCACCAGACCCCAGGACGCGGTCACCAGCCGTTCGGCGGTCGTGCCGGCGGCCTCGGCCGCGCGGTCGAGCTCGGCGACCCGCCCGGGCGTCCAGGGCAGCGACGTCCGGGCGCGGTCGTTCCCGGAGCCGGGCCCGTCCGGGACCGGGAGGCGGGACCAGCCGCCGGGGGCGGTGGGCTGCGCGAAGCCGGCCAGTCTCTCCCGCCAGTGCCGCAGTGCTGTCTCCGATTCCACCGTGTACTCCTCTATCGGCTGAGCAGGGTCGTGAGTTGTGTGGCGATGGCCAGCAGGGGGTCGATGACGGTCGTTGCGCCGCCGTTCCTGCGCTGCCACCGCGACAGCAGATGCAGTTCGGTGCACCCGGCGATCAGGCCCGCGCAGCCGTGCTGGTGGGCGAGCACGCGGAAACGGTCCGCCAGGGTGGCGGTCAGCGGCTCCGCCTTGAGGCGGTAGAGCAGCCCGTGCAGCTCCCGCTGCACGTCCGGCTCCGGAAGGACGACCCGGTGCGCCGACTCCGGCCAGCGCGGTGCGCGCTGGAAGATCCCCGCTTCCCGGGTGCCGTCGGTGGCCACGAGCAGGTAGCGCGCGCCTGTGGGGGTCGCAGCCAGCTCGTCGAGGGTCGTGGAGACCAGCGAGATCAGCCGTCGCCGGTGCTCGGGTTCCAGCGCGCCGACGAAGTGGTGCGCCGTCACGCAGGCGACGACCACCCGCGTGGCCCCCATGTCCAGCAGCCCGCCGACGCCGCGGCGCAACCGGTCGGCCCACGCGGCCTCCCCACGGCTGCGGATGGTGTCCGTGCGGTCGGGGAAGCCCGGGTCGGAGTCGAGCAGGCAGCGCGGCAGCGTCTGCTCCGCCGCCGCGCCGGCCCGTTCCACGGCCGTCTCGTAGACGGTCTGCAGGAACGCGGCGGAGGCCAGCGGCCCCATGCCGCCGAGGATCCCCAGGACCGGCCCCGTCGCCTCGCCCCCGCCCCCGCGGCCGGCGGCGGGGGTCGCGCCGGGCCGGCCGTGCGCCGTGGACGGCCGGGAGCCGGGCAGGAGGGGCAGCCGGGCTGTCACCAGGTCTTCAGTCCGCCCGCGCCGTACAGCTTCCGCGTGAGCTTCCGCTGGATCTTGCCACTGGTGGTCCGGGGAAGACCGCCGGGCCGGAGCAGGACGACGGCCGAGACGCCGACGTGGTGGTCCTCCACCAGCCGACGCACCACGGCCCGCGTGACCTCGTCGGCCGTCACCTCGTCTGCGGCGGAGGGCTGTTCGCCGGCGGGCAGGACGCGCCGGTCGCCGCGCGTCTCGACCGCGAGCACGACGCGCGGCACGTCCGGGTCCGGGTCGGGGAAGGCTGCGCACTTGCCGCCGGCCAGGGCCGGGTGGCTGTCGGCGGCGGTGCCCTCCAGGTCCTGGGGGAAGTGGTTCCTGCCGTCGATGATGATCAGGTCGTCCGCTCGCCCCGCCACGAACAGCTCGCCCCCGGAGAGGAATCCGAGGTCTCCGGTGCGCAGGAAGGTCCGGTCGGTGCCCGCCAGCCGGGCGCCGAAGCGCTCCTGGGACGCCTCCGGGTTCTGCCAGTAGCCGAGGCCGATGCTGTCGCCGGACACCCAGATCTCGCCGAGGTGCTCCGGGGGGCGTTCGCGCAGCGTCTGCGGGTCGACGATGCGCAGGTCGTGATGCTCCGGGACGCGTCCGCAGGAGACCAGCCGCCGCCCGGCGCCGTCGCGCGCCGGCGTCACGCGCCCGGACAGCTCCAGCACCTCGGGGTCGATGTCGAGGACGCGCGCCTCGCCCGCGCCGCGGCCGCCGCTCAGGTACACGGTGGCTTCGGCCATGCCGTAGCAGGGGAGGTGCGCGGACGGGTCGAAGCCCACCGCCCGGAACCGTTCGGTGAAGGCATGCAGCGACTCCCAGCGCACCGGTTCCGCGCCGTTGAGCGCGAGCTTCCAGCTGCTCAGGTCGAGCGCCGCCACCTCCTCGTCCTTCATCTTCCGGGCGCACATGCCGTAGGCGAAGTCGGGCCCGCTGGCCACGGCGGCGCGGTAGCGGCTGATGGTCTCCAGCCAGAGCGCCGGGCGCAGCAGGAACGCGGCGGGCGGCATCAGCACGGTGCGCCCGCCGGCGAACAGGGGGATGAGCAGCTGGGAGAGGCCCATGTCGTGGAAGAGCGGCAGCCAGCTCACGAACCGGAAGTCCTGGACGGGGGCGGTGTCCACGCCGAAGCCGTCGGCCGACCGCAGGGCGCCGCACACCGCGGCCAGGTTCTCCATGATGTTGTGGTGGGTGAGCACCACGCCCTTGGGCGCGCTGGTCGAACCGGAGGTGTACTGCAGGAACGCGAGGGTCTTCGGGGTGACACCCGGGTCCCGCCAGTCGTCCGCGAGCGCAGTCTCCAGCCCGGCGACGGCGAGGCGTTCGACGTCACCGAGGACGTCCGCCTCCGCATTGCCGGCGAAGTCCGCCGTGGTCAGCACCACGGCGGGCCCGGCGTCCTCGACCAGCAGGCGGAGCCGGTCGAGTTGGCGCCGGAAGCCCCGTGACGGTTCCGGGAGGGGGACCGGGACGGCGACGATCCCCGCGTAGAGGCAGCCGAAGAAGGCCGCCGCGAAGTCGACACCCGTGGGGAGCGCCACCAGGGCGCGGTCCCCGGGGGCCGCCCGCCGGAGCAGGGCGGCGGCGACGGTCCGCGCCCGGCGGTCGAGGTCCGCGTAGGTGGCCTCCTCCGTCTCCTCGCCGCGCAGGCCGAGCACCGTGCAGGCGACGTCGTCCGGTCGCTGCCGCGCGTGTGCGCGCAGCACCGCGACGAGGGTGTCCCGGCCCGGCCGTCGGTACGCCGGATGACGGCGCAGCGGGGTCGGCGCGGGTCCGGACCACGTCCGCGCGACGTGGTCCAGGCAGGCCTCCTCGGTGCCGTCGAAGCCCGCGTCGTGCCAGCCCGCAGGGCGGGCACGGGTGGCGGGGTGGA
The DNA here is from genome assembly GCF_004795255.1 of Streptomyces sp. RKND-216. NCBI lineage: Bacteria > Bacillati > Actinomycetota > Actinomycetes > Kitasatosporales > Streptomycetaceae > Streptomyces > Streptomyces sp. RKND-216. The sequence continues at coordinate 1,527,579 of NZ_SSBQ01000002.1, read as the reverse complement.
CCGAGTACCGGCCCGCGTGGTCGACCACGACGCGGTGGGTCGGTGCGGTCAGCACATCGCTGTCCGGCATGGGGGTGTCCCTCACTTCTCGAGGTTCTCGGGGTACTCGGGGTTCTCGGGGTCGAGCGCCGGGTCCGCGCACCGCAGGTCCGGGTCGGTGGCGAAGGCGGTGAGCAGCCGGTTCAGCCGGGCGGTCAGTGTCCGGGCGGTCGCCGGGTCGAACAGGTCGGTGCTGTACTCCAGGCAGGCGGAGAGCCCCGCGGGGCCGCCGTCCCCGGTGCGGAGTTCCCGCACGCTGAGGAACAGGTCGAACTTGGCGACGTCGGTGGGGTCCGGCTCCTCGGTGATCCGCAGCCCGGCGGCCTTCAGCTCCAGCGGGCCCTCCGTCTCGAACCCGAGCATCACCTGGAACAGCGGGTGACGGGCGCGCGAGCGCGGCGGGTTGAGAGCCTGCACCAGCTGCTCGAACGGAACGTCCTGGTGTGCCAGAGCCGCCAGGTCGGCGTCTCGTACGCGCTCGACGAGCCGGCGGAAGGTGGGTTCCCCGGAGGTGTCGGTGCGCAGGACCAGCGTGTTCACGAAGAAGCCGACCAGGTCTTCCAGGTTCTCCTCCGGCCGGCCGGCCACCGGCGTACCGATGGGGACGTCGGTTCCCGCACCGAGCCGGTCGAGCAGGACGGCGAGAGCGGCCTGGGTCACCATGAAGACGCTGGCCCTGCTCTCCTGGGCGAGCTTCGACAGCGCGGCGTGCACCCGCTCGTCGACGGTGAACCGCACCTGTCCGCCGCGGTGGCTCGCCACCCGGGGCCGCGGGCGGTCCGCGGGCAGCGTGATCTCGTCCGGCAGACCTGCCAGTGCCTCGCGCCAGAAGCCGAGTTGCCGGGAGAGCAGGCTCTCCGGGTCCTTCGCGGAGCCGAGCCGCTCGGCCTGCCAGAGCGTGTAGTCGGCGTACTGCACCTCCAGAGGGGCCCAGTCCGGCGCCCGCCCGGCCCGGCGCGCCGTGTACGCGGTCGTCAGGTCGCGGGCCAGCACCGGCAGCGACCAGCCGTCGCCCGCCGCGTGGTGCAGCACCAGGAGCAGCACGTGGTCCTGCTCGCCGAGTTCGAACAGGCTGCCCTTCAGGGGCACCTCGTCGGCCAGGTCGAAGGGGTGCGCGGCGGCCTGCCGCACGGCCGCGTCCAGCTCGGCCGGTTCGAGGGTCCGCTTGGCCAGGGCCGCAGGGACGTCCTCGACCGGGAGGATGTGCTGGCGCGGTACGCCCCGGCGCTCCTCGAAGACGGTGCGCAGCGGCTCGTGCCGTGCCACCACGTCGCCCAGGGCCGCGGTGAGCGCCTCCGTGTCCAGCGGGCCCGTCAGCCGCAGCGGCAGCGGCAGGTTGTAGGTGGAGCTCGGGCCTTCGAGCCGGCCGAGGAACCACAGCCGCTGCTGCGCGTGGGACAGCGGGAGGATGTCCGGTCGTTCCCGCCGGGCCGGCGGGGCGGCGACGGTGTCGCCCGCGCCGAGCCGGGCGGCCAGCGCGGCGACGGTCGGGTTCTCGAACAGCCAGCGCGCCGGCATGGTCGCGCCGAGCCGTTCGCGTACGGCGGCCACCACCCGGACGGCCTGGAGCGAGTGGCCGCCCAGGGCGAAGAAGTCGTCGTCCGTCCCGGCGTCCTGGCTGCCGGTCACCTCCTGCCAGACGGCGAGCAGGGTGGCCTCGGTGGCGTTCCGCGGGGCCCGGTAGGCGGGTGGCGCGTCCGGCATCGTTTCGGCGGCGGGCACCGGGGGGACGGACTCCACGGCGGGGGATTCCACGACCGGGGGCGTCCTCGTCCCGGTGCCCCGCAGGGGACCGGTGAGGGGCGCGGGCCCGTCGGGTGCGGCGAGGAAGGTCTCCAGCAGGCGCGTGTACGCGTCGGCGTAGCCGCGCACCGTGGCGGCGTCGAAGAGGTCGGTGCGGTACTCGACGGTGACGTGGTACCGCTCGCCCTCCTGCAGCACGTCCATGGCCAGGTCGCACTTGACGTGCCGCCGTCCGGGCGTGCCCAGCGAGACCTCCAGCCCTGCCAGCGCGGGCGGTTCGGGGGCCTGGTCGAGGTTGAACAGCGTGGCGTGCAACTGTCGCCGCGGGCCCTCGGTTCCCTGGGGCAGCCGGGAGGCGATCGCCGCGAACGAGCAGTCGCCGTGCGCGAACGCCTCGGCCAGATGGCGCTGCATCGCGACGGTGACGTCCCGGACCGACGCGTCCGGTGCGGGGCGGCTGCGGAGGGGCAGCACGCTGCTGCAGTTGCCCACCACGCGGTCGGCGCCGGGCTCGTCGCGCTGGGCCACCGGCACGCCGATCACCACATCGTCGGCGCCAGTGAGCCGGTGGAGCAGCCCGGCGTACGCGCTGAGCAGCAGCGTGAACGGAGTGCACCCGAGCCGGGAGCCGGCGGAGGCGATCCGGCGGGAGAGGCCGTCCTCCAGGGTGACGGTCACCGACGCGCCCTCCGACGAGGAGCGGGCGGGCCGGGGCCGGTCGGTCGGCAGCCGGAGCGCGGGCGCGGGGTCGGCGTGCGTGTCCAGCCAGAAGCGTTCGTGGGCCCGCAGGCGCTCACCGCTGCGGCGTTCGTGCTCGCGCTGGACCAGTTCCCGGAACTGGCGGGCCGGCGGCAGCGGTTCGGTGTCCGTGCCGACGGCGGCGGAGTACAGCCGGCCGATCTCCTCCAGCACCACGCGGAAGGCCCAGCCGTCCACCACGGTGTGGTGTGCGGTCAGGTGCAGGCGGTGGTGGGTGTCGTCGAGCCGTTCCACCGCGGCGCGGACCAGTGGTCCGGCTTCCAGGTCGAAGACCTCGTCCGCCCAGGCGGCCGCGTCCGCCCAGCCCGCAGCGTCCGTACCGGACGCGCCGAACCGCACCAGCGGCACGTCGAACGCGTCGACGGACAGGACCCGTTGACGTCCCTCGTCCGGGCTGAACACGGTCCGCAGGCCCTCGTGGCGGGCGACCACTGCCTGCACGGCCTCACGGAGCGCCGAAAGGTCCAGCCTCCCCCGGAGGTCGAGCCGGACGCTTTCGTTGTAGGCCCGCGAGGCGTCCTCGCCCGTCTGGGCCAGCAGCCACAGTTCGTGCTGCGCGTCGCCCGGCGGCAAGCTCGCGGGCGGGTGGATGGTGCGCGCGCCGGGGAAGAAGCCGGCCTCGGTCATCTCGTCGGCGGTCTCCGCGAGTGCCGCGACGAGAGTGGCCACGTCCTCGTCAGTGTGCGCGGTGGAGAGGAAGCAGTTGCGGCCCTCCCAGACGTAGATCCCCTTCTCCGCGAGGGCGGTGTGGAATACCTCCACCGTCTCCGACAGCGCCGTCTCCCGCAGGAAGCGGAACCGGAAGAGAGAGCCGAAGGCGGTCAGCCGGACGGGTACGTCGGCCGCTTCGAAGAGGCCGTTGACCGCGGACGCCAGGGCCGCCACCTTCCCGCTGACGGACTCCTGCAGGGCCGGCCCCCGGCGCTTCAGCTCGCGCAGCACGGCCCGGCCCGCCGCGAGCGCCAGCGGGTGCTTGCAGAAGGTCCCGCTGAAGAAGGTCCGGACGCTCTGCCGGTAGGGCGCGTCGCCGAAGGTCCAGGCGCCGCCGTCGATGGGGTCGAGGTACTTCGCCCGGCCGGCGACGGCACCGATCGGCATGCCGCCGCCCATCACCTTCCCGTAGACGGCGAGGTCCGCCCGCACCCCGAACAGCGCCTGCGCGCCGCCCGGGTGCATGCGGAAGCCGGTGATCACCTCGTCGAAGATCAGCGGCACGTCCGCCTGCCGGGTCAGCTCCCGCAGCTCGCGCAGGAACTCCCCGGGCTGGATGTCCGGCCGCCGGCTCTGCACCGGTTCGACGAGTACGGCGGCGAGCTCGCCCGCGTGGTCGCGCAGCGCCTGTAGGGAGGCCGGGTCGTCGTAGGGGAGAACGAGGGCGTTGGCCGCGACCTCCTCGGGGATGCCCGGCGCGAGCGGCACGGCGTGGGCGGAGGAGCCGTCGGGGTTCTGCACGGCCAGGATCGGGTCTGCCGAACCGTGGTAGGCGCCCGCGAACAGCGCGACCCTGGACCGGCCGGTCACCGCGCGTGCCAGCCGGACCGCGACCATCACGGCCTCCGAACCGGTGTTGCAGAAGACGGTCCGCTCCTGGCTGGTCAGTTCGCAGACGAGTTCCGCCGTCTCGGCGGCGAGGTCGTTGTGCGGGCCGAGATGCATGCCCCGCGCCAGCTGGTCGGTGAGCGCCTGCTCGATGAAGGGTTCGCGGTGCCCGAAGAAGTTGACCCCGAAGCCCATGGTGAGGTCGAGGTACGCGTTGCCGTCGGCGTCCCACACCCGGGAGCCCTCGGAGCGGGTGACGACCAGCGGGTACCGCGCCTCTCTCAGGTTGAGGTGCGGCTGCGGCGCGTGGCGTACGTCGGCGTGGTACACGCGCTCCCGCACGGCCTGCGCCTTGGACTCGGCGGTCCGCGCGCAGTACCGCTCCACCAGGGCGGCGACGTAGGCGCGGCGGCTCCCCTCCTCCCCGTCCCGTCCCTCGGCCCGGACGGAGCCGGACGCGGCGGCCGTGCCGGACGCCGGAGCCTGCCGGAACGGCACGAAGGTGTCCGGCGCCGCGCGGGGGAGGGGGGCGGCCACCGGGGCCTCGTGCGGGTGTTCCGTGCGCAGGCCCGCCTCCGCCGGGGCGGTGGCCGGTGACGCAGCGGCCGCCGGGGGCAGTGGACGCCCGGAGCCCCGCAGCAGTGCGTACGCCTGGTCCATCACGCGGGCGTGCACGGAGAGGAAGTGCTCGACGGCGTCGCCGCCCGGCGCCCCGTGCCCCGCGGTCTCCCCGGCGGGCGTGCCCGGTGCGGCGACACGCGTCGCCGGCTCCGGCGGCTCCGCCCCGGCCGGGTCCGCGGTGGCGGCGGCCAGGGGTGCCTGCGCCTCGACGTATTCCGCGAGCAGCCGCGGGGTGTTCAGCTCGTCGAAGAGCTTGGCGACCGGCAGGCGTACGCCGAAGGTCCGCTGCACCGCCTGCAGGGTGTGCATCAGGGTCAGCGAGTCGGCGCCCAGTTCGAGGAAGGACGCGTCCGGATCGGCCGCCTCCGGGTTCTCCAGCAGCCGCCCGACGGTCTCGGTGAGCAGCGACAGCACCCGGCCCTGCGCCGGAGATTCGTTGGGCCGGTGTGCCACGGGGAGGGGTCCTTCCGTTCGGGGACGAGAGGGAGGGCCGGCAGGCCGGAGGCCGGCGGCCGGGAGCGCCGGGGCTTGCGGCGCTGCAGAGGGGAGCCAGTGCGGGGAGCGCTTGAACGGGTAGGTGGGCAGCCCCGCGACACGCCGCGGCGGCCTTCCCGCGGCGGCCCCCTCCCGGTCGACCGGATGCCCCGCGACGTACAGTCCGGCGACGGCGTCGGCGAGCACCGCCTGGTCGTCGGCGCCCTCCCGCAGCGAGCACAGCCACAGCGCGCCCGGCACCGTGCGACGCCCCGCCGTGCCCAACGTGCGGCCCGGGCCCGCCTCCAGGAAGGTGGTGCAGCCCTCGGCGGCCAGGGCGCGCAGACCGTCGGCGAAGCGCACGGGCTCTTCCAGATGGCGTGCCCAGTGGTCGGCGTCCGGGCGCAGCGACCCGTCGAAGAGGCGACCGTCGGTGTCGCTGACGAAGGGGATACGGGGCGCCGCGAACTCGACGGTGCGCGCGACGTCGAGGAAGGCGGCACGGGCCGGGGCCATCAGCGGGGAGTGGAAGGCGTACTCCGACGGCAGGTCCCGGGTGACCACGTCGCGGGCGGCGAACGCGCGCCGGGCGGCGTCCACTCCCGCCGCCGTGCCGGAGACCACGACGTTGCTCTCGCCGTTGACGCAGGCGATGACGCTCTTCGATGGGTCAGTCCCGTCCAGGTTCAGACCGGCCAGTACTTCCCGCACGGTCGCCTCGGCCGCCAGCACGACCAGCATCCGGCCCTCGTCGCACCGCTCTTCGATGAGCCGGCCGCGTTCGGCGGCCAGCCGCAGGCCGTCCTCGGGGCCGAAGACGCCCGCCACGCACGCCGCGGCGAGTGAGCCGGCGCTGTGACCCAGCACGTACGCCGGTTCCACGCCCCGGGAGCGCCACAGTGCGGCGAGCGCGTACCCGACGGCGAAGAGGACGGGCTGCGTGTAGCGGGTCCGTGCGAGCAGGTCCGCGTCGGCGGAATCCACTGGGAGCAGCGAGGTGACGGTGCGTCCGAGGTGCGCCGCGGCGATCTCGTCGCACTCCTCCAGGGCGCGGCGGAAGGCGGGAGAGGTCTCGAGGAGCCGCCGCCCCATCCCGGGGTACTGGGTGCCCTGGCCGCCGAACAGGAAGGCCACGCCACCCGCCGGGGTGCCGCCCGGGGCAACGGGGGCGATCGGGGCGAGGGTCTGTCCGCTGTGCGTGCCCGTGGCACGGCCCGTGGCCAGCCACTGCTCCGCGCGGGTCGCGGCTTCCTCCGCGTCCCCGGCGGCGACCGCGAAGCGGTGCGCGAAGTGGGTGCGGCCGCTGCCCGCTGTGTGGCAGACGTCGTCCCACGCCGGGCCCGCCGGGTCCCGGAGCACCCGCGCGTACCGGTCGACCAGGGTGTGCAGCGCCTCCGGAGTGCGGGCGCTCAGCGTCAGCACGTCCGTCCGCCGCGTGCCGGTCGCGTCGCCGCCCGCCTCGCCGCCCGGTCCGGCGGCAGGGTCGTCGGCCTCCGGCGCCTCCGTGACGACGACGTGGGCGTTGGTGCCGCCGAAGCCGAACGAACTGACGCCCGCCGCACGCGGCGTGGCTGCTTCCGGCCAGGGCGTCGCGACGGTCGGGATGCGCAGGACGCCGTCGGTGTCGATGCGCGGGTTGGGTGTCTTCAGGTGCAGGTGCGGCGGGATCACGCCGTGCCGCAGCGCCAGCACGGTCTTGATCAGTCCGGCCATTCCGGCGGCGGACTCGGCGTGGCCGATGTTCGTCTTGACCGAGCCCGTCAGCAGCGGGTCGTCCGGTCGGCGGCCTTCTGTGAGCACGGCGCTGAGGGCGCGGGTCTCCACCGGGTCCCCGAGCGGGGTACCGGTCCCGTGCGCCTCCACGTAGCCGATGCGGGCGGGCTGGATTCCCGCGTCCCGCAGCGCGTCCCGGATCACGCGACGCTGCGCCTCGCCGCTGGGCGCCGTCAGGCCGTTGCTGCGGCCGTCCTGGTTCACGGCGGTCCCGCGGATCACCGCCAGCACCGGGTCGCCGTCCCGGAGCGCGTCGGTCAGGCGCTTGAGGACGACGACGCCGCACCCCTCGGCCCGCACGTAGCCGTCGGCGGCGGCGTCGAACGTCTTGCACCGTCCGTCTCCGGCCATCATCCCGGCCCTCGTGAAGATCTCTGTGGTGTCGGGGGTCAGGATCAGGTTGACGCCGCCGGCGACCGCCGTGTCGCACTCGCCGGAACGCAGGCTCCGGCACGCCAGGTGCACGGCCACCAGGGAGGAGGAGCAGGCGGTGTCGACGGCCATGCTCGGTCCGCCGAGGTCGAGGAGGTACGAGAGCCGGTTGGCCGCCATGGTGAGGGACTGGCCGCTGCCGCTGTACGGGCCGAGTGCGGCGCCCGTGCCGCCCTGAAGGCGCCCGTAGTCGCTGGCGCTGATGCCGACGAACACGCCGGTCGTGCTGCCGGCGAGCGAGCGCGGGGGGATGCCGGCGTCCTCCAGCGCCTCCCAGGCGGTCTCCAGCAGCAGACGCTGCTGGGGATCGACGTAGGCGGCCTCGCGGCCGGACAGCGAGAAGAACTCCGCGTCGAATCCCGCCACGTCGTCGAGCAGCCCCAGCGGGCCGTGGTCGCCGAGCAGTTCACGCCGGGTGCCCGGGGCCGACACCAGGTCGTTCCCCGCGATCAGGTGCCGCCACAGGGCGGCCGGCCCGTCGGAGCCGGGGAAGCGGCACCCCATCCCGATCACCGCCACGGCGCCGGCCTCGTGCCGGGACGTGGCCTTCTCCACAGCCGGGAGGTCGGTTCTCAGCCTGGGCGGCGGGTGAGGAGCGGTGGCATCGGACGGCCCGCCCGCAAGGTGGGTGCCGAGCGCCTGCGGGGTGGGGTGTTCCCACATCAGGGCGGGGGAAAGGTCCTGCGAGAGGTGGGTCTGCAGGTCGCCGATCAGGGCGACGGCGTCCCGCGAGGAGAGGCCGCAGTCGGCGAACGGGGTGGTGGGGTCCACCGATTCCTCGGGGAGCCCGGCCCGTTCGGCGACGCTCCGGGCGATCCAGCCCACCAGGGTGGACGGATCCTCTGCCCACGCGCCCGGCACAGTGGTGCTCACCGGCATGCACTCCCCCTCCAGCCGCCCCCCGGCGACGTTGCGGGAAGTAAACCGGCGCCCCGCTAGGGGAACGACCAGACGCTGGCGCGATTCAGCCCTTGACAGCGCCGCCCAGGGTGAATCCGCCGCCCAGGCGGCGGGAGATCAGCACGTACAGCAGGATGACCGGCGTCGAGTACAGCACGGAGAAGGCGGCGAGCTGCCCGAACGCGACCGCGCCGTAGTTGCCGAAGAAGGTGAAGAGTGTGACCGACGCGGGCAGTTTCGCCGGGTCGACGAGCAGCATGAAGGGGACGAAGAAGTTGCCCCACATCATGATGAACGAGTAGACGGTCACGACGCCGAGCCCGGGGCCCATCAGCGGCAGGATGACGCGCAGCAGGGACTGCCGCCAGCTCGCGCCGTCCGTCCACGCCGCCTCCTCCAGCACCACCGGCACGCCGTCCATGAAGTTCTTCATCAGGAAGACGGCGAAGGGCAGTTGGGAGGTGGCGAGGAACATCGCGGTGCCGTAGCGGGTGTCGATCAGGTCGATCTGGACGAAGAGGCCGTAGACCGGGACCATCACCGCCGTGATCGGCAGGCAGGTGCTGAAAAGGATGGTCAGCAGGTACGGCCGGCTGAAGCGGGACCGGAAACGGGACAGCGGGTAGGCGGCCAGCGCCGCGCACACCATGGTGATCAGGGTGGCGCCGCCGCAGATCAGCAGACTGTTGAGCATCGGCTGGAAGGTGATCTCCTCGGTGAGCACCGCGGCGAAGTTGTCCAGCGTGGGGTCCCCGGGCGCCGCGACGCGCAGCGTCGCCTCCGTGTCCAGGGAGGCGAAGGCCAGCCACAGCAGCGGCACCACGAAGGCGGCGGCGACCACGAGCAGGCCGAGGTCGGCGGCGAGCCGCTGCCGGCGGCGCCGGCTGAGCAGCGCCGAGGGCCGCAGGGACAGGCCGGGCCGGAGCCGGGTGCGCAGGTCGCGGTCCAGGTGCGGGCGCGGCAGGTCCAGCGAGTCGGGCGTCGGCTTCGGCGCGGCGTGGGTGGTGGAGGCGGAGTCGGCGCCGGGCGGCACCTCCCGGGGCACGGTGGGCGGCACCGGCTACACCTCCTCGCGCAGCAGGCGCAGGTAGACGACGGAGAACAGGGCGCCCACGAGGAGCAGCAGCAGGGCGACGGCCGTGCCGTAGCCTATGAGCGCCTTGTTGAACGCGGTGTCGTACATGAACACCGGCAGGGTGGTGCTGCGCTGCCCGGGGCCGCCGCGGGTCATCGCCCAGATCAGGCCGAAGACGGACAGCGTCTGGAGGGTGTTGAGCATCAGGTTGGTGCCGATGGAGCGGCGGATCATCGGCAGCGTGATGTGCCACATCCGCTGCCATCCGCTCGCGCCGTCCACCTCCGCCGACTCGGTCACCTCGTTCGGCACGTCGGACAGCGCCGCGGAGTAGACAAGCATGGAGAAGGCGGTGCCCCGCCACACGTTGGCGAACGACACCGCCAGGATCGGCAGCGTGAACAGCCAGTTCTGCTCGGGGAGCTGGAGCCAGGCGAGCACGTCGTTGAGGGTGCCGCGGCTGCTGAAGAAGGTGTAGAGCAGGAAGCCGGCGACGATCTCCGGCAGCACCCAGGCGCAGATGACGACCGCTCCGGTGAGCGACCGTACGGCGCGGCTCGCGCGCCGCATCAGCGCGGCCAGCGCCAGGCCCAGGGTGTTCTGCCCGAGGATCGCGGAGACCACGGTGAACACCAGGGTGAGCACCACGGCGTTCAGGAAGTCGGGGTCGGCGAAGGCGCGGCGGAAGTTCTCCAGGCCGACGAACGACGCGGACGCCTGCCCGGTGAGCTGGGTGTCGGTGAAGGCGATCCAGCAGCAGTAGCCGATCGGCCCGGCGAGGAACAGCAGCAGCATGGCGGTGGCCGGGGCGACCGGCAGCCATCGCAGGCCCCGCGGCCCCCGCCCGGCCAGGTCCCGCCCCGTTGTGTCCTGGCGCCGCGGCGGACGTGCGGGCCCGGCGGCGGTCTTCGCGACGCTCACCGCTGGACGACCGCCCCGTCGGTGAGGGTGCGCAGCTCCTCGTCGTATGTCTTCGCGGCCTCCCGGGGCGAGGCGTCGCCCGTCGTCACCTTCTCCATGGCCTCCGTGAGCGCGCCGGAGACCCGCGGGTACACGGGTAGCGCGGGCCGGTAGTGCGTCACCTCGACCAGGTCGGTGAAGAACTCGATGCCGGGCAGGGACTTCCGGTACTCGGGATGCTGCGCCACGTCCTCCCGCACGGCGATCTGGGCGCCGCGGATGCACCACTCGCGGGCGTTCTCCGGGGTCTGGAGGGTCTCGATCAGCTTCCAGGCGAGGTCGTGGTTACCGGAGTTCTCCGGGATGGACCACGTCCATCCCCCGGACATGCTGACGCTGCCCGGCTCCTGCCCGTCCTGCGTCGGCATCGGCGCCATGCCCATCGTCTCGGACCAGTCCGGCCAGGGGCGGCCCCCGGTGTCGAGCCACTGGTTGCCGAGCCAGGAGCCGTCCAGTGCGATGGCCAGGTCTCCCTCGGGCAGCAGTTCGGTGGGCACCCGGGTCTGGATGTTGGGGGACAGCGCGTCGGACACGTCGGGGCCGAGGTTGTCCGCGTACACGGTGTCGATGAACTCCAGGCTGTCCACGAAGCCCTGGCTGCCGGTCACCCACTTCTCGGACTGCGGGTCGTACAGCGGGTCCGGGCCGGTGCCATACAGCAGCATCTCGAAGCCCTGCATGGCCGCCGCCTCCCCGGCGGCCTTTCCGGTGAAGACGTTGAGCGGAATGACGTCGGGCACCTCGCGGTCGATGGTGCGCGCGGCCTTGAGTACGTCGTCCCAGGCCTGCGGCTTCCAGTCCTCCGGGAGCCCGGCCTTCGCGAAGATCTCCCGGTTGAACCACAGCGCTCGGGTGTCGGTGCCGTCGGGCACGCCGTAGGTCTTGCCGTTGCGGGCCTTGGCGGCGGTCTTCGCCGAGTCCTCGAAGCGGTCCCAGTGCTTCCACTTCTTCAGGTAGGGGTCGAGCGGGAGGAGGTAGCCGCTCTCGATGTCGGAGTTGATGAGGAAGGTGTCCTCGTAGACCAGGTCCGGCGCGGTCTGCGGGGAGCGCATCATCTGCTGGATCTTGGTGTAGTAGTCCTGCTGGGACGCCTGGATCGGCACCAGCTCGACTGTCTTGCCCGGGTGGGCTTTCTCGAACTGCTTCGCGACGTACTCGACGTAGTCGTCCCGCACCGTCACCTTGTTGTTGGTGTCCTTGGGGAACGCGACCTGAAGGGTGTTCGGGTCGTCGCCGGAATCGCCGCCACAGGCGGTGAGCGTGCCCGCGGCGAGGACCGCGGCGACGGTGAGCATCAGCGGAGCGGTGGGGCGCACGAGCATGACCTCCTCGGCCACGGCCGTGGCGGGCCACCGGTGGTCCGCCGTCGGCCTCGTGGTCTGCTGCCCGGGACCGTACGGCCGTCACCGTCCAAGGTCAATATCGCGTGAGCCAGCGGTAACAGAACTCCGGGCGGCCCACCTGCCCGTACTGCGGACGCCGTTCGGCCCGCGCCGCGGTCACCAGGTGCTCCAGGTAGCGGCGCGCGGTGATGCGGTTGATGCCCACCTGCTCGGCGGCAGCCGCTGCCGTCAGGCCCTCCTCCCCGGCGTCCCGGAGCGCCGCGGTGACGGTCTCCAGGGTGGCAGCGGCCAGTCCCTTGGGCAGCGTGGCGGGCTGCGGCGCGCGCAGCGCGGACAGCGCCCGGTCCACCTCGGCCTGGCTGCCCGCCTCTCCGCCGCCCCCGTCGCCGCCGGTGCTCTGCCGGAACTCGGCGTACTGGCGCAGCCGGTCGCGCAGGGTGGGGAAGGTGAACGGCTTCAGCACGTGCTGCACCACGCCGAGGACGACGCCCTCCCGCACGACGGTGAGGTCGCGTGCGGAGGTCACGGCGAACACGTCGACGGAGTGTCCCGCTCCGCGCAGCGCGCGCAGCAGCGCCAGGCCGTGGCCGTCGGGCAGGTACAGGTCGAGCAGGATCAGGTCGACGGGGGTGCGGTCCAGCGCCCGCGCCGCCTCCGCGCGGGTGTGCGCGACGCCCGCGACCTCGAAGCCGGGCACCCGCCCGACGTAGGTCGCGTGCGCGTCGGCGGCGACGGGGTCGTCCTCGACGACGAGCACGCGAATCGCCTGCGGCGGCGTGCCGGTCGCGCCGTCCGGGGTTCTGCCGGGGGGCTTCACCGGCCGCCTCCGGTGCGGGCGGCGTCGCCGGTGCGGGGGCGCGGCGGGGCCGCTGTCCCCGGGGCGGCCGGGCCGAGGGGGAGGACCACGGTGAACTCGGCGCCGCCGCCGCGGGCTTCGGCGAGCGTCACGTCGCCGCCGTGGCGGCGGGCGGTCTGCCGGACGAGGGCCAGGCCGAGGCCGCGGCCCCGGCCGCCGGGGTCGCCCTTGGTGGACCAGCCCCGGTGGAAGACCGCGTCGGTGTCCGCCGGGTCGATGCCGTGGCCGGAGTCGGCGACGCGGACGAGCAGTTCGCGCGCGCGGTCCGTGCCGTCCTCTCGTACCCGCACGGTCACCGTGACCCGTGCCGGGGCGGAGGCCGTGCCCCGGCCCCTCCCCCTGGGCCCTGCGGCCCGGGACGCCCCCGCAGCGTGTTCCGTCGTGTCGGGGAGCGCCCTCGCGCCCCCGGTACGGGTGCTGCCGGCGTCCTCAGCCGCCGCGGGTGCGCCCGCCGTACGCGGGGCGGGGCGGAGGCGGCCCACCGCGTCCGGCCCGTCCGGCCCGTCCGGCGCGGCGCCGTCGGCCACGCGGGCGGAGGCGTCCACCGCGTTGTCGATGAGGTTGCCGACGACGGTCACCAGGTCGCGGGACGGAAGCTCGGGCGGGACGAGACCGTCGTCGATGCGGCTGTCCGGCGTCAGCGTCAGCTCGACACCCCGCTCGTTGGCCTGCGCCGCCTTGCCCAGCAGCAGCGCCGCCAGCACCGGCTCCGCGACGGCGGCCACCACCTGGTCGGTGAGCGCCTGCGCCAGCTCCAGCTCCTCGGTGGCGAACTCCATCGCCTCCTCCGCCCGGTCCAGTTCGATCAGCGACACCACGGTGTGCAGCCGGTTCGCGGCCTCGTGCGCCTGGGAGCGCAGCGCCTCGGCGAGACCCCGCGCGGAGTCCAGTTCGCCGGTGAGCGTCTGGAGTTCGGTGTGGTCCCGCAGCGTGACGACGGTGCCGCGCCGTTCACCACCCGTGACGGGCGAGGTGTTGACGACCACGACCCGGTCGTCCGTCAGGTGCACCTCGTCCACGCGCGGCTCGGAGGCCAGCAGCGCGCCGGTCAGCGACGGCGGCAGGCCCAGGTCGGCGACGTACCGGCCCACCGTCGCGTCGTCGCCCACCGTCGCGTCGCCGCCCGTCGGGGCGTGCAGTCCGAGCAGCGTGCGGGCGCCGTCGTTGATCAGGGCGATGCGGCGCTGTCCGTCGAGCATCACCAGGCCCTCGCGCACCGCGTGCAGCGTCGCCTCGTGGTAGTCGTGCATCCGGCTCAGCTCGGTGGCGTTCATGCCGTGCGTGTGGCGGCGCAGTCGCGCGTTGACCCAGTAGGTCCCGACCCCGCCGAGGGTCAGCGCCAGGCCGGCCACCCCGAGCAGGGCGGTGACCTGCTCGGCGACCTGCGCGCTGATCCGCTCCACCGCTATGCCCGCGCTGACCAGGCCGACGATGCGGCCGTCGTCCCGGACGGGGGTGACCACCCGCACCGAGGGGCCGAGCGTGCCGGTGTAGGTCTCGTGGAAGGTGCGGCCCTCCAGCGCGGGGCCGCGGTGGCCCACGAAGGTGCCGCCGATGCGCTCCGGGTTCGGATGCGTCCACCGGGTGCCCTCGGGGTCCATGATGGTGATGAAGGTCACTCCGGTGTCCTGCCGTACGCGTTCGGCGTACGGCTGGAGGGTCCGCGTGGGATGCTCCGTACGGATCGCCCTCCGCACGGAGGGGGAGTCGGCCACCGCCAGGGCCGTGGCCGTGGCCTGTTGCCGGGCCGACTCCCGCGCCTGCCCGCGGTCCTGGATGTAGGCGTAGACCGCGCACCCCGCGACCAGCAGGGCGACCAGCACGACCTGCATCGCGAAGAGCTGGCCCGCCAGGCTGCGGGGTCGGGGGACGCGCATACCGGCCAGTGTGCACGGCGGCGGCCGGATGGCGCATGCGCCGTGACGCGGGCTGCGGGCGCGCGAGCCGCGGCGACGCGACCGCATGAGGGCCTTCCCCGCCGCCTCTCCGCCGTTCCCGTGCACGTAATGCACGTAACCGTGACCTGCGCCACTCCGGGGGTGCATATTCGCCGGGATTCCGACAGCCGCTCACCCCCCGAGGAGTCGACGTGCCAGGCCAGACGCCGCCGTCCGAGACCCCGTCGCAGGGCTCCGCCGCCCCGGCGACGCAGAAGCCCGCAGCCAAGCGGGACCGTACGCACTACCTCTACATCGCCGTGATCGTCGCGGTGCTGGCCGGCATCCTTCTCGGCTTCGTCGCGCCCGGCGTGGCCGTCGAGCTCAAGCCGCTGGGCTCCGGTTTCGTCGACCTGATCAAGATGATGATCTCCCCGGTCATCTTCTGCACGATCGTTCTCGGCGTCGGGTCCGTCCGGAAGGCCGCCAAGGTCGGGGCCGTCGGCGGTCTCGCGCTGGGCTACTTCCTCGCGATGTCGACCGTCGCGCTGGCCATCGGCCTGGTCGTGGGCAACGTCCTGGACCCGGGCAGCGGCCTGAACCTGACCGAGGAGGCCGCGAAGGCCGGCGCCGCCGAGGCGGAGGGTGGCAGCGGTGGCACCGTCGACTTCCTGCTCGGCGTCATCCCCACCACGCTGATCTCCGCGCTGACCGAGGGCGAGGTCCTCCAGGCTCTGCTGGTCGCCCTGCTGGTCGGCTTCGCCCTCCAGGCGATGGGCTCCTCCGGCGAACCGATCCTGCGCGGCATCGGCCACCTGCAGCGGCTGGTCTTCCGCGTGCTGTGGATGATCATGTGGATCGCCCCGGTGGGCGCCTTCGGCGCGATCGCCGCAGTGGTCGGGGAGACCGGCCTGGACGCGCTGAAGTCCCTCGCGGTCATCATGATCGGCTTCTACGTCACCTGCGCGCTGTTCGTCTTCGTCGTGCTGGGCCTGATCCTGCGGATGGTGGCGGGCGTCAACATCTTCTCCCTCCTGAAGTACCTGGGCCGGGAGTTCCTGCTGATCCTCTCGACATCCTCCTCCGAGTCGGCGCTGCCCCGGCTGATCGCGAAGATGGAGCACCTCGGAGTCAGCCGCCCGGTCGTCGGCATCACCGTCCCCACCGGCTACTCCTTCAACCTGGACGGCACGGCCATCTACCTGACCATGGCCTCCCTCTTCGTCGCCGAGGCCACCGGCAACCCGCTGTCCCTCGGCGAGCAGATCTCGCTGCTCGTGTTCATGATCATCGCCTCCAAGGGGGCGGCGGGCGTCACCGGCGCCGGTCTGGCCACTCTCGCCGGCGGCCTGCAGTCGCACCGCCCCGACTTGGTGGACGGCGTCGGCCTGATCGTCGGCATCGACCGCTTCATGAGCGAGTGCCGCGCGCTGACCAACTTCGCCGGCAACGCGGTGGCCACGGTGCTGGTGGGCACCTGGACCAAGGAGATCGACAGGGAGCAGGTCGCGGCCGTCCTCGCCGGGCACCGGCCCTTCGACGAGGCGCAGATGGAGGCGTCGCACGGCCACGACGTCCCGCCCGACGACTCGGCGGACGCGTCCACCCCGCCGCCCTCCCTCGACAAGGAACCGGCCGGCGCCCGCTGACCCCGGCGTCCCCGCGGATGTTTCGACGGGCCCCTCTCCCACGGAAAGCCGTGGGAGAGGGGCCCGTCTGCGCGACCATGGCCCTACGCACCTTCCGGAAGGGGAGTCAGCCATGGCGCCGTACGACGTCAAGCGGGCGCAGAAGGAGCTCTACGCGCCCAGGAACACCCGATGGGCCCTCGTGGACGTTCCGGAGCAGCAGTTCGTCGCCGTCGACGGAGCCGGGGACCCGAACACCGCGCCCGCCTACGCCGAGGCGGTCGGCGCGCTCTACGCCGTCGCCTACACCCTCAAGTTCGCCGCCAAGGCGACGGAGGGCGGCGACTTCGTCGTCGCTCCGCTGGAAGGGCTGTGGTGGTCGGACCGGCTCGACGCCTTCACCCGCCGGGACAAGGACGCCTGGCAGTGGACCATGCTCATCAGCATGCCCTCCTGGATCACCGCGGACCTCGTCGAAGAGGCCCGCCACAGCGCGCTGGCCAAGAAGAAGATCCCCGCGATCTCCCGGCTCCGGCACCTGACCCTGCACGAGGGGCTGAGCGCCCAGGTGCTGCACATCGGCTCCTACGACGACGAGACCCCCGTGATGGAGGAGCTGCACGGGACCTACCTCGCCGACCACGGACTGCGGGCCACAGCCCGGCATCACGAGGTCTACCTCGGCGATCCCCGCCGGACCGCCCCCGAGAAGCTGCGGACCGTCCTGCGCCAGCCGGTCGAGCGCGTGGACGGTTAGGCCCTGGCCGCGGCGCGCCCGCATCGGTGCGACGGCGTTGTCAGAGGGCGGTGCGAGACTCGGCTCATGACGAGCGACACCGGCGTACCGGCCGACCAGGAGAAGGCGGACCTCCGGCGCTATCTGCAGGCGGCCCGCGAAGCCGTGCTGTGGAAGCTGGAGGGGCTCTCGGAATACGACGTCCGCCGCCCGCTGACGCCCACCGGCACCAACCTGCTGGGCCTCGTCAAGCACCTGGCGGGCGTGGAGCTGGGCTACTTCGGCGAGACCTTCGGGCGTCCGCCCGAGGATTCGCCGCCGTGGCTCTCGGACCTCTCCGACCCCAACCAGGACATGTGGGCCGGCCTCGACGAGACACGTGACTCCGTCATCGCCCTCTACCACCGGGCCTGGGCGCACACCGACGCGACGGTCGCCGCGCTGCCGCTGGACGCGACCGGCCGCGTCCCGTGGTGGCCGGAGGACAGGGCGGAGGTCTCCCTGCACCGCGTCCTCGTCCACGTCATCGCCGACTCCCAGCGCCACGCGGGCCAGGCCGACATCCTGCGCGAACAGCTCGACGGCGCGGTCGGCATGCGCAAGGGCAACGACAACATGCCGCCCGGTGATGCCGACTGGTGGCGGGACTACCGCGCCCGGCTGGAGGCCACCGCACAGCGCGCCGCCGACCGGAAGCACTGACTCCGGTCGGCGGCACGGGGTGGAGCGGGGGAGAGCGGCGGCTCAGCCGGGGCGCAGCCAGAGGGTGGCCAGCGGGGGGAGCGTGAGCGTGAGGGACACGGGGTGGCCGTGCGCCGCGACGGGCTCGGGGGTGAGCAGCCCGGAGTTGTGGAGGCCGGAGCCTCCGTAATCGAAGGCGTCGGTGTTCAGCGTCTCCGTCCAGGTGCCCTCCGGGGTCGGGGGGACCCCGATGCGGAAGTCCTTCCGCACCACCGGCGACATGTGGGACACGACGGCCAGCGGGCGCCCCGCCGCGTCGTACCGGAGGAATGCGAAGACGTTGTCGTCCCGTGCGCCGCCGTCGATCCACGAGAAGCCTCCTGGGTCGGTGTCGCGCTGCCACAGCGCGGGCGTCTCCGCGTAGCGCCCGTTCAGATCGCGCACCAGATCGCGCACTCCCCGGTGGTCGGGCTCCGCCTCGTACGCCGGGTCCAGCAGCCACCAGTCCGGGCCGTCGGCCTCCGACCACTCGCCGCCCTGCGCGAACTCCTGTCCCATGAAAAGCAGTTGCTTGCCGGGGTGCCCCCACATGAAGCCGAGGTAGGCGCGGTGGTTGGCGCGCCGCTGCCACCAGTCGCCGGGCATCTTGGACACCAGCGCCTGCTTGCCGTGCACGACCTCGTCGTGCGAGATGGGCAGCACGTAGTTCTCCGAGTAGGCGTAGACCATGGAGAACGTCATGTCGTCGTGGTGGTAGCGCCGGTGCACCGGGTCCTTGGACATGTAGACCAGCGAGTCGTGCATCCAGCCCATGTTCCACTTGAAGCCGAAGCCGAGCCCGTCGTGGTGGGTGGCGCGGGTGACACCGTCCCAGGCGGTGGACTCCTCGGCCATGGTGAGGACGCCCGGGCAGCGCCGGTACAGCGTCGCATTCATCTCCTGGAGGAACGCCACCGCGTCCAGGTTCTCCCGCCCGCCGTGCGCGTTCGGCGACCACCGGCCGTCCTCGCGCGAGTAGTCGAGGTAAAGCATGGAGGCGACGGCGTCGACCCGGAGCCCGTCGATGTGGAACTCCTCGCACCAGTACAGCGCGTTGGCCACCAGGAAGTTGCGGACCTCCCGGCGCCCGTAGTCGAACTCCAGCGTTCCCCAGTCCGGGTGCTCGGCCCGGGCAGGGTCGGCCGGCTCGTACAGGGGCGTGCCGTCGAAGCGGGCGAGCGCCCAGTCGTCCTTGGGGAAGTGCGCGGCCACCCAGTCCATCAGCACGCCGATACCGGCCGCATGCAGTGCGTCGACCAGATGCCGGAAGTCGTCCGGCGTGCCCAGCCGCGCCGTCGGCGCGTAGAAGCCGGTCACCTGGTATCCCCACGAGCCGCCGAAGGGGTGCTCGGCGGCGGGCATGAACTCCACGTGCGTGAAGCCGAGGTCCTTGACGTAGGCGGGGAGCTGTTCGGCCAGCTCCCGGTAGGTCAGTCCCGGGCGCCAGGACGGCAGGTGCACCTCGTAGACGGACAGCGGCGAGGCGTGCCACTCCCGGCCCGCCCGCCGCTCCATCCATGCCGCGTCCTGCCACTCGTGCTGCGAGGCGGTGACCACGGACGCGGTCGCGGGCGGGCACTCGGTGCGCCGCGCCATCGGGTCGGCGCGCAGCGAACGGTGCCCGTCCGGGCCGGTGATCTCGAACTTGTACAGCGCGCCCTCGCCGAGCCCCGGCACGAACAGCTCCCACACGCCGCTGGAGCCGAGCGAACGCATCGGGTACTGCGCCCCATCCCAGTGGGTGAAGTCCCCCGCGAGCCGCACCCCCTGCGCGTTCGGCGCCCACACGGTGAACCGGGTGCCCGTAACGCCGTCGTGCGCCATGGGGTGGGCGCCGAGGGCGCGCCACAGCTCCTCGTGGCGGCCCTCCGAGAAGAGGTGCAGGTCCAGTGCGCCGAGCGAAGGCAGGAAGCGGTACGGGTCCTCGACCCGCACCTCCCGGTCCGGCCCGCCGGCATCCCCGGAGGCGTAGCGGACGGTGAGTGCGTAGGAGGGGATCTCCGCCACCGGGAGCAGCCCGGCGAACAGGCCGTCGCCCTCGTGGTGCAGCTCCGCGCACAGGCCCTCCGCGACGACGGTGACGCTGCGCGCGCAGGGCCGGAGGGTCCTCAGGACCACGCCGCCGGGGCCGGGGTGGGCGCCGAGGAGGGCGTGCGGGTCGTGATGGCGTCCCTCCAGCAGCCGCCGCCGGTCCTCCTCCCCGAGCGGCTCGGGGACCCGCACGCCGTGCGCGCTCCGCGCGGTGCGGGGTGAGCTGCCCGGCTCCGTGGCCGTGCCCTGCGCCGACGGATCGGCGGCGGGCGGCGGTGTGGCGGGCGGCGCGGTGGCCGCCGACCGAGTCGCGGGCGTCGCGTGCCGCACGACGTCCGGGGCGGTGTGCCCCGACGCCTCCGGGCCGCCGTCGCGGGTGGTGGCCTCGGCGGCAGCCGGAGCCGCGGCGAAGAGCGAGCCCTGCCCGGACACGCCGTGCCGCGCCGCATCGTGCGCGGGCCCGCCGCGCGGCGGTTCGCACTCGGTCGAGGGCAGCAGGAAGGCCTCAGTGGAGGTGCCGGCGGCCGGCCGGCCACCGCTGGCCGTGACGTGGGCGGGCTCGCGGCCCGCCCGACGTCGGGCGTCGGCCTCCGTCGCCGGGTTGCCCGCGTCACCGCCGCGCGGGGGCGGCCCGTGGCGGCCGGGCGTGGTGGCGGCCGGGTCGTCGGGATGGAAGCTCACGGATCGTCCTCCGATACGGGGTGGGTGCTGGTGCGTGCGACGGAAATCGATGCGGTGGGAACGTCGCCCCAGCCCCCCGCCTGCCGTCCCGCCCTGCCGACGTGTGCGGGGTCCGGACGCGTCCGGTCCCCGCGTCGGCGTCCCCGGCGCTGTGCCGCCACGCCACGGCCCGGTCCCGTGCCGCACGGCGGCTCGCTCACCGGCGGTCGGCGGGCGCGGCGGCGAGGCGGCGGACGGCGGACATGGGGACGGGTAGCCAGGCGGGCCGGTGCCGCGCCTCGTACAGCACCTCGTAGACCGCTTTGTCGGTCTCGAAGGCGCGCAGCAGCGCCGCGTCCTCGCGCGGGTCCGTACCGGAGACCGCGGCGTAGCCCTCGCAGTAGGCGGCGCGGTTGGCGGCGGCCCAGTCCTGGGCCCAGCCGTCGTCGTCGCAGGTGGCGCGGGAGCCGCGCGGGTGGCAGGCCGCGTAGTCGAAGGACCGCAGCATCCCGGCGACGTCCCGGACGACGGGCTGCGCGCGCCGCCGCTCAGCGAGGGGGCGGGCGGGCTCGCCCTCGAAGTCGATCAGCGTCCACCGGTCGTCGGCCGGGGTGTGCAGGGCCTGCCCGAGGTGGAGGTCGCCGTGGATGCGCTGGGCGAGCCGGGTCTGGCCGCGGCGGGCCAGGTCGGCGAGGGCACCGTACGCCTCCCGCAGCCCGTCGCGGTACGGGCGCAGCGCCGTCACGGCGCCGACAGCGTGGTTCAGTCGTTCGGTCATCGACTCCGCCAGGCGCAGGAGTTGCGGCCGTCGCAGGACCGTGGTGGGCAGGGCCGAGGCCAGCCCGGCGTGCACCTCGGCGGTCGCCCGGCCGAGGCCGTGGGCGGCGCCGGTGAAGTCGGCGCGAGCGGTGAGGGTGCGGAGCGCGAGTTGCCAGCCGTCGCCGCTGCCGGGCAGGAATGGTTGGAGCACACCCAGGGTCAGACCCGGGCTGCGCCCGGTCTCCGGCTCGGCCTCGAACCAGGCGGTCGGCGCCGGCACCCGGTCGCAGCCGTGGCGGGCGAGCGCGAGCGGCAGCTCCAGGTCGGGGTTCACGCCGTGCCCGACGCGGCGGAACAGCTTGAGGATGTGCGAGGAGCCGTACACGACTGAGGAGTTGGACTGTTCGGCGGTCAGCAGCCGGGCGGGCAGGTCGGCGGGGATCACCGCGCCGGAGGCTCTGTGGGTGAAGCGCAGCGGGCCCAGCCGCCCGGGGCTGCGCAGCCGTTCCAGCAGTACGCCGGCGAGGCGCGGGTCGTGCAGCGCCTCGTAGACGGTACGGCCGCGCAGCGGGCCCGCCGCAGGGGTGCCGATGTGGGCCGGCGCGAGGTCGGGCGGTAGTACCGCCCGTACGCCGAGGAGGAGTTGGTAGCAGTCGACGGTCCGGTCGGCTGCGGAAGGGCCGCTGCGAGTGCGGACCAGCAGGTGCAGCAGGCCGGCGGGTGCGGGATCGATTCCGCCGTCGGCGTTCGCGGCGGTGCCGTCGGTGCCGGGAACGGGCAGGAGTTCCGTGGCCGAGACGAGGGTGAGGTCGCCGGGCGGACGGCCCTTGCCGGCGAACCAGCGCTGCCGGGGCAGCCACTCGGCGAGCAGGGGGGTCAGCGACCGCAGCAGGGCGGTGCCCCGCTCACGCGGCGCGGCCGGGGCGGCCGCGGCGGCGGCGAGAGGCAGGGATCTTTCCGACATGACCGTCCTTTCCCCGGTGCACGAAAGGTACGCCGAGTGTCCCGGATTGCCGTCTGGGCGGTTCGGAGGTGCCGGGCCGTGTCGCGGGTGCGTGTCCGGCAAGCGGGTGACGCCGGTGGCCCTGCCCGCCCGGCGCGCGGTGGCGCCGGGCGGGCAGGGGGAGGGGCGTCACGCCGGGGCGGAAGCCCCGTGCGCCCGTGCCTCGGCCTCCCGGTCGGCGCGTGCCGACTTCTCCGCCTGCGTGGGCTGCTCCGCCCCGGCGGCGGCGGGCGCCTGTTTGTGCAGCCGGAACCAGTAGAAGCCGTGCCCGGCCAGCGTCAGCAGGTACGGCCACTCGCCGATCGGCGGGAACTTCACGCCGCCGACCAGCTCCACCGGCAGCCGCCCGTTGAACGTCTGGAGGTCGAGTTCGGTGGGCTGCGCGAAGCGGGAGAAGTTGTGCACGCACATCACGAGGTCGTCCTCGTACTCCCGGAGGAAGGCGAGCACGGCCGGGTTGGTGGACGGCAGTTCGGTGTAGGTGCCGAGGCCGAAGGCCGGGTTCTGCTTGCGGATCTCCACCATCCGCCGCGTCCAGTGCAGCAGGGAGGACGGTGAGCTCATGGCCGCTTCGACGTTGGTGACCTGGTAGCCGTGCACCGGGTCCATGATCGCGGGCAGGAACAGCCGGCCGGGGTCGCAGGAGGAGAAGCCCGCGTTGCGGTCCGGGGTCCACTGCATGGGGGTGCGGACGGCGTCGCGGTCGCCGAGCCAGATGTTGTCGCCCATGCCGATCTCGTCGCCGTAGTACAGGATCGGCGAGCCCGGCAGCGACAGCAGCAGGGCGGTGAACAGCTCGATCTGGTTGCGGTCGTTGTCCAGCAGCGGGGCGAGGCGGCGCCGGATGCCGATGTTGGCCCGCATCCGCGGGTCCTTGGCGTACTCGGCGTACATGTAGTCGCGTTCCTCGTCCGTGACCATCTCGAGCGTCAGCTCGTCGTGGTTGCGCAGGAAGACGCCCCACTGGCAGCCGGAAGGGATCTGCGGCGTCTTCGCCAGGATCTCGGAGACGGGGTAGCGCGACTCGCGCCGGACCGCCATGAAGATGCGCGGCATGACGGGGAAGTGGAACGCCATGTGGCACTCGTCGCCGCCCTTGGCGTAGTCGCCGAAGTAGTCGACGACGTCCTCCGGCCACTGGTTGGCCTCGGCGAGCAGCACGGTGTCCGGGTAGTGCTCGTCGATCTCGGCGCGCACCCGCTTGAGGAAGGCGTGCGAGGCGGGCAGGTTCTCGCAGTTGGTGCCCTCCTCGGCGTACAGGTAGGGCACGGCGTCGAGCCGGAAGCCATCGATCCCCAGATCCAGCCAGAACCGCAGCGCGGAGATCATCTCCTCCTGCACCTGCGGGTTCTCGTAGTTGAGGTCCGGCTGGTGGGAGAAGAACCGGTGCCAGTAGTACTGCTGGCGCACCGGGTCGAAGGTCCAGTTGGACGCCTCGGTGTCGACGAAGATGATGCGGGCATCCGCGTACTGCTTGTCGTCGTCGGCCCATACGTAGTAGTCGCCGTACGGTCCGTCGGGGTCGGTGCGGGAGTGCTGGAACCACGGGTGCTGGTCGCTGGTGTGGTTCATCACCATGTCGATGATGACGCGGATGCCCCGGGCGTGCGCGTTGTCGACGAACTCCACGAAGTCCGCGAGGTCCCCGAACTCCGGCAGCACGGCCGTGTAGTCGGCGACGTCGTAGCCGCCGTCCCGCAGCGGGGAGGTGAAGAACGGCGGCAGCCAGATGCAGTCGATGCCGAGCCACTGCAGGTAGTCGAGCTTCGAGGTCAGGCCCTTGAGGTCGCCGACGCCGTCGCCGTTGCTGTCCTGGAAGGAGCGGACGAGGACTTCGTAGAAGACCGCGCGCTTGAACCACTCGGGGTCGCGGTCCTTCGCCGGGGTGTCCTCGAAGGTGTCGGGAACGGGCTCGTTGACGATCATGTGGTGGGTGACCCTCCGGTCGATGGGGACGGTCGCAGCGCGAAGACGTGCGCCGGCGCCGGGTCCTGGCCCGGTTCCAGACGCACGTAGTTCTCGCTGCCCCAGTGGTAGGTCTCTCCGGTGAGCTCGTCGCGCACCGGGAAGGTCCCGGATCCGTCGCCGACTTGCGCGGACGGGAGGCCGAGAGTCGCCGTGTCCAACGACACCGTCGCCTCGTGGGTGTGGTGCGGATCAAGATTGACCACGACGAGGACGGTGTCGGCGGGGGCGTTCTCGCGGCCGTGGTGGTGGCCGTGCGGCGAGCCGCCCGCACGCTTCGAGAACGCGATCACGTGCGGGTTGTCCGTCTCGTGGAAGTGCAGCGAACGCAGCTGCTGGAGCGCGGGGTGGCGGCGGCGCAGCCGGTTGAGGGTGGTGATCAGCGGGGAGATGCTGCGGCCCGACCGCTCGGCGGCGTCCCAGTCGCGCGGACGCAGCTGGTACTTCTCCGAGTTCAGGTACTCCTCGCTGCCGTCCGCCGCCGGGGTGTTCTCGCACAGCTCGTAGCCTGCGTAGACGCCCCAGGTGGGGGAGAGGGTGGCGGCCAGCACGGCCCGCACCTCGAAGGCGGCGCGGCCGCCGTCCTGCAGGTAGGCGTGCAGGATGTCCGGCGTGTTCACGAAGAAGTTGGGCCGCATGTAGGCGGCCGTCTCGCCGGAGAGTTCGGTGAGGTAGTCCGTCAGCTCCTGCTTGTCGTTGCGCCAGGTGAAGTAGGTGTACGACTGCTGGAACCCGACCTTCGCCAGCGTCCGCATCATCGCGGGCCGGGTGAACGCCTCGGCCAGGAAGATCACGTCCGGGTCGGTGCGGTTGATGTCGCCGATGACCTTCTCCCAGAACACCACCGGCTTGGTGTGCGGGTTGTCCACCCGGAAGATCCGCACCCCGTGCTCCATCCAGAAGCGGAGCACGCGCAGCGTCTCGCGGACCAGGCCGCGGAAGTCGACGTCGAACGCGAGCGGGTAGATGTCCTGGTACTTCTTCGGCGGGTTCTCGGCGTAGGCGATGGTGCCGTCGCCGCGGTGCCGGAACCACTGCGGGTGCTTGCGCACCCAGGGGTGGTCCGGGGAGCACTGGAGCGCGAAGTCCAGTGCCACCTCCATGCGCAGCTCCCGGGCCCGCTGCAGGAAGTGGTCGAAGTCCGCGAAGGTGCCCAGGTCGGGGTGGAGCGCGTCGTGGCCGCCCTCGGCCGAGCCGATCGCCCACGGGGAGCCGACGTCGTGCGGACCGGCGGTCAGCGCGTTGTCCGGGCCCTTGCGGTGCGACCTGCCGATGGGGTGGACCGGCGGCAGGTAGACGACGTCGAAGCCCATCGCGGCGATGGCGGGCAGCCGGTCGGCGGCGGTGCGGAACGTCCCCGTCACGGGCGGCAGTCCGTCCCGCACGACCGCTCCCTCCGAGCGGGGGAACAGCTCGTACCACGAGCCGTACAGCGCCCGCCGCCGCTCCACCTGGAGGGCATGGGAGAGGGAGGAGGTGACGAGTTCGCGCAGCGGGTGCCGGGCGAGCACGGCCGTCACCTCGGGGGCGAGCGCGGCGGCCAGCCGTGCGGCACCGGACCGTTTCGCGTCCCGCATCGCGTCCACGGCGGCGAGCACCACCGAGCGCCCGTCGTTCTTCGGCACCCCGGCCGCTGCCCGCTCGTGCAGCTCCGCGCCCTCGGACAGGGTCAGTTCGACGTCGAGGACGGCGGGCACCTTCACGCGCGCGTAGCGGCGCCAGGTCTCCACCGGGTCGCTCCACGCCTCGACCATGTACGTCCACCGGCCCTCGGCGTCCGGGGTGACCTCGGCACCCCACCGGTCGCTGCCGGGGGACAGTTCCCGCATCGGCGTCCACGGCACCTGTCTGCCGGCCGGATCGCGGAGCACGACGTTGGCTCCGACGGCGTCGTGCCCCTCGCGGAAGACCGTGGCGGACACGGTGAACGTCTCGCCCACCACCGCCTTCGCGGGCCGCCGCCCGCCGTCGACGAGGGGCTGGACGTCCAGCACGGGGATGCGACCGATCATGGGCTCACCTGGGAGATGTGCGGGAGGCGGGCGGGCATCTGCTCTTTCTATCCGCTTCGCCCGACTCGCGAAGGTTGCGCGCCTTCCCGTGCGCCACCGCTTCACCCGGTCGAGGTATCCCGCCCTGGCCTGGACGGGTGTACGGCCTCCGATGGGTGTCGGCGGCCGGCGGTGTCGCCGTGCGTACGGCGGATCCGGCGCGGAGGTGGGCGCGCCTCCAGCCGGGCGCGGTGCCCGGAGTCCGGACACACGGCGAAACAAACCCCGAAACCCTCTTCTCTTCATCTCGTCCGGAAATCACCTCTTGCGGCACGAAGTGCGTAACGCGGGGCGTAAGGCGAACGCAGCCAGGTCGAGGGCGCCCGTTCACGCGTCCGTGGCGGGGGAGTCAGGTGCGCGTGGCCTGATGGCGCGGGCCCCGCCGCGCACCGGGTGGCGGCCCGCCCGACCCCACAACCGAAGGGCTGCGCATGTCTGTCACCGGCTCGGCATCCTCTCCCCGGTCCACCTCCGGACCGGCCCGGACCTTCCCCGCGGTCACCCGGCGGAACATGCTGACGGCCGGCGCCGTCGGCGCGGGCGTCCTCGCCGCCTCCGCCCTCGGCACCTCCACCGCGTGGGCCGCCGCGCCCGCCGCGGAGCGCCGCATACGCGATCCGTTCACGCTCGGCGTCGCCTCCGGGGAACCGCATCCGGACAGTGTCGTGCTGTGGACGCGCCTCGCTCCGGACCCGCTCGCCGCCGACGGACTCGGCGGCATGCCCGACCGTCCCGCACCGGTCCTCTGGCAGGTGGCCGAGGACGAGCGTTTCCGCCGCATCGTCAGAGTCGGCGTGGAGCTGGCCCGTCCCTCCTCCGGCCACGCGGTGCACGTCGAGGTCGGAGGACTGCGCCCGGGCCGGGAGTAC
Organism: Streptomyces sp. RKND-216; assembly: GCF_004795255.1. NCBI lineage: Bacteria > Bacillati > Actinomycetota > Actinomycetes > Kitasatosporales > Streptomycetaceae > Streptomyces > Streptomyces sp. RKND-216. Next base: position 1,500,766 of record NZ_SSBQ01000002.1, on the reverse strand, counting down.
TTCTACCGCTTCCGCGCCGGACTCGAACTCAGCCCGGTCGGACGCACCCGCACCGCTCCCGGGCGCGGACAGCGCGTGAACCGCTTCCGCTTCGCGTTCACCAGCTGCCAGAACTACCCCGACGGCTACTACACCGCCCACGCCCACCTCGCCGAGGAGGACCTGGACCTGGTCGCGTTCCTCGGCGACTACATCTACGAGGGCCCCGCCCAGGGCACCCTCGGCCGTGGCCACGTCCCCGCAGGCGAGACCTGGTCGCTGGCCGAGTACCGGATACGCCACGCCCAGTACAAGACCGACACCGACCTCCAGGCCTCGCACGCCGCCCACCCGTGGATGGCCGTCTTCGACGACCACGAGGTGGAGAACAACTGGGCCGGCGACGATTCCGACCCGGACACCGACCCCGAGGAATTCCTGCGCCGCCGCGCCCGCGCCTTCCAGGCGTACTACGAACACATGCCGCTGCGCCGCGCTCAGCGCCCGCACGGTCCGGACGTGCAGATGTTCCGCCGGATGCAGTTCGGCGACCTGATGGACTTCCACCTGCTGGACACCCGCCAGTACCGCGACGACCAGGTCGAGGACGTCGACCGCACGGACCCCTCCCGCTCCCTCCTCGGGGCACGCCAGCGGGGCTGGCTGCTCGACAACCTGGCCGGCCGCACGGCCCGCTGGAACGTCCTCGCCCAGCAGGTCTTCTTCTCCCAGCGCGACTTCGCCTCCGGCTCCGCCACCGACTTCAGCAACGACGCCTGGGACAACTACTTCGCCGAACGCGAGGCCGTCCGCGACCACTTCACCGCCGCCGGCACCTCAAACCCGGTGATCATCACCGGCGACGTGCACGCCAACTACGTCAACGACGTCAAGGCGGACTTCGACGACCCGGCCTCCGCCACCGTCGCCACCGAGCTCGTCGGCACCTCCATCAGCAGCGGTGGCGACGGCTCCGAGCAGGGGCCGAACGACCCGATCCAGCTCGCCGAGAACCCGCACATCAAGTTCCTCAACCGCAACCGCGGCTATGTCCGGAACACCGTCACCCCCTCCGAGTGGACGGCCGAGAACCGCGTCGTCGACTACGTCTCCCGGCCGGGCGCACCCGTGCGCACCCGCGCCCGCTGGGTCGTCGAGAACGGCCGCCCCGGCGCCCAGCCGGCCTGACCCGCACGGCGGTCCGCCCCGCGGGGCGGACCGCCGCGCAGCATCACTCGAACGGCCCGCTTCGGTCCGGGGAACGCCGCCGCCCGCCCGGTACCGTCGCCTCCGTGAAGGCAATCCGTCGCTTTTCGGTACGTCCCGTCCTCCCCGAGCCGCTCGCTCCGCTGCACGACCTCGCCCGCAACCTGCGCTGGTCCTGGCACGCGGAGACCCGTGCGCTGTTCCGGGCCGCCGCCCCGGACAGCTGGGAGGCCGTGGGAGGCGACCCGGTGCGCCTGCTGGGCGCCGTGCCCACCGCGCGGCTGGAGGAACTGGCCGCCGACCGGGGCTTCCTGCGCCGGCTGGCCGTCGTCGCCGGGGACCTGCACGACTACCTCACCGAACCCCGCTGGTACCAGCGGGCCGGCGACGAACTGCCCCGCGCCGTCGCCTACTTCTCGCCCGAGTTCGGCATCACCAGTGCCCTGCCGCAGTACTCCGGCGGCCTCGGCATCCTCGCCGGCGACCACCTGAAGGCGGCCAGCGACCTCGGCCTGCCGCTGATCGGCGTGGGGCTGCTCTACCGGCACGGCTACTTCCGGCAGTCCCTGTCCCGCGAGGGCTGGCAGCAGGAGCACTACCCGGTGCTCGACCCCGACGAGCTGCCCCTGGAACTGCTGCGCGAGGAGGACGGCACGGCGGTCGGGGTCGCGCTCGCGCTGCCCGGCGGGAGGTCCCTGCACGCGTACGTCCGGCTGGCGCGCGTCGGCCGGGTGCCGCTGCTGCTGCTCGATTCCGACGTGGAGGAGAACGGCGCCGCCGAACGCGAGGTCACCGACCGGCTCTACGGCGGCGGCAGCGAACACCGGCTGCTCCAGGAGATGCTGCTCGGCATCGGCGGGGTGCGCGCCGTGCGCGCGTACTGCCGGCTCACTGGCCACCCGGCGCCCGAGGTGTTCCACACCAACGAGGGCCACGCCGGGTTCCTCGGCCTGGAACGCATCCACGAACTCGCCCACGAGGGCTCAGCCTTCGACGCCGCCCTGGAGACCGTGCGGGCCGGCACCGTCTTCACCACCCACACGCCCGTCCCGGCGGGCATCGACCGCTTCGACCGCGACCTGGTCGCCCGCCACTTCGGCGACGACGGCGAACTCCCCGGCATCGACGCGCAGGCGGTGCTCGCCCTCGGCCGGGAGACCTACGACGGTGGCGACCCCACGCTGTTCAACATGGCCGTGATGGGCCTGCGCCTCGCCCAGCGCGCCAACGGCGTGTCCACCCTGCACGGGCGGGTCAGCCGGGAGATGTTCGCCGGCCTCTGGCCCGGCTTCGACCCGGCGGAGGTGCCCATCACCTCCGTCACCAACGGCGTCCACGCCCCCACCTGGACCGCCCCGGAGGTGCCGCGCGACGCACACCGGCTCACGGACGCCGAACTGTGGGAACTGCGCCGCACCCTGCGCGAGCAGCTCGTGCACGAGGTGCGCACCCGGCTGCACGCCTCCTGCCGCCAGCGCGGCGCCGCCCGGGCCGAACTGGGCTGGATCGACGGCGTGCTCGACCCGGACGTGCTCACCATCGGCTTCGCCCGCCGCGTCCCCTCCTACAAGCGGCTCACCCTCATGCTGCGCGACCCCGACCGGCTCACGGAACTCCTGCTGCACCCCACCCGTCCCGTGCAGATCGTCGTCGCGGGCAAGGCGCACCCGGCGGACGACGGCGGGAAGCGGCTCATCCAGGAGCTGGTCCGCTTCGCCGACGACCCGGCGGTACGGCACCGCGTCGTCTTCCTGCCGGACTACGGCATGGCCATGGCGCGCAAGCTCTACCACGGCTGCGACGTGTGGCTGAACAACCCGCTGCGCCCGCTGGAGGCGTGCGGCACCTCCGGCATGAAGGCCGCGCTGAACGGCTGCCTCAACCTCTCGGTGCTGGACGGCTGGTGGGACGAGTGGTTCGAGCCGGACTTCGGCTGGGCGGTGCCCACCGCCGACGGCTTGGCCGCCGCGGACCAGACCCGGCGGGACGACATTGAGGCCGCCGCACTCTACCGGCTCGTCCAGGACCATGTCGCGCCGTGCTTCTACGACCGGGGCGTCAACGGCGGCGAACTGCCCGAGCGGTGGATCGAGAGGGTGCGGCAGACGCTGCGCCGCCTCGCGCCGAAGGTCCCGGCCGACCGTATGGTCCGCGAGTACGTGGAACGGCTCTACGCCCCGGCCGCGCGCGCCCACCGGAACCTGGACGGCACGGCCGCCGGACGGCTGGCGGCCTGGAAGTCCCGGGTGCGGGAGGAGTGGCCGCGGGTCGCCGTGGACCGGGTCGAGCACGCCGGCGCCGGGGTGGAGGGCGCCTCGCTGGAGCTGGGCAGCTCGCTGACCGTGCGGGTGCGGGTGGCCCTGGGGGCGCTGACCCCGGACGAGGTCGAGGTGCAGGCCGTCGCCGGCCGGGTGGACGAGTCGGACGCCCTTGCCGGTGCGGACGCCGTGCGCGTGGTGCTCAAGCCGGGCACCGGCCCGGACCTGGAGGGCCGGTGGCTGTACGAGGGGCCGCTGGCGCTGGACCGCACCGGGTCGTTCGGCTACACGGTGCGGGTCCTGCCCGCGCACCCGTTGCTGTCCGGACCGGCCGAACTCGGCCTGACCGCCGCCCCGCCGGACGAGGCCGGGACCGGCGGAGCGGGAGGCGTCCTCCTGCGGTGACCCTGCGGCGACGCGGTCAGTGCCGGAAGCGGCCCGTCGCCGACTCCTCGGCCGGTCCCCGGAGGGACAGGGCGGTCCGCAGTCCCTCCGCGCCGCCGAACCCGGGATGGTCGTCGAGCCAGTCCAGATACGCCGGGCTGCGGGCCACCGCGGCGACGTAGGCGTCGTCCACGAAGGACACCATCTGCCGCACCAGGTCGGCCGGCTGACGGCCGGCGAGCCAGATCAGGGTGTGGCGGACGGTCACCGGGCACCCCGCGAGCGGCCGTACGGCGATGCCCGTCGTCGCCCGGAACGTCGCCTGGCCGATGCCCACGCACCCGCCTTCGCCGATGAGGTCGCGCGCGCCGCTGGCGTCGGTTTCGTGCACGACGCGCGGGGTGAAGCCGGCCCGCGCCGACATCGCCGCCAGGCAGGCGCGCAGTCCGTTGTCCGGCAGCGGCGGCATCACCCATGAGGCACCGGCCAGCGCCGACGGCTCCACCTCGGCCGGCTCCGCCAGCGGACCTCGCGCGGGCACCAGCGCGAAGGCCGGCTCCACCGCGACGACGTGCCGACGCAGCTCCGCGCCCAGCCGCAGCGGATGCTCGGGATGGTCCAGGATGCTCGCGAACTCCAGGTGGCCCTGCGCGACCAGGTCCGCCAGCAGGCGGGCGGAGGACTCGGTGCGTAAGGTGACCCGGTCCCCGTGACAGGCGCTCAGATGCTGCAGCGGGCCGGCCATCAGCGGCCCCGGCACCGAGCCGTACCGGAGCATCCGCTCCACGCCCTCGGCGGTGTACCGCGCCGTCTCGTGCTCCAACTCCTCCATCGCAGGAAGCACCTGACGGGCCTTCGACAGCACGAGCTCGCCCAGCGGGGTGGGCACCGCGCCCTGCCGGTCCCGCAGGAAGAGCCGCCCGCCGAGCCTCTTCTCCAGCCGCTGCAACTGGCCGGTCAGGGAGGGCTGGGAGACACCCAACGAGGCGGCGGCCCTGGTGAGACTGCCCGCCTCGGCGATCGCCTGTATCGCCTGGAGATGACGCATCTCGAGGACCATAGGGCGACACTATGAACCTCTCGGATTAGCGGCAAGACCGCCTCCGGCGCGACAGTGAGGACGCGTCGGCCCGGTCGGCGACCGCGCGACCGCCGCCCCCCTGACGGCTGCGTCGGCGGTCCGGCGCGCGGCGCACGCTCAGGGGCCCGCCGGGTGACGCAGCCCCCGCTCGGCGGGCCCTCCCCCCACGAGCCACCAGCCCCGAGGGAGCCCGTTCCGGTGAACCCCGAAGAGATCTCCGCAAGGATTCTGCGCATCGTCTTCCGCCACCGCCGGGGCGCCCCGGAACCCGGCTGCGACGCCGAGACCTGCCCCCGGTGCGTACCCGCCCATCTGCCCGCGGTCCGGGCGAGCGTCCGCGCGGGCGTGCCGGTCGAGTGCGTGCTGCCGGGCTTCCCCTGCAAGTCCCCCAACCCGGCCAAGGTGCTGGGGACCCTCCCGGACCGCGCCGAGGAAGTCGCGTTCGACTTCCTCGCCGGACTGTGCCGTCAGGTGCGGGAGGTGTACCCGCCGGGTATGCGGCTGGTGATCTGTTCGGACGGACGGGTCTTCAGCGACCTGATAGGCGTGCACGACGAGGTGGTGACGGCCTACCAGGACGAGATCCGGCGCATGCTGGCCCGGCGCCGCCCCGCGCCGCTCTCCCTCTTCAGCATCGACGACGTGCCGGGCATGGACAGCTGCTCCTACGACGCGATGCGGCGCGCTCTGGACGAGACCCACGGCGAACGGCCCGAGCGCATCCGGGAGGAGGTCCGCGCAGGCGGTGAGGCGCTGGACCTCTACCGCGCCCTCACCCGGTTCCTCCTGGAGGACTCCTTCACCCCGGGCGTGTCCCGGACGCGCAGCGCCCTGCAGCGCGAGGCCCGGCGCCGGGCGTACGGCGTCATCGCCCGCAGCCGCGCGTGGGGCGGCCTGGTCGCCGAGCACTTCCCCCGCGCCGTGCGGCTCTCCATCCACCCGCAGCGCTGCGGTTCCGCGAAGTTCGGCATCCGCCTCACGCCGGAGGACGACGGCTGGCTCACGCCCTGGCACGCCGTCGCGGTGGAGTCCGGCGACGGGTACGTGCTGCGCCGCCGCGCCGACACCGAACGGGACGGAGCCCGCCTGGTGCACCGCGAAGGACGGCCCAGCCACTTCGTCCGCGCCCTGCCGGACACGCCCCCGTCCGTCACGGGCGGCCCGGAGGCGCTGCACGGCCCGTCGCCGCTGACCCGCGCACCCGGCGCGGCCTGACGTCTCCCGCGAGACTCCGTCCGGAAGCGCCGGTTCCGGAGCCCGACCCGACTCACCCCCGCCCCACAGGAGTTCGCCATGCCCGCAACCCCCGCCCTGGACGGACTGCCCGCCGCTGCGCCCGCCGAGCCGTTCGGCCTACGCATCGACGCACCCTCCGGCGACGACCGCCTCACTGGCCTGCCCGTGCCCACCCTCCGCGAGGCGGTGCGCGCGCACCGGCTGGTGCTGCTGCGCGGCTTTTGCGCCCCGGACGAGCCGGAGGAGCTCGCCCGGTGGTGCCGTACCTGGGGGGAGGTGATGGCCTGGCCGTTCGGCGACGTGCTGGAGCTGCGGGAGGCGGAGGAGCCCACCGACCACATCTTCGACAGCAGCAGCGTTCCGCTGCACTGGGACGGCATGTACAAGCCGCTCATCCCCGAGTTCCAGGTCTTCCACTGCGTCCGCGCACCGGGCGGGGGCGACGGGGGCCGCACCGTCTTCTGCGACACCGTGTCCCTGCTGGAACACTGCCCGCCCGAGGTGCTGGAGCTGTGGCGGAGGGTCACCGTCACCTACCGCATCCGCAGCGTCGTCCACTACGGCGGCCGGGCCTCGTCCCCACTGATCGTGCCGCACCCGCGCAGCGGCGTGCCCACCCTGCGCTTCAACGAGCCGCCGCCGCAGGACGAACCGGACTTCCTCAACCGTCCTGCCCACGCCTTCGACGGCGTCGGCGACAAGGACGTCCCCGCGCTCCTGGCAGGACTGCGCGACGCCCTGCACGACCCGCGCTTCTTCCTCGCGCACACCTGGCACAGCGGCGACGTGCTGATCGCGGACAACTACGCGCTGCTGCACGGCAGGGAGCGCTTCACCAGCCGGGCCCCCCGCCACCTGCGCCGCGTCCACCTGCTGGGCGACCCGGCGTTCGCCAACCCGGCTGTGGCCTGAGGCCGGGGACGAAAACATGCTGCACACTTCGGAACGCACCGGACGGGCGCAGGAGGGCGGCCGCGCGGGGCGGCCGGGCCCGTGGGTGAGCGGGGCGGGGGCCGCGGTCGGCGGTGCCACCCTGCTCACCTTCCTGCTGGCCTTCCTGGCCCACGCCGCGGTCGAACCGCACTACTACTACACGGCGGCCGTCCGCTCGATGAGCACCGACTGGCACGCCTTCTGGTTCGGGGCCCTGGACCCGGCGGGCACCCTGACCGTCGACAAGGCGCCCGGAGCGCTGTGGCTCCAGGCCCTGTCCGTCCGGCTGTTCGGCTTCCACGACGGGGCGCTGCTGCTGCCGCAGGCGCTGGCCGCCGCCGCGACGGTGCCCGTGCTGGCCTCGGCCGTGCGCCGCTGGAAGGGGGACACCGCCGGAGTGGTGGCCGCGTTCGCGTTCGCGCTGACCCCGGTCACCGTCGTCCTGGCCCGGGTGAACATCCCCGACACCCTGCTCGTGCTGTTCCTGGTGTGCGCCGCGCGGGCCGGCCACCTGGCGACGGCGGACGGGCGCCCGCGCCAGCTGCTGGTCGCCGCCGCATGGGTCGGGGCTGCGTTCCACGTCAAGATGGGCCAGGCCTACCTGGTGCTGCCCGCTCTGCTGCTCTCCCACCTCTGCGCCGCACCGGGCGCGCTCGCCTCGCGCGTGCGGCAGGTGGCGGCGGCAGCGGGGGTGACGATCGCGGCGAGTGCCGTGTGGCCGCTGCTCGTCGCGCTCACGCCCGCGGGACGGCGTCCGTACGTGGACGGCTCCACCCACGACGCGGTGGGGGAGATGCTGCTGCACTACAACGGGCTGAGCCGGCTCGGCCACTCCGATCCCGTCGCCGCACAGGTGACCGGCTTCCTCGCCGACTTCGGCGGCCCGCCCGGTCCGGGACGCCTCGTCGGCTCCGCGCTCGGGCCGGAGATCGGCTGGCTGCTGCCCTTCGCCCTGGTCTCCCTCGCCGCCGGACTGCTGGCCTCCCGGGGTGCCGCGCGCACCGATCCGGTACGGGCCGGGTGGCTGTTGTGGGGCGGTTGGCTGCTCATGCATGGTGTGGTGTTCAGCACGGCCGCGGCGGTGCACACCTACTACACCGCCGCGCTGGCCCCGGCGCTCGCGGCGCTCTGCGCGGGCGGCGCGGTCGGTGCGGCCCGCGCCTGCCGCGACGGCGCGTTCACCGCCCGGGGGTGGGCGGCCGCACTCGCGGGGAGCGCCGTGTGGGCGGCGGTGCTCGCCCTGCGCGCCGACGGCCGGTGGTGGCATGCGGTGGCCGCCGTCCTGGCCTGCGGGTGCGCCTGCCTGCTGGTGGCCGCCGCGTGTTCCCCGCAGGCCGGGCGCACCGCCGCACCCGCCCGGACGTCCGCGCGGGTGGCGAGCGGGCTGGCCGCGGCCGCCCTGCTGCTCGGCCCCGGGGCGTGGGCGGTGTCCGCGTCGTCCCTGCCCCTGGAGGGGCTGACCACCGTGAACCCCGACACGGTGCCCGGTGACGGCCTCCCGCCCGGAGCCATGGCCTCGCTGCACGGCTTCCCGCCCGGTGTACGCCTGCCCCCGGAGGCCGGGGACATGAACATGCTCGAACCCGCGCCCGGCGTACGCGCCTTCGTCACCGCGCGGTACGAAGGCGAGACCTACCACCTGGCCGTACCGACTGCGAACACCGCGTCCCCGTACCTGCGCGCCGGCCTGAGCGTGCTGCCGATGGGCGGGTTCACCGGCGCGGCTCCGGTCCCGGACCTCGCGCGCCTCGACGCGCTCACCTCTTCCGGCGAGCTGCGCTACGTGATGACCGGCGGCTTCCACGGCGCGATGGGCGGGCCCGCCGCCGCGGAACGCGCGCGCTGGGTCGCCGACCACTGCACGCCCGTACCGCCACGGCTGTACCGCACCCCCGGCAGACCGTCCGGCCCGCCGGGCCACCCCGAGACGTTGTTCGACTGCGCACCGCGACCCCAGGGAGGAACCGGATGAGCCGACACCCCGACACCGCCGGAGCGGGCGGAGGCCCGGCACTCGACACGGTGCTCTCCCGCCGGCCGGCCCTGGTGGCCGGGCTGTCGGCGGCGCTGTTCGCCGTACTCGCCTGGCTGCACTGGCGGGAGACCGGGTACGTGGTCATGAGCGGCTTCTTCGACCTGTCGGTCTACCGGGCCGGAGCCCAGGCGCTGCTGGACGGCGTGCCGCTGTACCAGGGAGGTCTGGGACCGGACGGGACCTGGTCCTTCACCTACCCGCCCTTCGCCGCGCTGGTCTTCCTGCCACTGGCCGTCGCACCGGTCGCGGTGGCACAGGCACTGGTGCTCCCCGCCGGGGTCGTCCTGCTCGCCGCCTCGGTGCACCTGACGCTGCGCCACGCGGGCGGACCACTCGCAACGGGCGGGCGCCGCACCGCAGGTGGCGCGGGGCTCGTCGTGGCGTTCACCGCGCTGCTGCTGTGGCTGGAACCGGTGTCCTGGACGCTCTACCTCGGCCAGGTCAACCTGCTGCTCATGCTGCTCGTGCTCGCCGACCTGGCGGGCGGCCGGGCCGGTCCGGGGGAGCGCGACGGGCGGTGGCGGCGCAGGCTGCGCGGCGTGGGGGTCGGGGTCGCGACCGGGATCAAGCTGACGCCCGCGCTGTTCATCGTCCACCTGCTGCTCACCCGCCGGTACCGGGAGGCGGCCACCGCAACCGGGACCGCCGCGGCCACCGCGCTGATCGGCCTGGTCGCCGCGCCGGGCGACAGCCTGGACTACTGGGGCGGCACGTTCCTGCGGTCGGAGCGGCTCGGCGAGGTCGCGAGCCCGATGAACCAGTCGATGAACGGTCTGCTAGCCCGGGCCACGGGCATCGCGGACCCGCCCCTCGTGCTGTGGCTGGCGGTCGCGGTGCCGACGGTGATGCTGGGTCTGGGTCTTGCGGCCATGGTGCACCGGCGCGGTCTGCCGCTGCTCGGCGTCCTGCTGTGCGGGCTGACCACGGCGGCGGTGTCGCCGGTGTCGTGGAGTCACCACTGGGTGTGGTTCGCCCCCCTGGCCGTCTACGCGGTGGTGCGGCTGCGGCCCGGTGCCCGCGGCCGCGTCGCGCTCGCCCTTGGCTGCACGTTCCTCCTGGTGTTCGCCTGGCCGCTGCACTTCCTGACCGGGCACCGGATGGACGCTCCGCCGCTGGGGCTGGTGGCACTCCCGCCCCGGTACGGGCTGGAGGTGCTCTACGGCAACCTCTACCTGCTGCTGTTCGCCGCCGTCCTGGCGGCCACCGCAGCAGCTCTGCGTGCGGCGCCGGCCAGGACGGCGGCAGGTTCCCACAGCGGGACGAAGACCTAGAAGGTCAGCTTCCAGCTGTCGATGTAGCCGGTGTCGAAGCTCCAGACGTCCTGGACGCGGAGCTTCCAGGTGCCGTCGGCGGCCTCGGAGGAGGCGTTGACGGTGTACGTCTGGTTGATGTTGTCACCGGAGTCCCAGCCGGAGTCCTTCAGCCGGTAGGCGGTGCCGTCGGGGGCCACCAGGTCGATCACCAGGTCGCCGCGGTAGGTGTGCTTGATGTCGACGGCCACCTTCAGGTCGCTCGGGGCGTTGCCGCCGACCTCGGTGACGTCGATCGGCGAGGTGACGGCGGCGCCGCCGTCCGGGATCGCCACGTCGTCGGTGTTCTCGAACTCACCCTCGCCGCCCGGGTCACCGGGGTCGCCGGGACGGTCGCCGACGTTCACGGCGGCCCAGGCGTGCGCCACGGCCAGCTGCTCGGGGCTGTCGGCGCCGTACAGCTCGCCGGCGGCCTGCAGGGTGTGCGTACGGGCCTGCGCGAAGGTCTCGTTCGGGAGCATCTTCTCGGCCAGGGCCTTGAACCAGATCTGCTCGGCCTTGCCGATGCCGATGCCGGTGACGGCCTCGCCGTCGTACGTCGGGCTGTTGTACGTGACGCCGTTGATGGTCTTCTCGCCGCTGCCCTCGGACAGCAGGTAGAAGAAGTGGTTGGCGATGCCGGAGCTGTAGTGGACGTCCACGTCGCCGGCGCCGGGGGACCAGTAGTCGAGGCTGCTGCCGTCCTTGCTCGGCTGGTCCATGTAGCGCAGCGGCGTGCCGTTGCCGCGGATGTCGATCTTCTCACCGACCAGGTAGTCGGCGACGTCCTCCGAGTTGTTCGCGTGGAACTCCACGGCGGCCGCGAAGATGTCGGAGGTGGCCTCGTTCAGGCCGCCGGACTCGTCGCTGTAGACGAGGCCCGCGGTGTGCGAGGTGACGCCGTGCGACATCTCGTGCGCGGCGACGTCGATGGAGGTGAGCGGCTTCTGGTTGCCCGCGCCGTCGCCGTAGGTCATGCAGAAGCAGGAGTCCTGCCAGAAGGCGTTGGAGTAGGCGTTGCCGTAGTGGACGCGGCTGGTGGCGCCGACGCCGTCACCGCGGATGCCGTCCCTGCCGTGCACCTGCTGGAAGTAGTCCCAGGTCAGTGCCGCGCCGTAGTGGGCGTCGACGGCGGCGGTCTGGGTGTGGGACGGCGAGCCGTTGCCCCAGACGTCGTCGGCGTCGGTGAAGATCTGGTTCCCGTTGTCGGAGTCCAGCGTCTTGTGGCCGCCGCGCTGCGCGTCGTTCAGCTGGTAGTTGCCGCTGGAGCCGGAGGTCCCGATCTCGACCTGGCCGGCGTACATGCTGTTGCCGGTGCCTTGGTGGACGGCCTGCCACTCGTACAGCTTCTCGCCGGTCTTCGCGTCGGTGACGACGTGGAGTTCGCTGGGCGTGCCGTCCTCCTGCACACCGCCGACGACCTTCTCCCAGGCCAGTGTCGGCGTGCCGTCGGCCGCCCAGATCACCTTGCGCGGCGCCTTGCTGCCCTTGGCCTCGGGCTTGGCCGGCTTGTGCTTCGCGGCGGCCTTGGTGGTGGGCACCTGGATGCGCGCGGTGGTGGCCTTGTCGACCCCGTCGACGGAACCGTCGGGGGTGCGGTGCACGATGATCTGACCGCCCAGGACGGGCAGTCCGGCGTACGTGCGCTCGTACCGGGTGTGGGTCGAGCCGTCGCGGTTCTTCACGACGTCCTTGACCCGCAGTTCGGTCTTCGAGCCGAGCCCGAGCGCGTCGGCGGTGGCCGCCTCGCGGTCCTCCGCCGCGGATATCAGACCGGCGCGTTCGGCCGCGCTGATGTTCGCCGGGAGGGCGCCGGGGTCCAGCCGGCCGCCCTCGGGGGCTGCGGTGGCGGTGGCCTGCATGCCGACCGCGACCATGGCGGCCGTGGCCACGAGGGCTGCTGCGGTGCGGGTGCGTCTGCCGACGCGGTGTGGGGATGGGGTTCTCACGCGGTGACTCCTACTCTGCTGGGGCCGCTCGGGTGGTGCGGCCTCGGTGGGGTGCAGAACGTGTGCAGCTGAGTGACGCGTGTGGGGGGAACCGGTGTGGCGGCGCACTGTGGGTGGTGGGTCGTGGGGGAGTGCGGAGCCGACCGGAGTCAGAGTGGCACCGTTGGCGCGCCTTGTCAGGGGCGCGACAACAATATGGCCGGAAATCCGGCCGTTCTCCGTGCAACTCGCTGTTCAGTTGTCGGACGCGGCGCGCCGTGTCCGGTGAACCACGGGAACCCTGCCACGTAGACGCGTCCATGTCACCAAGGCATCGGGCGGGTGACGCGCGTCGATCCGAAAACTTGACCGTTTGCTGACCCGGTCCGTCCGCATTCCGGGCATCCGACGGCCACGTAGGGGCCGCTCCGGGGCAATCCGCGTGAGGGCCCCGGAGCGGCCCCTACGAGGGCGAACCGCCAGACAGCGCCCGCCCTCGTGCAACCTGCGCGGGTACGGGCTCAGGCCAGGCTGTCCCGCCAGGCCCGGTGCAGTCGGGCGTACCGGCCGTCGCGGGCGGTGAGTTCCGACGGCGGGCCGTCCTCGACGATGCGCCCGTCCTCCATCACCAGCACCCGGTCCGCCACGTCCACCGTGGACAGCCGGTGCGCGATCACCACGGCCGTACGGCCCTTGAGCACCGTCGTCATCGCCTCCTGCACCGCGCGCTCGCCCGGGATGTCCAGCGACGAGGTCGCCTCGTCCAGGATCAGCACGCCCGGGTCGGCCAGCAGCGCCCGCGCGAACGAAACCAGTTGCCGCTGACCCGCCGAGATCCGGCCGCCGCGTTTGCGTACGTCCGTGTCGTAGCCCTCGGGGAGCGCGGCGATGAAGTCGTGCGCGCCGATGGCCTTCGCCGCCTCCTCGATCTGGGCGCGGGAGGCGTCCGGGCGGCCGATCGCGATGTTCTCCGCGACCGTTCCGGAGAAGAGGAACGCCTCCTGGGTCACCATCACCACACCGCTGCGCAGCGTCCGGGTGTCCAGATCCCGCAGGTCGGCGCCGTCCAGCAGGACCCGGCCCTCGGTCGGGTCGTAGAACCGGGCCAGCAGCTTCGCCAGCGTCGACTTGCCCGCGCCGGTGGCGCCGACCACGGCGACCGTCTGCCCGGCCGGGACCGTGAGAGCGAACCGCGGCAGCACCTCCCCGCCGGTGCGGTAGGCGAACCGGACGCTGTCGAAGACCACCTCGCGGCCCGGCGTGTCCCCGCTGCGGTCCGGCAGCGGGCGCGGCACGTCCGGCTCGGGCACGGATGGCTGCTGCGCCAGCAGGCCGGCGATCTTCTCCAGCGATGCACTCGCCGACTGGAAGGAGTTGAGGAACATGCCGAGCCGGTCGATCGGGTCGTACAGGCGACGCAGGTAGAGCGCTGCCGCGGCCAGCACGCCGAGCTCCAGCCCGCCGTCCGCCACCCGGTACGCCCCCCACAGCACGAGCGCCGCCACCGCGAAGTTCGCGGTGAGGCGGGAGCCCACGACGTACCGCGCCATCTCCAGGATGGCGTCCCCGTTCACCTTCAGGTGGCGGTCGTTGAGCGTGCGGAAGGCCGCGTCGTTCGGCTTCTCGCGGCGGAAGGACTGCACCGGGCGGATGCCGTTCATCGTCTCCGCGAACTTCACGATCACCGCGGCGATCGCGGTGGAACGCGTCCGGTAGATGCGCCGCGACCGGTTCTGGAACGAGCGCACAAGCAGCGAGAGCGGCACGAACGACGCGAGCGCGCAGGCGCCCAGCCCCCAGTCGAGGTAGAGCAGCATGGCCAGGATGTAGCCCACCGACACCACGACCGTCAGCAGCTCCTGGAGACCTTCGTCCAGCAGCTCGCGCAGCGCCTCCACGTCTGTGGTGGCGCGGGAGATGAGCCGGCCGGAGGTGTAGCGGTCGTGGAAGTCCACGCTGAGGGCCTGGGCGTGCCGGTAGATGCGGCCGCGCAGTTCGAGCAGCACCCGCTGGTTGACGTGGGCGGCGGTGGCGACGAAGGCGTACTGGAGCCCGCCCGCGGCCAGCGCGCACACCAGGTATCCCAGGGCGACGGCGATCAGCGGACCGTAGTCGGCGGCGCCCCGGATCGCCGGGACGGCCGCGTCGATCGCGTACGCCACCAGCAGCGGGCCCGCCTGCACCGCCGCCTGCTGGAGCAGCAGCAGGACGGCCGCCAGTGCGACGCGGGGCCGGTGCGGGAGCAGCAGGGAACGCAGCAGCGTCCGCGGCGCGTTGCGCGGGGCCGGCAGCACGTCCTGCGAGAACGGGTCCTGATCGGGTCCCGGCGGAGAGGTGGGGAGGGCCTCGCCCGCCACCGAACCCGCCACGGGGTCGGTGGCCGGTGTGGCGCCGCCGTCGACGGTCGTCGTCACGCCTGGAGGCTCCCTTCGGTGCCGGATGCGGCGTCTGCGGCCGTGTCCGGATCTGTGCCGTCCCCGTCCGCGTCGCGCCGGTCGTCGCCGGACATCAGCGCCGCGTACTCGGGGTTCGTGTGCAGCAGTTCGTGGTGGGTGCCGACGGCGGTGACGCGTCCGCCGGACAGCAGCGCGACCCGGTCGGCGAGCAGCACGGTGGACGGCCGGTGCGCCACGACCAGGGCGGTGGTCGTGGCCAGCACCTCCCGCAGCGCCGCCTCCACGGCGGCCTCCGTGTGCACGTCGAGGGCCGACAGCGGGTCGTCCAGCACGAGGAAGCGCGGGGAGCCGACCACGGCGCGGGCCAGGGCGAGGCGCTGGCGCTGGCCGCCCGACAGGGACAGCCCCTGTTCGCCCACCTCGGTGTCGACGCCGTGGGGCAGCGCGGCGACGAAGCCGTCGGCCTGCGCGATGCGCAGCGCTCGGTGCAGGGCGGTCTCGTCCGCCTTCGCGGCGTCGGCGGAGCTGGTGCTGGTGCCGCTGCCGTCGGTGCCCATCAGGACGTTCTCCCGCACGGTGGCGGAGAAGAGGGTCGGGTCCTCGAAGGCCACGGCGACGAGGGCGCGGAGGTCTGCGCGGGGGAGGGTGGTGACGTCCACGCCGTCGAGGGTGATGCGGCCCTCGGTCGCCTCGTGCAGACGGGGGACGAGCGCGGTCAGCGTCGTCTTGCCGCTACCGGTCGCGCCGACGAGGGCCATTGTCTCGCCGGGCGGGACGTGGAGGTCGACACCGTCGAGGATCGGCTGCGCACCGGGCGGTGCGTCCGGGTACCGGAAGGTCACGCCCTCGAACCGCATGCCGGAGACGGGGTCGTCGTCCGCCGTCCTGCCGCCGGCCGCGGTCCGGTCGCCGTCCGCGCCCGCGTCCTCGGGGACAGGAGCGTCGAGGACCTCGAAGACGCGGTCCGTCGCCGTCGCCGACTCGTTGCTCATCGCCAGCAGGAACCCGAGCGACTCCACCGGCCACCGCAGCGCCAGCGCCGTGGACAGGAAGGCCACCAGCGTGCCCGCCGACAGGTCGCCTTCGGCGACCTGGATCGTGCCGAGGACCAGCGCCGCACCGAGTGCCAGCTCGGGCAGCGTCATGATGAACGCCCAGATCCCGGCAAGCAGCCGGGCCTTGTGGATCTCGGTGCCGAGCAGCCGCCCGGACAGCGCGCGGAAGGCCCGTGCCTGGCTCTTGTGGCGGCCGAAGCCCTTGATGATGCGGATGCCGAGCACGGCTTCCTCGACGACCGTGGTGAGGTCGCCGATCTGGTCCTGCGCGCGCCGCGCCGCGATGAAGTAGCGCGCCTCGAAGAACGAGCACAGCACCCCGAGCGGCACCAGGGGCGCGAGCACGACCAGACCGAGCGCCCAGTCCTGCACGAACATGATCACGCAGCCGACCAGGATGGTGGTGCCGTTGACCACCAGGAAGGTCAGCGGGAAGGCGAGGAACATGCGCAGCAGCTGCAGGTCAGTGGTCGCCCGCGACAGCAGCTGCCCGCTGGGCCAGCGGTCGTGGAAGGCCACGGGGAGCCGTTGCAGGTGGGCGTACAGGTCGGCGCGCATGGCCGCCTCGACGCTCGCCAGCGGCCGCGCCACCAGCCAGCGCCGCAGCCCGAACAACGCGGCCTCGGCGATGCCGACGCCGAGCAGCAGCGCGCCGCCGAGCCACACGCCCCGCGTGTCGCGGGAGGCCACCGGTCCGTCCACGATCCACTTCAGGACCAGCGGGATGACCAGACCCATGCAGGACGCGACGATCGCGATGAACGCGGCCGTGAAGAACCGGGCCCGCACCGGCTTGAGGTACGGCCACAGCCGCAGCAGCGACCGCACCGCGGATCTGCCGTCGCCGCCGTCGGCCCGCTGCCCCTCCGGGGGCGGCTCGTCGCCACCGCGGGCTGCGGGCGTGTCGTCGGAGCGGTTGTCGGTGGCGGCGAGGTCGGTGGCAGTCATCAGGAGCGAGCGTACGGTTCGCCACTGACACCGCACACTCGGTTTTTCGCCCCTCCCGCCTCCGTCCGCGGACCTACGACCGGACGTCCCGCGCCTGCTGGGGCCGGGCGCGCAGCAACTGCACCGAGCGGGGCGGCAGGGGCAGCTTGTCACCCGGACGGAGCAGTGTGCCCGGCGGCTCGGCCTGGTCCTCGCGCGCGGTGTCCACCAGGAGTTCGTACGCCGTGCCCCAGGGCGGGCCGGGCAGCCGGAACGCTCCGGTCGCGGTGCCGGCGTGCAGCAGCCACAGGAACGAGTCGTCGGTCACCGGGCGGCCCTTGGCGTCGCGCTGCGGCAGGTCCTGCCCGTGCAGGTACATCCCCAGGGTGGCGCCCGGTGCGAACCAGTCGGCCTCGGTCATCTCCTCGCCGTACCCGGTGAACCAGGTCAGGTCCCGCACCCCCTCCGGGCCGTGCGGGCGGCCGGAGAAGAACGCCTTGCGCCGCAGCACGGGGTGGTCGCGGCGCAGCCGCAGCAGCCGTGCGGTCAGCTCGTACAGCCCCCGCCACCCCGGATCGTCGAGCAGGCTCCAGTCGGTCCAGGAGGTCTCGTCGTCCTGGCAGTAGGCGTTGTTGTTGCCGCCCTGCGTACGGCCCGCCTCGTCGCCGGCCGTCAGCATCGGCACGCCCGTGGAGAGCAGCAGCGTGGTGAGCAGGTTGCGGAGCTGCCGTCGCCGCAGCGCCAGGATCTCCGGGTCGTCGGTGTCGCCCTCGGCGCCGTGGTTGCAGGACCGGTTGTCGTCGGTGCCGTCCCGGTCGTCCTCGCCGTTGGCCGCGTTGTGCTTCCGGTTGTAGCTGACCAGGTCGCGCAGGGTGAAGCCGTCGTGGGAGGTGACGTAGTTGACCGAGGCGTAGGGCCGCCGCCCGCCCCACGCGTACAGGTCGCTGGACCCGGACAGGCGGTAGCCGAGGTCACGCACGTCGGGCAGCGCGCCCCGCCAGAAGTCGCGCACGGTGTCGCGGTAGCGGTCGTTCCACTCCGTCCACAGCTGCGGGAAGGCGCCCACCTGGTAGCCGCCCGTGCCCACGTCCCACGGTTCGGCGATCAGCTTCACCCGCCGGAGCACCGGATCCTGGGCGATGACGGCCAGGAACGGCGAAAGCATGTCGACGTCGTGCAGGGAGCGGGCCAGTGCCGCCGCCAGGTCGAAACGGAAGCCGTCCACACCCATCTCCTGCACCCAGTAGCGCAGACTGTCGGTGATCAGCCGCAGCGTGTGCGGCCGTACCACGTGCAGGGTGTTGCCGCAGCCGGTGTAGTCGGTGTAGCGGCGGGCGTCGCCGGCGAGGCGGTAGTAGGCGCGGTTGTCGATGCCGCGCAGCGACAGCGTGGGCCCGTGTTCGTCCGCTTCGGCGGTGTGGTTGTAGACGACGTCGAGGATCACCTCGATCCCGGCGCCGTGCAGCGCCTGCACCATCCGCTTGAACTCGCCGACCTGCTGGCCGCGGGTGCCGGAGGCGGAGTAGGCGGCGTGCGGGGCGAACCAGCCGACGGAGTTGTAGCCCCAGTAGTTGCGCAGACCGCGTCGCAGCAGGTGGTCCTCGTGCGCGAACTGGTGCACCGGCAGCAGTTCGACGGCCGTCACCCCGAGTCCGGTGAGGTGGTCGAGCGCCGCCGGGTGGGCGAGTCCGGCGTAGGTGCCGCGCAGTTCCTCGGGCACACCGGGGTGGCGCTTGGTGAAGCCCCGCACGTGCAGTTCGTAGAGGACCGTGTCGGCCCACGGGGTCTTGGGGCGGCGGTCGTCGGTCCAGCTGTCGCGGTCGTCGACGACGACGCCCTTCGGCACGTGCGCGGCGGAGTCGCGTTCGTCCCGCACGGTGTCGGCGAGGTCCTGCTGCGGCCAGTCGCGGACGTGGCCGTACACCTCGGGCGTCGGCGCGAACTCGCCGTCCACCGCGCGGGCGTACGGGTCGAGCAGCAGCTTCGCCGGGTTCCAGCGTGCGCCGGTCCACGGGTCCCAGCGGCCGTGCACCCGGTAGCCGTAGCGCTGACCGGGCCGGATTCCTGGGACGAAACCGTGCCAGATCTCGTGGGTCGGCTCGGCGAGCCGGTGCCGGGTCTCACGTCCGTCGTCGTCGAAGAGGCACAGGTCGACGGCCTCGGCCCCGCCCGCCCACAGTGCGAAGTTGGTGCCCGGGGTCCGGTCAGGCCCCAGGTGGTGGCGTGCGCCGAGTGGTTGCGGACTGCCCGGCCACACGGCCGGCGAGACCGTGGGGTCGTTCGTCCGCGCGGGTGCCTGCGTCACCAGTGAGCCTCCGTTCCACGGTGCACACGGCGATCCTCACCCGCCGGGCCCTCCGGGGAGGGCCGGAACCGCTCCCGGTGACGCCGAACGGGTGACAGCCCGGCGCGTAGCGCTCACCCTGTGCCGCAGCCACGCGCGTTTTCTCCCGGCATGCCCCTCACCGGCGGAAACCGCGACCGAACGGTGACACCGCAGGTGCACAACCCCCGCATGCGTGTGGTTGTC
This sequence comes from Streptomyces sp. RKND-216, assembly GCF_004795255.1. Taxonomy (NCBI): domain Bacteria; kingdom Bacillati; phylum Actinomycetota; class Actinomycetes; order Kitasatosporales; family Streptomycetaceae; genus Streptomyces; species Streptomyces sp. RKND-216. The sequence goes on along the minus strand of NZ_SSBQ01000002.1, from coordinate 1,481,529 downwards.
TGACCGGTCACACGCGCGTGGTGCGCTCCCGACGGCGCCACCCGGGGAGCGCGTTCGTGCGCGAGGGGAGATCAGGCCACAGTGGAACTCAAGGCCATACTTGCCGGGGCGGAGGCACGGGCGGGCGGCCGGGCCCGCCTCATAGGGGGAGGGGCGGCGGGACTCGTCGTCCTCCTCGTCGTACTGCTGCTGGTGGTGTCGTCCTGCGGGGGTGGCAACAGCGCCGCCGACGAACGGACTCCGGAGAAGGCGAAGCCGACCGGGCCGTCCGAGGCGGTCGTCACCATCGCTCCGGAGGACGGCGCCGACGGCGTCGCGACCACGGGCGAACTGGCGGTGAGCGCCGAGAAGGGGAAGCTCACCGAGGTCGTGGTGCGCACCGCGGACGGCGAGAAGGTGCCCGGCGAGATCACCGCCGACGGCGGCGCGTGGAAGCCCGAGGGGCACCTGCGGACCAAGACGACCTACACCGTGAACGCGGTCGCCACCGACTCCGAGGGGCGGAAGGCCGCCGAGAACGCGAAGTTCTCCACCCTCGTTCCCGGCGACTCCTTCGTCGGCTTCTTCCAGCCGGAGGACGGCGACAAGGTCGGTGTCGGCATGCCGGTCTCGATCAGCTTCAACCGGGCCATCGAGGACCTGGAGGCCGTGGAGAAGGCCATCTCCGTGACCGCGGAGCCCGAGGTGGACATCGAGGGCCACTGGTTCGGCAACCAGCGCCTCGACTTCCGTCCCGAGGAGTACTGGGCGGCCGGCACCGAGGTTGCGCTCGACCTCGACCTCGACGGCGTGGAGGGCGCGGACGGCGTCTACGGGTCGCAGAAGAAGTCGGTCACCTTCGAGATCGGCCGCTCGCAGGTCAGCGTGGTCGATGCGAAGAAGAAGACGATGACGGTCACCCGTGACGGGAAGAAGCTGCGGACGGTGCCGATCAGCGCCGGCGCCCCGGCCACGCCCACGTACAACGGCATCATGGTGATCAGCGAGAAGCACGTGGTCACCCGGATGAACGGCGCGACGGTCGGCTTCACGGACGACGACGGCGAGGGCGAGTACGACATCGAGGACGTGCCGCACGCGATGCGGCTGTCCACGTCCGGCACCTTCATCCACGGCAACTACTGGGCCTCGTCGGCCACATTCGGCTCCGCGAACACCAGCCACGGCTGCATCGGCCTGGACGACGTGCGCGGCGGCTGGGACGAGAAGGCGGCGGCCGCCTGGTTCTTCGAGAACTCCCTCATCGGCGACGTCGTGCAGGTGAAGAACTCCGCCGACCCGGAGACCATCGCCCCGGACAACGGCCTCAACGCCTGGAACATGTCCTGGGAGGAATGGACCGCCGAGCAGTAGCCCTGCGGGCGGCCCTGCCGACACGCCTCGGTCCACGCACCCGGCGCCCTTCGCGCCGGGTGCGTGGACCGAGGCGTGTGAACGAACGCTAACCTGCCCGTATGACTGTGACTCTCGAAGTGGCCGACGGCGTCGGCACCCTCCGCCTGGACCGCCCGCCGATGAACGCCCTGGATGTCGCCACCCAGGACCGGCTCCTCGAACTCGCCCACGAGGCGACCGCCCGTGAGGACGTCCGCGCGGTCGTGATCTACGGCGGCGAGAAGGTGTTCGCGGCCGGCGCGGACATCAAGGAGATGCAGCGCATGGACCACGCGGCGATGGTCGCCCGGTCCAAGGGGCTCCAGGACGCCTTCACGGCGGTGGCCCGCATCCCCAAGCCGGTCGTCGCCGCCGTCACCGGCTACGCACTCGGCGGTGGCTGCGAGCTGGCGCTGTGCGCGGACATCCGCATCGCGGGCGAGAAGGCCAAGCTCGGCCAGCCGGAGATCCTGCTCGGCCTGATTCCTGGAGCCGGGGGCACGCAGCGCCTGTCCCGCCTGGTCGGTCCGGCCAAGGCGAAGGACCTCATCTTCACCGGACGCCAGGTCAAGGCGGATGAGGCGCTCACCCTCGGCCTGGTCGACCGGGTCGTGCCGGACGCCGAGGTGTACGAGGCGGCGCACGCGTGGGCCGCGAAGCTCGCCGCGGGCCCGGCCATGGCGCTGCGCGCGGCCAAGGAGTCGGTCGACGCGGGGCTGGAGACGGACATCGACACCGGCCTGACCATCGAACGCAACTGGTTCGCGGGCCTGTTCGCCACCGAGGACCGGGAGACCGGCATGCGCAGCTTCGTGGAGGACGGCCCGGGCAAGGCCAGGTTCCGCTGACCCGTCCGCGAGGCTCTCGAACGGCCGGGGGTGGCGTGGGGTGGCGCATGCCGCCCGCGCGTCACCCCTTCGCCGTTCTCGGGAGGAGGTGTCACGCACTCCCGGACGGGTAGTGATCATGCCTGCGCGGAACGTAGTCGCTGGTCATCGACGTGATCAGGGTGGCCGAGGGGGTCACGGCATATGCCAGATCCGGAGATCTCCGACCTGACTCCCAGGTCGGCAATATTCCGGAACAGCCACGAAGTGTGCTTGCACGCGCCATGATGGTCCGCATGGCCGGAGAGGGTGACGTGGCGAGCATGACCGGAGCAGCGACGGAGACGGGAGTCGTCCTGGGTGGCCTTGGCAGTCCGCCGACCCTCGGCGCCGTCGTGGAACTCGTGGGCGACCCGACGCGCGACGAGGTGCGGCTGCCCAACCGCCCGGAGTCCGCGGCCACCGCGCGGCGCCTCGCCGAAGCCGTGCTGCGTCAGGGCTGGGCCGCCCCCGCCACCACCGCCGAGCACGCCGTGCTGCTGGTCTCCGAGCTCGTCGGCAACGCCGTACGCCACACGGGCGCGAGCACCTTCGGCCTGCGTATGCACCGCCGGCGCGGCCGGCTGCGCGTCGAGGTCCGCGACCCCTCGCGCGGCCTGCCCTGCCTGCTGCCCGTCACGGAGATGGACACCAGCGGACGGGGCCTCTGGCTCGTGGACCGCCTCGCCGACCGCTGGGGTGTGGACCTGCTGCCGCGCGGCAAGTCCACCTGGTTCGAGATGAGGCTGCCCGACCCCCGGTAGCGGGGTCCGCGCGGGTGCCGGGCCGGGCTCAGCGCAGTACGCCCGCGGCGCGGGCCGCGGCGAGCCACTGCGGGAACTCGTCGGTCAGTCCCTCGTACAGAGCGGCGTCCGACCAGCCGAGCGGATCGGCGCCCAGCGACAGGAATCCCGCGTTGTCCACCACCCGCTTCGCCGGCACCGGAAGGGCGTCCAGCTTCCGCAGGAACCGGAACTCGTCCGCGCCGAACCCGACGAACTGCCAGAAGAGCGGCAACGCCGCACTCTCGCACAGCACCCGCTCCGCCGCCGACTTCGACGTCGGGCCGCCGTCCGTCTGGAACACCACGAACGCCGGGTCGCTCGCCCCGCTCGCCCGGTAGTGGTCCACCACAGCCTGCATCGCCAGGTGGTAGTTCGTCCGGCCCATGTGCCCCAACGCCTCGTGCTGCGCCCCGATGCGGCCCGCGTAGTCCGTCAGCGACACCTCGGCCACACCGTCCACCCCGGTGGAGAAGAACACCACCGGCACGCGGCCGTCGTCGTCGAAGTGCGCCGCGAGTCCGAGAGTCTGCTCGGCCAGCCGCTGCGCCGAACCGTCCCGGTAGTAGGGGCGCATGGACCCCGACCGGTCCAGCACCAGGTACACCGCCGCCCGTACGCCGCTCAGCCGCCGCTTCTCCAGGCTGACGGCGGCCTGCTTGTACAGACTCACGAGGCCCGGCGCGGCCTGCTGCATCTTCTCCAGGCTGAGCGCGGCTCCTCCGCCGCCGCCCTCCGGCCGCTTCACGTAGTCGATCGCCATGGCAATGCCCCCTCGTCCTCCGGGGCCGTACTCCCGGAGCTGTGCCGTCGGTACCGCCGAGCCTAGACGCACACGACGGCGGGGGCGGACGGTTCGCTGTGAACCGTCCGCCCCCGCCGCATCCGGCTTGCGGGAACGCGCGCGCCCGGGGAGCGCCCGGCGTCAGTGGAACGGGGCGTCAGTGGGACAGGGCGCCGCGGGCGTAGCCGCGGGCCTGCTCGGCCCGGGCCTGCGTCACGTGCTGTGCGGCACGTACGCGGTGCTCGGCGCGCTTGCCCAGGTCCGACGTGCGTGCCTGCCGGGCACTGTGCCGGGCCGTCTTCGCCAGATCCGCCTTCCGTGCCTGCTTGACGCCGTCCCGGGCCTTCTTGGCAAGGTCGGACTTCTTCGCCTGCCTGGCGCCCTGCCGCGCCTTCTTGGCGAGGTCGTCCCGCTGCTTCTGGGCTTGCGCCAGGCTGTGCTGGGCCTTCTTGAGCCCGTGCTTCCTGGACTTCCCCCAGGCTTTCCGACCCTTGCGCATGCCGTCGTGCTGAGCCTCCAGCACGGCGTGCTGAGCGTCCAGAACCGCGTGCTGCACCTTCTGGAGACCACTCTTCTTCGACCGGCCGAAGACCTTGCCCCTGGTGCCGCCCTTGCCCATGCTCTTCGCCAGCTTGGCGCCGCGCTTGGCGTTCTTCTTGTGGTGCTTCAGGGCGTGCACGGCGTACAGCTCGGCCGCGTGCCCGGCGGTGCCGATGCGCTTGCCGGCCGTGTGCGCGCCGTGCCGCGCCAGCCATGCCGCGGACGGCTTGCCGTGCGTGTCGGCCGCGGCGAGCAGCAGCCCACCCGCCAGCCCGCAGTTCTTCAGGAAGTGCACGAGCTGCTGCTCCCGGGCCTCCGGGTCCGACTCCTCCCAGAAGCGGTGGGTGGCCGCGGTGGTCGGGATCAGACTGCCCAGGAGGAAGAGCGCCGCCGCGCGCGGCGCCTTGCCGAAGGCCAGCGCCGACCCTGCCGCGATCTTCACGGCGGCGTCGATCTTGACCAGCGTCTCGGCATCCGTGGGCACGTTGTCCGGGATCTGGTCCTCGTACCTGCCGACGGTCTGGTCCAGTACCGGTTTGGCGGCCTGTGCGTGGGCCTCCACCGCACGCAGGGCACTGATCCCGCCGTACACGAAGGTCGCAGCCAACAAGGGACGGGCAACTCGACGAAGGATCATCTGATGAACACCTCTCTCGCTACGTCCTCACTCTGCCCGCGTACCCAGTGAGCCGCACCTTGCACAACGCTGCGTACACGCGACCGGGTGAGCAGCGGTGACCGCCTGCGTCCGGGGGTCCGTCAGCCAGTGCCTGCGGCGGCGTGGAGGGCGAGGCGGGGTTCGGTGCGGCGGAGGGTGTGGAGGAGGGTGTGGTTCTTCTGTGTCCTGTCCCCTTCGGGGGGTCATCGCCGGGTGGGCCGTGGGGCGGGTTGCCCGGTCGCCGGTTGGGGGATCCAGGCGAGGGCGTTGACCAGGCGTGCTCCCAGACGGCGGGAGGTTCTGGCGTTTGCGGGCGTGCCAGTGGCCGTGTGCGCGCAGGCATTTGCGGGCGGCGTTGAGTTTGTCCTTGCCCATGCGCAGGGAGGTGGCGACGGCGTCGCTGTTGCGCCGGTTGCGGGGCGGGAGTTTGACCAGGGCTTGCAGCAGCCGGAGGGCGGCGTCGCTGAGCGCGGGGTCGTCGATGAGGTCTTCGGGGGTCTGGAGGAACGGGGCGCGCGCGAGCGCGCTAACCTGGCTGGGCATCGTCAGTGGGCCTTATCCACTCGTCGGTGTAGGCCCTTAGCTGGTGTTCGCGCACCGTGCTAGGGGCCGCTTCCGTCGCTACGGAGACGGAACGTGACGTGACGTGACGCACGGTACACCCGATTAGCCCTGCTTCGCGGCGAACTTCACGAAAGAAGCCCAGGCCAGAGCTTTGACGGCGACCTGCGGCCCCCGCTCGCCCACCTTCGAGTCCCGGACCCGGATGGCATCCGGTGCGTCGGCGACCTCTACGCAGTTTCCGCCGCCGCTGCCGCTGTAGCTGCTCCTGTACCAGGCCAACTCGGTCTTCATAGCTCCTCGACTACACGCTCGATCAGCCGTGCGGACTCCTCCATACTGAGGGCCAGCGACCGAAGCTTCCCATAGCGCAGCGCGAACGCGCTGACCTTATGCAGCTCAGAGATCAGGCATCCCACCTCCTGCGACTCGACGTACCCGACCTGCCGGTGAGCGTTCGTCTCCAGCAGCACCATCGGTCCGTTCAGCCCAGGGTGCATCCCGTAGTCCCCAGGGAGCACCTGAAGTTCAACGTTGGGCTGTTCCTTGAGCCCTGCCAGTCGCCGGAGTTGAGCCCCCAGGGCGCCTTTGCCGCCGACCGGATTGCGCAGCACGGGTTCCCAGAGAATGAACGAGAACTGCACCAGTGGCGTGCGCGTGAGAAGGCGTTGCCTGCCAAGTCGCGCTTCGAGGTGCTGTTCGCGGGTTTCCTCGTCCAGCGGCGGGCAGTGGCCCGCGAGGACGCTTCGGGCGTACGCCTCAGTCTGGAGCAGTCCGGGAACGATCTGGGGCTCGTATTCGAACCGGCTCACTGCTTCTGCTTCGAGCTTCGCGAAGTCCTGGAAGAAGTCGGGCAGCTTCGCCAGCTCCACCTCGTCCTGGAGGGCGAGCAGGGTGCCGTTGGCCGGGAGGACGCGTTCCGCCGCTTCCGTGAAGTCCAGCTTGGCTGGGCGGCGGCCCTCAACGGACGCTGTGTGCTCGTAGGAGTACCCCACGGCCTCGGCCAACTCCGTCTGCGTCAGACGCTTCTGCTCCCGGAAGAGCTTCAACAGGCGCCCATAGCAACGCCACGCCTCGACCTTCGTCTGTGCCCGCGCCACCGTCGCCCACTTCCCGTCACCGACCCGTACAGCACCCGTACCGGCGCACGGACGGCCGGACGGTACACATGGCTAACCTTCCTCACGCTAGGTGGGTGACGGCACGCTCACGTTGTGAAAGCAGAGAATCCACCCCACACGGCGACACACACCTTCCGCATGCGTTTCAGCTCCAGCCGACGGGGCGCGCGCGCCTGGCCCGTCGGCTGGCCGCCGAACGGCTGGACGCGTGGGGGCATCCGTACGACAGCCGCGTCACCCGTGACGCCGAACTGATCGTGGGGGAGCTCTGCGCCAACGCCGTGCGCCACGGGCACGTCGCCGGGCGCGACTTCGCCCTCGCCCTCGCCGTCACCGCCACGACCGTCCGCATCGAGGTGTCCGACGCGCGCGACGAGCGGTACCCGCCGCTCACCGCCCGAGCGCCGCTGAGGCCGGCCGAGTCGGGCTACGGCCTGCTTCTCGTCGCGGCTCTCGCCGACGACTGGGGCGCCGAGCCCCGCACGCCGGTCGGCAAGACCGTGTGGGCGGAGCTCGCCCGCTGAGCAGCCCGTCCACCGGGGTATCTCCCACCGCCGCCGGGCGGGCCTCCCGCAGAGGAGACCCGCCCGGCACGGCACGTCACCGTGCGTGTCGCCGTCGCCGCCGGACGGCGTTACGGCTGGAGCGTGATGGAGTTGATCGGCGTCAGGTCCTTGTCGATGTAGGTGTAGGCCTGCAGGTATCCCTGGCAGCCGGTGCCGTTGAATCCGGTGCAGGTACGGGCCGTCGCGCCGCCGGACTGGTTGTTGAAGAGGCGGTGCACGCCGTACTCGTCCGTGAGGTTGTGCGCGCCGTAGCTCCAGTAGACGTGCTCCGGGTTGCCGTTGTTCCAGGACGCGTTCGGGTAGATACACACCGCGCCGTACGGGCAGCCCTGGTAGGTGCTCCCGGTCGGCGCCGCTTGGGCGGCGGTCGCGCCGACCGTGGTCAGCGCGCCGAGCGTGAACGCCAGTGCTGCTGCGCGCTGCAGGATGCGTCGTCGCATGGTTCGTTTCCCCCCAGTAGGTGGTGGCAGCCCCCTCGTCGGGGCTGATGGAACGAGCTTCGCGGAGCGCCCCAACGGCGTCGAGGAATCCCGCCCGTCCCGGGACGGGAAGAGACGGGACGCCTCCGAACAGCGGGTTTCCCGCGCCGGGTGAGACCTGACGGGACGTGGGAAGCCGTGTCCCGGGATCGCGTCCGCTCAGGATCCGGTCTCGTGCGGCGACGCGGCGGGGGGCGGGGGACGCCCCGCCGCGAGGCGTGCACACCGTCCGCCCCTCCGCCAGGGTCACGCAGGCGCGCGCGGAGGCGGGGAAGGGTGCGTCGACCATCGGCGAGTAGACGTCGTGGCCGTAGGCGATCGTGCGACGGGCGCTGTGGTCCTCCGGTCCCTCGACCACGGCCGCGTCCCCGACGTCGGCGTAGCTGACGCGCGCCCAGGCGGCCTGGCACGCCGGGCTGTACCGCAGCTCGACGTACCGTGCGCCGACCTTCCGCACGGCGGCCGTCCAGACCTCCAGGTGGCAGCCGAAGCGTTCCGCGTCCCTGCCGTTGCACCCGAAGCCCACACATCCGGGTGCCTGGTTCGTCGGGTGCTCCGCCGCGAGGGAGGACGCCCCCGGCCCCGCCGCCGTGCGGCCGTCGCCCGGGAGCAGTGCGACGCCGATTCCCGTCGCCACGCCCATGAGCAGACCGAAGAGTATGCACAGGGCCGGCACGGCGAGCCTGCGGCGCGTCCGGCCGGTCGCGTCCTGCCGTGGTCCGGCGGGCACCGGTGGCCCGTCCGCCACCGGGGGGCCCTGACGCCTCCGGCTCGGGCTCCGCCGGGGCCCCGGTGCGTTCCTCGTTCGTCTCGGCCAGGCCGTGCAGCACCAGCAACCGCCCCGGAGGCACGCCCACCGCCGACGCGAACGCCCTGACCGCCGCCTCCGGTGGCACCGATTTGCCGTTGAGATACCGCTCCCACGACGACTTGCTGTAGCAGGTGCGCTCGGCGAGCGCGGCCAGCGTCAGCCCGCTCCGCCCCCGCAACGCTCGCAGCTCACGCGCCAGATCCTTGCAGCGCCCGTTTCCGGACAGCATCTTCCCCGTCGCCTGCATGGCGATTTCCCCCCGAATGCTGTGAACTTGGTCGAACGTCAGACTAGCGGGCGAGAGTGACATCGACGACGGTTCCGGGCTGCCATCATCCGGACAGGCATCGGCGAACCGTTTCGGCGGGACGCACGGGCGTGTGGCGGGCGGTGCACCGGAACGCGTCGCGCACGTCCAGCCCGGCCTCCAGGCGCCCACGAAACGGTCTCGCCGGCGAAAAGGCCGTACCCACGCGGTGGTTGATGTGCAAAAACGATCACGGGCGTCGGTCGTCGTCCTACGATGCAGGTGTCCGTCCACCGACCGATCCACGGGCGAGTCCCGCGCGGAGGCACCATGACAGTGAGCCGTTCCGACAACACCCCACCACGGGATCTGGGCCTCGACCGGCCTCACTCCGCCCGCATGTACGACTACTACCTCAACGGGAAGACCAACTACGAGGTCGACCGCATAGGTGCGGAGGAAGCCCTGCAGGCGTGGCCGGCCGCCCGCAGCGCCGCCCGCGCCAACCGGTCCTTCATGCACCGGGCCGTGCACGTGCTCACCGGCGCCGGGTTCACCCAGTTCCTCGACATCGGCACCGGTATTCCCACCAGTCCGAACCTCCACGAGGTCGCCCAGGGCGTGCACTCGGAGGCCCGCGTCGTCTACGCCGACAACGATCCCATCGTCCTCACCCACGCGCGTGCCCTGCTGGCGAGCTCCGCCGACGGGCGCACCGCCTACGTGGAGGGGGACATCACGCAGCCGGACGGCATCCTCGGAGCGCCCGAACTGGCCCGCACGCTCGACCTCACCCGGCCCGTGGCGCTGTCCATGAACGCGGTGCTCCACTTCGTCCCCGACGACCGCGATCCGTATGGGATCGTCGCGCGCCTGCTGGCCGCGCTGCCCTCGGGGTCGGCGCTGTTCCTGTCGCATGTGACGGCCGACATCGACCCGGGGGGAGTGGGGCGCCTGGTGGACGTCTACAACGCGAGGGGAGTGCCCACCCAGGCGCGCGGCCGTGAGGAGGTGGCCCGCTTCTTCGACGGACTGGACCTGCTGGAACCCGGGATCACCCTCGCGCACAAGTGGCGGCCCGACGTGTCCGTGCCCCTGCCCGCCCACGCCCTGCTCCCGAAACCCCGCAAGGCGCCGGGCGACGACGAGGTGAGCCTCTGGGCGGGGGTGGCACTCAAGCCCTGACCCCGGAGACCATCCGGGCGCCCGGGGCGTGTGCGGCGACGTCGGATAAGGTCGCCCCTGCTTGACGTCTTCTTTACTCGTCCCCGGGGGGCCCTGAGTGGTACTCGTCGCGGTCTTCGGTGCCGCTCTTCTGATCGCCGTGCTGCTTTCCGGGCTCGCCGCCCGGTCCGTGCTGTCGACCTCGCTGCTGTTCCTGGTTGGTGGCGCGCTGGTCAGCGACGGCTTCCTGGGACTCGTCCACATCTCGCCGGAGAGCGAGATCGTCGCCGTCACGGCCGACCTCGCCCTGTTCGCGGTGCTCTTCACCGACGGCATGCAGGTCCGGTTCTCCGAGCTGCGCGCCCGCTGGAAGAACCCCGCCCGCGCTCTCGGGCTGGGCATGCCGCTGTGTTTCCTCGGCATCTCGCTGCTCACCCACTACCTCGTCGGCCTGGACTGGACGACCTCGTTCCTGGTCGGTGCCGTGCTGTCGCCCACGGACCCGGTGTTCGCCAGCGCCATCGTGGGGCGCAAGGAGGTGCCGGGACGGCTGCGGCAGCTGCTGAACGTCGAGAGTGGTGTCAACGACGGTCTCGCCCTGCCCTTCGTGCTCATCTTCATCGCCGCCGCCGGGCCGACGATGGACGCCGCCGACGCATCGTTCGGCACCATCTCCCTGGAACTCGCCCTCGGTCTGCTCTTCGGCGTCGCCGCACCGCTGCTCGTCGCCGGCCTGATCCGGCTGCCCGTGCTCGGCGCCGAACCCAAGCTGCAGCCGCTGCTGCCCCTGGCCATCGGCACCGGCCTCTACGCCCTGTGCCACCTCACCCACGCCAACCCCTACCTCGCCGCGTTCAGCGCGGGCGCCGTCCTCGCCGCCGTCTCCCCGGAGGCCAAGCACGCCTTCGAGCCGCTGGGCGAAGCCCTCGCCGAACTGGCGAAGTTCGCCGCCCTCCTGGTCTTCGGCGCACTCCTCACCCCGCAGCTCTTCGCCGACCTCTCCTTCGGCGGCTACGTGGTGGCCGTGCTGGCCATCGTGCTGGTACGCCCGGCGACGCTGCTGCTCTCGCTGGCCGGCACGGAGTTCGACCGCCGGGAGCGCCTGACCGCGGCCTGGTTCGGACCGAAGGGCTTCGCGTCCGTCGTCTACGGGCTGCTGGTGCTCCAGGCGGGCATCCCGCGGGGCGAGGAGGCGTTCACGCTCATCGCCGTCACCATCGCCTTCTCGATCATCGCCCACAGCAGCTCCGACGTCCCGATCGCCCGCGTCTTCGACGTCGAGGAGCTCGTCGGCATCCCGGACGACGACCGCGGCCCGCGCTGGCCGGTCGGCAAGGGCCGGCGCAAGCGCCGGGAGACCGCGGACGCGGCCTCCGGCTCTTCCGAGAGATCTCCCGAGGACTGACACTGGCCCGCCACAACCCGGCAACGGGAGCGCGCTCCCGTTGCCGGGAATGCGTACTGTCCACGCTTGCGAAAACGTTCACACTTCACTGGGTCCGCCGCCGTGGCCCAGTGCGTCACCACTGCGAACCGGGCTGCCGCGCGTTCCCTCTCCCACCCGCGAGTACGACGATGCCCAAGAACGGAAAAGCCGCCCCGCCGACGGACACCGCGCTGGCCGAACTGGTCGACGCCTGGAACCGCCTCCGCCCCGCCGACGAACTGGAACGGCGCGTCGCCGAGGACGCTGATCACGGCCCGGAGAACCTCATCCGCCTCGTCCGCGCCCTCGACCAGTCGGCCCGCCGGACCGGCGGCACCCTGGCCCACGCCACCGACCAGCTGCCGAGCGCCGAGACCGGCGCCGGAGCCCTCCACCACCTGCTGGAACTCCTGCACCACGGCGGAGCGTCCGCCGCCGTGTCCGCCGCCCGCACCCTCGACACCCCGACCCGGGGGCGCATCCTCGCCGTGCTCCGTGCGTTCTGGCAGACGCCGATGAAGAGCCTCGGCCGCCCCCTGAACGACGCCTCGTCCGCCTTCCGCCGCGCACCCTGGCGTTCCTGACCGGCCCCCGCCCCGCTCCGCCGCGCCTCCCGCGTCACCGCTCGCGCTGCGCGGCGACCAGCGTGTCCCCGGCAGGCATACGGAAAGAGCCCCGCCCCGGTGCGCCACGCGACCCAGCCGTGATGGCCGTCACGGTGGCCCCCACCCCGGGGCTCCGCGCACGGTCCACGCCGCCCGCGGTCGGCGCGGTGGCCCGGCGTCCGTCCCCCGCCGGCTCGTGCGGCGACTAGCAGAAGGAAGGGCGGGCGAAAAGAGTTCGGTGCATCTCCGTTTGGCATCGGCGCAGCCGGACAGAAGAGATCCCAGTGCTTCGGAACAGCAGGCACATCACGCGGGAGTCCTCCCAATCCTCTTGGGCCCCGAGGTGTTGTGCAGGCCTCCCGCGACCGTCAGAGCACACGGACCGGGAGGAGCAGGAGCGCTCATGAGCGCCGTACGGGACACCACGAAGCACGTTCGCAGGCACGACGACACTCCCGACACCGACGCCGACTTCCGTCGGCTGGCCGGTCTGCCCGAAGGGCCGGAGCGGGAACTGCTGATCGAGGGCCTGGTGGAAGCCTGGCTGCCGATGGCCCACCGGCTGGCCCGCCGGTTCCGCGCCCGCGGAGAGCAGCTGGAGGACCTCGAACAGGTCGCCGCACTCGGCCTGGTGAAGGCCGTCGACCGCTACGACCCCTCGCAGGGGCCGTTCCAGTCATACGCGGTGCCCTCCATCGTCGGCGAGGTCAAGCGGCACTTCCGCGACCACAGCTGGCACGTGCACGTGCCGCGACGCGTGCAGGAACTGCGCAACAAGGTGCGGGTCGCGGTCCGTGAACTGACCGTGACCGCCGACGACCGGTCGCCGACCATCGCCCGGATCGCCGCACACGCAGGGCTCACCGAGGAGGAGGTGCTGACCGGCATGGAGGCCATCGAGAGCTTCCGTGCCCTGTCCCTGGACGCCCAGCTCCAGGCCGGCCAGGACGACTTCTCGCTGGCGGACACTCTCGGGCAGACGGAGGGCAGCTACGACACCGTCCTCGACCGCGAGACCGTCAAGCCGCATCTCGCGGACCTGCCCGAACGGGAACGCCGCATCCTGCACCTCCGCTTCTTCCACGACATGACGCAGGCACGGATCGGCGAGGAACTCGGCATCTCCCAGATGCACGTGTCCCGGCTGATCAAGCACGCCTGCACGCAGGTGCGCGAACAGGTCCACGACGACGCGGCCCGACGGCCGCTCGGTGTCGCCGCCTGAGGCCCACGCCGCCGATCCGCCCGACGCACGCCCCCGTCGGTGCAAGCCCGACCCCGCCCCGTACACGCCCGCACACCGGAGGAATCCGTCATGCTCATGGCCCACCCCGCCGTCCTGATCGACCTCGTCGCCCAGTACGAGACGCTGCGGGCCCTGCACGCCGAGGACGGCAGCGCCGAAGCCCGTCAGCGGCTGGACGACATCGCGTACACCCTGTGCGTGGCCACCGGCACCCGCGACGTCGACGCGGCACTGATAGCCGCCCGCCATCAGCTGCCCGGCGCGCGTACCCGGGACGACTCCGCCCTCCCGGCCTGACCGCCGGTCACCGCTCCTGGGCCCCGGCTCCCCGTTCCCCCCTGGCGCGCCGGGGTCCAGGTCTCCGTCACGAGCACGAGAAAGAGCGAACGCCCACCATGTCACCGCCGCACCACAGAACCCGTGACAAGGCCCCCGGCACGGCCGAGCACGCCACCCCCGCCGAGCACACCACCGCGTCCGGGCAGGAGTGCGCCTCCCGCGAGGCGCACCTCGCCGTCGACCGGGACGTGACCGGCGACGTGCTCACGATCCGCGTCGGGGGCGCCATAGACGCCGACACCAGCCCCGACCTGGAGGCGGCGCTCACCTCGGCCGCCGATCCGGTGGTGCGCCGCACCGTGCTGGACCTCTCGCGCGTCGACTTCGCGGACTCGTCGGCCCTGCACACCCTGCTCACCGCACAGCGCGAACACCGCGCGGCGGGGCGGCAGATGGTGCTGGCCGGCCCGTTCAGCGCGTCCCTGCACCGGCTGTTCACCATCACCGGCACCGACGCCTTCTTCACCCTCATGGATGCTCCGTCCTTCCCCCGCTCCGACACCCCCGACGGCTCCGGCCGCCACGGGGGCGAGTGGTCGGACGGCGCGCACACGGCACGTGAGGAGGAGGCACGGACATGGAAGACCTGAGAAGCGACGACCCGGTCCGGCAGACACCCGGGCGCCCGGCGGCCCCGCTGCCCGCCAGCGCGGCGCATGCTCGTGAACGCGTCCTGGAGGTGCTCAAGGACTACTTCGGCCCCCGGTACGCGGAGGCGCTGTGCGACGACGTCGTGATCGCCGACGCGCTGCTGGTCACCTCCGAACTGGCCAGCAACGCCATCCGGCACGGCGGGGGGATCACCGGCTTCGACGCCCGGTGCGTCGACGACCGGCTCACCCTCACCGTCAGCGACCCCAGCGACCGGATGCCCCCGGAGACGGGCGACCTGTCCGTCGGCCCCACGGGAACGGGCGGCTACGGCTGGGCCCTCGCCTGCGGCCTGGCCCGGGACGTCACGATCACCCCGCGCGCCACCGGCGGCAAGACCGTCACCGCGCGCCTCCGCCTCCGCTGAGCACCGGCCGGGACGAGGCATCCTCGGGCGCGCCGTGCGGGTTATGGTGCTGCTAGCATAACCATATGGCGATGAAGAGGACGACCGTGATGGTCGACGAGGAAGACCTGCGCCTGGTGAAACTGGCCGCGGAACGGGAGGGCCGGCCGGAGGCGGAACTGATCCGGCGCGCCTTCCATCTGGTGGCCATGTCGACACGCACCTGGGACGAGCCCTTCTTCGAGGAGACGCTGGACCTCGGTGGTCCGGTGCGCGAGAACGAGATCCGGCAGGGTGTCGACGACGCGGTGAACCGCCGGCGCGGGAGCGGCGAGGACGCTGCGTGATCGCGGTGGGGGACACGTCGGGGCTGATCGCGGCGTTCAACCGCAGCGACCCCGAGCACGACGCATGCCGCGCGGTCCTCGGTTCGGTCGGCCTCCTGGTGGTCTCGCCGCTCACCGTCACGGAGATCCACCAGGTCACCGGCAGCCGGGCCGGTCGCTCGGCCGCCGACACGGCGGTACGGATGCTCGTGCAACGGTTCCGGCAGACCCGTGCCGTGCTCGCCGAGGTCGGTCCGGACATGCTCGCCGACGCGCTGAGCCTGCGCGCCCGGTACGCCGACCTCGACCTGGACCTGGTGGACGCCGCGAACGCGGTGGTCGCCGCCGCCTACGAGACGGACTGCGTGCTCACGCTCGACCGGCGCGACTTCCGGGTGATCCGGCCGCTGACGCGGCACCGTGCGTTCCGCCTGCTGCCGGACGAGGCCTGAACGCGACGCGCACCGGCCCCGGGCCCCGGAGGCGGGGCAAAGGGGGCAACCGGGAAAGCAGCTGACCGCGGGTGGGGGGACACGTAGGGTCGGGCGGGTGAATGTCATATCGCTGGGGTTCCGCACGGACCTGATGATGCTGGAGATGAGCGGGTCCGTCGTCGTGGACCGGTCCACGCACCAGGTGGTGCGCACCCCGACGAACCCCGGGTTCTGGTGGGGCAACTACGTGCTGGTCGCCTCCCCGCTCCGCGACGGCGACGCGGACCACTGGACGCACGAGTTCGGCGAGTACTTCCCGGAGGCCACCCACTTCTCGCTGGGCGTCGACGGAGTCGACGGCGAGGCCGGCGACGCGGCGGAACTGGCCCGGCTCGGCGTGACCGTCGAGGTCAACGCGGTGCTCACCGCCGAGGAGATGCCCGCGCCGGACCGCACCCCGCCCGGCGTCGACATCCGCCCGCTGCACGGGGACGACGACTGGGCGCAGGCCGCCCGCGTCCACGCGGCGTGCGACGACGGCGACCTGTCCGACCCGGCCCACCGCGCGTTCACCGAGAACCGGCAGGCGGACCTCCGCCGCCTCTGCGAGGGCGGGTACGGCGCCTGGTTCGGCGCCTTCGTCGACGGCCGGATGGCCGCCGGCGCCGGCATCTTCACCGACGGCTCCGGACTCGCCCGCTACCAGAACGTCGAAACGCACCCGGACCACCGCCGAGGCGGCCTCGCCACCGCGGTCGTTCAGCACGCCGGCCACTGGGCGCTCGCCGAACTCCGCGCCAACACCCTCGTCATCGTCGCCGACCCCGACTACCACGCCGTCGACCTCTACCGGCGGCTCGGCTTCACCGAGACCGAACGCCAGGTCCAGCTCCAGCGCGGCACCTGACCGATGCCGCCCCCACCACCCACCGCGCACGACCTGCGCGTCCTCACCGGCCCCCGGCGAGCCGCCGCGCTGGAGACGCTGCTCTCCGACCTGCGCTCGCCGGACCCCGTCGTACGCGACGAACGCGCCTACCGGCGGGCGAAGGAGTGGGTGCCCCATCTGGACGCGGGGGAGCTGCGGATGCTGGGCGACCGGACGGCGGAGCACCTCGCGCACCCGGAGGTGCAGGCCCGCACGTTCGCGCCGCTCGTCCTCGCCCGGATCGCCGAGGCGGGCGACTGGCGTCCCGAGTGGTGGGACGCGTTCGCCCGCTGGTACCCGGCGGAGCAGGACCTGCGGGGCCACGACGCCGCGCTCGGCTGGCTGCACGCCGCCGCCCACGGCGCCGACCTCCTCGCCGCGCTCGCCCGCGGGCGCCGCGAGCCGCCCGGCACGCTCGCCCCGACGGCCGTCGCCCGGCTGCTCGCCCCCACCACACACCTCTTCGACGCGCAGGAGGACGACCGCATTGCCCACGCCCTGGCGCAGATCCTCGCGGGGCCCGACATCACCGCGGCCGACTCCGAGCGGTGGGCGGAACCGGTCGTCGCGGCGTTCCGCACCGGGGAACCCGGCCCGGTGCCGGCCTGGGCGTCCAACACCATGCGCACCCTCCGCGCGCTGTACGTCCTCGCCGACCGTGGATTCCGCGACGACGAGGGGGTGGTGCGCACAGCCACGCACCGGCCGGCCGTGCTGCGTGCCGTGGCCGGGGCGCTGGGGATCGTGGCGCCCTACGCGGCGTGAGCGCACGAGGTGCCGAGGGGGCGGGGTGGTGGTTGGCTGGAGGGAACGGACGGCGTGAGGAGCGGTCATGAGTGCCGAGGACGAGCTGCGCGGCCGGGTGCGGCAGATGCAGGAGAAGGCGCAGCAGCTGAGCGAGGCGGCCGAACGCGCCGCCGACCCGCACGAACGCGAGCGGCTGCAGGACAAGGCACGCAGGCTGCGTGAGCAGAGCGAGCAGGACAGCGACCCGGGCGGCGGCGAGGTCTTCCCCAGCAACTGACGCGCCGGGCCAGCTATGCGGGGCGGGAGGAGACGGGTGTGGACGGACCGATTCTGGTGACCGGCGGAACCGGCCGGCTGGGCAGGCCCCTCGTGACGCGCCTGCTCGCCGACGAGGCACCCGTGCGGGTGATGAGCCGGCGGCCGCGTCCGGCCGGGGACGACCGGCCGTACGAGTGGGCGCAGGCCGACCTCGGAAGGGACGCGGGCGTCGATGCGGCGGTCCGGGGCGCCGGCACGATCGTGCACTGCGCGACCGGGGCGCGCGACGTCGAGCTGACCCGGCGGCTGATGCGGGCCGTGCGCGCCGCGGGGGCGGAGGGCGAGGCCCCGCACGTGGTGCTGATCTCCATCGTCGGCATCGACGACGTGCCGTTCCCCTACTACCGGTCGAAGCTCGCCTCGGAAGGACTCGTGGTGTCCTCCGGGCTGCCCTGGACCCTGCTGCGCGCCACGCAGTTCCACGACCTGATCGCCACGCTCGTGACGGCGCAGCGACGCCTCCCGGCGGTGCTGGCGCCGCGCGGGTTCCGCTTCCAGCCGGTCGCGGCGAGCGACGTCGCCGTGCGGCTGGCCGAGCTGGCACAGGCGAAGCCGGCGGGGCGGGTGCCGGACATGGGCGGACCGCAGGCGCGACCGCTGCGCGAGCTGGCCGAAACGGTGATGCTCGCCGGTGGCTGGGAGCGCCGCGTCGTCGAGCCCGCGCTACCGGGCCGCGCCGCACGGGCGGTGGCTGCAGGGGCGCTGCTCACCCCGGCGGACCGCGCGGTGGGCACGCTCACCTTCGAACAGCACCTGGGCGTCTAGCTTCCGCTACCGGCACCCCTGCGGGGCGCGCCGCGACGGACACCGCTCGGGCCCCGCCACCGCGTTATCGGCGCTGCGCGGGTGTGTCGGCGGGTTCCCGGATCGTGGCGAGCGCGGCGTCGAGGGCTTCGGCGGCGGGGGCGGGTGTGTCGGGAGTGACACCGGTGCCCTCCCAGTTGGTGCCGGTGACCGGGCTGACGGTGCGGGCCGTGGGGACGGTCACCGTGACGTGGGCGGTGAGGGCGTGCCAGGCCGTGGGGTGGGCGCCGCCCCGAGTCCGTTCGCCCACGATGACGGCGCGCTCGTGGGCCTGGAGCGTGTAGGCGATGTCCTCGCCGCCGGAGAACGTGTCGGCGCTGGTCAGCACGTACACGGGACGGTCGAGGTAGCGCGGCGCGGGCAGGTGCGCGCTCGTCCAGAACTGCCGGGTGGAGTCGGTGCCGCGGTCGTAGATGTCGTTGAGGTGCGTCGCGTCGTCGGGGAAGAAGTGGCTGCACCACAGGGCCGCGCCGCTGGGAGCCCCGCCGCTGCACGCGCGCAGGTCCAGGACCAGCGCGTCGGTCCCGGCGACGAGCTGCATTGCGGCACCGATGGCGAACCCGCCCGCATCCGCCTCGGTGACCCGGCGCAGGTCGATGTACCCGGTGTTCCCGTCGAGCCGCTCCACCCGGCGCACCCCGTGGTTCTCGCGGCGCAGCGTCTCCAGCATGGCGGCCCGGTCCTCGTCGGCGTCCGCCGGCTCCGTGGAATGAGGCTCGTCGGACCACAGCAGGCGGAGGTGCCGGTCCGGGCAGACCTCCTGGAGGTCGGCCGTGACCTTCTCGCACAGTTCCCGGCCGGACAGCCCGTCGTACGCGCCGTCGGTGACGCGTGACCGCAGCGCGGAGGCGATCTCCGTCGCGCGCTCGGGGAAGACGTATCCCGTCTCGATGCGGTCGGCGGCCCGGGCGAGCAGGTGCGCGTGCGAGGTCGGCATGAGCGGTGAGCCTAGCCCGGTTGTCAGTGGCGTGCTGTCCAATGGGAGAGGACGTGATGTGACGTGGACGACTGCTGAGGAGAGATGCTGCGGGATGGCGCTGATTCGTGAGGAGCGGGAGCGGTTCCTGGCGGAGCCGCACATCGGGGCGCTTGCCGTGGAGTCGGGCGAAGCCGGCCGCGCGCCGCTGACGTTGCCCATCTGGTATCACTACGAGCCGGGCGGCGAGCTGTGGGTGCTGACCGGGCGGGATTCGCGCAAGCACGTGGCGATCGCGAAGGCCGGACGGTTCTCGCTGATGGCCGAGCGCGTGGACCCGACGGTGCGGTACGTGTCGGTCGAGGGCCCGGTGACGGCGACGGAGCCGGGGACGGTCGCCCACCTGCGGGAGATGTCGGCGCGGTACCTGCCCGCCGAGGTCCTGGAGCCGTACGTGGAGATGGCCTCCCGGGAGCACGGCGAGCAGGTGGTGATCCGGATGCGGCCGGAGCGGTGGCTGTCCGCCGACATGGGCGCGGTGTAGGGGCCCGGGCGGGGCAGAGGGCCCGGGCCCGCCCGTCCCGGCGGGCGCGCGCCCGCCGGGAGGCGTTGATGCCCGTCAGACGCGGGTGACCGGTTCCTGGAGCTCCGTCACCCAGTCGGCCCGGTCGGCCGGGCACTCCAGATAGAGCTCGCGGTTGTAGCCGCCGGACGTGTAGCCGTTGTCGTCGATCCAGTGCGCCAGCGTCTGGAGGGTGCCGAGCACGCCGTCCATGGGACCGCGATGCACGATGGTGGCGGCGGACTCGACGGCCGGCAGGACGACGAGGTCGACGCCGTGGCCGACCGCCGCATCGGAGGCGACCGGCATCGCGGCGTGGACGACGATCGAGCCGTCCGCGCCCTCGGGGGCGTCCTCGTAGTAGGCGAGGCCGGGGCCGGTGGGGCGTACACCCGCCTCGTCGAGCCTGCAGCACAGGTTCTCGAAGAGCGGGCCGACGACAGGCCCGATGTGCTCCGGCTCGAAGCCGCCCGCGACGGCTGACAGTTCGGCGACGCGGACGGCGGGTACGGATTTCACGACGACGTCGTGGGTGGACATGGTGCCCTCGCTCTCGATGGTCCGGAGCCTCGCCTCGACCTGCGCGAGCTGCGCGTCCGCCGTCCGCCGCGCCGCAGCCAGCTCCGCCCGGCGCAGCCGCAGCATGCCGCGCAGTTCCTCGGTGGTCACCTTCTCGTCCAGGATCTTCTGGACCTGGTCGAGGGTGAAGCCGAGTTCCTTGAGCGCGATGACGCGGTTGAGGCGGGCGAGCTGCACCGCCTCGTAGGAGCGGTAGCCGCTGGACGGGTCGACGTGGGCGGGCCGCAGGAGTCCGACGGCGTCGTAGTGACGCAACATGCGGACGGACACGCGGCCGTGCCGGGCGAAGTCTCCGATGCTGAACATGGCACCTCCTACGGCACAGCCTCACACGGTGTGAGGGTCAAGTGCCCGCCGTTCGCGGGGCACCCCGACGCCCTGACGGCGCGTATGTGACATGTACGCGACCGCCATTCGGTGGGGTGGAAAGTGTGGACGGCGGCCGTGGCCGGCCGGCCACGGCCGCCGTACGGTCCAACGCAACAGTGAGACCCGCATCACATCCGCACACCCACACGTCCGCACGCCCCCACCGCTGGAGCCGCGATGCGTCCCGACCACCCCACACCTCCGCCTCCCACCCACCGCCGCCGCGCCGGCCGCGACCGCCCGCACCGCTTGTGGGCGGCGGCCCTGGTCGCCGCCCTGGCCGCGGTCGCCACCGTCGCCGTCTCCCTCGCCGCACCCGCACCCGCCCGCGCCGCCGGGCTGGAGGAGGTCACCGGCTTCGGTTCCAACCCCGGCAACCTCCGCATGTTCCGCTACGTCCCCGACGGACTTCCGCAGGACCGCCCGCTGGTCGTGGCCCTGCACGGCTGCACCCAGAGCGCCGCCGAGTACGACGACGAGACCGGCTGGACCGAACTCGCCGACCGCCACGGCTTCGCCGTGCTGCTCCCGGAACAGCGCAGCCTCAACAACGGCAACATGTGCTTCAACTGGTTCCAGAACACCGACACCTCGCGCGGGAGCGGCGAGGCGCTGTCCGTGGTGCAGATGATGGACCGCATGCGCGCGGACACGGGCGTCGACCCCGGCCGTTCGTACGTCACCGGCCTGTCCGCCGGGGGCGCGATGACCGCCGTCATGATGGCCGCCTACCCCGACCGGTTCGACGGAGGCGCGGTCGTCGCAGGCATCCCCTACCGCTGCGCGAGCAGCGTGGTGGACGCGTTCGGCTGCATGAACCCCGGCTCCGACCGCAGCGCCGCCCAGTGGGGCGACGCGGTGCGCGGCGCCTCCTCGCACACCGGCCCGTGGCCCACGCTGTCCGTCTGGCACGGCACCTCCGACACCACCGTCGCCCCCGTCAACCAGCGGGAACTCGTGGAGCAGTGGACGCACGTGCACGGCACCGACGCCACCGCCGACGCCTCCGACACCGTCGCCGGCTACCCGCACCGCGTCTACCAGGACGCCGGCGGCGAACCCGTCGTCGAGGAGTACGAGATCACCGGCATGGGGCACGGGCAGCCCGTCGACCCGGGCAGCGGCGCCGGGCAGTGCGGCCGCGCCGCGCCGTACGTGCTGGACGTCGGCATCTGCGCCGCGCACCACATCGCGCAGTTCTGGGGCCTCGGCGGGGGTGACCCGGGCCCCGACCCCGACCCGGAACCCGGCGACGGCACGGCGGTGCTCGGCAGCGACGACGCGCGCGACGGCTACGTCAAGGCCGCCGCGGACGGCTCCTCCGCCGCCGTCGGCACCCTGGAGGGCAGCCTCGGGCTGGCCGTCGGCCGCGGCGTGGACGGGCGCCACAGCCGGACCGTGCTGTCCTTCGACACCTCCGCCCTGCCCGACGGCGCGACCGTCACCGGGGCGCACCTGACCGTCGCCCGCACCTCCGGCAGCGGCGACCCGTGGGCCGACCCGGCGGGGAACACGCTGGTGGCGGACGTGCACGGCGGATGCCTGGGTGGCGGCTGCACGGTGGCGGCCGACGACTGGTCGGCGCCCGCCGACGCGCCCGCCGCCGCACAGCTACCGCGCCCCGCCTCCGGAACGGCGGAATCCGGCATGTTCGACGCCGCGGGGCTCGCCGCGATCGACCCGGCCGGGACGACGCAGGTGCGGCTGCGGTTCGCCCAGGCCCCGGCCGGTACGGCGTACGTCTTCCTGGGCGCGGCCGACAGGGCGACCCTGACCGTGACCTACCAGACCTGACCCGCGGGCATGCCGTGTGCGGGCTGCCACCGGCCGGTCGGTAGCCCGCACCGCCCGCCGTCTTGTGCGAGACGGCCCGCCGGACGCTCGTGCGCACTACTCCGCGTCGTGCACGAGCAGCACGATCTGCACCCGGTTGTCCAGCGCCAGCTTGGTGAGGATGCGCGAGACGTGCGTCTTCACCGTCGGCACGCTCATGTACAGCCGCGCCGCGATCTCCGCGTTGGACCGGCCCTCGCCCACCGCCCGGGCGACCTCGCGCTCCCGGTCGCCCAGCGAGGCGAGCCCCATCAGCCCGTTGCCGCCGCCCGGGATCGCCGCCTCCCCGGCACCCGGCACGCGGTTGCGCACCCCCACCGCCAGGCCGTCGCCCGGCCCGCCCGTCACCCGCACCGTGACGCGCCGGCCGGCGGCGCACTTCCGGGCGTTGGTCAGGCACTCCTGCACCACCCGGTAGGCCGGCTGCGGCCGCAGCGCCCCGCCCGGCTCCCGCAGCACGCCGACGACCTCGGGCAGATCCTCCAGGGCCTGGTGCGCGCTGTCCCGCACGACGCCCGCCGCGCGCCGGATCTCCTCCCGCGGCGCATCCGGATGGAACTCCAGCGCGCCCGCGCGCCCGCGCGCCCGCGTGCACGCTCAGCAGCGACAGCCGGTGGGCGAGGACGTCGTACATCTCGCGGGCGATGTCCACCCGGGCCTCCCGCCGTGCCTCCTCGGCAGCCCGTTCCGCGGTCGATACCGCCCGCCCGCGCCGCCCGGCAGCATCGACGGCATGAAGGGCTTCCTCGGATTCGTGTGCTTCGTTCTCCTCAGCCAGGGCGTCGGCGGCCTCCTGCACACTTGGACGGACGGCTGGTTCACCCTGTGGGCGCTGACCCACCGCATCGGCTCCCTGGACGGCTACCACGTGTACGTCGACATGCTGCTGATCGTTCTCGGCCTCGCCGTCGGCACGGCGAGCGGGAAGGTCAAGTCCCCGGCCTGATGCGTCACTTCAGGGCGAGGCCCTTCGCGTCCCGACGCGGCTGCCGGGTGTCCGGGAGCCGCAGCACGCACAGCAGGCTGGCCGCGCACACCACGGCCAGGTAACCGCCCACCGCCCACTCCGCCGTCCCGGCCCCCGCCGAGGCGGCGATCCGCGTGGCGGCCAGCGGGGCGACCGCCCCGCCGAGGACGGCGCCCAGGTTGTACGACACGGCCGTGCCCGTGCAGCGCACCCGGGCGGCGAACAGCTCGGGCAGATACGCGCCCTGCACGCCCAGCATCACCACCAGCGCCAGCAGCGTCACCGCCGCGCCCGCCGCGATCCACACCGGCTCACCGGTGCGGAGCAGCAGCAGGTACGGCACGATGCACACCACCATCGCCGCGTACCCGGCCAGGCTCATCCGGCGGCGGCCGAAGCGGTCGCCCAGCGCGGCCGCCACCGGCGTCGCGAGGCCCATCACCGCGACCGCGGCCATGAGACAGGCGAGCATCGTCGACGGGTCCATCCCCAGCGGGCCGGTGGCGTGCGCCAGCGACCACGCGACAACGCCGTAGTACAGGGCGTACGCCCCGGCCGTCGCACCCGCAACCAGCAGCACCCGGCGGCCGTGCCCGCGCACCACCTCGGCGAACGGCGCCGCCGCCCGCCCCTCGGCCGCCACCCGCCGGAACTCCGGCGTCTCGCCCAGCCCGTGGCGCAGCGCGTACCCGGCGACCATCAGCACGCCCGCCGCCCAGAACGGCACCCGCCAGCCCCAGGCGAGGAACGCCTCCTCGCTCAGCCCCGCGGACATCGCCAGCATCAGCCCGTTCGCCAGCAGGTAGCCGACCGCCGGGCCGACCTGCGGGAAACCCGCCCACAGCCCGCGCCGGTGCGGCGGGGCGTGCTCCGACGCGAGCAGGACGGCGCCGGTCCACTCGCCGCCGACGCCCAGACCCTGAACGAAGCGCAGCAGCACCAGCAGGGCGGGCGCGGCGACGCCGAGGGTGTCGTAGCCGGGCAGCAGCCCCACACCGACCGTCGCCAGGCCGGTCGTCAGCAGCGAACCGAGCAGCACCGTGCGACGCCCGAACCGGTCGCCGACGTGACCGAACACCACCGAACCCAGCGGGCGGGCGAGAAACCCGGCGGCGAACGCGCCGAAGGCGGCCAGCAGCCCGGCCGTGGGAGAGAAGGTCGGGAAGAACAGCGGACCGAACACGAGCGCGGCGGCGACGCCGTAGACGCTGAAGTCGTAGTACTCGATGGCGGTTCCGGCGAAGCACGCGGCGGCGATCCGCCCCATCCGCGGGCGCCTCGCCGTCGGGCCGGCCGGCACGCCGAGGCGCGACCCCGCGGTGCCCGGTGCCTGGTTCGCACCTTCCCCGTCCGGGCCGTGGGACTGCGCCGCCCGCACCGGCGCGGCGGAAGATACCGACGCCCCCGTCGGGCGACACCGCTCGGCCGCGCCCTCCCGCCGCTCGGGCCCGCCTCCCGCTCCGGTGGTTCCGCCCCGGAGCAGCGCTGCGGGCGACGCGCCGGAGCCCGTGCCGGCGGCTCCCGCCGGAGTCGGGTCGTCTCCCGGGGGGCGTGCGGGCGGCACCGCCGGACCTACGGCCGCGGGGGGCCGCGGCGGCTCCGCCGCCTCCGGGCGGTGGTCCGTCATCCCGGGGCGCTCCTTCCGTCGGTGGTGACGTCGGCGAGCCAGTCGCGTGCGCGGGCGTCGAAGTCGAGGGCGGCGCGCGCGCCCCGCAGCCGCAGCGGGGCGAGGTCGGTCCGCATCCGCGCCACCGCGCCGACGAGCCGCGCCGACCGCACGCCCTCCGTCAGATCCAGGGCATGCCCCCACGTGGTGCAGGCGCGCTCGAGCTTGCCCTGACGGCACTGCATGGCACCGGTGTGCGCGAGGCTGAGCGCGGCGATGCGGCGCTGCGCCCCGCCGCCGCTGGGGCTCCACTCCGCGCGCGCGAAGTGAGCCTCTGCGAGGGCGGGTTCGCCCAGCGCGGCGGCCGCCTTCCCCAGGTGGTTGCGCACGCAGGCCGCCGACGATCCCCAGAGCGCGGCCCAGTAGGGCAGGGTGCGTTCGTCGGCGCCCTCTCCGAGCCGCAGGGCGCGGGAGGACTCCGCGATCGCCTCCCGGCGCCGCCCCTGCACGGCGAACGCCCGCGCCCGGGTGGCGGCGTAGAGCGACGCCGACGCCGGGTCGGCCCGTGTGCCCAGGCGTTCCAGCGCCGCGTCCATCAGCTGCACCGTGTGCTCGGGACGACCGCACTCCATCCCGTGGTGCGCCATGACGCGCAGCACGAAAGCCTCGTGCGCCGGTTCGCCCGCCGCACGGGCGAACGCCAGGGCACGCAGGTAGTAGCGCTGTGCCAGCCCGGGGCGGTTCCCGTCGTACGCCTTCCAGCCCGCCAGGTACGCCAGGCACCCGGCGGTGGTGAGCATCTGCCGCCGCTGCGTCTCGGAGCGGAACCGTGCGCGGCAGAACGCGGCCACGTCAGAGTGCAGGTACTGCACGACCGCGGACGCGCCGTGCCGGCCCCCGTGGCGTTCGTCGGCCAGCGTGAACAGCTCCAGCATGGCGCGTGCCGCGGTGACGTCTCCCGCCCCGGCGCGGGCGCCGCCGGCAGCGGTACCCACGACTCCGGCGCGGGCCGCGACCTCCTCCACCCGGTGCGGCGGCACCGCCGCCAGGGCGACCGCGTAGGGGGCCCGCACCGTCTCCGTACGGCCCGCCAGGTCGTCGCGGGTGAGCCGCGTCAGCGCGGCCACCGGGTCCTCACCGAGTCCTGCGCCGCCCGTGGCGAAGGACCCGTCGCCGGGGGATCCCGGCCCCGCTGCCGTCCCGGCGCCGCCCGCTTCCGCGCCACCGTCCGACGTCTCGTACCCCGGTGTGTGCAAGCCGAGTTGCTCCGGCACCAGGGCCCGGCCCAGACGCCGGGCGAGCGCCTCCGTCAGCGCGCGGGCGGTCGCCGCGGAAGGCCGGGTGCCGGCCACCCAGTGCGCGACCGCGGAGGAGTTGGTGCGCGGCCGGCCGCCGCTCTCGGCAGCCACCGACCTGACGTCCCTGGCGATCTCGGCGTAGGTGCAGCCCGCCTCGTGAATCGCCCGCCGGAGGCGGTCGTTCGGCGTCCTGGTGCCCAAGTTTCGCTCCGTTCGGTGCGGTTAAGCGGATTAAGCGAGTGGGCGGGGAGCAGAGCCTACACACACTCAGCACGGGCTCGTTGACTTTCTGTAAGGAAGAGCCCGCGCGGGGGTGATCCGCCCCATGGTGGACGGACGTAAGGACGTCGGGACGACGAGAAGGGGCTCGGCCACGCATGCGGTGGTACGGGAGAGACGGCGGTTTCCCGTGGTGCCGGTTTACGCGCTCCCGGCGAGGGACACTCCGCGAGCCGAGGAGAACGGCTCCGGGGGCGGCGCGGAGCCGGAAGGCGACCCGGCCGCGAGAGCGGGATCGGGGTGCGGCGGGCCGCCGCACCGACGGGGAAGGCGGGAAGAACATGTATGTCGCGGTCGAACGCGAGTTGGAGTTCTGGCTGGCGATGTCGCCCAAGCGCGGCATCTCGGTGCCGGCGCGGCTGAGTTACCGGGAGGACGATCCGCTCGCAGTGCACTTCACCTTCCACGTCGGCACCGAGGCGCCGGTCGAGTGGAGTTTCGCGCGCGACCTGCTGGCCGAGGGGCTGCGCAGACCCTGCGGGCGCGGAGACGTCCGACTGTGGCCGACGACCGTCGCCGGCCGCGCCGTGCTGTACGTGGCGCTCGCCTCGCTCGACGGCGACGCGCTGCTGACCGTGCCCGCCGAGGAGGTGCGCTCCTGGCTGCACCTCACCCACCGGCTGGTCGCCCCCGGCACCGAGTCCATCGCCCAGGCGCTGGACGCGGAACTGGACGCCGTACTGGCCGCCGCGCCGACGAGCGAGGCGCCGACCGACGACCTGTAGCCCGAGGCGGACGGGCGGGCCTGCGGGAGCCCGGGCCGGACGGGCACGAGCGGCCCGCGCACGGAGCGTGAACCTGCCCGGGGGTCCACTCGGCCCAGGGCGAACGCGCGCCCTGTGGACGGCTCCCTCGCACTGCGGCAGCCTGGGATCATGACGGTGGGCTTCAGCGGCGATGTCGCCGAGTACTACGCGAAGTACCGGCGCGGCTACCCGGAGCAGGCGCTGGACGCCCTCCAGGAGACGTTCGCGCTGACCCGCGACGACCTCGTGCTCGACCTCGGGTGCGGCACCGGACAACTCGCGGTGCCCCTCGCCGCTCGCGTCCGCGCCGTCCTGGGCCTCGACCCCGAGCCCGACATGCTGCGCCTCGCGCGCGCCACGGCTGCCGAGCAGGACGTGCACAACGTCTCCTGGCTACTCGGCGCCGACACCGACGTCCCGGCGCTGGGTACGGCCCTCGGCCCTCGCGTCCTGGGGGCGGCCGTCATCGGCCAGGCCGTGCACTGGATGCGCCACGAGGAGCTGTTCCGCGCCCTCTCTCCGCTGATCCGCCCCGGTGGAGGCGTCGCGGTGCTGGCCAACGGCACCCCGTTGTGGCTCCAGGACACCGACTGGTCGAGATCCCTCCGCGACTGCCTGGAGGCGTACTTCCGCCAGCCGCTGCGCGCCACCTGCGGCACCGGAGACCAGGACCGTCTGGACTACGCCCGGGGACTGCGCGACGCCGGATTCACCGGCGTGCGGGAGCTGGCCGTGGAGTACGAGGACCGGCTCGGCGTGGAGCAGCTCGTCGGCACCGTCTTCTCGGCCATCCCCGCGGAGGACCTGCCCGCGCCGCCCGACCGCCCGGCACTCGCCGCGCGCATCCGCGCCGCGCTGCCGGACGTGCACCATGTCACCGAGACGGTACGGGTGTCTCTGGTGCTCGGTCGGGCGCCCCACCCCGTGTCGCCCGACAACGCCGCGGGCGCGCCGCCCGGAGAACGTCCCGCACGAACCTTTCCGGCCGCTCAGGCGTAGAAGGCCCGCTCCAGGCGGCGGCGCAGTTCCGTACGCAGACTGCCCGGCGGAGCCGGAGCCGCCGCCACGAGCGAGGCGGCGATGTCGCGCAGCCGGGTGTTGGTGTGCTGTGAGTGCCGCCGCAGGATGGCCAGCGCCGCCTCGGCGTCCACGCCGTACACGCCCATCACGATGCCCCGCGCCAGGTCGATGTCCTCCTGGCTGTCGCGGGCCGCGGCGATCGCCTCGTCCGCGATCTCGCGGACCTGGCGGTTGACGGCATCGGTGACGTCGACGAAGAAACCGCGCAGGCCGATCAGGCGACCGTCGGCGTCCGACTGGCCGTCGCCGACGACGACCACCCGGCGCACCCGGCCGTCGGCGGCGACGATCCGGTGGTAGCAGCTGTACGGTTCGCCGTCCGCGAGGCACCCCTCCAGCAGCGCGCGGGCGTGCTCGCGGTCGTCCGGGTGCTGGTGCTCCCGCAGCAGCTTGGTGGTCGGGGTCACCTGACCGGGGGTGAGGCCGTGCAGCGTGAAGACCTCGTCCGACCACCACCACGAGTCGGCGACGACGTCGTAGCGGTAGACCCCCGTCAGTTCGCCCGTCGGCTCACCCGTCGGCTCTGTGACCTCGGCGACCTCGGCATCCTCGGCCATCGGACCTCCCGCACCCACCCCGGCCTTCCACGGACCCCCGTCATGCTGCCCAAGGTACCTCGCGCGAACCAAGCGCACAGGCTCGGGTCCGTGCCCGGAACAAGCGAATCGAGGCCCGCTGCGGGAATACGAGGCCGACGGACGGTTACACGACAGGGAGCCCGTTCGGTCAGAAAGCGGCCCTGCGGGACAGCGTGGGTCGGTGTCGTCCGCGGCGGCACCCCCACGCGACCCTGAAGGGGGCCGGCCGGGCGTGGGGCGACGGTGCCCCCGGCCCGACGCCCAGCGCACCCGTTTCGCCGCCGGGCGACCGGCCACCCGTACGCGCGTGACCGCCTCCTCCGCTCCCGGCACCGTCGCCCACGGCTCCGCCGCGGGCCGCTGGGTGCTGGCCGCCACCGTGCTGGGCTCGGCGATGGGCTTCCTCGACGCGACGGTCGTCAACGTCGCGCTCCCCTCGATCGGGAACGACCTCGACGCCGACGTGTCCGAACTCCAGTGGGTGCTGGACGGCTACCTGCTCACCCTCGCCGCACTGATCCTGCTCGGCGGCTCGCTCGCCGACCGCTACGGCCGCCGCCGCGTCTTCTCCGCGGGCGTGGTCTGCTTCACGCTGCCCTCGGTGCTGTGCGCCCTCGCCCCCGACCCGCTGACGCTGATCATCGCCCGTGCGCTCCAGGGCGTGGGCGCGGCGCTGCTGACGCCCGGCAGCCTGGCCATCATCCAGGCCGCCTACCGGCCGGAGGACCGGTCCCGCGCCATCGGGGCCTGGTCGGCGCTCTCCGGCGTCGCCTCCGCACTCGGACCCCTCGTCGGCGGCTACCTGATCGAAGCGCTGTCCTGGCGCTGGATCTTCCTGATCAACGTGCCCATCGGCCTCCTCGTGCTGGCCGCCGCCGCACGGCACGTGCCGGAGAGCCGCGACCCCACCGTCACCGGCCGCCTGGACCTGCGCGGCGGGCTGCTGGCCACGCTCGCCCTGGGCTGCCTCACCTACGCCCTGATCGAGGGTCCGCGCGGCCACCTCTCCGCCTGGGTGATCGGCGCGGCCCTCCTCGTCGGCCTCGTCGCCTCGGCTGCCTTCGTCGTCACCGAACGGCGCGCACCGGCGCCGATGCTGCCCTTCGCGGTCTTCTCCTCGCGGCAGTTCCTCGCCGCCAACGCGGTCACCGTCGTCGTGTACGCGGCACTCGGCGGCGTCTTCTTCCTGCTCGTGGTCTTCCTGCAGACCTCGCTCGGCTACTCGCCGCTCGAAGCGGGGATCGCCTCGCTGCCGGTGACCCTGCTGATGCTGTTGCTCTCCTCCCGCGCCGGAGGGCTGGCGCAGCGCATCGGCCCGCGCCTGCCGCTCACCGTCGGGCCGCTGCTGCTGGCCTGCGGCATGCTGCTGATGCTGCGCATCGAGGCGGGCAGCGGCTACGCGACCGCCGTGCTCCCGGCCGTCGTCGTCTTCGGCCTGGGCCTGTCCGTCACCGTCGCCCCGGTCACCGCCACCGTGCTCGCCGCCGCCCCCGCGGAACACTCCGGAGTGGCCTCCGGCATCAACAACGCCGTCTCCCGCGTCGCCCAGCTCGCCGCTGTCGCCGCGCTCCCGCCCCTCGCCGGGATCGCGGGCCGCGACTTCACCGACCCCGGCGCCCTGACCGACGGCTTCCACACGGCCATGCTGATCACCGCGGCTCTCGCCGCTGCCGGTGGCCTTCTCGCCCTGTTCACCATCCGCGGCGACGTCCTCGCGGAGCCCGCTGCGCCCCCGGAGTCCCCGGGACCCGTGCCCCGGGGCACACCCCCGGCGGGCGAGTCGGAACGGGAGCAGGAGGCCGCGCCGCGCACCGCGAGGCGTGCGGCGGCCGAACCCTGCCCGTACGAGTGCCCGATGGCCGGCGCGCCGCTCCGCCCGCCCCCGCCCGCTGAGCGCTGAGCGCGTCCCGCCCGGGGCGGTCCGGGCCGCCCTGGGCGGGACCGCACCGGTGCCGGGAGGTTCCCGCCGGAGGCTCGGGTGACGAATGCGACCGGGCGTTCCCGCGAAGCGCCCCGGTCGGCGAGACTGCTGGCAACAGACCGTCACCACCGAGGAGCAGCCCGATGACCGACGATCCGTCCCCCGCCTTCGACGCCTCCGTGCCGCACTCCGCGCGCATCTGGAACTACCTCCTGGGGGGCAAGGACAACTACCCCGTCGACCGGGCGGCCGGGGACAAGATCTGCGAACTCTTTCCCGGCATGGTCGACGTGACCCGGCACTCGCGGGCGTTCATCGGACGCACCGTCCGCCACCTGGCGGGGGAGGAGGGCATACGGCAGTTCCTGGACATCGGCACCGGTCTCCCCACGGTCGACAACACCCACGAGATCGCCCAGCGGGTGGCTCCCGAGTCGCGCATCGTCTACGTCGACAACGACCCTCTCGTCCTGGTGCACGCCGAAGCCCTGCTGACCAGCCGCCCGGAGGGCGTGACGGCGTACATCGAGGCCGACGCGCGCGACCCGGAGAGCATCCTCGAACAGGCCGCGAAGACCCTCGACTTCTCGCGGCCCGTCGGCCTGATGCTGATGGGCATCCTCGGCCTGGTACCGGACTACGACCAGGCCCGGTCGGTCGTCTCCCGGCTGATGGAAGCCCTCCCGCCGGGCAGCTACCTCGGGCTGAACGACGGCACCAGCACCGACCCCGCGTACGTCGAAGCCATCCGCCGCCACAACGCGTCCAAGCCGGCCGCGCCGTACACGCCCCGCACCCCGGAGCAACTCGCCGGCTATTTCGAGGGGCTGGAGATGCTGGAGCCCGGCGTGGTGACCTGCTCGCGCTGGCGCCCGGAGGCCATGCCGTGGGGCGAACCGCCCGAGGTCGCCTGCTATGGGGGAGTCGGCCGCAAGAACGGCTGAACGTCCCACTCGCTCCCCGGACCCGGCGTGGAGGAGGGCCCCGCCGCGCCTGTCCGCAACGGCGCGGCGGGGCGGACCCAGCCGTTTCCGGAACGGCCTGCGGCATGGCGGGAGCGCTCCCACAGTCCCCGGGCGTACTCTTCCTCCTGTACGACGAGCCCGTCGCCCAACAGGACTCTCGGCGATCAGAGTGCTGGGAGCGCTCTCATGCAGGGGTGCTCGCGGACCCGGAAGAAGTCGGCAGGGAGGCCGTCATGGTGCAGCGGAGGCCGGCAGCGCGGCCGACTCTGGAGGAGGTCGCGGCCCGCGCCGGAGTCGGGCGCGGGACCGTCTCCCGCGTGGTCAACAAGTCGCCGCGGGTCCGGGAGTCGACGCGCCTCGTCGTCGAGCAGGCGATCGCCGAGCTCGGCTACGTTCCCAACCGCGCCGCCCGCGCCCTGGCCGGCAACCGCACCGACGCCATCGCCCTGGTGATCCCCGAGCACCAGAAACGCCTGTTCGCCGAACCGTACTTCTCCGACCTCATCCACGGTGTGGGGGACGAACTCGCCGACAGCGAGATGCAGCTGCTGCTGACCTTCGTCCGCTCGGAGAAGGAACGCCGGCGCTTCGTGCAGTACGCCCGCGCCGGGCGGATCGACGGCGTCCTGCTCGCCTCCATGCACGTCGACGACCCGCTGCCCGACACCCTCGCGGCACTCGGCGTGCCCACCGTGATGAGCGGACGCCGTTCCGCCGAGGAGCCCTGCTCCTACGTCGACAGCGACAACGTCGGCGGCGCGAGGGCCGCGGTCGGGCACCTCCTCGACTCCGGGCGCACCACCGTCGCCACCGTCGCCGGACCCGCCGACATGTACGTCGCCCAGTGCCGCCTGACCGGCTACCGGCAGGCGCTCGACGCCGCGGGACGGCCGTACGACCCCGCGCTGGTGGCCGCGGCCGACTTCACCGAAACCGGCGGACGGGCCGCCACCGAACGGCTGCTGCGCGACGCACCCGCACTGGACGCCGTGTTCGCCGCCTCCGACCCGATGGCGCTCGGCGCGCTCGGCGCCCTGCGGGCGGCCGGCCGAAGGGTGCCGGAGGACGTGGCCGTCGTCGGGTTCGAGGACTCCGACCTCGCCCGCCACTGCGACCCGCCGCTGACCACCGTCCGCCAGCCCATCGAGGAGATGGGCCGCACCATGATCCGCGTCCTCCTGGAGGAGATCGCGACGCCCGGCACCGCGTGGCGCCACGTCATCCTGCGCACCGAGCTGGTCCACCGCGCCTCGGCGTGACCGAAGCAGTCCCGCCCGGTGACGGCTCCGGTCACGCCACCGGCGCGGAACCACCCCCGGGCCGCAGGCTCTCCGCGACGCGTGCCAGCGCACGCGGCGCGGGAATCCACGCCCCCGGAGCCGCGCCCGGGCGGCGGGACGCCCGCCACGCCTGGTGGGCCGCGTGCAGACCGGTCTCCAGGTCCACGATCTCCCGGCTGCCGACCATGCAGAACGCCTCCACCAGCGGCACGAGTCCGCCATCGGCGTGGTCGGCGCGCTCCATCCGCGCCAGCAGCTCGACCCGGCGTCGCAGCGCGTGGTCCAGATCCGGGCGCAGCAGCGCCGGCAGTGTCCCGTCCTCCCGCTCGCCGGCGCGGCGCCGGCCGGCGGTGCCGGGGCCCGCGTCGGTGTCGGTGCGGTACCACCACCGGCCGTCGCGGCCGCGGGCGAGCTGGCCGCGTGGCGCCGCGGGTCGCGGCGAGCGGAGCGGGCGGTAGACGGTGAGCGCGTCGGCGTCGGGCGGACGGCGGACGCTGCGGGGGAGCAAGGGCATGGGGCGGCCTTCCTCACGGGTGGGCGGGTGACGGTCGGTGGGCGGGCGGCTGCTTCTCAGCCCGCCGGAGCGCTGGTCGGCTGACGAGGGATGAAAGGGGGGCCGGGCGCAGGCGCGGTCTCCGGCGTCCGCGCGGCGCGACGCGTCAGCAGCGCCGTCTGCGTGGTCGCGAGCACCAGCACCTCGCGCAGGTGGTCCGGCCAGGGCCCGGCCTCACGGCCCCGGACGCCCGCCAACACTGCGAACGGCCCCCGGTCGCCGACCGCGGCGAGCAGCACGTGATCCCCGCCCGCCGTACGCACGGCGGCACCGGACGGGCCGGTGCCGTGCGCACGGGCCTTCAGCAGCGCCTCCTCGCACCCGTCGTCGGCCAGCAGCCGCCAGCCCGTGCTCGACGGTTCGGCGAGGTAGACACCGGCGTCCGTGGACTCGCCGAGGTGCGCCAGCAGGCCCTCCGGCCCGTCTCCCGCGCGGTACAGGCCGTCCACGCAGCGCATCAGGGCGGCCAGCCGCAGGGCGTGGGCGGCGGCCGCTTGGTGACGGGCCGCCCGTACCGCCGCGACGACCTGCCAGGCCGGCGACGGCCGTACCGGGACGAGCAGCGGCAGCCCGGCCGCAGACGTGGCCTCGCCGAGCGCCGACACCGTGCCCGGGTCCGGCGGCTCGTGCCCCGGCCCGGCCAGCACGACCGCTCCGGCCCGCTGACGGGCCAGGGCCCGCGCCACGTCGCCCACCCGGGCGCCGGCACGGCACGCGTCGGGGGGAAGCACGGCGAGAGCCCCGGGCCGCAGGTCACAGGGGGAGGAGCCGTCGGCCCCGCACACCTCCGCCTGCTCCACGGTGTACCGGCCGTGCTCCTCGGCCCGCGCCGGCACCGGGTAGAGGTACGCCAACAGCGGGTTCCCGCCGTCCGTCAGGTCGCGAAGGGTCAGCACGTCCGGCCTCCCGGGCAGGTCGAGGACGGGCATCGCGCTCCCGGCCGACGTTCACGATGCGGCCGTGCCCACGATGCGGCGCCGGGCCGGACGGCCCGACTGTCACGAGCGTGTCAAGCCCACCTGCGGCTTTCCCAGAGCGACTTTTTCCCCGTGAATAATGTCAGGGAAAACCGAGAGGGGAACGGAACATGAAACGTGCAGGTCAGCCAGAGAAACTGCAGAACCTTCTCCGCGCCGCGCGCGCCCGCGTGTCACCCGAACAGGTGGGACTCACCGCCCCCGCGGACCCCCGCGGACGGCACGCCGAGGGCCTCACCCAGAACGACATGGACACCCTGCTCGCCGCCCGCCCCGACACGTACGCCCGGCTGGAACGCGGAAAGATCCAGCGCCCCTCCCGCGAACTCCTCGAAGGCGTCGGCCGCGCCCTGGAACTCACCGCGATCGAGTGGCGGGAACTGTGGGCCTACGCGCTCGGCCAGGAGCCGCCGGATGTCCTCGACCCGCACGCGGACACCCACATCCCCCAGGTGTGGCACCGTATCTGCGGCGAACTGGCGAGCATGGCCTACATCATCAGTGGCGACTGGACCCTGCTGGGCCACAACCCCGCGTTCACCGAACTGTTCCCCGATGCACGGCCGCCGAGCAACGTCCTCCGCTGGATGCTGCTCGACGACGAGGCACGCGGACGCACCCTGGTCGACTGGGAGACAGCGTGGGCCCCGGCCGTCATGGCGCAGCTCCGCATCGCGCACGCCGCCCGCCCCTACCAGCACACCCTCACCCGCATCGTGCACGAGGTGATGGACGACCCGGTCGCGGGCCCGCTCTACCGGCGCGACCCCCGCGCCGAGATGCACCCCGACGGCGACGTGCGTCCCCTCCACCACCCCCGCCTCGGCCCCGGCCACGCCCACATCGGCGCCGCCAACCTGATTGCCGCTGCCGGCGCGCGCTTCATGGTCGTCCACTTCACCCCCGGCCCCGCCGCCCCCGCTCTCCCCGCTCCGGCCCCTTCCTGAGCCCAGAGCGGTGTTCCCCTCGGCCCCGGTTCTCCCTACGCTCGAACCGGAATGCCGGTACATTCGCTTCGCCCGCCACGGGCTCCGAAGCTGGGGGGAACATGACGGTCGCGTACTCGGCCCGGCCCGAGATCGCCGTACCCGCGCACGAGGTGACCACGGACCAGATCCTCGCCGACATCACGGCGAGACACCCTGGACACCCCAAGCTCGCGGCCATCCGGCGCGTGATAGCCCGCCTCGGCGTCGAACGCCGCCGATTCATGCGCCCGCTGCCCGAGGTCACCGGCACGACCGAGATCGCCGCACGCAACCGGCAGGCCTACGAGGACGCCCGGGACCACGCCGTCCTGGCCGTCTCCCGCCTGCTGGACGGCACCGGCACCGACCCCTCCCGCGTGGACGCCGTCGTCACCAGCCACACCACCTCCTGGACCTCCCCCGGCCTCGACGTGGCGCTCTGCAACGCGTTCGGACTCCGCCCCGACGCGGCCCGCGTCCCCATGGGCAGCCTGGGCTGCGTCGGCGGCGCGCACGCCCTCGCCCGCGCCGCGGACCTCCTGCGCACCGGGCGCGCCGAAACGGTCCTGGTGGTCGTCGCCGAGACGCTGAGCACCGTCTACCAGCACGCCGACACCACGCTCGAAGCCATGATCTACAAGGCGCTCTTCGGCGACTCCGCCGCCGCCACTCTCGTCACCCGCGCACCGGCCGGCCCGGGCTTCGCCGTCACCGACCACACCGAGATCCTGCTGCCCCACAGCACCGACCGCTACCGCGGCCGACTCGACGCCGGCGGCCTCCACTTCGACTCCACCGGCGCCGCGCTCACCGCCACCGGCGACGTCCTGCCACACCTGCGGCCCTGGCTCGACACCCACCCCGCCCCCGAGTGGGCCGTCGTCCACCCCGGCGGGCCGCGCATCCTCACCGACACGGCCGCAGCCCTCGGCCTCGACGCCGAACGCGACCTCCGCCGCTCCTGGCACAGCCTCCGTGAACGCGGCAACCTCGGCGGCGCCGCCGTCCTCGACGTCCTCGCCCGCCACCACGACGACCCGCCCCCACCCGGCGCCCCCGGCCTCCTCCTCGCCTACGGCCCCGGCTTCACCGCCACCGCCCTCACCGGCCACTGGCACACGCCCTGACGCCGCCTCAGCGCTCGAACCGGCTCGGAAAGGGGGAGTAAGCCCCCAGAAGCCCCCGATCCTCGCAGCAACGGCTTCCTACCGCTCCGGAGGCGTGTGCATGTCGTTCAGGCAGCGCGGTGTCTGTCCGTCCGTCGTGATGTAGACGTTGCGCACGAAGGGCGGGTACTTCTCCCGCTTGGCGCGGAGCTCCGGACCGGCTCCGTCCACGGAAGGCGGAGAATGCCGTGGACGGTCGGACTGCGGCCCTGGAGGAACCGCAGCCCGGCGAGAGCGTCTGCGGGCCCCACGACCCAATCGGTCAGCACTCGATGACGTTCACCGCGAGGCCGCCGCGGGCGGTCTCCTTGTACTTGACCTTCATGTCTGCGCCGGTGTCCTTCATCGTCTTGATGGCCTTGTCCAGCGAGACGTGGTGGCGGCCGTCGCCCCGCAGGGACATGCGCGCGGCGGTGACGGCCTTGACCGACGCCATGCCGTTGCGCTCGATGCAGGGGATCTGGACGAGGCCGCCGACAGGGTCGCAGGTGAGGCCGAGGTTGTGTTCGATGCCGATCTCGGCGGCGTTCTCGACCTGTTCGGGGGAGCCGCCGAGGATTTCGGCGAGGCCGCCGGCGGCCATGGAGCAGGCCGAGCCCACCTCGCCCTGGCAGCCAACCTCGGCGCCGGAGATGGAGGCGTTCTCCTTGAAGAGCATGCCGATGGCGCCGGCCGCCAGCAGGAAGCGCACAACCGTTTCGTCATCGGTGCCCGGGACGAATTTCATCGCGTAGTGCAGGACGGCCGGGATGATGCCGGCCGCGCCGTTCGTCGGGGCGGTGACGACGCGGCCGCCCGCGGCGTTCTCCTCGTTGACAGCCATGGCGTAGAGGGTGACCCATTCCATGGCGTGCGCCTCGGCGTTGCGCTCGGCGCGCAGCTGGCGCGCGGAGGTGGCGGCACGGCGGCGGACCTTGAGTCCGCCGGGGAGGATGCCCTCCTGCGCGAGCCCGCGCGCGACACACGCCTGCATCACGCGCCAGATCTCCAGCAGCCCTTCGCGGATCTCGGCCTCGGTGCGCCAGGCCTTCTCGTTCTCCAGCATCAGAGCGGAGATGGACAGCCCGGTCTCCTGCGTCAGGCGGAGCAGTTCGTCGCCGGTGCGAAACGGGTACCGCAGCTCGGTGTCGTCCAGCTTGATGCGGTCCTCGCCGACGGCGTCCTCGTCGACGACGAAGCCGCCGCCGACCGAGTAGTAGGTCTTCTCCAGCAGCGGGGCGCCGTCCTCGTCGTAGGCGCACAGCGTCATGCCGTTGGCGTGGTACGGGAGGGAGCGGCGGCGGTGGAGGATCAGTTCCTTCGACTCGTCGAACGCGATCTCGTGCGCGTCGCCTATCTCGGCGGCGAGGAGGCGGAGCCGGCCGTCGTGGCGGATGCGCTGCACCCAGGCGTCGGCCTGCTCGACGTCCACGGTGGCGGGGGAGTGGCCCTCCAGGCCGAGGAGTACGGCCTTGGGGGTGCCGTGGCCGTGGCCGGTCGCGCCGAGCGAGCCGAAGAGTTCCGCTCGCACGGAGGTGGTCTGTGCGAGGGCGCCCTCGTTCTTGAGGCGGCGGACGAACATGCGGGCCGCGCGCATCGGTCCGACCGTGTGCGAGCTGGAGGGGCCGATGCCGATGGAGAAGAGGTCGAAGACGGAGATGGCCATGGTGGGCGGACTCCCTTGTCCGTTGGGGGCGGACGGGCCCGCGCCGGGGTCGCCGGCGCGGGCCCGTCGTGGTGCTACTTGTTCAGACCCGGGTAGAGCGGGTGCTTTGCGGCCAGCGCGCTGACGCGGGCCTTCAGCGCCTGGGCCTTGCCGTCGTCGAAGCCGGGCTTGAGCGCCTCGGCGATGACGTCGGCGACCTCGCGGAAGTCGTCCGCCTGGAAGCCGCGGGTGGCCAGCGCCGGGGTGCCGATGCGCAGGCCGGAGGTGACCATCGGCGGGCGCGGGTCGTTCGGCACCGCGTTGCGGTTGACGGTGATGCCGACCTCGTGGAGGCGGTCCTCGGCCTGCTGGCCGTCCAGGTCGCTGTGCCGCAGGTCGACGAGGACCAGGTGCACGTCGGTGCCGCCGGAGAGCACGGACACGCCGGCGTCGACGGCGTCCTGCTGGAGCAGGCGCTCGGCGAGGATGCGGGCGCCGTCCAGGGTGCGCTGCTGGCGCTCCTTGAACTCCTCGCTCGCCGCGATCTTGAACGACACGGCCTTGGCCGCGATCACGTGCTCCAGCGGGCCGCCCTGCTGACCGGGGAACACTGCCGAGTTGATCTTCTTGGCGAAGTCCTTCTTGGAGAGGATCACGCCGCCGCGCGGGCCGCCGAGCGTCTTGTGCGTGGTGGTGGTGACCACGTCGGCGTACGGCACGGGCGACGGGTGGAGCCCGGCGGCGACCAGGCCGGCGAAGTGCGCCATGTCGACCATCAGCAGCGCGCCGACCTCGTCGGCGATGCGGCGGAACGCGGCGAAGTCGAGCTGCCTCGGGTAAGCGGACCAGCCGGCGACGATCATCTGCGGCCGGTGCTCCTTGGCGAGCTGCTCGACCTCGTCCATGTCGACCTGGCTGGTCTTCTCGTCGACGTGGTAGGCGACCACGTTGTAGAGCTTGCCGGAAAAGTTGATCTTCATGCCGTGGGTCAGGTGACCGCCGTGGGCCAGGTCCAGACCCATGATGGTGTCGCCCGGCTTGAGCAGCGCGAACATCGCCGCGGCGTTCGCGGAGGCGCCGGAGTGCGGCTGCACGTTGGCGGCCTCGGCGCCGAAGAGTTCCTTGATCCGGTCGCGGGCGAGCCGCTCGACGACGTCGACGTGCTCGCAGCCGCCGTAGTAGCGGCGGCCCGGGTAGCCCTCGGCGTACTTGTTGGTCAGCACGGAGCCCTGCGCCTCGAGCGCGGCGACCGGAGCGAAGTTCTCCGACGCGATCATCTCGAGGGTGGACTGCTGGCGGTGGAGCTCGGCGTCGACGGCGGCGGCGACGTCCGGGTCCACCTCGTGCAGGGAGCTGTTCAGAAGAGACATCTGGAGTCCTGGGTCCTTCCGGGGAAAGGGCGGTGCTCGGCGGGCGAGCCCGGTGCGGGCCTCAGCTGCCCGAGGTGAAGGAGGCGTACTCGTCGGCGGAGAGCAGGTCCTCCGGCTCGCCGTCGAGCTTCACCTTGAACAGCCAGCCGCCCTCGAAGGGAGCGGAGTTCACCAGCGACGGGTCGTCCACGACGTCCTGGTTGATCTCGGTGATCTCGCCGGTCACGGGGGCGTACAGGTCGCTGACCGACTTCGTCGACTCCAGCTCGCCGCAGGTCTCGCCCGCGGACACCGTGTCGCCGACCTCGGGGAGCTGCACGTACACGACGTCGCCGAGCGCGTCGGCGGCGTGCGAGGTGATGCCGACCGTCGAGACGCCGTCCTCGGCGTCCGACAGCCACTCGTGCTCCTTGCTGTAACGCAGCTGCTGGGGGTTGCTCATGGTGCGATTCTCCTGGAAGGACGCTGTGTGCGGGGGGAGGGTGCGGATGCTGAGACGGGGGCGGGGCCGCGCGCTGCGGCCCGGCGCTCACTTCTCGCGCTTGTAGAACGGCAGCGCGACGACGTCGTACGGCTCGTGGCTGCCGCGGATGTCCACCGCGACGCCCTCGGTGCCGGGCTCGGCGTGCGCCGCGTCCACGTAGGCGATCGCGACGGGCTTGCCCAGCGTGGGGGAGGGCGCCCCGGAGGTGACCTCGCCGATCACCGTACCGTCGGCGGCGGAGACCACCGCGTACCCGGCGCGCGGCACCCGGCGGCCGGTCGCGACCAGGCCGACGAGCTTGCGCGGCGGCGCGGTCTCGGCCTGCTTCGCGGCGGCCTCCAGCGGCTCGCGGCCCACGAAGCGGCCCTCGTTGGTCGTCTTCTCGAACTTCACGATCCGGCCCATGCCGGCGTCGAACGGGGTGGTGGAGGTCGTTAGCTCGTTGCCGTAGAGCGGCATGCCGGCCTCCAGGCGGAGGGTGTCGCGGCAGCTCAGCCCGCACGGCACCAGCCCGGCGTCCTGGCCCGCGGCCGTCAGCGCCTGCCACACGGTCACGGCGTCGGAGGTGGAGACGAACAGCTCGAAGCCGTCCTCGCCGGTGTAGCCGGTGCGTGCGATAAGCGCCTGCACCCCGGCCACGGTGCCGGGCAGCCCGGCGTAGTACTTCAGGCCGTCCAGGTCGGCGTCGGTGACCCGGCCGAGGATGCCCGCGGACTCGGGGCCCTGCACGGCGATCAGCGCGTACGCGTCCCGGTCGTCGCGCACGGCCGCGTCGAAACCGGCCTGGCGGGCGACGAGCGCGTCCAGCACGGTCTGCGCGTTCGAGGCGTTGGCGACGACCATGAACTCCGCCTCGCCGGTGCGGTAGACGATCAGGTCGTCGAGGATGCCGCCGTTCTCGTCGCAGATGTGGGTGTAGCGGGCCCGGCCGGCCTTGAGCTTCGACAGGTACCCGACCAGCGCGTAGTCCAGCAGCTCACCGGCCTGCGGTCCGGTGACGGTGATCTCGCCCATGTGGGAGAGGTCGAACAGGCCGGCGCGGGTGCGCACCGCCTGGTGCTCGTCACGCTCGCTGCCGTAGCGCAGCGGCATGTCCCAGCCTGCGAAGTCGGTCATGGTCGCACCGAGCTCGCGGTGCACGGCGTCGAGCGCGGTCGTGCGCGGCGGGGTACCGGATGTCGTGCTCATGTGGGGCTCCCAAGGCTGGTGACACGGATGTCCTCCCCATCTGTCATCGGAACCTGAGAGGTTCGCCACGAGCCCGGCAGGGCGGCGGCTTGCACCTTGGGTGGGGCTGCGGCGGCACGCCGCGGCCCGCTTTTCAGATCTGCCTCGTCCTGCGCGGTATCGGGGCCTGAGAGATTCAAGGGAGGATCTTGCTCCTTCGGCGTCCCGACCCGTGTGCCCAGCGGACCACGGGCGGGAACTCTCCCGCGCGGATTCAAGCGGCCGGTATGGAGTTCGGGGGCCATCATTGCACGCCCCCGCCCACGGTGACCCCTGCGGGCGCGGACCGATCCCTCCGCGCCCGCCCGGCGCCTCGCCGCGACCGCGAGCGGTGGCCGCGCCGCCATGCCCCGCCACGGGACGGCGGGCCGTGGGGGCGTGCGCGGGGGCCCCTGCGGAAGCGATCCGCGAGCCGGTCCGCGTCCCGCACCTCGGGCATGCCCGGGCATCTCCTTGCCGCTCATTACCTATTCTTGACACTCTCTGGGGGTATGCCGCCTAGGAGCGCCGCGCGTCAGCGGCACGGGGAAGGGGAGGGCCGCGGGTGGAGAGTCTGCGCAGCGCATCTGCGTCGGCGGTGGGGGCGGGGGTCCCGGAGCCGGTGGTGTCCGCGGTCGCCGGCCGCGACCTCCGCGGGACGGCCGCGGCCGGCACGCTCCGCTTCCCGGCGGGCGACCTGGTCGTCGTCTCCGGGCTGCCCGGCAGCGGGAAGTCCACGCTGATCGCCCGCACCGTCGTCGGCACCGGGGCGGTGGCGCGCATCGACTCGCAGGACACCCGGGAGCGCTGGCAGCGGCGGCTGCCGCGGCGGCTGCCGTACGGGCTCTACCGACCCTTCGCCCGCGCCGCGCACTACGCCGGGTTGCGGCGTTCGCTGGCCTCCGGCGGCAGTGTGGTGGTGCACGACTGCGGCACGCAGAGCTGGGTGCGGCGCTGGCTGGCGGCCGACGCCCGGCGCCGTGGTCGCGGCCTGCACCTCGTGGTGCTCGACGTGCCGCCGCCCGTCGCGCTCGCCGGGCAGGCCGAGCGCGGCCGCACGGTCTCGCGCTACGCCTTCGCCCGCCACCGGCGGGCCCTGGGCCGCCTGCTCGCCGACGTGGAGGCCGGGCGCCTCCCGGAGGGCTGCGCCTCCGTGGTCCTCCTGGACCGCGACGCCGCGGCGGCCCTCCTCTCGGTCGCCTTCGAATAGCCCGGCCCCTGCCCGGAGCCCTGGGCGCCCGGCAGGGCCGGCGCCCGCGCAGCACGTGGCCCGCCGTCCCTTGAAGGGGCGGCGGGCCACGTACGAGGACACTGTGCGGCGCGTCCCGGCGGAGGAGTCGGGCTTACTCCTGGGGAAGCAGCTCCTGCTCCGCGTCGCCGGGGAGCATCTCCAGTTCGGCGTCGCCCGGGGCGAGGCGGTTCTCCGCGAGCTGCGGGCCCTCCTCCTGGGCGTCCTGCTCGTCGCGCTGGGCGTTCGGCGCGGCGTCCTGCGGCTGCGACAGACCGTTCATGTCCGGGGCGGGCAGCTCGCCGTCCGCGACGACGGCGGCCATTACGTTGACGGTGGCCTGGACGGTGGCCTCCGCCTCCTTGGCGATGCGGCGCTGGTTGCCGGACTCGGCGGCCTGCAGCAGCTCGTCGACCTGGGCCTCCAGCGCGACCGCGGCGCGCGCGGTCAGGTTCGCGCGGGGGGCGCGGTCAGACGAGTTCTGCGTCTGCTGAGCCTGCAGCGGGGCCAGGGCCTCCTGGACGGCCTTCGCGTGCCGGTCGGCCTCGCGCTGGGACAGCCGGCCCTCGGGGGCGTTGAGCACCGAGTCGATCAGCTCGGCCACGGGGTGCAGGACATCGCCGGTCTCGCCGAGCACGCGGGTCTGCTGCTGGAGCTTCTGGGCCTTGGGCAGCGGGGCCTGCTGGGCGGCCTGCGGGCGAGGCTCGTCCGCGGCGAAAGCCGTGGCGGCGGTGACGCCGCCGAGCGCGACCGCGCCGGCGATGGTGGTGGCGAACACGGCGGATACCGTCTTGTTGACACGCATGGGGACGATTCCTCTCGAATATGCGCGAAGGGGCGGGATCCAGATTTCGCCGGATGTGTGCGGCGCGCAACCGGACGGTCGCGATCCGTGACCGTTCGGGTGAGTGCCGCAGGTGGCAGCCGGGCCGCCGGCGCCGCCGCGCGAGCCCGACGGGAGCGGTACCGGAGGGGCGTCGGGGCCGGAAGCCGACGCTAGGGTGACCGTATGACCATTCCGCAGCAGCCTCAGCAGCCGCAGCAGTACGGGCCCGGTCACGGCGGAGGCTGGCCCGGCAACGAGCTGGAGGAGACCCTCGCCGCCGCGCTCGGCACTCCCGGTGCGGGTGCCCGGCTGCTGGAGGTCCTCGCGCGGAGCAGTGTCTGGGTGCCGCTGCCGGAGGGCGGCGGACCGCAGAGCAGCGACCTGAACGTGCCCACGGTCGAACTCGACGGCGCCCCCTACGTCCCGGTCTTCAGCTCGGAGCAGCAGTACCTGCAGGTCGTCGGCGCCCACGTGTCCTTCGCCATCGCCCCCGTGCGGGAGTTCGCCCGCGGTCTGCCCCCGCAGGTGGGCATCGCGGTCAACCCGGAGGGGACCGTCGGCGCCCCGGTGCCGCCGGAGGCCGTCGCCCAGCTCTGCCGGAACACCCCCGCGGAACGGCTCACCGGCGTCTCCGGCGGCGCGCGGATGCGGCTGTTCGAGCCGGACTGGCAGGA
Source organism: Streptomyces sp. RKND-216 (assembly GCF_004795255.1). Taxonomy (NCBI): domain Bacteria; kingdom Bacillati; phylum Actinomycetota; class Actinomycetes; order Kitasatosporales; family Streptomycetaceae; genus Streptomyces; species Streptomyces sp. RKND-216. The sequence continues at coordinate 1,437,351 of NZ_SSBQ01000002.1, read as the reverse complement.
CGAGCCGGTCGACTTCCTCGCCGCCGCTGCGGGGGAGTTCGCCGTCGTCGCCCCGGTGCGCACCGCGCGCCGGGCACTCGCCAGCGCCGAGGGCGATCCGCCCGCGCTGTACGTCGGCGTCGAACTCGACCTCCTGGAGCCGGAGTCGAGGCAGGCCGCGCACGACGCGCTGGCCCGCGCGCTGGAGCAGGTGCCGGTGAAGTGGCCGGTCCAGCTGGTGCTGCTGGACGCCGCCGAGGACCCGGTGGTCGAGTGGATGCGCCAGTGTGTGCGCCCCTTCTACGTCAGGGCCGACTCGTAAGCTGATTGGATGGGTACGGGCCGGCGGCGCCCGGCCGGGAAGACCACCGGCGAGAGATGACCACAAGACAAGGGGGCGGCCTCGTGAGCGCGAGTTCCGGTTCGGGTGAACGTGTCGAACAGCTGCTGCGCCAGGTGTCGCCCGACCGGTTCGACACCTACGAGGCTCTGCTGCACGCACTCGCCGACGGTCAGCTGTGGATGCTGCTCTGGCAGGGCACCTCCGGCTCGCACGATGCGCAGTACGGGAACATGGACGTCGACGGGTACGGCTACGCCCCCTGCGTCACCTCCCCCCAGGAGCTCGCCGCCTCCGGCTGGACCCGGGCGCACGAGGTGGTCACCGGCCGCCGTGTCGCGGCCACTCTCTTCCGGCAGCGCTGGGGCGTCTGGCTGAATCCGCACGCTCCCGGCGGCGGTGTCGGCATCCCCTGGCTCGACCTGCGCCGCATCGCCACCGGTATCGACCAGGTTCCCGCCGGACCCCTTCGGATCAGCGAACCGACCCTCGAACTTCCGCAGTTCTACGCACTCCTCGCGCAGAACGCGCACCGCACGCCCAACATCCGCGCGCTGCGCCGCGCCTGGGTGCAGCCCGCGCTGGGGCCGCCGTATCTGGCCATCGGCCACGACCTGTACGAGGACGGCGACCGCGCCGCCGAGGACGTGCGGCTGATGGTGCGCCAGTCCGTCGGCGCGGTGCCGGACGGGCTCGCGGTGTCCAGCGTCGCGATGGCCGACGACTACGACCCCGTGGCGATGTGGCTGCGCGCCAACTCCCGCCCGTTCTTCGACCGTGACGCGCACGCCGGCGCGGCCCCCGGGGGCGTCACCGGCGGCGGCGCGGCGTCCGCACAGGGGTACCCCCGCGTGTACTGACGCGCGATTCGCGCAAACGCCCGTGCAAACGCACGCGGAAGCGGACAGAACGCCATCCTTCGTACCGCTGACGGAGTTCATGCGTCCGGATACCGGCGCCGGGTGCGGCACATCACAGTTGCGCATCCTTTCCCGGTGAACCCTGGCGGGTGATCGCAGCCCCGATGAAGACTCCCGAGCCATGAGGCCCGACGGCCTCCGAAGCGAACAGCAGTACAAGAGCCGCTACCGCGGCGGGCGTGGGCCGGTCACCACCGGTCGAGAGGGGTCCTCACCACGATGACGGCACCACTGCACGACACGGTCACGGCCGAGGGAGCCGACGAGACCGCGGTTGCCGCTGACACGCCGAAGAAGGACGTGGAAGGGCGTTCGCTGGGCAGAATCGCCTGGAACCGTCTGAAGCGGGACAGGCTCGCCCTCGCCGGCGGCTTCACGGTGCTGTTCCTCGTGCTGGTGGCGATCTTCGCGCCCCTGATCGCGACCCTGGTCGGCCAGGACCCGTACAAGTACCACCAGGACCTGATCGACCCGCTGTTCGGCACCCCGACCGGCTCGCTGGGCGGCATCAGCTCAGAGCACCTGCTGGGCGTCGAGCCGGTCAACGGCCGCGACGTCTTCGTGCGCATCGTCTACGGCGCTCGCGTCTCCCTGCTGGTCGGCTTCCTGTCCGCCATGGTCGCCGTCATCGTCGGCACCGTGATGGGCATCCTCGCCGGTTACTTCGGCGGCTGGATCGATGCCCTGATCAGCCGCGTCATGGACATCCTGCTGGCCTTCCCGCAGCTCCTCTTCATCATCTCGCTCATCGCCGTCATGCCCGACCAGCTCCTCGGCCTGGAGGGCACCGGCGTCCGGCTGTTCGTCATGGTGCTGGTGATCGGCTTCTTCGGCTGGCCCTACATCGGCCGCATCGTCCGCGGCCAGACCCTCTCGCTGCGCGAGCGCGAGTACGTCGAGGCCGCGCAGAGCCTCGGTGCCGGCCGGCGCTACATCCTCTTCAAGGAACTGCTGCCGAACCTGATCGCGCCGATCACCGTCTACACCACGCTGATCATCCCGACCAACATCCTCACCGAGGCGGCCCTCAGCTTCCTGGGTGCCGGTGTGAAACCGCCGACGGCGTCGTGGGGGCAGATGCTCTCCTCCGCCATCGACTACTACGAGCAGGACCCGATGTTCATGGTGGTGCCCGGCGTGGCCATCTTCATCACCGTGCTCGCCTTCAACCTCTTCGGCGACGGCGTCCGCGACGCCCTCGACCCGAAGGGATCCCGCTGACCCCCATGTATCACCCACGGCCCCTCACCCGTACGGGCCGCCATCACCACGGAGGATGCGCATCGTGAGATTCCTACGCACATCGAGCCGGCGGCGGGCAGCCGCCTCGGCCGCCGTCGTCGCGGCGCTGCTCTCCACGGCCGCCTGCGGCGGCGGTGGCGGGGACGAGGGCGGCGGCAGCGAGGGCGCGGGCCGCAACGCCGGTGTCGGCAAGGTCGCCAACGCGTCCGACGCCAAGGGCGGCACGCTGAAGTTCATCGGTACCCAGGACGCCGACTCCTGGGACACCACACGCGGCTACTACGGCTTCGCGTGGAACTTCATGCGGTACTACACCCGCCAACTCGTCACCCCGGCCGCCGCACCCGGCGAGAAGGGGCTGGAGCTGAAGCCGGACCTGGCGAAGGGCCTGGCCGAGGTCTCCGACGACGGCAAGACCTACACGTACACGCTCAAGGACGACGTCAAGTGGCAGGACGGCAAGCCCGTCACCTCGATGGACGTCAAGTACGGCATCGAGCGCCAGTGGGCGCAGGGCGTGCTGCCCGGCGGTCCGGTCTACATCAAGCAGACCATGGACCCCGACGGTGAGTTCGAGGGTCCGTACAAGGACAAGGACGGCTTCGCGGGCATCGAGACGCCGGACGACAAGACCATCGTCTTCAACCTCCCGAAGGCCAACAGCGACTTCGAGGAGATGCTGGCGATGCCGTCGGCGTCCCCGGTCCGCGAGGACAAGGACACCCGGTCCAAGTACGGCCAGAACCCGTTCTCCAACGGCCCGTACAAGTTCGAGAGCTACGAGCCGAACAAGAGCATCGTCCTGGTGCGCAACACGGAGTGGGAGCGCGCCAGCGACACCGTTCGCAAGGCGCTGCCGGACAAGATCACGGTCGACCTGATCACCAACGCCAACGAGATGGACAAGCGCCTGATCGCCGGCAACTACGACCTGGACCTCAACGGCACCGGTCTCAGCCCGGCCGGCCGCGCCAACGCGCTGCAGGACCACGAGGCGAACGTGGACAACCCGACCATGGGCTACATCCGCTACGCCGTCTTCCCGCAGCACGTGAAGCCGTTCGACAACATCCACTGCCGGAAGGCGGCCATCTACGGCGCCGACCACAAGTCGATCCAGACCGCCCGCGGCGGCCCGATCGCCGGCGGCGACATCGGCACCAACATGCTCCCCCCGATGGTGCCGGGCTCCGACAAGGACTTCGACATGTACGGCCTGGCCAAGAACGACGGCGCGGCGAACGTGAAGATGGCCAAGGAAGAGCTGAAGAAGTGCGGTAAGCCGAACGGCTTCAAGACCAAGATCGCGGTCCGCAACAACAAGCCGGTTGAGGTCGACTCCGCCGAGGCGCTGCAGGCATCCCTCGCCGAGGTCGGCATCGAGGCCAGCATCTCGCAGTACGACGGTGCCCAGACCTCCGGCATCATCGGCAACCCCGACGTGGTGAAGAACAAGGGCTACGGCATCATCATCATGGGCTGGGGTCCGGACTTCAACACCGTCCAGGGCTACGGCATGCCGCTGTGGCACAGCGACTACATCCTGGACAACGGCAACAACAACTTCGCCATGATCGACGACCCGGAGATCGACCAGGCCTTCCAGGACTTCATCGACTCCCAGGACGACGCGGAGAAGACGAAGATCGCCGAGTCCATCAACACCAAGGTGATGGAGGGCGCGTACTACCTGCCCTTCACCTTCGAGAAGATCCTGACCTGGCGTTCGGACCGCGCGACGAACGTCTACTCCACCTACGCCTACAGCGGGCAGTACGACTTCTCCTCTGTTGGCGTCAAGTAACCGACCGGCACACCCGCCGCTAGGCACGAAGGGCAGGTGAGGGCCGTGCTGGCGGCCCGGCGAGCCCCGGATCAACTCCGGGGCCGCCGGGCCGCCCCGGGCCGAGAGCAGTGCTCACTTATCTCATCAGGCGGTTGTTCGCCGCCGTAGTGTTGCTGGTCGTCGTCGTACTGGCGGTCTTCAGCATCTTCTTCCTCATCCCGAAGTGGACGGGAATCGACCCGGCCACGATGTACGTCGGCAAGGTGACCGACCAGGCGGCACTTGAGGGGGTTCGGGAGAAGCTCCAGCTCGGCGAACCGATCCTGGTGCAGGTCTTCGAGTTCTTCAAAGGCATCCTCGTCGGCCGCGACTACGTCGGCGGCGGCTCGGTGACCCATTGCCCCGCCCCGTGCTTCGGCTACTCCTTCAACACCGAGCAGGCGATCTGGCCCCAGCTCACCGACCGGTTCCCGGTCACGTTCGCCCTGGCCATCGGCGCGGCCGTGCTGTGGATGATCATCGGGCTGGGCGCCGGCGTGCTCTCGGCCCTCAAGCGCGGCACCCTCTGGGACCGCGGCGCCATGGTCTTCGCCCTCGGCGGCGTCTCGCTCCCCATCTACTTCACCGGTCTGATCTCGCTCGCGATCTTCGCCGGCAGCCTCGGCTGGGTACGTCGCGACTACACCCCGCTCGAGGACAGCTTCACCGCCTGGTTCAGCGGCATGGTCCTCCCCTGGGTGACGCTGGCCTTCCTCTTCGGCGCCATGTACGCCCGCCTCACCCGCGCCACCATGCTCGAGGTGATGGGCGAGGACTACATCCGCACCGCCCGCGCCAAGGGCGTCCGCGAACCCGTCGTCATCCGCAAGCACGCCATGCGGTCGACGATGACGCCCATCCTCACCCTGCTGGGCGTCGATCTCGGCATGCTGATGGGCAACGCGATCCTGACGGAGACCACGTTCAGCCTGCCCGGCCTCGGCCAGGCGGTGCTGCGGGCCATCGACCAGCGCGACCTGCCGCTCATCCTGGGCGTCACGCTGATCACCGCCCTCGCCGTCGTCATCGCGAACCTCGTCGTGGACCTGATGTACGGCGTGATCGACCCGCGAGTGAGGCTGGGATGACCGACCTGAACAAGACCGGCGCGGCAGTCGGCGAGCCCCTCTCCGGCTCCGTCGCGTCCGCCCCCTCGACGTCCTTCCTCGAGGTCCGCGACCTGCACGTGCACTTCCCCACCGAGGACGGGCTGGTCAAGTCCGTCGACGGGCTCAGCTTCACGCTGGAGAAGGGCAAGACGCTCGGCATCGTCGGCGAGTCCGGCTCCGGCAAGTCCGTGACCTCGCTGGGCATCATGGGCCTGCACACCGTCGGCCAGTACGGCCGGCAGAAGGCCCGCATCTCCGGCGAGATCCTGCTTGAGGGAACCGACCTGCTCTCGGCCCCGCCGGACGAGGTGCGCAAGCTGCGCGGCCGCGAGATGGCCATGATCTTCCAGGACCCGCTGTCGGCCCTGCACCCGTACTTCACCATCGGGCATCAGATCGTCGAGGCGTACCGCATCCACCACGACGTGGACAAGAAGACCGCACGCAAGCGGGCCGTGGAGATGCTCGACCGCGTCGGCATCCCGCAGCCCGACCAGCGCGTGGACAGCTACCCGCACGAGTTCTCCGGCGGCATGCGCCAGCGCGCCATGATCGCCATGTCGCTGGTCAACAACCCCGAACTCCTCATCGCCGACGAGCCGACGACCGCCCTGGACGTCACCGTCCAGGCGCAGATCCTCGACCTCATCCGGGACCTTCAGAAGGAGTTCGGCTCCGCCGTCATCGTCATCACCCACGACCTGGGCGTCGTCGCCGAACTCGCCGACGACATCCTGGTGATGTACGGCGGACGCTGCGTGGAGCGCGGCACCGCCGAGAAGGTCTTCTACGAGCCGCAGCACCCCTACACCTGGGGCCTCCTCGGCTCGATGCCGCGCATCGACCGCGACCAGACCGAACGCCTCATCCCGGTCAAGGGCTCGCCGCCCAGCCTGATCAACATCCCCGACGGTTGCGCCTTCCACCCGCGCTGCCCGTACGCGGACGTCCCCAAGGGCAACGTCACCCGCACCGAGCGGCCCGAACTCCGCGAGGTGGACGGCGGCCACTGGTCCGCCTGCCACATGTCGCAGGAGGACCGGACACGCATCTGGAACGAAGAGATAGCGCCGAAGCTGTGAGCGAGGACGAGCAGATGACGACTTCCGAGCAGCCGGACACACTCGGGTCGGCGACGCAGGCCGCCACCCTGACCGAGGACCCGGCCCCCGGCGAGACCCTGCTCCGCGTCCAGGGCCTGAAGAAGCACTTCCCCATCACCAAGGGGCTTCTCAAGCGGCAGGTCGGCGCCGTCCGGGCGGTCGACGGCATCGACTTCGACGTGCGCGCCGGGGAGACCCTCGGCGTGGTGGGCGAGTCCGGCTGCGGCAAGTCCACCATGGGCCGGCTCATCACCCGCCTCCTCGAACCCACCGGCGGCACCGTCGAGTTCGAGGGCCGCGACATCACGCACCTCGGCACGGCCGGCATGCGGCCGCTGCGCCGCGACGTGCAGATGATCTTCCAGGACCCGTACTCGTCGCTCAACCCCCGGCACACCGTCGGTGCGATCGTCAGCGCACCGTTCAAGCTTCAGGGCGTCAAGCCGCAGGGCGGCCTCAAGGCCGAGGTGCAGCGGCTGCTCGGTGTCGTCGGCCTCAACCCGGAGCACTACAACCGCTACCCCCACGAGTTCTCCGGCGGCCAGCGGCAGCGCATCGGCATCGCCCGCGCGCTCGCTCTCAACCCCAAGCTGGTCGTGGCCGACGAGCCGGTCTCCGCGCTCGACGTCTCCATCCAGGCCCAGGTCGTCAACCTGCTGGACGACCTCCAGGACGAGCTCGGGCTCACGTACGTGATCATCGCCCACGACCTGTCGGTCATCCGGCACGTCTCGGACCGCATCGCGGTGATGTACCTGGGCAAGATCGTCGAGCTGACGGACCGCCAGTCCCTCTACAGTGCGCCGATGCACCCCTACACCCGGGCGCTGCTGTCCGCGGTGCCTGTGCCCGACCCGCGGGGCCGCGCCCGGCGCGGCGCAGAACGCATCCTGCTCCAGGGCGACGTCCCCTCGCCGATCAAGCCGCCGACCGGCTGCCGGTTCCACACCCGGTGCTGGAAGGCCACCCGGGTGTGCAAGATCGAGGAGCCGCCGCTGGTCGCGCTGCGCACCGGCCACCAGGTCGCCTGTCACCACCCGGAGGACTTCGAGGACCAGCGGCCGGAGGACACCGTGCTGCTGAGCGCCGCGGAGAAGGCCGCCGACCAGGCCGTGTCCGAGGCCGCCGACCAGAGCGCAGTCAGTGCGGCGACCAAGGAGGCCCTCGAGGAGGCTCACGAGCAGGCGCAGGTCGAGTCGCAGCAGGTCGACAAGAACAGATGACGGGAGCTCCGGGACGGGAAGGTGGTGGCGCCCCGAAGGCCGGACGCGGTCGGGGCGGGGGTTTACTCGCCCGGAGGCGGCCGTCTCCTTCGCCGGGCCGGCCCTTCCACGCCCTCGTCGTCAGCAACGCGGTGTCGTCCTACGGCACCTACCTCAACCTGGTCGCGCTCAACCTCTACGTGCTGGAGACGTCGAGCAGCGCGCTGTCGCTCGGTCTGTTCCTCCTGCTGCGCATAGCCTCCTCGGTCCTCTCCGGGTACGTGGCGGGGCGGATCGTGGTCCGGTTCGACCGCGTGCGCCTGATGATCGGCGCGGACCTCTGCCAGGCGTCGGCGCTGCTGGTCTTCCTGATGGCGCCCGGGACGGCGCAGACCGTGCTGCTCTACGTGCTCGCCGCCGTCATGGGCGGCGGTTCGACGCTCACCGGGGTCGCCCGGCGCCACACCGTTCCGGACCTCGTCGGGCAGGAGCTGCGGGTCCGTGCCAACGGGCTGCTGGTCACGGGGCGTTCACTCGCCATGGTCCTCGGCTTCGCCTCGGCCGGGCTCGTGGTGGCCCAAGCGGGTTACACCGCCGCGTTCCTGGTGGACGCCGCGTCGTTCCTGGCCTCCGCTCTCGCCCTCACGGCACTCGCGCTCTCCGGAGCCGTCCCGGGCGCCCGCACACGCGACCCGGCCGACGGCGGCCCCAGCGAGTCCGGCGGCGACCGGGGCGGAGCGGACCGGGGCCGGGCCGCGCGGGAACGCCCCGGCGCCCGCAACCCGGCCTCGCCGTCCGCCCTGTGGCGGTTCGCTCCGGCCGTGCTCTGCCTGATCCTGGTCCGTGCGGTGGACAACATGGGCTCCGCCGCACACCAGGTGGGCCTCCCCGTGTACGCGGAGCAGATCGCGCCCGGGGACGCCGCCGCCTTCGTCGGCCGCTTCTACGCCGTCTGGGCCGTGGGCTGCCTGCTCGCACACCAGCTGGTCTCCCGGCTGCGCGCGGTCTCGCGGTGGGCGGGAGGCTCCGACGCGTCCGGCAGGCCGGGCGGGGAACGCGCCTTCGCCGTCGGCACCTGCCTGATGTCCGGCTTCTTCATCCTGGCGTTCGCCGACCTGCCCGCCGTCGCGCTGATGGGTGTGGCGATCGCGGCGGGCGTCGCCGACGGCTTCACCGAGATCGTGTACCACTCGCGGCTCCAGGCCCTCCCCGAGGTGCAGCGCGGGCGTCTGCTCGGGCTGGCCGCGATGGCCGAGACCGGCGCCCTCGGCGCGGGCACCGTGCTGTGGGCCTCCCTGCTGGACCACCACACGCCGCTCTCCGTCGTGGCGACGGCGCACGGCCTCGCCATCGCGCTGGCGCTGCTCTTCCTCCTGGCGCTGCGCCGCCTGCCGCCGCCCGCCGTCCCCACCGAGGGCCCGGAGGGCGCCGGCGGCACGCACGGCACCGACGGCACCGACGGCACGGATGCCGGGGACGCCGTGGACCCCGCGGAGGCCGAAGACGGCGGCACCGCCGGGGTGCCGGCGGAGCGGCCCCGCCCGGCTGTGAAGAAGGCTCCGACCTCCGGGCCGGCCGACTGGCCGGCCGACCCACCACCTCGGAAACGGGAACGATGGACACCGACGACATGACCCGGCTCGAGGCACGCCTGCGCGGCATACGGCACGTCCTCGACTGCGCGCTCGTTCCGCACCGGACGGCGGCCCTCGCCTACGTCGTTCCCGACGGCCGGGCGGACTTCGCGCGGTTGCGGCGCCAGGTCACGGCCGCCGCGCTGCAGCACGGCGTCACCGCGCACGCCGTACTGGTCGACGACGTGCCCCGGCTCCCCGACGGACGGGTCGACCACCCCGCGCTGGAAGAGGTACCGGTCCTGGACGAGGCGCTGCTCGCCCGGTACCGCGACACGTGCCGGACCGCGGGCCGGGCCGTCGAGGTCTCCCTCGCCCCACTGCGCCGGGAACGGCCCCGCGTCGATCCCGCGGAGCCGCACGCCGCGCACGTGGCGGAAGCCGCCCCGCCGCCGGCCTCCGGGGGAGCCGGCGGCGGCCCCGGCGGCCCCGACGGGGGCCCGAGGCCCGCCGCGCTCAGCCACGGCCCGGAACTCCATCTTGCGGCCGACCTCCCGCGCACGCTTCCGGAAGCCCTGGTGCGGACCGCGGCGGAACGCCCGCACGCCGGTCTCCACCTCGCTCTGGAACCGCACCGCACCGTCTTCGTCGGCTACCCCGACCTCCTCGACCGCGCCCGGCGCATGCTCGGCGGGCTGCGCGCCGCCGGGCTGCGCCCGGGCGACCGCGCCATTCTTCAACTGCCCACGCTCGACGCCTACTTCCCCGCCCTGTGGGCGTGCCTGCTGGGCGGCATCGTGCCCGTCACGGTGGCCCGGCCGCCCGGGTACGAGACGCGCGGCGCCGTGCTGGACAAGCTCTGCCACGCCTGGGAGACGCTGCGGGAACCCGTGGTGCTCTGCTCCGGGCCGGCCGTCGAAGGGGTGCGGGCGCTCCCCGCGCTCTACCCCGTGCACGGTGTGCGGGTGCTGGACGCCGACGAGCTGATGCGGGCCGAACCGGTCACCGAGGTGCACCGGCCGGATCCGGAGGAGACCGCCCTGCTGCAGCTCTCCTCGGGCAGCACCGGACGCTCCAAGGCCATCCGCATCACCCACCGCGGTGTGATGGAGTACGTGGCCGGCGCCCGTGCGCAGGACGTCGCGCCGCAGCACACGACCGTCAACTGGCTCCCGCTCGACCACGTCGCCGGGCTGCTCATGTTCCACCTGCGCGACACCGTGCTCGGCTGCGTCGCCGTGCACACCCCCACCGAACTGGTGCTGGCCGACCCGCTGCTCTGGCTCGACCTGCTGGAGCGGTACGCGGCGGCACACAGCTGGTCTCCGAACTTCGGCTTCAAACTGGTCGTCGAGGCCCTGCGGCGGCACCCGGACCGGCGCTGGGACCTGACCTCGGTCCGGTCGCTGATCAACGCCGGAGAGCAGTGCACCCTTCCCGTCGTCCGCGACTTCGTGGACGCCACGGCGCCGTTCGGCCTTCGCGCGGACGGCGTGCTGCTGGCCTGGGGGATGGCCGAGACCTGCACCGCCATCTGCTACAAGCGCTTCGGCACGCCCGGGGCCGTCACCCGGGTGCGCAAGTCCTCCCTCTCCACGGATCTGGAGTGGGTGGGCGAGGACGTGCCCGGGCACGAGCGGACGACGTTCCTGAGCATGGGGCCGCCGACGCTCGGGGCGAGCTTCCGCATCTGCGACGACCAGGACCGGGTCCTGCCCGAAGGCCGCATCGGCAGGCTCCAGGTCCGCTCCCACCGCGTCACCCCCGGCTACGTCGACAACCCCGAGGCCGACGCCGAAGCCTTCCGCGGCGACGGCTGGTTCGACACCGGCGACCTCGGCTTCCTCCGGAACGGCGAACTCACCCTCACCGGCCGCCGCAAGGAAGTCATCATCGTCAACGGCAGCCACTATTTTTGTCATGAACTGGAGGATGTGGTCGGCGCGGTCGACGGCGTCCGGGCCGGCTCCGTGGCCGCCTGCGGAGTGCCGGACCCGGAGTCCGGCAGCGAACGGCTCGTCGTCTTCTTCGTCCCCGAAGGGGACGCCACTCCCACCGACCACGCCACCGCCGCCCGCACCCGCCGGGTCACCGCGGAACTCGCGCGGCGCTTCCAGCTGGCCGGCACGCAGGCGGTGCCCGTCCCCGCCGACGAGTTCCCCAAGACCACCAGCGGGAAGATCCAGCGGACCGGCATCCGCCGCCGGTACCTGGACGGCGACTTCGACGACGTGCTGCGCGCTCTGAGCCTCGGCGCGGACGACGCCCTCGACGTACCCGACGCGGTGCACCGCGCCGTGTGGGAGGAGATGCCGGGCGGCCCCGGGCACGCGCCGCCCCCCGACCCCGGCGCCACGCTCGTCGTCGCCGACCGGGACGGCCTGGCGGCACGACTGACCGCGCACGGCGCGGCGTTCGAGACGGCCGCCGTCGCCGCACACGGCAGCGGCTACGCGCGCACCGCCCCCGGCCGCTTCACCCTCGACTTCGCGGACCCCGGCCACTGGAGAGCGCTCTGGCGCGACCTGCGCGCCGAGGACCGGACGCCCACCACCCTGCTCCACCTCGCCGGCTACGCGACCCTCGACCTCGCCGCCCCGGACGACGCGGATCTGCCCGACGCCCTCACCGCGGCGGGCCCCGCGCTGGTGCTCGCCGGGCAGGCCCTCCTGGAGCACACCGCGGCGGATGCCGCGCGCGTGGTCACGGTCAGCCGCGGACTGCACCGGATCACCGGCGACGAACCGGTCGGCACCCCCGGCGCGCTCACCGCGGGCGTCGCGGTGAGCCTCGCCCTGGAGACGCCGGAAGCCGACGTACGCCACCTGGACCTCGCCGGCGCCACCCCGGAACAGGACGCGACGGACCTGTGCCGCGCGCTCGCCGCACTGCCCCACGGCCCGGGAGGACGGTCCGGGCCGGTGGAGACCGCGATCCGCAACGGCCGCAGCCACCGCCGGCGCCTGGTGAAGGTCCGCATCGACACGCCGCCCGACGGCGAGCCGGACCAGCCCTTGTACGCCGACGGCGCCTGCATCGTGGTCACCGGAGGACTGGGCGGCGTGGGCACCGAGGTGCTCACCGACCTGCTCGGCCGAGTCCGGCTCCGGCTGCTGGTGCTCGGCCGCACCCCGGTGCCCGAGGACGCCGCCTCCGGTGCCGCCGCCCGCGCCCTGGACCGGCTGCGAGCGCTGGGCGGCGACGTCCGCTACCGCGCCGTCGACGTCACCGACCGCGCCGCCGTGACCGAGGCGGTGGCCGAGGCCGAGGCGACGTGGGGCCGGCCGCTGGACGGCGTGCTGCACCTGGCGGGCGCCTTCGACTCGGTGCTGCTCCGCGACGAGGACCCGCACCACTGGAAGGCCGCGACCGCGGCGAAGACGGTCGGCGCCGTGCACCTCGCCCGGCTCGTCCGCGAGCGGCCCGGCGCCCGGTTCGTGCCCTTCTCCTCCCTCCTGACGGCCGCCCCCTCCGCGGCGTCCGGCTCCTACATCGCCGCGAACCGCTTCCTGGAGTCCCTCGGCGACCAGCTGACGTCCGTGGGAGCCCCCGGGCACTGCCTGGTGTGGGGACTGTGGCGAGGCGTCGGCATGAACCGCGACAGCGCGTGGGAGGAGGCCGCCGCCCGGCGCGGGCTGCTCGCGCTCAGCGCCGCCGAAGGGCGCCGCCTGGCCCGTACGGTGCTCGCACGCCGGCCGGACCGCTACTTCGTCGGCCTCGACGAGACCGCCCCCGCGCTGCGCGGCCTGGTCCGGCCGGAACGGCCCGCCGCCCTCGAGGCACCCCAGGCATCCCGGACCGCGGGCGACGCGGGCGAGCTGCCGCCCCTGCGCGACCTGCGCGACCGCGAGGTGCCCGTGCCGGTACGAGCGGCGGGCCCCGCCGACGAGGAGGCCGCGACCGCCGCCGCACCAGGCGTGCGGGACGCGCCGCCCGCCGCCGCACCGCCCCCGGCGGCCCCCGGCGACGGCCGCTCCCGGGACGCGGAGCGGACCCGTGTACGTGAGCTGGTGCTGCGCGCCCTGACGGAGGCGGCGGGCCACGGCATCGACGAACGGCGGCCGTTCTACGACGCCGGACTCGGCTCCATCCAGCTGATGCGCGCCCACGGAGCCCTGGAACGCGCCCTCGGCCGCGAACTCCCGCGCACCCTCCTCTTCCAGCACCCGACGGCCGTCGAACTCGCCGAGCATCTCGCCGCACAGGGACAGCCCGTTCCCGGCCTCGCGGAACCCGCCCCGGGCACGGCGGAAGACCGCCGCATCGCCGTGATCGGCATGGCCGGCCGATTCCCGGGCGCCCCCGACCTCGACGCCTACTGGCGGCTCGTCACCTCCGGGACGTCGGCACTGCGCCGCTTCACCCCCGCGGAACTGTCCGCCGCCGGGGTGACCGAGGAACAACGCTCCCACCCGGACCACGTGCCCGCCGGCGGACCGCTGGAGGGCACCGACCTGTTCGACGCCGCGTTCTTCGGCATCAGCGCCCGCGAGGCCGCGCTGATGGAGCCGCAGCAGCGCCTCCTGCTCGAGGTGTGCCACGAGGCACTGGAGGGCGGCGGCTACGCCGGCGTGCCCGAGACCACGCGGGTCGGCGTCTTCGCCACCACCGGCATGACCCTGCACGCCCTCCAGACCTATCTGCTCAACAACCTGGCGCCCACCCAGGACACCGGCGATCCGGTGACCGCGCTCCAGGTCGCCATCGGCAACCAGCCCGACTTCGCGGCCGCCCGGGTGGCGCATCGCCTCGGGCTGCACGGGCCGGCGGTGGGCGTGCAGACCGCCTGCTCCAGCTCCCTGGTGGCGGTGCACCTGGCCGTCCAGTCGCTGCTGTCCGGCGACGCCGAACTGGCCCTCGCCGGCGCCGGCGCCGTACACGTGCCCCAGCACGCCGGCTACCCGTACGTACCGGGTTCGATCCTCTCCCGCAGCGGCTCCTGCCGCGCCTTCGACGCCGCCGCGGACGGCACCGTCGGAGGCAACGGCGTGGCCGCCGTCCTCCTCAAACGCCTCGACCGGGCACTCGCCGACGGCGACACGGTGCACGCGGTGATCCTCGGTTCCGCCGTCAACAACGACGGCGCCGGCAAGGTCGGCTTCACCGCCCCCGGCATGGCCGGACAGCGGCGGGTGATCTCCGGCGCCCTGCGGACGGCCGGCGTCGGCGCGGACACCGTCGGCTACGTGGAGGCCCACGGCACCGGCACCGCACTCGGCGACCCGATCGAGTTCCAGGCGCTCACCGAAGCCTTCCGGGAGACCACCGACCGGGCCGGTTTCTGCGCCCTCGGCTCGGCCAAGCCGACCATCGGCCACCTCGACACCGCGGCTGGCATGGCCGGGCTGATCAAGGCCGTCCTGGCATTGCGGCACGGCTGGATCCCGCCGCTCGCAGGGTTCACCCGCCCCCACCCCGCCCTCGGTCTCGACGGCAGCCCGTTCTTCCTGCCCGCCACCGGCCGGCCCTGGGAGCGCGGCGCCACCCCCCGCCGGGCAGGCGTGAGCGCCCTCGGCGTGGGCGGCACCAACGCGCACGTGATTCTGGAGGAGCCCGCCGAGGCGGCGCGTCCCGCCCCCGCACCGGACGGCACGAGCGAGGGCCCGGGTCTGCTGCCGCTCTCCGCCCGTACCGCGCCGGCGCTGCGCGAACTCGCCGCCGCCTACCGCGACCGCCTGCGGGAGGACCCGCCGCCGCGCCCCACGGACGTCTTCGCCACCGCCGCGCTCCGCCGCCCCCACCACGCACACCGGATGACGGCCCTGGGCGGCGGCACCGAAGAGATCGCGCGGGCACTCGACGACTTCCTCGGCACCCCCGCAGGAGGCACCGGAGCCGCCCGCCCCTCCTGGACGGACGGCTGCGCCCCGGACGGCGGCGCAGGGCCCGTCGCCCTCGTCTTCTCCGGACAGGGAACCCAGCGCCGCGGCATGGCCCGTGCGCTCCACCACCGCTTCCCGGTCTTCCGGGAGGTCGTCGAGGAATGCGAACAGCTCTACCGCGAGGCATGGGACGGCAGCCTCGCCGAAGCCCTGCTCGCCGCCGACCCCCAGGGGACCGACGACGTCTGGACCACGGACGTGACGCAGCCGGCGCTGTTCGCGTTCGAGGTCGCGCTGTGGCGGTTGTGGGAGTCGCTGGGCGTCCGCCCACACCTGCTGGCCGGGCACAGCGTGGGCGAGTACGCCGCCCTGTACGCCGCCGGCGGGCTCGGCCTCGCCGACGGCCTGTACCTGACCGCGGCGCGCGGCCGGCTGATGCGACGGCACTGCCCGCCGGGCGCGATGGCGGCGGTGCAGGCCGACCGCAGCGCCGTCGACGCGGCGACGGCCGGCCTTCCCGACGTGGAGGTCGCCGTGGTCAACGCGGTGACGCACCACGTGCTCGCCGGTCCCGAGACCGCCGTGGCCGAGGCCGCGCACCGGCTGGAGACCGCCGGACACGCGGTCCGCCCGCTGCGCGGCGACCGCGCCTTCCATTGCTCCCTGGTGGAACCGATGCTGGAGGAGTTCCGCTTCCACCTGGGCCAGATCGAACTGCGCCCCCTGCGAACCCCGGTGGTCAGCAACGTCGGCGGTGAACTGCTGCCCGCCGGGCAGCTGCCGGACGCCGCGCACCTGCTGCGGCACACCCGGGAGACCGCGGACTACGCGGCGGTGCTCGCCCGCCTCGACGCCGAGGGCACCGCCCTCTGCCTGGAGGCCGGGCCGGACGCGACCCTCACCGCCATCGCGCGACGCGCCGGGACGGTGGCGCACTGGACGGCGTCCCAGCCCCGCCGCGAGCCGGGCACCGGCGGCCTGCTGCGGGCCGCCGCCGAACTCCACTGCCGTGGAGTCGCCCTGGACTTCAGGGGGCTGGTCCGGGCCGAGGACCCCGGCCGCCACGTGCCCCTCCCCACGCACCCCTTCGCCCGTACGTCCCACTGGATCAGCGCCGGAGCGGGCACGCCTCCGGCCGGAGGCACCCCGATGACGAACGACACCGATCCGACGCCCCCGGCCGAGGCCGCCGCCCCGGCGGACCGGCTCGGGGCCTCGCTCACCCGGCGCGTCCGGGAGCTGGCCGCCGACCAGCTGTCCCTCGCCGTGGACGACGTGCCGCCGGACGTCGCGTTCTTCGACCTGGGCGCGGACTCGTTGCTGCTCATCAACATGATCCGCCGCCTGGAGAAGACCTTCGACGTGCGGATCGCGATGCGCGAGCTCTTCGAGGAGGCCGACACCCCGGAACGGCTCAGCGCCGTCCTCGCCGAGCGGATCAGCCCGGAACGGGCGAGCGAACTCCTCGGCGCGGACACCGCCGTGCCGGCCTCCGCGGCGCCGGAACCCCCGCCGGGTTCGGCACCGGGTTCGGCACCGGTACCGGTTTCGGAGACCGCTCCCGCCCCGACCCCCGCCTCTGCCTCTGCTCCCGTCCCCGCCCCCGTCCCGGGACCCGCGGCCGCCCCAACGTCCCCCGCCGTGTCCACCCCCGCCGTGTCCACCCCGGCCGTGTCCACCCCGGCCGCCCCTGTGCCGGTCCCACCCGTCGCCGCCGGTACCGAGGTCGGCAGGCTGGTGGAACGCCAGCTGGAGCTGGTGTCGGGCTTCTCGAAGCTGATGAGTGACCAACTCGCCCTGCTCGGCGGCGCGGGCACGGTGCAGAGCCCCGCGGCGGAGGCAACGGAAACCCTGCCGCAGTCCTCCGTCCGGCACGCCGGCGGAACCCCGTCCGCGCCGCCGCAGACCCCGGCCGTACCGGAACCGGCGTCCGCACACCGTTCGCCGCAGCCGGACGCGGATCCGTCGCCGCCGCAGACCACGCCCGCCTCCACGGCCCTCGGCCCCCGGGTCAGCGTCCCGCGCACCGCGGGCATGGCCGCCGGAAGGCTCACGGACGCACAGCGGGCCCACGTCGAGGATCTGACCGCCCGGCTGACCCGGCGCACCGCCACCTCCAAGGAACTCACGCAGAAGCACCGGCGGGTGCTCGCCGACAGCCGCGCCGTGGTCGGCTTCCGCAGCGCCACCAAGGAGATGCAGTACCCGCTGGCGGCCCGGTCCGCACGCGGCGCGCGGCTGGTGGACGTCGACGGCAACCCGTACGTGGACATCACCATGGGCTTCGGCGTGCTGCTGTTCGGCCACGAACCGGACTTCGTGGACGAGGCCGTACGCCGCCACCTGTCCGGAGGGCTGCGCCTCGGGCCGCGCAGCGAGGAGACCGGCCGAACCGCCGAACTCCTGGCCCGCGTCACCGGCTTCGACCGGGTGGCGTTCGCCAACTCCGGAACGGAGGCGAACTCCGCGGCGATCCGTCTCGCCCGCTCGGCCGTCGGCCGCGACACCGTCGTCACGTTCCGCGGCTCCTACCACGGCCACGCGGACAACGTGCTCGGGCAGCCGGTGGTCGAGGACGGGCGGCGGACGACCGTCCCCGCCTCCTCCGGCATCCCGGCCGGCGCCGTCGGCGACCTGGTCGTCCTCGACTACGGCGCCCCCGAGTCGCTGGACGCGCTCGAGGCGCTCGCCGACCGGGTGGCCGCCGTGCTGGTCGAGCCGGTGCAGAGCCGCCACCCCGGGCTGCAGCCGGGAGAGTTCCTGCACGCGCTGCGCCGGATCACCCGGCAGCACGGGAGCGTGCTGCTCTTCGACGAGATGCTCACCGGCTTCCGGCCCCACCTCCAGGGCGCCCAGGGCGTGTTCGGGGTCACCCCCGACCTCGCCACCTACGGCAAGGTGCTCGGTGGCGGCTACCCGATCGGTGCCATCGCCGGCCGTGCCGACCTGATGGACGGCATCGACGGCGGCCACTGGTCCTACGGCGACGACAGCTATCCGCCGCGCGACACCACCTTCTTCGGCGGCACCTACATCCAGCACCCCGTCGCCATGGCCGCGGCCGAAGCCGTACTCAGCCGGCTCGAACAGGCCGGCCCCGGCCTGCAGGAGGACCTCAACACCCGCACCGAACGGCTGACCGGCAGCCTGAACCGGTTCTTCGAGGACGAGGAGTTCCCGGTCCGCATCGCCCGCTTCGGGTCGATGTTCCGCTTCGAGTACCGCGGCAACCTGGAGCTGTTCTTCCACCACCTGCTGCTGCGCGGGGTCTACGTGTGGGAGTGGCGGAACTTCTTCCTGTCCACCGCGCACACCGACGACGACCTCGCGTTCCTCGAACACGCCGTGCGCCACGCCCTGTGGGACATGCGCCGCGGAGGATTCCTCGCCCCGCCGGGCGCCGCGCGGCCCGTCCCCGCCTACGCGGCGCCGCCGCCCGTGCCGCACGTGCCCGAACCGCCGCAGCACACCCCCGCAACGGTCGACGGGCCGCCCGCAGCCCCCCAGCCGCGGCAGGAGGCCGCCGGCGGCCGTCCGCTCCCGGCACCGCGCGGCGGCGAACCCCGGCCCAAGGCCCCCGGTGCGCCGGACTTCAGCCTGTACTTCTTCGGCGACTACCCGCGCGAGAGCGAAACCGACGACAAGTACGCCATCGTCGTGGACGCCGCCCGGTTCGCCGACCGGCACGGCTTCCACGCGGTGTGGCTGCCCGAGCGGCACTTCCACTCCTTCGGCGGCGTCTTCCCCAACCCCGCCGTCCTGGGCGCCGCGCTGGCCCGCGAGACCGGTCGCATCCGCATCAACGCGGGCAGCGTCGTGCTCCCGCTGCACCATCCGGTACGCGTCGCCGAGGAGTGGTCGGTCATCGACAACCTCTCCGGCGGCCGGGTCGGCATCGGCTGCGCGAGCGGATGGCACGCCAACGACTTCGTGCTCCAGCCGCAGAACTACGGGCGGCACAAGGAAGTCATGTACGACCACCTGGACACGGTCCGGCGGCTGTGGCGAGGCGAGGAGATCACCGCGCCGAACGGCCACGGCGACGACGTGGCGGTGCGCCTCTACCCCCGCCCGGTTCAGGACATGCCGCCCTTCTACACCGCGATCGTCGGCAATCCGGACAGCTACCGGCAGGCCGCCCGGAACGACCTCGGCGTCATCACCAACCTCATGACCCAGTCCGTGGAAGACCTCGCGGAGAACGTCGCCCTGTACCGGAGCGAGCGTGCGGCGGCCGGCCTGGACCCGGCGGCGGGACGCGTCGTCGTGCTGCTGCACAGCTACCTCGGTGCGGACGAGGCACGGGCGCGGGACGAGGCGCTCCCCGCCTTCAGCCGCTACATGCGCTCCTCCCTGTCCCTGTTCGGCCAGGTCGGCAACAGCCTCGGGATGGAGATCGACTACGAGAACACCCCGGAAGACGACCTGGAGTTCCTCCTCGAACGCGCCTACCGGCGCTACTGCGACTCCCGCGCCCTCATCGGCACGCCCGACGGCGCCGCGAGGGTCGTGGACTCCGTCCTCCAGGCCGGGGTCGACGAGATCGCCTACTTCGTCGACTTCGGCGTCACCCCGCAGCAGGCCCGGGACAGCCTGCCGTACCTCGACCGGCTCCGCCGCAGGTACCAGGAGCCGGAGACCGGCCCCGCCCGCGCACCGGACCCGGCGTCCGAGGAGCAGCAGGCGCCCGAGGAGCAGGGCGGCGAGCCGCTGACGTTCGCCCAGCAGCGCCTGTGGTTCCTGGACCGCATGCACCCCGGCCTCACCGCGTACAACGAGTGCTCCGCCGTCCGCCTGGAAGGACCGCTGGACGTCGAGGCGCTGCGTGCCGCCGTGCACCGCTCCGTCGAGCGCCACCCCGCGCTGCGCTCCGTGTTCCGCGAGGTCGAGGGGGAACCCCGCCTCGTGGTCACCCGGGAGCCGCACGACGGCCTTCCGCTGCTGGACCTCGCCGCCGACGACGCACGGGGCGCGGCACCGGGGGCGGACGAGGACGAGGCGCTGGAGCGGATCGTGGAGGAGGAGTGCGCCCACTCCTTCGACCTCGGCCGCGGCCCCCTGCTGCGCACCCGGCTCCTGCGGTTCTCCCCGGACCGGCACGTCCTCGTGCTCACCGCCCACCACCTGGTCTTCGACAGCGTGTCGGCGGAGGTGCTCACCCGGGACCTCGGTGAGCTGTACACGGCGGCTGTCGAGGGCCGGCCCGACCGGCTGCCCGCGCCCCCCGGAGACGGCCGCCACGCGGAGCGGGAGCGAGAGGCACTGGCCTCCCCCGAGGGGCAGCGGAGCCTGGCCCACTGGCGCGACCGGCTGACGGGCGCCCCGCCGTACCTGGAGCTGCCCGCCGACCTGCCCCGGCCCGCGACGCCCACCGGACGCGGCGACTCGGTCCACTTGCGCCTGGACACCGGGCTCACCCACGCCGTACGCGCCCTGGGCCGCGAACGCCGGGCCACCGCCTTCATGGTGCTGCTGACCGCGTTCTACGCCACCCTGCAGCGCTTCACCGGGCGGGACGACCTGGTCGTGGGCACACCGGTGGCCCACCGGCCGCCCGGCACCGAGGAACGCGTCGGATTCTTCGTCAACACCCTTGCCCTGCGCACCGACCTCGGTGGGGACCCGACGTTCCTGGAGGCACTGGGGCGGGTGCGGGACACCGCCTTCGACGCGTTCGAGCACCAGGAGTGCCCGTTCGAGGAGGTGGTGCGGGAGCTCGAACCGGAACGCGACCCGGCACGGGCCCCGGTCGCCCAGGTCTTCCTCGAGTACGAGACGAAGCCGCTGCTGGAGATGGACCTGCCCGGCGTCCGGGCCACCGCCGTGGACCTCCGCCTGCGCAAGGCGCCGTTCGACCTCACGCTGTTCCTGACCGACCTGGACGACGGGCTGCGCTGCCGCGCGGAGTACAGCACCGACCTGTTCGAGGAGGCCACCGTACGGCGCTTCCTGGACTGCTTCCGGCAGACCCTCGCCGCAGCCGCCGACGATCCGGGACGCCCGCTGTCCGCGCTGAACGGGCCCACGCCCGAGGACCGCGAGCTGCTGGCCCGGACCGAGGCCGCCCCCGCCTACACCGGCACACACGACGGGGCGGAGCCCGGCGAGCCGGTGCACCGCCGGGTGCTGCGGCGCGCCGCCGCGCAGCCCGACGCACTCGCCGTGCGGTGCGGCGACACCCGGCTCACCTACGGCGAACTCGCCGAACGCTCCGCCCGGTCGGCCCGCACCCTGCTCGGCCGGGGCTGCGCACCGGGCGACGTGGTGGGCGTGCTGCTGCCGCGCGGACCCGCACTGGCGGCGGCGCTCCTCGCCGTGGCGCGCACGGGCGCCGCCGCCCTCCCCCTCGACGTGGGCCACCCCCGGCAACGGCAGGCCGACATGCTGGCCGAGAGCGGCGCCGTCGCGCTGCTCACGGAAGAGCCGTACGCGGACCGCTTCCCCGACGCCGCGTTCCCCGTCCTCACCGTGACCCCAGGCGCCGACGAGGACGACGGCCCGGACCGGGCCGTCGCCGGCGACCCGGTGCCGGACGAGCCGGCCGCCGGACCGGACGCCCTGCTGTGCGTCCTCTACACCTCCGGCTCCACCGGTCGACCCAAGGGCGTGGCCGTCCGCCACGCCGGCATGGCCAACGTGGCCGACTGGCACCACCGCGAGTTCGGCACGACCGCCACGGACCGGGCCGCGTGGATCTCCAGCCCCGCCTTCGACGCCTGCGGTCTCGAGCTGTGGGCGCACCTCGCGGCGGGCGCGAGCCTGCACGTCGTACCCGAAGAGGTCCGGGCGGCCCCCGAGGCGCTGCGCGACTGGCTGGTCGCGGAACGGATCACCAGCACCTTCTTCACCACGCCGCTGGCCGAACAGCTGCTGGCGGCGAAGTGGCCGGAGGACGCCGCGTTGCGGCTGCTCATCACCGGCGGCGACCGGCTCCACGGCTGGCGTCCGGACGGCGCGCCCTTCCGGCTGGTCAACATCTACGGGCCCACCGAGAACACGGTCGTGTCGACCTGGACCGAGGTGCCCGAGCGCGGCGCCCGCTCCGGCGTACCGGCCATCGGGCTGCCGGTTCCGGGGACTCGGGCGCTCGTCCTGAACGAGGAGCTGGGCACCGTCCCCGTGGGCGTCGCCGGTGAACTGTACGTCGCCGGCGCCCACGTGGCCGCCGGCTACGTCGGTCAGCCCGGGCTCACCGCGGAGCGGTTCCTCAAGGACCCGCACGGGCGCGTGGCCGGACCCCTGTACCGCACCGGTGACCTGGTCCGGCGGCGCAACGACGGCATGCTGGAGTTCCTGGGCCGCGCCGACCGGCAGGTCAAGATCCGCGGCCACCGGGTCGAACCCGGTGAGGCGGAGCACGTCCTGACGGAGCTTCCGGACGTGCGGGAGGCGGCCGTCGTCGCCCGCACCGACCGGGACGGAGCGCCGTACCTGGTCGCCCACGCCGTCCTCGACTCGGGACCCCCGGACCCGGCAGGGGAGGAACGGGCACGCACCCGGCTCGTGCGCGCGCTCGGCGACCGGCTCCCCGACCACCTGGTGCCGCGTGCCTGGGTGTTCCCGCCATCGCTGCCGAAGGGATCCAGCGGCAAGATCGACCGGCTGAACCTGCCGCTGCCGGACCTGTCCTCCGACGCGGACGAGGCACCGCCCCGCACCGACCTCGAACGGCGCCTGCACGACCTGTGGGCCGCCGAACTCGGACTGGCGCGCCTCTCGGTGGAGCGCTCGTTCTTCGACCTCGGCGGGCACTCGCTCAACGTGGTGCGGCTGCTGAACCGGATGCGGGCCGAGATGGGCGCGGAGATGTCGGTGCTGGAGTTCTTCCGCGCGCCGACCGTCCGGGCGGCGGCCGTCCGGCTGACCCGGGAGGACCCGGCTGCGGCGGAGGCCGACGCCCCCGCGGGGCCACCGGAGCCGAACGCGGCCGCGAACGGCGGCGCGAGGGTGAGGGGCACGATATGACCGCCGACGCGCTCACCGACCTGCTCGGCACGCTGCGCGCCCGCGACGTCCGGCTCCGTCCGGACGGCGACAGCCTGCACTTCGACGCGCCCGAGCACGCGATGACCGACGACCTGCTGGAACGGCTACGCACGCACAAGGCCGGGCTGCTGCGCCGGCTCGCCGCACACGCCGACACGCCGCCCGTCGAGTCCAGCGGGCCCGCCACGTACTTCCAGCGCCGCATGCACGCGCAGCACCACACCGCCAGGCTGCCCGCCGGGCTGAACGTCGCCCAGCGCATCGAACTGACCGGCCCTCTCGACGTGGACGCCCTCGGCCGCGCCCTCACGGCCCTCACCGCCCGGCAGGGCACGCTGCGCTGCCGCCTGGTCCGGTACGGCGAGGAACTGGTGCAGGAGGTGCTGCCGGTCTCACCGGTCCCGCTGCCCGTCACCGACCTGTCCACCCTGCCGCCCGGAGCACGCGGCGCGGCGGGCGACGACTGGGTGCGTCGCACCGCGGGCGAACCGTTCGACCTGGCCGTCGCGCCGCTCCTGCGCACCGCCCTGCTCCGCCGCGGTCCTCGGGAGTGGACGTTCATGCTGGTGGTCCACCACATCGTGATCGACGGTTGGGGCCTGGACGTCCTGCTGCGCGACCTGACCGCCCTCTACACCGCTGCTCTCCGCCACCCCGGCGAGGCCCCGCCCACCGACGAGCAGGCGACCCTGCCCCCGCTCGCCGTCGCCTACCCGGACGTGGGCCGCTGGCAGCGGGACCACCTCTCCGGCCCCCGGATCCGGGAACTGCGCGCCTACTGGGACGAGGAACTCGCGGACGCGCCGTTCGATCTCCGCCTTCCCCTCGACGTCCCCCGCCCCGAGCGGCACACCAACCGGGGCGCCGCGGTGGAGTTCACCGTCTCTCCGGACCTGTCGGCCGAGGTGGAGGCGCTCGCCCGCAGACGGGACACCACGGTCTTCACCGTGATGCTCAGCGTGTACGGCACCCTGCTCTGCCGGCTGAGCGGCCGGCCCGAGGTCGTCGTCGCCTGCAACATCGCCAACCGCATCCGGCTGGAACACGAGCCGCTCGTCGCGCCGTTCACCAACAACGTGCCGCTGCGGCTGCGATCCGGCGGGGGCGGGGAGCCGGTGGTGTCCGTCGACGCGGCGGCCCGCGCGTTCTTCGGCGCCGCCGCACACCAGGACTACCCGCTCGCCCTGCTCCTCGAGGACAGGGCGGCCCGTGGCCGGCCGGCCGACGACCGCTTCCCCCAGGCCGTCGTGGTGATGCAGAACCAGGCGGCGCCCGCCCTCGACCTGCCGGACGTGACCGGCGAGGTCCACGACCTCACCGTCGACGGCATGCGGTCCGAGGTGTGCCTGGTGCTCGTGCCGGAGACGGACCGGATCCGCTGCCATCTGCGGTACGCCCGGGACCTGTTCGACGCGGAAACCGTCGAGGGCTGGGCCACGGCCTACGTCGCCTTGCTGCGGGAGGCCGTCGCCTCGTCTCCGGCACCCCGCACAGCGCCGTCGGCCGCCTGACACGCGCGGGGCCGCGCGCGTGTCAGCCCCGTACGGCGCGGGCCAGCTGGCGCGACTGGGCGACCAGGCGGTCCGCGCTGTCCCAGACCTCGGCGTCCTCCTCCAGGAAGCCGCCGGCCAGGTTCCGCGTGCTCAGCGCCACGCGCAGCGGACCCGGAGCGGGCAGCGCCCGCACGTGCGCGGTGAGTTCGACCGTCGGCACCCAGCCGCCGATGCCCAGCTCGAACGCCGTGGGCGGCAGCGCGTCGACCGTCATCAGCAACGACAGCGGATCCGGGTCCCGGCCGTCCGCCAGGCAGAACCAGGCCCGCATCTCGCCCTTTCCGGACGGCGCGCCGACCGCCCAGCCGACCGTGGCCGGGTCCAGCCGCATGTCCAGCCGGTCCGCCATCACCGGCGACGATCCGCTCGGCGCGTGCTCCGACCCGAGGCAGTGCTCGTACGGCGGCATCTCCGGCGGCTTCGCGGCCGTCCGGACGTCCTCGGACAACGTCGCCAGGTCGCCGTACGTCGCCAGCACCCGGATGCGTTCGACCTCCCGGCCGTCGGGGCCGGTCTGGAACAGCGAGGCCGCGCCGGTGGACAGGGTGCGCCCGGCGCGCACGGTCTCCGCCCGCACGGTGGCCGGTCCGGCCGCCGTGGCCGTCAGGTAGTGCGTGCTGACCGTGAACGGATGCGGGTGCGGCATCGTGTCGCCGAGCGCACGGGCCATCGTCGCCAGCAGGTAACCGCCGTTGAGGGCGCTCCCGATGGCCCACCCGCCGGACAGGTCGGCGTCGTACACGCCCGGCTCCCGCGGGGTGACGGCGGTGTCCCGGTCGAACTCGCTGAGGCTCATGCGGGCACCGTACACCGCAGTTGTTACCGGCGGGTAGGAACCGGGCGCTCGGTGGTGGCGATGGTCGCCGAACCGACGACCCGCGTGCCGTCGTACAGCACGATCGCCTGCCCCGGGGCGACGCCGCGCACCGGCGTGTCGAACCGCACCCGCAGCTCGTCCCCGGCGCACTCCGCCGCCACCGCCGTCTCCCCGCCGTGCGCCCGCAGCTGTGCGGTGTACCGGCCGGGACCGCGCGGCGGCGTCCCGCACCACCGGGGTCGGACCGCGGTCAGACCCGCCACGTCCAGCGCCGCGGCCGGCCCCACCGTGACCGTGTTGTCCACCGGCGAGATGTCCAGCACGTACCGCGGCTTGCCGTCCGCCGCCGGGTGGCCGATCTTGAGGCCCTTGCGCTGGCCGATCGTGAAGCCGTACGCACCCTCGTGCGAGCCGACCTTCGTCCCCGCCTCGTCCACGATGTCGCCCTCCGCGCGGCCCAGCCGGTCCGCGAGGAACCCGCGGGTGTCGCCGTCGGCGATGAAGCAGATGTCGTGGCTGTCCGGCTTCTTGGCCACCGCCAGGCCGCGCCGTTCCGCCTCCGCCCGGATCTCGTCCTTCGTCGTCAGCGTCTCGCCCAGCGGGAACATCGCATGCGCCAGTTGCCGCTCGTCCAGCACCCCCAGCACGTAGCTCTGGTCCTTCGCCTCGTCGCTCGCCCGGTGCAGTTCACGCGAGCCGTCCTCCCGCACCACGACCGTCGCGTAGTGACCGGTGCACACCGCGTCGAAGCCCAGCGCCAGCGCCTTGTCCAGCAGCGCCGCGAACTTGATCTTCTCGTTGCAGCGCAGGCACGGGTTCGGCGTACGGCCCGCCTCGTATTCGGCGACGAAGTCCTCGACCACGTCCTCCCGGAAGCGCTCGGCCAGATCCCACACGTAGAACGGGATGCCGATCACGTCCGCCGCGCGGCGCGCGTCCCGCGAATCCTCCAGCGTGCAGCAGCCGCGCGCACCCGTACGGAACGACTGCGGGTTCGCCGACAGTGCGAGGTGCACGCCGGTGACGTCGTGCCCGGCCTCGGCGGCGCGGGCGGCGGCGACCGCCGAATCGACACCGCCCGACATGGCGGCCAGCACCTTCAGCCGCCTCGGCGGCGCGGTCCGGCTCGACGGCGCGGACCGCCTCGACGGCGCGGTGGTCTCGGTGGGGACAGCGGGGGAGTCAGCCATAACCCCTCCAGGGTACGGCCCGCCGTGGAACCGAACGGGGTCCCGTCCGCGTTGTTCCGGCCGTGAGCCGCACCACAGAATCCCAGTCCGGATCCCCCCGCCGCGCCGACGGCCGTCACGTGCAGCGCCGCCGGAGGCCCGGCCGCGGGCCCGGTCGCCGCGCCGTCGTTCTCGGCGCCGTCGCCGCGACACTCGGCGGCGCCGGCTACCTCGTCCACGAGGACCTCGAACGGTGGTGGTGGCGGATGCCCGGCAACCAGCGCGACCGCGAGCCCGGCGCCGTCGACCACCCCGGCGCCGAATGGGTGCCCGCCTCCGAGGAGAACTACAACCTCGCCGACCGCCCGTACGACTGGGAGATCGACAAAATCGTCGTCCACGTCGTGCAGGGAAGCTACGCCGTGGCGCTCAAGGTCTTCCAGGACCCGGAACACGGCGCCGCCGCGCACTACGTGGTGCGCGCCGAGGACGGGCACGTCGCGCAGATGATCCGGGAACTCGACGTCGGCCACCACGCCGGCAACATGGAGTACAACCGGCGCAGCATCGGCATCGAACACGAGGGCTTCGTCGACCGGCCCGAGGGTTTCACGGACGCGATGTACGAGTCGTCGGCGAAGCTCGCCGCCGGCATTTGCGCCCGGTACGGCATACCCGTCGACCGGGAGCACATCATCGCCCACCACGAGGTGCCGGGGGCCGACCACACCGACCCGGGGCCGCACTGGGACTGGGACCGGTACCTGTCGCTCGTACGGCGCGCCACGGCTTCTCGGCGGGGGTGACGGGGTGGGGGGTGTTGGGGCTCGGTGTGGGCGCGGGGCGGTGGCTGGTGTGTGGGGTGCGGGTCGGGGGCGTGGGCTGCGGTCCGGGCCGATGACCCGGAAACCCATGATTTACGGGTCGCGTTCTCGGCGAACAGAGGGCACGACTCGTATGTCGCGGCCCACACATCACGGGCAGGTGTTTCCGGGCGCATCGGCCCTGCCCTCCGCCCACGCCCCCTCACGTCCCACGCCGCCGCCCCCGGCCCACCCCCGTGCCCCTGGGGGAGGGGTAGGTCGCAAGGGGAACCCGGCGCAGTCCCGTGCCCTCCCGCCGGGCGACCCGGGGGGAGATGTGAGCGCTTGCGGGCCGGGGCTCGCTAGGGTCGCACCGCATGGGACACGGGGAGATCGACATCGACGCGGGACTGATCCGGGACTTGCTTCGGGAGCAGCACCCGGACTTGGCCGGGCAGCCGGTGCGGCTCGGGGCGCGGGGCTGGGACAACCAGTTGTGGCGGCTGGGGGACGATCTGGCTGTCCGTCTGCCCTGGGCGACGGAGTCCGCGGACGAGCTGCTGCGCAAGGAGCATGCCTGGCTTCCGGCTCTCGCCCCGCACCTTCCGCTGCCCACTCCGGTTCCGCAGCGGCTGGGGGAACCCTGCGAGCGGTTTCCGCGGCCGTGGATCGTCACCACCTGGGTGCCGGGGGAACCTGCCGACCGTGCGCCCGCCACGAACGGAATCGGTGCGGCCGACTCCTTGGCCGCCTTCCTGACGGCTCTACACAAGCCCGCTCCCGCCGGGGCCCCCGTCGGTCTCCGCGGAGGTCCGCTGGCCGACCTGGCGGAGGGGTTCGCCCGGCATCTTGCTATGGCGGACGGGCTGGGGCTGATCCCCGAGCCGGACGCCGTCCGCGCGATCTGGGAGGACGCCGCCGCCGCGCCCGCATGGGACGGGCCCACGCTGTGGATTCACGGCGACCTGCATCCGGCCAACGTCCTGACCGCGGGCGGCACCTTCTGCGGGGTGATCGACTTCGGTGAGCTCTGCGCGGGAGACCCCGCCTGCGACCTCGCTGCTCCGTGGGCGCTGCTGCCGGACGGCGCCGTCGACCGGTTCTACGGTGCCTACCGGCCGACCCCGGACGCGGCGACCCTGCGGCGCGCCCGCGGCTGGGCGGTGCTGCGGGCTCTGGTATGCATCCTGATCGGCGACGCAGGAGTCCACGGCCGTCCTGGCGGCAAACCGTCCTGGGGCCCGCCTGCCCACGCCACCCTGCGCCGCCTCACCACGACGACTGGCTGAGAGCCCACCTTCCTGCCTCGGGTCGCCCTGCGGGAGGGTACGGTCCTGCGCCGGGTGCCCCTTGCGACCTACCCGTCCCCCAGGGGCACGGGGGTGGGCCGGGGGCGGCGGCGTGGGACGTGAGGGGGCGTGGGCGGAGGGCAGGGCCGATGCGCCCGGAAACACTTGCCCGTGATGTGTGGGCCGCGAAGTACGAGTCGTGCCCTCTGTTCGCCGAGAACGCGGCCCGTAAATCATGGGTTTCCGGGTCATCGGCCCGGACCGCAGCCCACGCCCCCGACCCGCACCCCACACACCAGCCACCGCCCCGCGCCCACACCGAGCCCCAACACCCCCCACCCCGTCACCCCCGCCGAGAAGCGGCGGAAACCGGGGCCGCCGTCGTGGCCCGCACCTCACCCCCCACGTCGACAGCCACCGACAACGCGTGGCCCGCCACGGACAGCTCCTCGGCCCGCAGCGGACGCCAGCACTCCGCGACGGAGTCCGCCACCCGGAGCGTGCCGCCCGGGACGTCGGCCTCCAGCCCGAGCAGCGCCCGCAGCATGTGGACTGAGGACGCGGCCGCCCACGCCTGGGGCCGGCAGGCCGCCGGGTACGGGGCGGGCCCCGTGTCCACGCCGCTGCCGTGCCCGGCGAACAGTTCCGGCAGGCGGGCGTCGAACGTCTCGGACGCCGCGAGCAGGCCGCGTACCAGGGAGTCGGCCTCGTCCGGGAACCCGGCCCGCGCGAGGCCGTGCACGGCGATGGCCGTGTCGTGGGGCCAGACGCTGCCGATGTGGTAGCCGAGCGGGTTGAAGCCGGTGGCGCCGGTCTCCAGGGTGCGCAGCCCGAAGCCGCAGTCCAGTTCGGGGGAGGCGAGGCGGCGGGCGAGCAGCCCGCTCTCCTCCTCCGTGAGCAGCCCGGTGCCCAGCAGGTGCCCGTGGCTGGAGGTGTCCGTGTCGAGGGGGCGCTTCTGCCCGTCGAGCGCTGCCGCGCAGTAGGGGCCGCGCGCGTCGTCGAGCCAGAAGCGGTCGCGGAAGCGGTCACGGAGCCGGGCCGCCCACGCCTCCCAGCGGTCCGCCTCCGGCCGTCCGAACGCCCGCAGCAGTGCCGCGCCGCCCACCGCGGCCTCGTGCGCGTAGGCCTGGACCTCGCTCAGGGCGACCGGCGCGACGGCCAGGCGGCCGCTGCGCCAGCGCATCGAGTCGCCGGAGTCCTTCCAGCCCTGGTTGGCCAGGCCTTTGCCGGTGCTGTCGACGTATTCCAGTAGGCCGTCGCCGTCGGCGTCGCCGTGTTCGGCCATCCAGGCCAGGACGCGTTCGGCGTGCGGGAGGAGGGCTTCCACTTCGGTCTCGGCGAGGCCCCAGCGCCACGCGTCGTGCAGCAGGGCGACCCAGAGGGGGCCGGCGTCGACCGTGCCGTAGTAGAGCGGGGGGAGGGTGGTGCCCTCGTCCAGCAGCTGCGACGTGCGGCGGACTTCGTGCAGGATCTTGCCGGGCTGCTCCTCGGTGGCCGGGATGTCGCGGGTGCCCTGGCGGCGGGCGAGGGTGCGGAGCGTGCCGGCCGCCAGGTCGGTGCCGAGCGGCAGCAGCATGCGGGCGGCCCACAGGGCGTCGCGGCCGAAGAGGGTGAGGAACCAGGGCGCTCCGGCGGCGAG
Source organism: Streptomyces sp. RKND-216 (assembly GCF_004795255.1). Lineage (NCBI taxonomy): Bacteria > Bacillati > Actinomycetota > Actinomycetes > Kitasatosporales > Streptomycetaceae > Streptomyces > Streptomyces sp. RKND-216. The sequence continues at coordinate 1,406,979 of NZ_SSBQ01000002.1, read as the reverse complement.
GAAGGTGTCCTGCGGGTGTTCGGGGTCGGTGAGCAGGAGGCCGGCGAGGTCGTCGAGGGAGCGGTCGAGGAGGCGGGGGAAGCGGTGGTCCGGAACGCGCAGCCGCGGCCGGCTCCACGGCACCCGGCGCGTGGGGGCCGGGGCGAACGGGAAGCCGTCGCGGTCGACGGCCGCGCAGTCGAGGTCCACGCGGGCACGGCCGCCTGGCGGCAGCGTCAGCCGGTAGTGCGCGCGGACGGCGGTGCCGCCCTCGTCGTCGACGGAGTCGGGGGCGGGGGTGGAGGTGAGGCGGGACTCCCACTCCTGCCAGTGCCAGCGCAGTGCGCCGTCGGCGCGGCGCACGCCGGGGGGCGCGGCCCGACGGCCGGCCTTCACGTCGTCCATGGCGGCGAAGTCGGCGTCGAGGGAGAGGGCCAGAGGCACGGTGACGTCGAGGGGACCGGCGTTGTGGAACTCGAAGGACTCACGGAGTCCTTCGGGGTGGACGGTGCGGGTGTGGCGAAGCGTCACGGCGGGGTCGGCGGTCTGCTCGCCGACCCCGCGCAGCACGGTGCGGAAGGCGGCCGTGGAGGCGTCGGAGTGTCCGGTGCGCACGGGGGCCAGGGGCACGCCTTCGACGTCGGCGACCAGGCGGGAGAGGAAGCGGCGGTCGCCGCGGAAGAAGCCGTCCGCGCCGGAGCGCATGGCGCCGGCGGGCCGGGAGAGCGCCACGGCGGGCGCGGCCAGCACCACGCAGGCGTCGTGCAGGAAGGGCTGCAGTCCTGTCGCGGCGCCGGAACCCGTGGGCGCCTGACTCTTGACAGTGGTGTCCATCGGCGGCCAATCTCTTCGCTCATTGGATCGATCAAACCGCCCTGACGATATTTCCCCGTCCACGCATGGGGGAAGAGGTTTGATCGATCCAATTCAGACCACCGAGGAGGCCGGGCATGCCGAGGGACGACGTGAAGGGCGACGGGGGACCCGTCACGATGGCCACCGTCGCGGCACGGGCGGGCGTCAGCCGGCAGACCGTCTCCAATGCGATCAACACCCCCGAGCTGCTGCGCCCGGAGACCCTGGCGCGCGTCAACGCCACCATCCGTGAGCTGGGTTACCGCCCGCACCGGGCGGCGCGTTCGCTGCGCACCCGGTCGAGCAGGCTCATCGGGTACGCCGTGCGGCCGGTGGCCGCCGCCGTGCCGACTCCGGTGCTGGACCGCTTCCTGCACGCCCTCACCGAAAGCCTCGACGACGCCGGCTACCGGGTGCTGCTCTTCCCCTCGCCCGGCGGCGAGGAGGAGACCGGCACCTACGCCGAACTGCTCCGCGAGGACTCGGTCGACGCCTTCGTGCTGACCAACACCGTGGTCGGCGACCGGCGGCAGAGCTGGCTGCACGAACGCGGAATCCCGTTCGTCGCGTTCGGCCGCGCCTGGGGCACCCGGGACGCCGGGGACTGGGTGGACGTGGACGGTGCGCACGGCACGACCGCGGCCGTCGACCATCTCGTCGCGCGGGGGCACCGGCACATCGCGTTCCTCGGCTGGCCCGAGGGCTCGGGTGTCGGCGACGACCGCGCGCGGGGCTGGCGCGAGGCCCTGGAGCGGCACGGACTGCCGTCGGAGGGCCTGCGCGCCCGGGCGGACGGTTCGATCGAGGCCGCGGCCGACGCGGCGCACCGGCTGCTGGACGACACCCCGGCCACGGCCGTCGTAGCCGCCAGCGACTCTCTGGCCATGGGCTGCTACCGCGCGCTCGACGCACGCGGCGAACCGCCCGCTCGGCTGGCCGTCGTCGGCTTCGACGACGCCCCTTTCGCCCCGCTGCTGCGGCCCTCCCTGACCACCCTGCGGCAGCCGCTGGAGTTCCTCGGCCGCGAGTGCGTACGGCTCCTGCTGCAGCGCATCGGCGAACCCGACGCCCCCGACCGGCACGCGCTGGTCGCGCCCGAACTGGTCGTGCGCGACAGCTCACCGGCGCCTCCCACCGCCTGAACCGCCCACCCCCCTGTGACGGAGGAAGACCCATGCGACCCCCGATACGCACCGCCGCACTGCTCACCGGCGCCGCGCTCGTCCTCTCCGGCTGCGGATCGCAGTTCGGCAGCAGCGAGAAGACCGCGCAGGACGACTCGGCCCGGCAGAAGCTGGCGATGATGATCGCCGCCTCCACCGACGCCGAGGCCGACTCCCTCAAGAAGGCCGTCGCCCGCTGGGAGAAGAAGACCGGCCACCAGGTCAGGGTCCAGGTGGCGCAGGACCTCAACCAGCAGCTCGGGCAGGCCCTCGCGGGCGGCGAGCCGCCGGACGTCTTCTACGTCACCTCCGACCAGTTCGCCAACTACGCCGACGGCGGCTCGCTGTACGCCTACGGCGACCAGGTGGAGGCGGACGGCTTCGTCGAGGGACTGCGCGCCTCGTTCAGTCACGAGGACGAGCTGGTGTGCGTGCCCAAGGACTCCTCCACGCTCGCCCTCGCGATCAACAACGACCTGTGGAAGAAGGCGGGGCTCACCGACGACGACGTTCCCACCGACTGGCAGGAACTGGAGGACGTCGCCGGGAAGCTGACGAAGGGCGACGTCACCGGCCTCGTCTTCGACCCGACCTACAACCGGGTCGGCGCCTTCATGCGGCAGAGCGGCGGCTGGATCACCGACGACGGGCAGCAGAAGATGGCGGCCGACACCCCGGAGAATCTGCGCGCCCTGACCTACGTCAAGGACATGCTGCGCAGCGGCTCGCTGAAGTACTCCAAGCAGGTCGACTCCGGCTGGGGCGGCGAGGCGTTCGGCAAGGAGCGCGCGGCCATGACCATCGAGGGCAACTGGCTGACCGGCGCGCTGCGCAACGACTACCCGGACCTGGACTACCGGACGGTCGAGCTGCCCGGGGGCCCGGAGGGCCAGGGCACGCTCTCCTTCAGCACCTGCTGGGGCGTCGCCGAGAAGAGCGCCCACCACGAGGCAGCCGTCGACCTGGTGGAGGCCCTGACCGCCCCGGACCAGCAGATGACGTTCGCCGAGGCGTTCGGCGTGATGCCCTCGCGCACCGAGGCGCTGGGGGAGTACGGGACGGCGTTCCCGGAGAGCGGCGCGTTCGTCGCGGGCACCGGGTACGCCGAAGGGCCGGTGACGCTGCCGGGGTTCGCCAAGGTGCTCCAGCAATTCGACACCGACCTGGCCGGCCTGCGTACCGGCGACCCGGAGAAGATCCTCGCCGAGCTGCAGCGCAACGGTGAGCAGGCGCTGGCCGACCGATGAGCGCGCTCACCACCCCGTCGGCCCGCCGTTCCGGCCCGCTCCCCGGAGGGCGGAACGGCGGCCGCCGCGGCCGCGAGGGCCTGTGGGGCTGGCTGTTCGTCACCCCGGCCGTCACCGTGCTGGGTCTCTTCCTGCTGGCGCCGATCCTGATGGCGCTGTGGGTGAGCCTCCTCGACTGGGACGGGCAGTCCAACCCTTTCACTGGCACGGAGAACTTCGTCGGCCTGGACAACTACGCCGACCTGCTGGCCCGGGACGGCCTCGACCGCGAACAGCTGATGACGTCCCTGCGCAACAACTTCTTCTACGTCCTGCTGGTGGTCCCGCTCCAGACGGTCGTCTCGCTGGGCCTCGCCCTCGCGGTCAACCAGCGCGTGCTGAAGGCGAAGAGCGCCTACCGGACGGCCTTCTACTTCCCGTCGGTGACCAGCTCCATCGCCATCTCGACCATCTTCCTGTTCCTCTTCCAGGGCAGCGGAGCGGTCAACACCGTGCTCTCCCACGTCGGTGTGGACGGACCGAACTGGTTCACCGACGCCCGGGGCCTCACCTGGGTCGTCCTGGACGGCCTCGGTCTCGTCGACGCCGCCCGCCCGCCGCAGGCGCTGGCCGGCAACGAGGTGCTGGGACTGAGCTGGTGGGACTGGCTGGCCGGGCCCTCGGTCGCGATGACCACCATCATCCTGCTCGCCGTCTGGACCACCTCAGGCACCTTCATGCTGATCTTCCTGGCCGCACTCCAGGACGTTCCCGCCGAGCTTGAGGAGGCCGCCCGCATCGACGGTTGCGGCCGCTGGGGCGTCTTCCGGCACGTCACCCTGCCTGCCCTGCGGCCGGTGACCTTCCTCGTCCTCACCCTGGGACTGATCGCCACCTGGCAGGTCTTCGACCAGGTGTACGTGATGAGCCAGGGCGCCCCCGCCAACACCACCCTCACACCCGCCTACCTCTCCTACACCGAGGGCTTCGACAACGCGCAGTACGGCAAGGGCGCCGCCATCGCCTTCCTGCTGCTCGCGATCATCCTGGTCTTCACCGCCCTCCAGCGGTACGTGCTGCGCGACCGGGACGCGGAAGGGACGACACGGAAGCAGAGGAGCCGCACCCGGTGAGCACCGACACCCCCACCCGCCTCCGTACGCGCCCGGCGGCGGCCGCCCCCCGCCGCCGCCCCGTCGCCCGCGGCACCTCCGGACGGCCGCTGCGCCTGGCCGGCTACCTGCTGATCACCCTGGGCGCGCTGCTGTACGTCTTCCCCTTCGCGGTCCAGGTCGCGACCTCCTTCAAGACCACCCCGGAGGCCGCGGCCGACCCGCTGTCCCTGATCCCCGGCGCCGCGACCCTGGACGCGTACCGGCGGCTGTTCGGGCTGGGCGGAGTCGACGGGGTGCCGTTCCTGCGCTGGCTCGGCAACTCGGTGGTCGTCACCCTGCTGGTCACGGCCGGCCGGGTGCTGTTCGACTCTGCGGCCGGATACGCCCTCGCCCGGCTCGACTTCCGCGGCCGCTCGCTGCTCTTCGCCGCGCTGCTGTCGGTGATGGCGGTGCCCGGCGTCGTCCTGCTCATCCCGAAGTTCCTGGTGTTCAACACGCTGGGCATCTTCGACAGCTACCTCGCCATGATCGTGCCGCTGATGGCCGACGCGGCCGGGATCTTCATCATGAAGCAGTTCTTCACGTCCATCCCGCGCGAGATCGAGGACGCGGCCCGGATCGACGGCGCGGGCGTCGTCCGCACCTTCTGGTCCGTCGTGCTGCCCATGGCCCGCCCGGCGCTCATCACGCTGACCATCCTGTCCTTCCAGGGGTCCTGGAACGAGTTCACCCACTTCCTCGCCGCCACCCAGTCCCCCGAGTACGAGACCCTCACCACCGGCCTCGCACGCTTTGTCGCGGGGGGGCTGGGACAGGGCACGCAGTACCCGCTCAAGCTCGCCGCGGCGCTGCTGTCCACGATTCCCGTGGCCCTGCTCTTCCTCTTCTTCCAGCGGCACTTCATCCGCGGCGCCAACGCCGGAGCCGTCAAGCAGTGAGCCCGGCGGCGCCGGTCGGTCTCCTCCGGTTGCCGCCCACGGCTCAGGTGCCAGGCTGAGAGGAGGGGCCCTCGGCCAAGGAGGAGCCATGACCACCGGAGGAACCAGGGGAGCGGCCGCCGCCCCCGTCGACGACAGGGCGATGAAGGCGGCGCACCGCGAGATGTGGGCCCTGGGCGACTATCCGAAGATCGTTCGCACTGTCATCCACGAGTTCGGTCCGCGCCTGGTCCGCGCCTGCGGGATCGGGCCCGGCATGCGCGTGCTCGACGTGGCCGCCGGCACGGGCAACGTGGCGCTCCGGGCCGCCGAGGCCGGCGCCGACGTGGTCGCGTCCGACCTCACTCCCGCACTGCTGGCGGCCGGCCGGCAGGAGGCCGAGGCCCGCGGCCTCACGCTGGAGTGGCGGGAGGCCGACGCGGAGGCGCTGCCCTTCGAGGACGGCGCGTTCGACGTGGTCACCTCGGCGGTCGGTGCCATGTTCGCGCCCCACCACGAGGCCGCCGCCGGCGAGATGCTGCGCGTGTGCCGCCCCGACGGCGTCATCGGGATGATCAACTGGACGCCCGAGGGCACCATCGGCCGGTTCTTCCGCACCCTCGGGGCGTACGCGCCACCGCCCCCGCCGGACGCCGAGTCACCGCTGCTCTGGGGCACCGAGGAGCACGTACGCCGGATGCTCGGCGGCCGGGCGCGTGCGGTGGAGACCTCACGCGAGGTGATCACCAGCGGTCCGTTCGAGGACCCGGAGGCGATGTGCGCGTTCTACAAGGAGAACTTCGGCCCGGTGATCAACGTCTACCGGGGTCTCGCCGACGACCCGACGCGCACCGCCGAACTCGACCGCGACTACCTGGAGTACGCCCGGAGCACCAACCGCGGCCGCCCCGGCGAACCGGCCCGCTACGAACTGGAGTACCTGCTGGTCGTGGCCCGCAGGGCGGGCTGAGCGGACGCGCCCCCGGCCGCCGCGCGGCTCAGCTCAGGCCCGCGGAACGCGCCCGCTCCACGGCCGGGCCGATCACCGCCGCCAGCGTCTCCACCTCGTCCTTCGTCGAGGTGTGGCCCAGCGAGAAGCGCAGCGTGCCGCGTGCGAGGTCCGGTGCGGCCCCCGCCGCCAGCAGCACGTGACTGGGCTGCGCGATGCCCGCCGTGCACGCCGACCCCGTCGAGCAGGCGATGCCCTGGGCGTCCAGGAGGAGCAGTAGAGAGTCGCCCTCGCAGCCCGGGAAGGAGAAATGCACGTTCGCCGGAAGCCGCCCGGCGGGGTCGGGGTCGCCGTTCAGCACCGCGTCCGGCACGGCCTCGGCCACCGCCGCCACCAGTAGGTCCCGCAGCGCGCCGACGTCCCGGGCGAAGTCCGCGGTACGGGCGGTGGCCAGTTCGGCGGCCGTGCCCAGGGCCGCGATCGCCGGCACGTCCAGCGTGCCGGACCGCACGTCCCGCTCCTGCCCTCCGCCGTGCAGCAGCGGCACCGGCGCGTACTCCCGCCCCAGCAGGAGCGCCCCCACTCCGTACGGGCCGCCGATCTTGTGACCGGTCATGGTCAGCGCGGCGAGACCGGATCCGGCGAAGTCGACCGGTACCTGCCCCACCGCCTGCACCGCGTCGGAGTGCAGCGGGACGTCGAACTCGGCGCATACGGCAGCCAGTTCGGACACCGGCTGAAGGGTCCCGATCTCGTTGTTCGCCCACATCACCGTCGCCAGGGCGACGTCGGACGGATCGCGGGCGAGCGCCTCGCGCAGCGCCTCGGGGTGCACCCGGCCCAGCGAGTCGACCGGCAGCCATTCCACCACCGCGCCCTCGTGGTCGGCCAGCCAGTGCACCGCGTCGAGCACCGCGTGGTGCTCCACCGGGCTCGCCAGCACCCGCGTACGCGCCGCGTCCGCCGCCCGGCGGGCCCAGTACAGGCCCTTCACGGCCAGGTTGTCCGACTCGGTGCCGCCCGCGGTGAACACCACCTCGCTGGGGCGTGCGCCGAGCGCGGCGGCCACGGTCTCCCGCGCCTCCTCGACGGTGCGACGCGCCAGCCTTCCGGCGGCGTGCAGCGAGGAGGCGTTGCCGGTCACCGGGAGGTGGTCGGTCATCGTCCGGACCGCCTCCGCGTACATCGGAGTGGTGGCGGCGTGATCGAAGTAGGCGGAGTCAGCCATGATGCCCCCGATTCTACGAGCCGCCGGGGGCACGCCTCCGGCCCCGGCGGCGGAAGAGTCCGCCCCCCGGGGCCGGAAACCGGCAGGAGTGCCCGGTCAGCGCTGGTTCTCGGCCTCGAACATCCAGCGGTGCTTCTCGAGGTCACCGGTGAGCTGGATGAAGATGTCCTCGGTGACCGGGTCCACCTCGCCGACCGCCGTCATCCGCGTGCGCGCCCTCGTGATCACGGCGTAGAGGGCGTCGGCCATCGTCCGCACCGCGTCGGAGTCCTGGAGCCAGCCCTCCTTGACCGTGTCGATGACGGTGCCCGAGGCGACCGTGGAGGAACGTCCGTCGGGCGCGACGCCGAGCGCGGACGCACGTTCGGCGACGGTGTCGGTGTACTCGCGGGCGTCCGTGACGACCTCGTCGAGCTGGAGGTGGACGGAGCGGAAGCGGGGGCCGACCACGTTCCAGTGGATCTGCTTGGCCACGAGAGAGAGGTCCACCAGGTCGGTGAGGGCACCCTGCAGCGCCTCGCCGACGACCTTGAGGTCCCCCTCCGGGAGCGTGCTCTTGACTGCGTACGACACGATGGTTCACTTTCTCTCGAACTGCACCTTGGGTCTCTTTCGTCCCCCGGGTGCCCCGGGCGCCGCAGGCCCACACACCAGGGATTCGAAGGCATGGACCCGCCCCGCACTGGACAGGGATCGCCTTGGAGCTCCCGGCGTGGTTCCCCGCGGACCTCCGGGTGAGGGCGGGAACGCGCGGTGCTCCCGCCGCCGTCGACAACCGGGAGGTCTCGTCATTTCAGCGCGCCCCGCACAGGAATTCGGTGAGAACCCCGTGGAGGTCCGGGACACCGGGCACTACACTGAGGAGTACATACCCGGCTTCGTCGAGAAATGGGACTCCCTGATCGACTGGGAGAGGAGGAGGCAGAGCGAGGGAAGCTTCTTCGTCGACCTGCTGCGGAAGCGCGGCGTGAAGAGCATCCTGGACGTGGCCACCGGCACCGGTTTCCATTCCGTGCGACTGCTCGACGCGGGATTCGAGACGGTCAGCGCCGACGGCAGCGCGGAGATGCTGGCCCAGGCGTTCGACAACGGCGTGCGCTACGGGAACCACATCCTGCGCGTCGTGCAGGCCGACTGGCGCTGGCTCAACCGCGACGTGCACGGCCAGTACGACGCGATCGTGTGTCTCGGCAACTCCTTCACGCACCTCTTCTCCGAACGCGACCGGCGCAGGGCGCTGGCCGAGTTCTACGCCATGCTGAAACACGACGGAATTCTCGTGCTCGACCAGCGCAACTACGACGCGATGCTCGACCGCGGATTCTCGACGAAACACACCTACTACTACTGCGGCGAGGACGTCGCGGTGGAACCGGAATACCTGGACGACGGACTGTGCCGCATGCGGTACACCTTCCCCGACGATTCGGTCTACCACCTCAACATGTTTCCGCTGCGGAAGGACTACACGCGGCGGCTCATGACGGAGGTCGGATTCCAGCACGTCGAGACGTACGGCGACTTCCAGCACACCTACCGTGACGAACAGCCCGATTTCTTCGTCCATGTCGCGGAGAAGGAGTACCGGATGGACACCGCAGACCTCGGCGCCGCCTACTCGCCGGCGGTGACCACCGCCCGCAGCTACTACAACTCGGCGGACGCCGACGCGTTCTACGCCTCGGTCTGGGGCGGCGAGGACATCCACATCGGCCTCTACGAGCGCCCCGACGAGCCGATAGCCGACGCGAGCCGGCGCACGGTCGCGCGGATGGCGGCGCGGCTGGGCCCGGCCGGGGAGGAGGCGGGGACGGGCCTGGGGGAGAGCACGGTGGTCCTCGACCTCGGCTCCGGGTTCGGGGGCAGCGCGCGCCACCTGGCGACGGAGTTCGGGTGCCGTGTGCTGGCGCTCAACCTCAGCGAGGTGGAGAACGCGCGGCACCGCGCCCTGAACGCGGAACGCGGCCTCGACGACCGGATCGACGTCGTCGACGGCTCCTTCGAGGCCGTCCCGTTCGAGGACGCGAGCGTCGACGTCGTCTGGTCCCAGGACGCGTTCCTGCACAGCGGCAACCGGCTGCGGGTCCTCCAGGAGGCGGCGCGGGTGCTGCGGCCGGGAGGGCAGCTGATCTTCACGGACCCGATGGCCGCCGACGGCGTGCCCAAGACCCGGCTGCAGCCGGTCCTGGACCGCATCCACCTCGACACGATGGGATCACCCGGCTTCTACCGCCGCGAGCTGGCGAAGCTCGGCTTCACGCCGGTGGGGGACGACGGCGGTTTCGCCGAATACCGCGAGCAACTGGTCCGCCACTACGCGCGCGTGCTGGAGGAGACCGAACGCCAGGAGGCGGAGGGCCTGGGCACGAAGGTCAGCGCGGACTATCTGACGCGGATGAAGAAAGGGCTCGCCGACTGGGTCCGCGGCGGGCGCGCCGCCGACCTCACCTGGGGCATCCTCCACTTCCGCCGCTGATCCCCGGCCCGCTCGCGCCTGCCCCTCGCCGTCGCGGTGTCCGGCCACGACAGCGGAGGGCGGTCAGGGCCGGGTCTGGCGGGGGAGGCCAGGAGGCTCGTCCGCGGCGGCGGAAGCCGCTTCGGGAGGCGCTCCGGCGAGCAGCGTCGCCAGGCCCTGCCGCGTGGCCGCCACGACCACCCGGTCATCCTGCCGCAGCACGTAGCCCGGGTGCAGCCGCCAGGTCAGCTCGCCGACGCCGACCGCGTGCGACGCGCCGTCGTCGTACGCGCCCGCTGGAGTGGTCCCCGGGGCGTCGGCCGGGCGGGGCGTGCCCTCGCGGGAGCGTTCCATGACGTCGAGCGCCAGCACCCGCCACGCGTCGCGCCGGAAGGCCTCGGCGACCGTTCGGCCCTCCAGGAGCGGATTGCCCCGGACGTCGAGGGCGGCGAAGACCAGGACCCGGCGCCCGACCGGGATCGCCCCGAGCACCTGCCGGCCCATCATGGCACCGGCGAACGCGGGCGCGGCCAGCGCGGACACGGAGCGGCTCCTGGTCTGCGCCAGCGGGTAGGTGTCGCGCAGCGTCCGGTAGACGGTGAGCGCGAACTCGTCGTCGAACAGCCGCATCGCGACACGCAGTTCGGGCTTGACCTGGCGTGCGTACAGCACGGCCTCCAGGTTGGTGCCGTCGTCGCTGGTGAGCGCGAGCAGCGCGCGGGCGCGCTTTATGCGTGCCTCCTCCAGCACGCCGCCGTCGTCGGTGACGTCCGCGATCAACGTCGGCACCCGCCGCGACCGGGCGAGCGCGATGCCCCGCGCCTCGGGGTCGCGTTCGATGCAGACGACGGGGATGTCGAGTTCGAGCAGCCGGTCCAGCACCCGGGTGCCGACCTTGCCGAGGCCGAGCAGCACCACGTGGCCGGTGAGCCCGCGCGGGGGACTGCGCAGCGAGGTGGCCCTGCGGAAGGCGCCGTAGCTCTCCAGCACGACCGCCAGCAGCAGCGGCAGCATCATCAGCCCCGCGAAGCTGGCGAGGAGTTGCAGGAACTGCTGCGGGTCGGGCTCCTTGACGTTGGGCTCGTTGATGGCCAGGAAGTCGAGCAGTGTGAGGTACGCGGCGTGCAGTGGACCGCCGTTCCCGAAGCGCCAGTTGAGTCCGGCGAGCACCGTGACCAGTAGGGCCATGGTGCCGAGGGAGGCTCGCAGCCGCGGGGAGAACAGGGTGCCCAGGTCGCGGACGGCGGGTAACCGGGGGAGGCGCCCGGTGACCGGGTTGGGCCGGTCGCGGGGCGTGATGGCCTCCAGTACGACGGCGCCGCGGCCGGGCGCGAGGCCCTGCAGTTCGGCCTCGTCGGGCAGCAGGACGGGGCCGATCCCGTCCACGTCCTCCTCGGCCGCGTCCTCTGCGGCGTACTGCCTCGCCCGGGCGCCGCGCCGCCGCCCGCCCTCGGGAAGCAGCGCCAGGGTGCACAGGGGCTCGCGGTCGCCCCGGCTGCCGGGGCGGGAGACGGCCCCCAGTGCGCGTTCCTTGGCCCGCAGGAGCATCCCGTCGGCGTGGACGATCTTGTCGCTGCCGACCACGGCCGCGGCCACCAGTGACGGCGCGGCGGTGTCGGAGTCGGACAGCACCGTGGTGGAGGCGTCGACGGCGGAGGGGTCCAGCTCCGGGTGCGCGACCTCCACGGCGCGGTCCAGGAGCTTCTCCAGGTAGTCGCCCAGCGTCCGGTTGAACATCCGGATGACCAGCCGCAGCCGTGGGTTGAGCCGCCGTGCGCGCAGCGCGATGTGCACGTTGAGCTGGTCGTCGCCCGAGGTGAGGGCGAGCGCGGCGGCCTCCGTGACCCCGGCGGCGCGCAGCGCCGCGTCGTCCGGAACACGTGCCTCGACGGCGGTGACGGCGGTGGCCGGGTCGCCGACGAGGGCCGCGATCTGCGGCCCGTGGTCACCGCCGCGCAACGACGGCAGCACGACGGTGACCCGCTGCTCGTACACGACGGCGAGCTCCCGGGTGAGCCGCTGGGCCAGCGCGTTGTCGCCGCACACCACCATGTGGCGGCGCGGCGCCGTCGGCACGCCTACGCTGCTGCCCATGGTCTCCACGGACAGTGCCTCCCCCCTGAAGCCCCCGCAGGGTCTGCGGCCGCTGAACATCTGCGTCTTCTGCTCCGCCGCCGAGCTCGACGAGGTCTACACCGGCGCGGCACGCGAGTTGGCCGAGCTTATCGGCAAGCGCGGACACACGCTGGTGTGGGGAGGAAGCGACTGCGGCCTGATGAAGGTGGTCGCCGACGGCGTGCAGGGTGCCGGCGGGCGGCTGGTGGGCATCTCGGTGGAGTTCCTCCACCACAGGGCGCGGGTCGCCGCCGATGAGATGATCATCACGGCGACGCTGGCGGAACGGAAGGCGCTGCTGCTGGAACGCGCCGACGCCGTGGTGGTGATGGTCGGCGGTACCGGCACCCTGGACGAGGCGACGGACATCCTCGAGCTGAAGAAGCACGGCCTGCACGGCAAGCCGGTCGTGGTGCTCAACACCGCCGGCTTCTACGACGGTCTGCGGCGGCAGATGGAACGGATGGACGCCGAGGGCTTCCTGCCGGTGCCGCTGCCGGGCCTGGTCACCTTCGCCGACGATGCCGAGGCGGCCATCGCCGCGCTCGGCGCGTGAGGGACGATGTCGGCATGTCGACCCACACCTCCCCCGCCACCCACCTGATCACCGGAGCCGGCTCCGGCATCGGCGCCGCCGTCGCCCGCCGGCTGCTGGACCGCGGCGACGTGCTGTGGCTGCTCGCCCGCGACGCGGGCCGCGCGAAGGAACTGGCCGCCGAGTTCCCCGGCGCGCACACCGTCGTCGGCGACCTCGCCGAGCCGGAGCGGCTGTCCTGGGCGCTGAGCCACCAGACCCTGCCCGACCGGCTGGACTCGCTCCAGCACATCGCCGGAGTGGTCGAGCTGGGGTCGGTCGGCGACCTGACGCCGAAGGTCTGGAACGCCACGCTGGCCGCCAACCTGGTGGCGCCGGCGGAGCTGACCCGGCTGCTGCTGCCGCAACTCCGCCTGGCCCAGGGCCACGTGCTGTTCGTCAACTCCGGCGCCGGCCTGCGAACGAACGGCGAGTGGGGGGCGTACGCGGCGAGCAAGCACGGCCTGAAGGCCCTCGCGGACGCGCTGCGCTGGGAGGAGAGCGGCAACGGCCTGCGCGTCACCTCCGTGTACCCCGGCCGCACGGCCACGCCGATGCAGGAGAAGGTGCACCGGCAGGAGGGCAGGGACTACGACCCGGAGCGCTGGATCACCCCGGACGCGGTCGCCACGACCCTGCTCACCGCCCTGGACCTGCCGCGCGGCAGCGAGGTCACCGACCTGTCCGTGCGCCCGACCGCATGAGCGCGCCCGACCGCACCGCCGGACACGTGTGGGGTCCGGGCGCGGCGACCGGCATCGGCTCGATGCCCGGCGGCGACGCGCGCGAGACCGCCAAGGCAGTCACGGGCACGCTGGAGGCGTTGCCGTACCTGCCCGAACTGCCCGCGCGCGGGCCCGGCGCCGACATGACCGGCCGGACCGCCGGGATGCTCGCCGAGCTGTACGCACAGCTGGAGCCCAGCGGCTGGCGCCTGGCTGACCGGCCGGGGCGGGACACCCGCCGGGCCCGGGCCTGGCTCCGCGAGGACCTGGACGCCCTGGAGGAGTTCACCCAGGGCCACACCGGCGCCCTGAAGGTCTCCGTGGTGGGGCCGTGGACGCTCGCCGCCGCCCTCCAGCTGCGCGGGGGCGAGGCGATGCTCACCGACCCCGGTGCCTGCCGGGACCTGGCCGCCTCACTCGCCGAGGGTGTGCGCGCGCACCTCGACGACCTGCGGCGACGCGTGCCGGACGGGCGGCTGGTGCTCCAGCTGGACGAGCCGTCGCTTGCCGCCGTGCTGCGCGGACGGGTGCCCACCGCGAGCGGCTACCGCACCTACCGGGCGGTGGACCGGGCCGTGGTGGAGGGGACGCTGCGCGACCTCGTGGGGGTGCACGACGGGCCGGTGATCGTGCACTCGTGTGCCGCGGAGGTGCCGTTCGCACTCCTGCGCCGGGCCGGTGCGGCGGGCGTGTCGTTCGACTTCGGCCGGCTCACGTCCGGCGGCACGGACACGGAGAGTGTCGAGGACGCGATCGGCGAGGCCGCCGAGGCGGGCACGGCGCTCTTCGCCGGCGTCGTCCCGGGCGACGGCGCGGATGCCGCGTCGTTGTCAGACCCGGCGAGTAGCGTCATGGGTGTCAGGTCGCTGTGGCGCAGGCTGGGGCTGTCGCCGGCTCTGCTGACGGAGTCGGTGACGGTCACTCCGGTGTGCGGTCTCGCGGGCGCCTCCCCGGCGTACGCGCGGGCCGTCCTGGAGCACTGCGTACGGGCCGCGAGATCACTCGCTGACAACCCTGAGTGACGGGGCTACGGGACGCACGGGAGGACGAGACGGTGGTCGGCGCACAGCAGTCGGAGCAGAGCGGCATCCCCGCCGAAAAGCGGGAGGAGCACCAGCTGCTCGCGGAGCAGATCGAGGAACACCGCTTCCGTTACTACGTCAAGGACGCGCCGGTCGTCAGCGACACCGAGTTCGACCGGCTGCTGCGCACGCTGGAGGCCCTCGAGGAGGAGCACCCGGGGCTGCGCACGCCCGACTCGCCGACGCAGAAGGTCGCCGGGCAGTACGAGACGGAGTTCACCGAGGTCGCGCACCGGGAGCGGATGCTCTCCCTGGACAACGCCTTCGACGAGGAGGAGCTGGAGGGCTGGGGCGACCGGCTGGCGCGCGAGCTGGAGGGCGTGCCGTACCGCTTCCTGTGCGAGCTGAAGATCGACGGCCTCGCCGTCAACCTCACCTACGAGCACGGCCGTCTCACGCGTGCCGCGACCCGCGGCGACGGCCGGACCGGCGAGGACATCACGCCGAATGTCCGCACCATCGCGGACATCCCGCAGCGGCTCACCGGCGCGGACGTTCCGGCCCTGGTCGAGGTGCGCGGCGAGGTCTTCTTCCCGATGGAGGGCTTCCAGGAGCTCAACGCGAGGCTGGTGGAGGCCGGTGACAAGCCGTTCGCCAACCCGCGGAACGCCGCGGCCGGCTCGCTGCGGCAGAAGGACCCGCGGGTCACCGCGTCCCGCCCGCTGCACATGGTGGTGCACGGCATCGGCGCCCGCGACGGCTTCCGTATCGACCGGCTCTCCGAGGCGTACGACCTGCTGCGCGGCTGGGGCCTGCCGGTCTCCCCGCACATCCGGGTGGTCGACGACCTGGCGGGGGTACGGACGTTCATCACCGAGTACGGCGACCGGCGCCACTCCGTCGAACACGAGATCGACGGCGTCGTGGTGAAGCTGGACGAGATCCCGCTCCAGGGCCGGCTCGGCTCCACCTCCCGCGCGCCGCGCTGGGCCATCGCCTGGAAGTTCGCCCCCGAGGAGGTCAACACCAGGCTTGTCGACATCCGGGTGGGCGTCGGCCGCACCGGCCGGGTCACGCCGTTCGCCGTGGTCGAACCGGTCACCGTCGCCGGCTCCGAGGTCGAGTTCGCCACCCTGCACAACCAGGACGTGGTGAAGGCCAAGGGCGTCCTCATCGGGGACACCGTGGTGCTGCGCAAGGCCGGTGACGTCATCCCGGAGATCCTCGGCCCGGTCGCCGACCTGCGGGACGGCTCGGAGCGCGCCTTCGTGATGCCCGCCGAGTGCCCGGACTGCGGGACGGCGCTGCGCCCCATGAAGGAGGGCGACGTCGACCTGCGCTGCCCAAACGCCCGGTTCTGCCCGGCCCAGCTCCGCGAGCGGATCTATTACCTCGCCGGACGCAAGGCGCTGGACATCGAGCACTTCGGCTACGTCGCGGCCACCGCGCTGACGCAGCCGCTGGAGCCGGCCGAGCCGCCGCTGCGCGACGAGTCCGGCCTGTTCGAGCTGACCGTCGAGGAGCTGCTGCCGATCCGGTCGCACGTCCTGGACCAGGACACCGGGCTCCCCAAGCGCGACCCCGACACCGGCGAGGCGAAGGTCGTCACCTTCTTCGCCAACAAGCAGGGCGAGCCGAAGCGCAACACCCTCGCGCTGCTGGAGAAGATCGAGGAGGCGAAGCGGCGGCCGCTGGCCCGCGTCATCACCGGGCTGTCCATCCGGCACGTCGGTCCGGTCGCGGCGGAAGCCCTGGCCCGCGAGTTCCGGTCGCTGGACCGCATCATGGCGGCGAGCGAGGAGGAGCTGGCGGCCACCGAGGGCGTCGGGCCGACCATCGCGGCCTCGCTGAAGGACTGGTTCGCGGAGGACTGGCACCGCGAGATCGTGGAGCGCTGGCGCACCGCGGGTGTGCGGATGGAGGAGGAGCGGCCCGAGGGCGACGAGGGCGTCCGGGCCCTGGAGGGGATCACCGTGGTGGTCACGGGCACCCTCGCCTCGCACACCCGGGACGGCGCCAAGGAAGCTCTGCAGCAGCAGGGCGCCAAGGTGTCCGGGTCGGTCTCCAAGAAGACCGGATTCGTCGTTGTGGGTGATAACCCTGGCTCAAAATATGACAAGGCGGTCCAGTTGAAGGTGCCGATTCTCGACGAGGACGGCTTCGCCGTCCTGTTGGCCCTAGGCGCCGACGCCGCCCGCGAGGCCGCCCAGGCGCCACCCGAGTAGCCCGCCCGCATGCCCGTGCCGCCTGCGCGTTCGCCGGCACCCGGCCCGGCGGGGCGCCGGCAGGTGGCAGCTCGCGCAACGAGGTTTGGACACCACCCGATCGGCCTATACCAGAGGGGAGTCCACGACCGGACGGCATTCGGGCAACCGCGGCAGATCGGTGCCCCTGGCAGCCAGTTCCGGCCTACTGTTGAACGGTGAGCCTGTCGTGGCGGCGTCAGGCGCGGACGGTCGTGAGAGGGACGGGCATGCAGGAACCCCGCGGTGCCGAGACCGTGTCATGGCTGCGGCGCGTCTTCCCGTTCGGCGTGCCCGGTGTGGCGCCCGCCGTGGTCGCCCTCGCGGCCGTCGCCCTCGCGGCCGGCGTGTACCGGGTGCTGCACGGCGGACACGCCCTCTTCCCCGACGGCGCCGCCGGCTGGTCGTTCGCGATCCTCACCGGCCTCGTGGTGGTGCACCTCGTCGCCCTCGGACGTGACCGGTGGTGGGGCGGCACCGGCTCCGGCGCAGCCCTCACCCTGGCCATTCTGCTGCTGTACGGCTGGGTGCCCTCGGTGCTGGTGTCCCTGGCCGTCGTCACCCTGGTCGGTGCCGCCCGCCTGAACCGGTGGCGCCAGGCGCTGGTCCACGGCGCCTCGGACATTCTCGCCGTCGGCGGAGCCGCCCTCACACTGGGGCTCTTCGAGGTCAGCGCCTCCGTCGAGGACCCGTGGACGCCGGCCGACTGGGACGCCTACGCGGTGCCCGAACTCATCGGTGCCGCCACCGTCTACCTGCTTCTCAGCCGGGCCCTGCTGTGGTGCTGCTTCGCCTCCCCGGCCGCCGACCTCGTCGGCTGCGCCCGCACCGCGCTGCTGCGGCAGGGCCTGGTCGTCGTCGCGTTACTCGGGATCTCCCCGCTGATCGTGGTCGTCGGCGTCCACATGCCGCTGGTGCTGCCGTTGTTCGCCGTCCCGCTGATCGCCCTCGACTCCACCCTGTGGATCGCCCGCGCCCGCGCCGAGGAACAGCTCCGCGACCCGCTCACCGGTCTCCCCAACCGCCAGTGGCTGATGCAGCGCGCCCGGTCCGCGCTCGGCGAGGCCGGCCGCGCGGAGAGCCGCACCGCACTGCTGCTCATCGATCTCGACCGGTTCCGTTCCGTCAACGACACCCTCGGCCACCCGGCGGGGGACCGGCTGCTGCTCCAGATCGCCGACCGGCTCCGCGCCGTCCTGCCGCGCGGTGCCGAGGCGGCCCGGCTCGGCGGCGACGAGTTCGCCGTCCTGCTGCCGAGGGTCGACTCCACCACCAGCGCCCAGCGCGTCGCCCGCCACGTGGTCGGCGCGCTCGGCTCCCCGCTCGACCTGGACGGGCTCACCCTCGTCCTGGAGGCCAGCGCCGGCGTCGCCGTCTTCCCCGAGCACGCCCAGGAGGCCGAGGGGCTGCTGCGGCGCGCCGACGTCGCCATGTACGAGGCCAAGCGCGACCGCTCCGGTGTCGAGGTGTACGAGGCCACCCGCGACGGCAACACCCCCGACCGCCTCGGGCTCCTCGCCGACCTGCGCCGCGCCCTGGACGCCGGCGAGGTCGAACTCCACTACCAGCCCAAGGTGGGCTTCGACGGCCGCGTCCTCGGCCTGGAGGCCCTGGTCCGCTGGAAGCATCCGGACCGCGGCCGGGTCCCCCCGGACGAGTTCATAGCGATCGCCGAGACGTCCGGCCTGATGCCGCGGCTCACCGAGTACGTGCTGGAGACCGCGCTGGCGCAGGTCGCCCGCTGGCGCGCCGCCGGACTCACCGTGCCGGTCGCCGTGAACGTCTCCCCGCGCGACGTGCGCAGCCCCGGCTTCGCCGGCGCCGTCGCCGCGCGCCTCGCCCGGCACTGCGTACCGCCGAGCGCCCTGCAGTTGGAGATCACCGAGCACGTGCTGCTGGAGGAGCCCCAGCGCGCCGCCGACACTCTCGCCGCCCTCGTCGGCCACGGGGTGCGGATGTCGCTCGACGACTTCGGCACCGGCTACTCGTCGCTGGTCCACCTGCGGCGGCTCCCGGTCGGCGAACTCAAGATCGACCGCTCGTTCGTGGCCCGCCTCGCCGTCGACCCGGAGGACGCGGAGATCGTGCGCTGCACGGTCGACCTCGCGCACTCACTCGGGCTGCAGGTCGTCGCCGAGGGCGTCGAGGACGACGAGACGTGGGAACGGCTGCGTGACCTGCGCTGCGACGCGGTGCAGGGGTGGCTGGTGGCCGCCGCCATGCCGCCCGTGGAGGCCACCGCATGGCTGCGCTCGCGCGGCGCCGGCCCCGCGAAGCCCCGCGCCCTCCCGGCCGCGCCCCTTCGCGGCGCCGACCAGCCGGCCCTCTGACCCGCACCCTCGGTCCCGCGCCCGCTGACGCCCCGTGCTCCCGCCGCGCCGACGAGCGGCCGCCGGGCAAACGGTTTAGGCCACAGGCCGCGGTCGCCATAGGATTGGGCGGAGCCCACCACACGCAACTCACCCTCGAGGATCCGCATGCCTGGCATCACGCGCGAGGAGGTCGCCCACCTCGCCCGGCTGGCACGTCTGGAGCTGAAGGACGAAGAGCTCGACCACTTCGCCGGACAGCTCGACGACATCATCGGCGCCGTCGCCGCCGTGTCCGACGTCGCCGACGAGGACGTACCGCCGACCTCCCACCCGCTGCCGCTGACCAACGTCATGCGCCCGGACGAGGTCCGTCCGAGCCTGACGCCCGAGCAGGCGCTCTCCGGCGCACCCGCGCAGGAGCAGCAGCGTTTCAAGGTGCCGCAGATCCTGGGGGAGGACTGACCGCCATGAGTGAACTGATCAAGCTCACCGCCGCGGAGATCGCCGCGAAGATCGCCTCCGGCGAGGTCACCGCCGTCCAGGTCGCCGAGGCCCACCTGGCCCGGATCGACGCCGTCGACGAGAAGGTGCACGCCTTCCTGCACGTGGACCGCGAGGGCGCGCTCGCCCAGGCGCGCGAGGTCGACGCGAAGCGGGAACGCGGCGAGAAGCTCGGCCCGCTGGCCGGCGTGCCCCTCGCGCTGAAGGACATCTTCACCACCGCGGGCATCCCCACGACCGTCGGGTCCAGGATCCTCGAGGGCTGGATCCCTCCGTACGACGCCACCGTGACCCGCCGCCTCAAGGAGGCGGACGTGGTCATCCTCGGCAAGACCAACATGGACGAGTTCGCCATGGGGTCCTCGACCGAGAACAGCGCCTACGGCCCGACCGGCAACCCGTGGGACCTGACCCGCATCCCCGGCGGCTCTGGCGGCGGCTCGTCCGCCTCCCTCGCCTCCTACCAGGCGCCGCTGGCGATCGGCACGGACACCGGCGGCTCGATCCGCCAGCCCGCCGCCGTCACCGGAACGGTCGGCGTCAAGCCGACCTACGGCGGCGTCTCCCGCTACGGCATGGTCGCCTTCTCCTCCTCCCTCGACCAGGGCGGCCCGTGCGCCCGCACGGTGCTGGACGCGGCGCTGCTGCACAGCGTCATCGCGGGCCACGACCCGATGGACTCGACCTCCATCGACCAGCCGGTCCCGGACGTCGTCGAGGCCGCGCGGAACGGCGGTGTCGAGGGCCTGCGCGTCGGAGTGGTGAAGGAGTTCCGCGGCGAGGGCTACCAGGCCGGCGTGATGCAGCGCTTCGACGAGGCCGTCGAGCTGCTGAAGGAACTGGGCGCCGACGTCGTCGAGGTGTCCTGCCCGTCCTTCACCAAGGCCCTGGCCGCTTACTACCTGATCGCGCCGAGCGAGTGCTCGTCCAACCTGGCCCGCTTCGACGCCATGCGCTACGGCCTCCGCGTGGGCGACGACGGCACCCGTTCCGCCGAGGACGTGACCGCGCTGACCCGCGAGGCCGGCTTCGGCGACGAGGTGAAGCGCCGCGTGATGCTGGGCACCTACGCGCTCAGCTCCGGCTACTACGACGCCTACTACGGCTCCGCGCAGAAGGTCCGCACCCTCATCACGCGCGACTTCGAGAAGGCGTACGAGCAGGTCGACGTACTCGTCTCGCCGACGACCCCGACCACCGCCTTCCCGATCGGCGAACGGGCCGACGACCCGATGGCGATGTACCTCGCAGACCTGTGCACCATCCCGTCCAACCTGGCCGGCAACGCCGCGATGTCGCTGCCCTGCGGCCTGGCGCCGGAGGACGGGCTCCCGGTGGGGCTGCAGATCGTCGCCCCCGCCATGGCCGATGACCGTCTCTACCGTGTCGGTGCCGCCGTCGAGGCCGCGTACCAGGCACGTTGGGGACACCCGTTGCTCGAGGAGGCTCCGTCGCTGTGAGTGGAAAGCTGCAGAAGGCCAAGGGATTCAAGAAGTCCCGGACCGGCATGTACATCTCCATCGCCACCTCGCTGTTCGGCGTCGTGGGCACCGTGAAGCGTGGCAAGCAGGCCCGTGCGGAGGGCGACACCCTCCAGCTCGTCGACGTGGCCGTGTCGGCCGCCGGCATCGTCACGGGCGTCGCGCTGCTCGTCCGCGAACTGCGCCGGATGGACCTGGAAGACGTCGTGGACGACGTCCTCGACTGAGAGGCTTGAATTTCCGTGACCGTCACTGAACTGGTGTCCTACGAGGACGCCCTGGCCGACTTCGACCCCGTGATGGGGCTTGAGGTGCACGTCGAGCTCGGCACCAGGACCAAGATGTTCTGCGGGTGCTCCACCGCCCTGGGCGCGGACGCCAACACCCAGACCTGCCCCACCTGTCTGGGGCTGCCCGGCTCGCTGCCGGTCGTCAACGCGACCGGCGTCGAGTCCGCCGTGCGGATCGGTCTCGCGCTGAACTGCGAGATCGCCGAGTGGTGCCGCTTCGCCCGGAAGAACTACTTCTATCCGGACATGCCGAAGAACTTCCAGACCTCCCAGTACGACGAGCCGATCGCCTTCGGCGGCTACCTCGACGTGCAACTGGAGGACGGCGAGGTCTTCCGCGTGGAGATCGAGCGCGCCCACATGGAGGAGGACACCGGCAAGTCCACCCACATCGGCGGCGCGACCGGCCGTATCCACGGCGCCTCGCACTCGCTGCTGGACTACAACCGGGCCGGCATTCCGCTGATCGAGATCGTCACCAAGCCGATCACCGGCGTCGGCGCGCGCGCCCCCGAGGTCGCCAGGGCGTACGTGGCCGAACTGCGCGAACTTATCCGCGCGCTGGACGTCTCCGAGGCCCGCATGGAGATGGGCCAGATGCGCTGCGACGTCAACCTGTCGCTGCGCCCGCACGGCCGGGAGACGTTCGGCACCCGTTCCGAGACCAAGAACGTCAACTCGCTGCGGTCCGTCGAACGGGCGGTCCGCTTCGAGGTGCAGCGGCACGCGGGCGTACTCGGCGGCGGCGGGACGATCGTGCAGGAGACCCGCCACTTCCACGAGGAGGACGGCTCCACCACCTCCGGGCGCGTCAAGGAGGAGGCGGAGGACTACCGGTACTTCCCGGAGCCCGACCTCGTCCCGGTCGCCCCGTCCCGCGAGTGGGTGGAGAAGCTCCGCGCCGAGCTGCCCGAACTGCCGCGCGTGCGCCGCAACCGGCTGCGCGAGGAGTGGGGCATCTCCGAGCACGAGATGCAGTCGGTGCTCAACGCGGGCGCGGTCGGCCTGATCGTCGCCACCATCGACGCCGGCGCCCCGTCCGACCAGGCCCGCAAGTGGTGGATGGGCGAACTGGCGCGCCGCGCCAACGAGCAGGAGGCCGAACTCGGCGACCTGCCCATCACGCCCGAGCAGGTCGCCCGGCTCTGCGCGCTGGTCGCCGAGGGGTCCCTCAACGACAAACTCGCGCGGCAGACCATCGAGGGCGTCCTCGCCGGAGAGGGCGGCCCGGACGAGGTCGTGGACAAGCGCGGCCTCAAGGTCGTCTCCGACGAGGGCGCACTGGGCAAGGCCGTCGACGAGGCCATCGAGGGCAACCAGGCGATCGCGGACAAGATCCGCGGCGGCAAGGTCGCGGCGGCCGGAGCCCTCGTGGGCGCGGTCATGAAGGCCACCCGAGGCCAGGCCGACGCCGCGCGCGTGCGCGAGCTCATCCTCGAGCGGCTTGCCCCGAGAGAATGACCGAGCACAGTCTCGAGAAGCTCGGCGTCGAGGGCTGAGCACCGGCGCGGGCACGTGAGCAGGACGGTGAAGGGCGGTTCCGCAGCAGCGGAGCCGCCCTTCCGCCGCTCCGGGGGCTAGGGTGGCGGTGGCTGTCCGCGCAGGTCCGTTAGGAGGAGGTGGAAACGTGATCACCCGGGTGGAGATCGACGGGTTCAAGTCGTTTCTGAATTTCGAGTTGGACGTACACCCGTGCACGGTGCTCATGGGCACCAACGGTTCGGGGAAGTCCAACCTGCTGGACGCGCTGGACTTCGTCCGCAAGGCCGTCACCAGTGGCTTCCCCTCGTCGCTGGGCACCGACCCGCCGCTCGCCCCGCGGCACCTGTTCCACCACGCCGCCGGCAGCGACGGCACGTACTCCTCCACCGTGATGAGCATCAAGGTCGGCATGATCGTGCCGTCCGCCGACGGTCCGCTGCCGATGGTCGTGTGGCTGGAGGTGGAGCGCGACACGCGGCCGCCCGAGTCTTCCCGGGCGACGCCGCTGCCGGTGCGCGCCAGCGTCTGGGTCAGCAGCATGGACCGCACCGGCTGGATGGGCCGCCTGGGCATGCCCGAGGAGCTGAAGGCCGCCCTGTCCGAGGCGCGCGAGAAGTTCCTCAAGCGCACCGGCACCGACTGGGTGTCGCTGGACGCCGAGTCCGCCGGGGCCGGCCGGGACGGCGCCGAACTGCTGGCCCTGCTGCACCGGGAGTGCGCCACCTGGCAGCCCATCGCCCTCGACCCGGCCGCGCTGCGCAGGCCGTTCGGCGGCAGCGAGGTCGCGCCGCTCCAGGCGGACGGCGGCAACCTGGCCGCCGTGCTGCACCGCGTCGGCCGTGACGAGCGCAGCGCCATGGAGGCGGACCTGGCCGCGCTGATCCCCGAGACCGACGGCATCCGGCCGCTGTTCGACGAGCGGCGCGGGGAGTACGACTTCGACGTGCTGTTCAGCCACACCGGCTGGACGTCGCCGCCGATGCTGTCCGGCGGCACGCTCCGCGTGCTCGCGCTCCTCGCCGCCTGGTACGACGACCGGCGGGCCGGCGTCCTGGCCGTCGAGGAGCTGGAGAACGGCCTGCACCCGTCCCGGCTGCCGGAGTTGGTGCGGCGGCTGCTCCGCGGGGTCGACGGGTACGACGACCTGACCCGGCGGGCCACGCAGGTCAGCGGCTTCCGCCAGCTCATCGCGACCACGCACTCGCCCGCGCTGCTCTCGGCGCTGCGCGACGAGACCTCCGGCGGGCTGGTCTTCCTGGAGCCGGACTCCCGCGTCGACGCGGACTCGCACACGGTGTCCACGGTCACCCGGGCCCGTCCGGTGCGCGAGCGCCGCCCCGGCGAGGACGCGGACGCGACCGTCTCCGTCGACGAGGCGATCGCCCAGCTCGGCGCCACGGCCTGACCTCCGCCGAAAGAGCGCTTCGCACGGCTTCCCCCGGATTCCGCCCCCGCGCGGGTCCGGGGGGAAGCCGTGTCGGACGGCACGTGTGACGAGCGGCACGAAAGCCGCAAACGATCACGTCCGGATGGCACAGTACGGCCCTGGGGAACCGCAATCGGAAAACCAGGAAAGCACACGGTATGGCCGCTCTCGCCCGCTGGTGTCTGCGACGCCGCCTCGTCGTCGCCGCGCTGTGGCTCCTCGCCCTCGCCGGCACGGCGGCCGCCGTCACCGCCGTCGGGACCGCCTACACCAGCGACTACGGCGTCTCCGGCACCGAGTCCTCCCGCGCCCACGACCTGCTGCGCCAGGGTTTCCCCGACACCGCCGGCGAGAGCGACACCGTGGTGTGGCACGTGCCCGCCGGCCGGGACGGCGACGGGG
Source organism: Streptomyces sp. RKND-216 (assembly GCF_004795255.1). NCBI lineage: Bacteria > Bacillati > Actinomycetota > Actinomycetes > Kitasatosporales > Streptomycetaceae > Streptomyces > Streptomyces sp. RKND-216. The sequence goes on along the minus strand of NZ_SSBQ01000002.1, from coordinate 1,382,519 downwards.
TGAGCGAACCGGCCGTGCGGGAACGGATGGGGCAGGCGCTCCGGCAGATCGCGGACGTCCCCACCGTCTCCGGCGTCACCAGCCCCTACGCCGAGAACCCCCGCGCGGGCGACCGGATCAGCCGCGACAAAGAGACGGCCTATGCCACGGTGCACTTCGACCCGGCCGTCGAGGAGGTGCCGCAGGCGGACAGCGCACGCGTCGCCGACCTGGCCGCGGCCGCGGCCGCGGACGTCCCCGGCCTCCGGACGGCCGTCGGCGGTGCGAACGTCCCGGAGGCCGACACCGGCTCCACCCGCCTCAGCGAGGCCATCGGCGTCGCCGCCGCGGCCGTGGTGCTGCTCTTCGCCTTCGGCTCCCTGGCGGCCATGCTGCTGCCGCTCATCACCGCCGTGGTCAGCGTCGGCACCGCCTACCTGGTCACCGGCCTGCTCGGGCACGTCATGACGCTGGCCGACTTCGCACCCATGCTGGGCACCCTGATCGGACTCGGCGTGGGCATCGACTACGCCCTGTTCATCGTCACCCGGCACCGGCGCGGGCTGCGCCGCGGACTCACCGTCGCCGAGGCCGCCGAGGACGCCGTCTCCTCCGCCGGCCGGGCCGTGATCTTCGCCGGCGCCACCGTGTGCATCGCCCTGCTCGGCATGCTCGTGCTGCGTCTGGACTTCCTCGTCGGCGTCGCGGTCGCCGCCTCGGTGACCGTGCTGCTCGCCGTGCTCGCCTCGATCACCCTGCTGCCCTCCCTCCTCTCCGTCATCGGCGTGCGGGCCCTCAGCCGCCGCGAGCGGCGCAGGCTGGCGCGGTCCGGCCCGGCGGCCGAGGAGGGGACCGCCGGGCCGGCCGCGCGCTGGTCCGCGTTCGTCGAACGCCGCCCCCGCGTGCTCGGTGCGCTCGCCGCCGCCCTCATGGTGGTGCTCGCGCTTCCGGTGCTGGGCCTGCACCTGGGCACCGCCGACGGCGGCACCGCCCCGGCGGGCTCCTCCACCCGGCAGGCGTACGACCTGAGGGCCGACGGCTTCGGGCCCGGCATCAACGGGCCGCTCACCCTGGTCGCCGAGATCGACGGCCCCGAGGACCGCTCCGCGCTCGAACGGCTTCCGGGCGCGCTGCGCGACGCGCAGGGCGTCGCCGGCGTCACCGGCCCGGCGGTGAGCGAGCGCGGCGGTGTCGGCACCGTCACCGTGCTGCCCGACTCGGCCCCGCAGGACGTACGGACCTCGCAGCTCGTCGAACGGCTGCGCGCCGACGTGCTGCCCCGGGCTCTGGACGGGGCGCCGCTCACCGTGCACGTCGGCGGGCTGACCGCGAGCTACGACGACTTCGCCGACACCATCCTGGAGAAGCTGCCGCTCTTCCTCGGCGTCGTCGTCGCCCTCGGTTCGGCGTTGCTCCTGCTCGCCTTCCGGAGCATCGGTATCCCGGTCAAGGCGGCGCTGATGAACGTGCTGGCCGTGTCCGCGTCGTTCGGCGTGGTGGTCGCGGTCTTCCAGTGGGGCTGGGGCAGCGAGGGGATGGGTCTGGGAGGCGCGGGGCCGATCGAGCCCTTCCTGCCGGTCATCATGATCTCGGTCCTCTTCGGCCTGTCCATGGACTACCAGGTCTTCCTGGTCAGCCGCATGTACGAGGAGTGGCGCCGTACCGGCGACAACCGGCGCTCGGTGCGGGTGGGGCTCGCCGAGACCGGCCGCGTGATCAACTGCGCGGCGGCCATCATGATCGCGGTCTTCAGCGCGTTCGTGCTCAGCGGCGACCGGATCATCGCCATGTTCGGCATCGGCCTGGCGACGGCCGTCGCCCTGGACGCGTACGTCCTGCGCACCCTCCTGGTGCCCGCGCTGATGCACCTGCTCGGCGGCGCGAACTGGTGGCTGCCGAAGTGGCTGGACCGCATCCTGCCCCGGGTCACCATCGAGCCCCCGGAGCGTCCGGAGGCCGTCGGACCGGGCGCCGGCGAGCCGGCGTTCGTCCCGCACCAGCGGGACGGGGACCGCGTCTCCTCCGGCTGAGCCCCGGCCGCGCCCGCTCTGAGGTCCCTCGCAGCCCGCCTAAGACCTCCGCTCGCGGAACTAAGGCCCCCGCCGCCCCCGGAACGCGTCGGTCGCCCGATGTGCCGCACCCCCCTCACGGCGGAGGCTGGAGGTCGTCCGGGAGAACCGGACTCCGCACTCCAGGAGGGAAGCCCGACATGCTCGCTCAGGACTACGACCCGTACGCCGACGCACACCTGCTCCGCGCCGCCGACCTCCGGCGCCGCGCCGAGGCCGAGCGCCGCGCCGACGCGGCACGCGCCGCCCGGCGGGAGCGCCGGCTCAGCGACGAAGCGGAGGGGCGGGTGAGGCGGCTGCGCGACCGGTTCGTGCACGCGGCCTGAGGTCCGTCGTGACGGCCGCGCCCGCCACCGTCCCCGACCGGACGCCGGCATCCGCGCTCACCCGGATGCCGGCGTCCGGTGTCATGCTGGGGTCCGTGCTGAACGACATCGCCGGAAGCCCGGTTTTCGTCGGTCGCTCCCAGGAGCTGGCCGCCCTGCTCGACGCGCTGGCCCGGGCGGGGTCCGGCGAGCCGCAGGCGCTGCTCGTCGGCGGTGAGGCCGGCGTCGGCAAGACCCGACTGCTGGACGAGTACCTCGCTCGTGCACGCGCCGCCGGGGCCGTCACGGCGGTCGGCGGGTGCCTCGAACTCGGCGCGGACGGCCTGCCGTTCGCGCCCTTCGCCACCGCCCTGCGTGCCCTGCACCGCACCCTCGGCGCGGACGCCCTGAGCGTCGCCGCGGGCGGGCGCGAAGCCGAACTCGCCCGGCTGCTCCCCGACCTCGCCCCCGCGCATCCCGGTGCGGCCGCGGAAGGGCGGGCTCTCCGGGAGGCGTGGGACGAGGAGGACGGCCGGGCCCGGCTCTTCGAACTCACCGCCCAGCTGCTCGAACGCCTCACCGCCGAGCGCACGGTCGTCCTCGCGCTGGAGGACCTGCACTGGGCCGACCGGTCCACCCGCGAACTCCTCGGCTACCTCTACCGATCGCTCCAGGCGCCGTCCCGCCTGGTGCTGCTGGCCACCTATCGCGCCGACGACATCCACCGGCGGCACCCGCTGCGGCCCTTCCTCGCCGAGACCGACCGGCTGCGCACGGTCCGCCGCATCGACCTGCCCCGGCTGAGCCGGGACGAGGTGCGCGCGCAGATCGCCGGAATCCAGGGCGTGGCCGAGCCGCCCCGCGACCTCGTCGCGTCGGTCTACGCACGCACCGACGGGAACCCGTACTTCGTGGAGGAGCTGACCCACCACGGCGCGACCTGCTCGCTCAGCGACACCCTGCGGGACCTGCTGCTGGTCCGTGTCGAGGCGTTGCCCGAGGAGGCCCAGCAGGTGGTGCAGGTCGCGGCGCAGGGCGGCTCCGCGGTCGAGCACGCGCTGCTGGCCGCCGTCTGCGGGCTGCCCGCCGAAGAACTGCGCGGCGCGCTGCGCGCGGTGGTCGGCGCGAACGTGCTGATACCGACGGACGACGGCGACGGCTACCGCTTCCGGCACGCGCTGCTGCGCGAGGCCGTCAGCGAGGACCTGCTGCCCGGCGAGGGCGCCGGGCTCAGCCGGCAGTACGCCCGCGCCCTCGAGGCCGACCCTTCGCTGGTCCGCGCGGAGGTGCGCGCGACCCGGCTGGCCCACTACTGGTACCGGGGCCGTGACGCGGCGAAGGCGCTGCCCGCGGTGCTGGCCGCTTCCGTGGAGGCCCGCGCCCGGCACGCCTTCGCCGAGCAGCACCAGTTGCTGGAGCGCGCCGTCGAGCTGTGGGACGACGTCCCGGAGGACGTACGGGTCGCGCTGCGGCCCGTCGACCACGCCGAGGTCTATCCGCCGTGTGCGGGCGATCCGGGAGAGGGGTCGCTGCGCTTCATGGACCTGCTCGCCGAGACGGTGGTCGCGGCCCGGGTGGGCGGCGCGCTGGAGCGGGCCCTGGCCGTCGCCAAGCGGGCTCTGGCGTTGCTCGACGAAGGCCGCGACCCGCTGCGCGCGGCCTGGTTCTGGGTGCAGCGCGCCCGTCTCGCCGAGGGGCTGGCGCGGGGCGACGGCTGGGACGAGATCTCCCGCGCCCAGGAACTCGTGCGCGGCCTGCCGCCCTCGGCGGTGCACGCGGAGGTGCTCGCCTCGGCGGCCGGCTGGGGCATGAAGCACGATCCCGGGCCGGACACCCTGTCCACCGCCCTGCAGGCCGTCGGCCTCGCCCGCGTCGTCGGCGCCCGCCACATCGAGCAGAACGCCCGGATCACCCTGGGTGTGCTGATGGTGCAGGGCGGAGACGTGGGAGCGGGGCTGGCGGAGATCGGCATCGCCCAGGAACGGGCCGCCGGGATGGGCGAGTTCGGCCTGGTGATCCGCGCGGGGACCAACCTGGCCGCCGAACTGGAGTACGTCGGGCGGTCGGAGGAGGCCGTGGCCGCCGCGGCCGGCGCGGCCCGTACCGCGGCGGCGCACGGACGCCGGAACCAGCGAGCCTTCGCCCTCGGCAACCAGGCGGAGTCGCTCCACGCGCTGGGCCGGTGGGACGAGGCGGCGGAGGTGGTCGAGGAGGCGCGACAGCTCGCGGTGTGGCCGCACACCCGCGCCTCGCAGGAGGTGCACGCGGGCGAACTCGCCCTGGACCGGGGCGACCTGGCCGCGGTGGAGGCCGCCCGCCGCACTGCCGTCGAGCAGTACGCGCGGCAGCGCCGGCCGGAGCCTCAGAGCGAACTGCCGCTGCGGCGGTTCGCCCTCGCCCTCGCCGCCGGCCGGGGCGACTGGCGGGCCGCGCGGGCGGAGACGACACGGGTGCTGGACGAGGGCCTCCCGGTCGGGACGCACCCGTACGTCTGGCCGCTGCTGCACACGGCGGTCAGAGCGGAAGCGGACCTTCTGGGGCTGCCGGACGCCGAGGACGGCCGCTCGGAACTGCTGGCGCGGCTGCGGGTCGCGGCACGCAGGCTCCCGCACCCGGCGCCCGTGTGGACGGCGTGGTCGCTGCTGGTCGCCGCCGAACTCGACCGCGCGGAGGGCCGCTCGGACCCGCGGCGCTGGGCGGAGGCCGTCGCGGCGTTCGCGTCGCTGGAGCGCCCCTTCCAGCTGGCGCAGGCCCGCCAGCGGCTGGCCGAGGCGCTGCTGGACGACGGTGGCGACCGTGCCGAGGCGGCCCGGCTGCTGCGCGCGGCGCACGGAACGGCGCGGCGCCTCCGCGCCCGGGTGCTGCTGGAGGAGACCGCACAGCTCGCCGCACGGGCCCGCATCGCGGTGAACGGCGACACGCCCCGGGGGGAAGAGCAGGAGCCGGCTCCCGGCGACCCTGCGGACTCGTTCGGGCTCACGGCCCGCGAACGCGACGTGCTCGGCCTGGTCGCCGCCGGGCGCAGCAACCGTCAGATCGCGGAGCGGCTGTTCATCTCGCCGAAGACAGCCAGCGTGCACGTGTCCCGCATCCTGGCGAAGCTGGGCGTCGCAGGGCGCGGCGAGGCGGCGGCGATGGCGCACCGGCTCCGGCTCGTGGGGCCGGAACCGGAGTCGGAGGCGGCAGCACGGCGCTGACCGGCGGACGGTGCGCGGGACCACACCCCCGGGGGCGCCCGGGCCGTTCGGACGCCGGGGCGTTCCGACGTCCGGGCGTTCAGCGTCGGGCCGTTCAGACCTCCGGCTCGTCCTCGTCGTCCTCGGCCTGCTCCTCCACTCGAACCTTCGGCGGAAGGATCATGCCGGCGTCCGACGGCACCATCAGGACCGTGCCGGAGTCGAGGTCGACCGGACCGCAGCCCGGCTCGTGGTCGCCCTCGGCGACGCGGGTGTGCTCCAGCCGCTGCCGCTCGTCCTCGGTGTGCTTGGCGCTCGGGTTGAACAGCTCGTTGACCGCACCCAGGTCCATGCCAGCCCTCCCCGTGCCCGCTCCGGGCAACGTCGTGTGCGCGCGTCGTGTCCCTCGGCCCGGTGCGCGCTCAGCGCACCGTCAACCTCAGGATACGGTCGTCACCCTCTTCGGGGGTGCCGCGCGTGTCCGTCTCGTTGGTGACCAGCCACAGCCCGCCGTCGCCGTCGGCCACGACGGTGCGCAGTCGCCCGTACTCGCCTTCCAGGAACGCCTGAGGGGCTGCCGAGGGTTCCCCGCCGTTCAGCGGGATGCGCCAGAGCCGTTCGCCGCGCAGGCCGGCCATCCACACCGAGCCCTCGGCGACGGCGACCCCGCTGGGCGACGCCTCGGACGGACGCCACTGCGCGACCGGGTCGACGAAGCCCTCTTCCCCGGCCTTCCCCTCGACCTCCGGCCAGCCGTAGTTTCCGCCGGCCTCGATGCGATTGAGCTCGTCCCAGGTGTTCTGTCCGAACTCCGCGGCCCACAACCGGCCGTCCTCGTCCCACGCGAGCCCCTGCACGTTCCGGTGGCCGGAGGAGTAGACGACCGAGTCGTCCCGGGGATTGCCCTTCGCGGGGGGCTCGCCCTCGGGGGTCATGCGCAGGATCTTGCCGGCCGGGGAGGACGCGTCCTGCGCGAGCCCTTCGTCGCCGGTTTCTCCGGTGCCGACGTACAGCATGCCGTCCGGGCCGAAGGCGATCCGGCCGCCGTTGTGGATGGCGCCCTTGGGGATGCCCTTGTAGACGGTGTCGGGGGCGCTCAGCCGTTCACCGGCCGGGGCGCGGTCGTCGTACCGCATCCGCACCACGCGGTTGTCGGACGCCGTCGTCACGTACGCGTACAGGCTGCGGGCGTCGTCGCGAGGGAGGGCGATGCCCAGCAGGCCGCCCTCGCCGCCCGGTTCGGCGCCGGGCACACCACCCGCCGGGGTCTTCTTCCCCGTCTCCCCGTCGACGTGCACGATCTCCCCGGTGTCCCGGGAGGAGACCAGCAGATCGCCGTTCGGCAGCGGCGCCAGACCCCACGGGGACCGCAGGTCGGTCGCGACGGTGCTCCCGACGTCGACCGAGCCCTTCGCCGGCGGCGCGTCGCGGGTCGGCGACGCCGATCCGGACGTCGTGGGCCCGCCCTGCCCGGTGCGGCCCTCGTCCGGCTGCGCGCCGTCCTCCGCGGAGCAGCCCGCCGCGAACAGCGCGAACGCCGCGAGCGCGGCCGCGCAGGCCGTACGGGTGCGTGCCCGGTCCGGTTGTCCGGCCGGTCGATGCGTCCCCACGATCAGTGCCTCCTGACGTCGCCGGGCGGTCACCGACGGTCCGTCACCGGTGAGCGCTTCCCCCTCCAGCAGACCACATGCCGCGGCTCCCGGGGCCGCGTCAGTCCCACGAGCCCTGCGCGGGCGGCAGCGTGTCGATCTCCAGCAGGTCCTCCGCGGTGAGGCGCAGACCGGCGGCCGCCGCGTTCTCCGCAGCCCAGCGCGCCTTCTTCGCCCCCGGCACCGGTACCACGTGACGCCCGCGCGTGAGCAGCCAGGCCAGCGCCACCTGCGCCGGCGTCGCCTCGCCGTGGCGCTGGGCGACCCTCCGGAGCCCGGCCACCAGCGGCTGGTTCGCGGCCATCATCTCGCCGGTGAACCGCGGGTGCCGGGCGCGTACGTCGTCCGCCTCGAAACCGCCGCCGGTGGTCAGCGTGCCGGTCAGGTAGCCGTTGCCCAGCGGCATCGCGGCGAGGAATCCGACCCCGCGCGATTCGCACCACGGCAGCAGCGCGTCCAGCGCCTCCCGCGACCAGACCGACAGCTCCGCCTGCACGCTGCTCACGGGGAAGACCTGCTGGACCCGGTGCAGCAGGTGCAGCGTCGCCTCGTGGATGCCCGTGCCGGGGCGCCGGTCGGCGCGGGCGCCCATCGCGCTGAGCCCGAGCGCCCGCACCTTGCCCGCCCGCACCAGCTCCGCCATCGCGCCCCAGGTCTCCTCGACGGGAACCTCCGGGTCGGCGCGGTGCAGGTGGTAGAGGTCGATCACGTCCGTCTGCAGCCTGCGCAACGAGGCGTCGCAAGCCCGTTTCACGTACCCCGGGCGGCCGTTGGCGACGATGTGCTGGTCGCCCACCAGCAGGCCGCATTTGGTGGAGACGAACGCGTCCCCGCGCCGCTCCTTCAGCACCCGTCCGAGCAGCAGCTCATTGGTGAACGGGCCGTACATGTCGGCGGTGTCCAGCAGCGTGGACCCCCGGTCCAGAGCGGTGTGCACCGTGCGCAGCGACGACTCGCCGTCCTGCTCCGAGGTGGAGTAGGCCCAGCTCATCGGCATGCAGCCGAGGCCGACGGCCCCCACCTCCAGTGCGGCGGCACCGATCGTCCTGCGCTCCACCTGGCCGCCACTCCTCCCCGCGTCCGCTCCGACGGCACCAAACTAGCGGGTGGCTCCGCCGACGTTTCGCATAGCCTCTGGCCATGGCTTCCGATACCTCCGCGACCATCGCACAGCAGGCCACGGACGTGTGGCTGCCCGTACCGCCCGCCGAGATCGACGGTCTGCCCGAGGGGCCGGCGTACCACTTCTGGGACGGCGCTGAGGAGTTCCCCGCCGACCCGGCGCGCTGCGGCTTCTACGTGGTGCCGTACATGAAGGGCCCGGTCGTCGCCGCACGCCCGCTGCCGGACATGACGCACGTTAGGGTGGTGCAGACCCTCACCGCGGGCATCGACCACGTCGTGCCCGCCGTCCCGGGGCTGCCCGAGGGCACCGTGCTGTGCAACGCCCGCGGCGTGCACGACGCGAGCACCGCCGAGCTCGCCCTCGCCCTCACGCTGGCCTCGTTGCGCCGCATCCCGGAGTTCGTCCGCGCCCAGCCGTCCGGCGACTGGCTCCAGGGCATCTACCCGGCGCTGGCCGACCGGACCGTGCTGATCGTGGGCTACGGCGCGATCGGCGCGGCCATCGAGGACCGGTTGCTGCCGTTCGAGGTCGCCGAGGTGCTGCGGGTCGCGCGTACGGCGCGCACCACGGCGCGCGGCCCGGTGCACGCGCTCGCCGAGGTGGCGGAACTGCTGCCGCGCGCCGACGTCGTGATCCTGTGCACCCCGCTGACCGACGAGACCCGCGGCCTGGCCGGAACGGGATTCCTCGGCCGCATGCGGGACGGGGCCCTGCTGGTCAACATCGCGCGCGGGGGAGTGGTCGACACCGAGGCGCTGCTCGTCGAGCTGGAGTCCGGTCGGCTGCGAGCAGCCCTGGACGTCACCGACCCGGAGCCGCTGCCCTCGGAGCACCCGCTGTGGCGGGCGCCCGGCGTGCTGATCAGCCCGCACGTGGGCGGTCCCACGAGCGCGTTCCTGCCCCGCGCGAAGCGGATGCTGCGGGCCCAGTTGACCCGCTGGGTCGCCGGCGAGCAGGTCGAGCACGTCGTCGCGACCGCGGGGAGGGAGCAGGGCGAGAGGTGACGGGATGAGGGGGCGAGGGGGAGTGACGGGGCGACGCCCCTGCGCCCGCGCGCTTGTCACGTCCCGCAGCACGGGAGCCGCTCATCACCCCAGGTCGTCACGTTCTGTATCGGAAGTATGTCCCTGCGTGACGAATCTGGTGTATCGTCCCGTCGGGGGCCGAACCAGGACACCGAGGGGGGCGACGGGCGCATGCGGGACCGAGGGACGAACCGCCGAAGGCGGCACGCACAGTGCGGAGTACGCAGACGGTCCCTCCGGCACGGGACGACGCATCCACCGTCCCGGGAGGACCGGTGAACACCCAGGGCGGCCCCGGCACCTGGGCGCGGCCCAAGGTGCACGGCGCGGCCGGCGGGGACGGCGCTGACGTCCCTCCGGCCCCCCGCTGCGGCGCCGGACCGCGACTCCTGCTCGCCGCCGTCTGCGGCGCCTACGCCACCGGCGCCGCCTTCGGCTGGGGTTCCCCCCGCATGGCCCTGATCATGGGGGACTTCGGCCTCGCCGCAGCCGCACTGCTCGCCGCCGCCTCCTGCTTCTGGTACGCCCGTACGCGACGCGGCGGCCGCTTCCGTCCGGCCTGGTACCTCTTCGCACTGTCCTCCGCCATGGCGGCGCTGGGCAACGGCGTGTGGGGATGGTACGAGGTGGTGCTCGCGGCGCCCGTGCCGCACCCGTCCGTCGCCGACTTCTGCTTCCTGCTCTTCGCGCCGCCGGCCGTGGTGGGCCTGCTGGTGCTGGCCAGCCGGCCCGTGACCCGGGCCGGCTGGGTCTGCCTCGGCCTCGACGCCTGGCTCATCGGCGGCTCCCTGCTGACCGTCTCCTGGTCCCTCGCGCTCGCCCACACCGCATCCCCGCAGGGCGACTCGGTGGCCTACGCGGCGCTCACGCTCACCTACCCGCTGCTCGACATCGTGCTCGTCAGCATGGTGCTGGCCCTGCACTTCCGCCGCACGGCTGCCGACCGGTCCGCGATCAACACCGCGATCGGCGCACTGGCGCTGACAGTACTGTGCGACGCGTTGTTCACCTCGCCCCTGCTGCGTGAGCACTACAGCTCCGGGCAGCTCCTGGACGCCGGCTGGTTCGCCGGCTCGCTGCTCCTCGCCTACGCCCCCTGGGTCGGTGCCCGCCGCTCGGCGGGCGCTCCCGCTGCGGCCGCCGGGCGCGCCCGTTCGCCGCAGGGCGGGGAACCGGCCCGCACGGACACCGGGGCCGGGCGCGCGGCCCAGGCGCGTCAGCCGCAGGGCCGCCCCCTCGCCGGCTCCCTCGCTGCCCTCACCCCCTATCTGGCCGCAGCCGTCTGCACGCTCAGCATCATCTACAACTCCCTCAATGGGCGCGCCGTCGACCGGGTGGTGCTCCTGACGGGCTGCACCGTGGTCCTCGCGCTGGTGGTGCGGCAGGGCATCATGCTGCTCGACAACATCACCCTCACACAGGAACTCGCCCAGAAGGAGAACCACTTCCGCTCCCTGGTGCAGGGCTCCAGCGACGTCATCATGATCGCCGCCTCCACCGGCGTGCTGCGGTACGTCTCGCCCGCCGCCGCCGGCGTCTACGGCCGGGACGGCGACCAGCTCGTCGGCTCCGAACTCGCCTCCCTGATCCACCCCGAGGACCTCGCACGCGTGTTGCACGAGATCCGTCGTTTCCTGGCCGCGCCACCGGAGTCCGAGCACTCCACGCGCATCGAGTGCCGCTTCCGGCACGGCGCCGGCCACTGGCTCAACGTCGAGTCGACGGTCAACCGCTACCAGGGTGGGCTCATCCTCAATAGCCGCGACGTCACCGAACGCGTAAGGCTCCAGGACCAGTTGAAGCACAACGCCTCGCACGACCCGCTCACCGACCTGCCCAACCGGGCGCTGTTCACCGACCGCGTCCGCCAGGCGGTCGCGGGGCGCCGCGGAGGGGACGGGGACACCGCCGTCCTCTACATCGACCTGGACGGCTTCAAGGCGGTCAACGACACCGTCGGCCACCACGCGGGCGACGAACTGCTGGTGCAGGCCGCCCAGCGGCTGCGGGAGTCGGTGCGGGCCGGTGACACGGCGGCCCGGCTCGGCGGCGACGAGTTCGCCGCGCTGATCCTGGGCGATCCGGCCACCGCGCACGACACGGAGGCCCGCGAGCGCCGCGTCCTGGAGATCGCGGACCGGCTGCGGCTCACCCTCTCCCAGCCCTACCGGGTGCATGACGGCACCGAGGTCCGCGTGGCCGCGTCCATCGGCGTCGCGTTCGCGGAGTCCGGCGTCACCCCGGCCGTCCTGCTGCGCCACGCGGACCTCGCCATGTATCGCGCGAAGCAGTCCGGAAAGAACCGCGTCGAGTTGCACCGCCCGCAGACGCCGCAGGCGACCCGCCGTGCGGCGGCCGGCGAGGCGCCGACCGCGAGGCCGAAGGCCGCGGCAGTACCAGCCGCGGAAGTACCGGCGGCCGGAGCGCGCGCCTCCGGAGTGCCGCTGCTCCCGCAGCAGCCCGGCCCCGAGCGTCCCGTGGCCACCGGTCCCGCCGCCCCGCCCGCCTCTGTGCCGGCCGCAGCGTCGGCACCCGTACGCCCCGCCTCCGCGGCACCCGGACGCGTCGCAGGTCCGCCCCCCGACGGGCCCCGGGACGGCGGCTTCGCCCTGCTGCACCAGCCCGTGGTCGAGCTGAGCACCGGGCGCGTCACCGCCGTCGCGGCACAGCCGCGCTGGCGTTCACCGCAGGGCATCCTCTTCACCCCCGGCGAGTACCTGCGCACCGATGGGCGCCCCAGGCTGGAGAGAGCCGGGGAACGCGCCGCGCCGGGGAGCCGCCGGCTGATCGCGGAGGCCGTCGCCCAGGCCGCCGACCGGCACCGCGCCGGCCTGACCGCCCCGGTGACGGTACGGGTGTCCGCGCGCGGCCTGACCGCTGCCGCGCTGCCGGGCTGCGGCGTCGAGGAGCTGCTCGACCGGCACGGCCTGCCGCCGTGCGGGCTGGTGCTGGAGATCTCCGTCGGCGACCCGCGCACCGCGCTCGACGAGCTGGCACAACGGCTGACCGGTCTGCGGGACCACGGCGTCCGGGTCGCGCTGGACGGCATCGGCAGCGGGTACGCGGCGCTCGCCGCGCTCCGGCGCCTCCCCCTGGACGTGCTCTGCCTCGACCAGGGTCTCGTCGAAGGGCTCGTGGAGTCCCCGCGCCTGCGGAAGATCACCTCCGGCCTGCTGCGCATCGCCGACGACATCGGACTCACCTCCGTCGCCGACGGCGTGGACCTCCCCGAGCAGGTGCTCGCCCTGCGCGCGATGGGCTGCACCCACGGCCGGGGCGCCGCGTTCTCCGGGGCGCTGGACGAGCACCGGCTGCGCCGCGCCCTGACCGTCGGCGGCTATCCGCTCCCCGTGCCGTCCGTATGCGGAGTGGGTGGGGCGGGCGGGGCGCACACGGGTGAACCGCGAGGAGCGGACACGCGCGCGGGGGAGACGCACCGGGGTGACTCGCGAGGCGGTGACCCGGGGGGGCACCGTCCCGTCGTGGCGGCGGGCAGGCTGCCGGTCCGTCGCGGCGGCCTGAGCGGTCCCGACCCGCTCACCCACCACTCCGCGCTCGGCTCCCCGGGCGCACCCTCCGCCGGACCCTCCGGCGGACCACCGTACAGTTCACATACTGAGACACCCGTCCCACCCACTTGACACCCCGAGGGGGCCAGGAGGAAGGTCATGCCATGCGCACCCGAATTCTCGTACTTGGCAAGCGCGTCGGCTGAACGGGGCCTCGAAGACCCCGCGACCCTCACCGACGCGCTCCCCTCGCCTGCCTCACGGCACGAGGGGTTTTTTGTTGCACCGGTGCCCGGGAGCAAACCCCTCCCACCCGGCACAGACCGTTGGCAAAGCCACCGGCAACACCCACACCACGAGCGCCATCACCCTCACTCTCCGGGAAGAGAGAACCGATGACCGAGCAGGCCACCGGGGCCCCCAAACCGCAGCCGCGGCCCCGTACCGGCGGACAGCAGCAGCCGGGCGCACCGGCGCCCACCCCCGAGACCGTGACGGGCGCGCAGTCCCTCATCCGGTCCCTGGAGGAGGTCGGCGCCGACACGGTATTCGGGATTCCCGGCGGCGCGATCCTGCCCGCGTACGACCCGATGATGGACTCCTCCCGGGTGCGCCACGTCCTCGTCCGGCACGAGCAGGGCGCGGGTCACGCCGCCACCGGCTACGCCCAGGCCACGGGCCGCGTCGGCGTCTGCATGGCCACCTCCGGCCCCGGCGCCACCAACCTGGTCACCCCCATCGCCGACGCGCACATGGACTCGGTGCCGCTGGTCGCCATCACCGGGCAGGTCGCCTCCCGGTCGATCGGCACCGACGCCTTCCAGGAAGCCGACATCTGCGGCATCACCATGCCGGTCACCAAGCACAACTTCCTGGTCACCGACCCGGCCGAGATCCCCCGGACGATCGCCCAGGCCTTCCACATCGCCTCCACCGGACGCCCCGGCCCGGTCCTCGTCGACATCGCCAAGGACGCGCTCCAGGCTCGGACGACGTTCGCCTGGCCGCCGCAGCACGATCTGCCCGGCTACCGTCCCGTCGTCAAGCCGCACTCCAAGCAGATCCGTGAGGCCGCCCGGCTGATCACCGAGTCCCGGCGCCCGGTGCTGTATGTCGGTGGTGGCGTCCTGAAGGCCGGTGCCACCACGGAGCTGAAGGTGCTCGCCGAACTGACCGGCGCTCCGGTCACCACCACCCTGATGGGCATCGGCGCCTTCCCGGACAGCCACCCGCAGCACCTGGGCATGCCCGGCATGCACGGCACCGTCGCCGCCGTCACCGCGCTCCAGAAGGCCGACCTGATCGTCGCCCTCGGAGCCCGGTTCGACGACCGTGTCACCGGCAAGCTGGACTCCTTTGCCCCGCTCGCCAAGATCGTCCACGCGGACATCGACCCGGCCGAGATCGGCAAGAACCGCGCGGCGGACGTGCCCATCGTCGGCGACGCCCGCGAGGTCGTCGCCGACCTGATCGTTGCCGTCCAGGGCGAGCACGAGCGCGGCCGCAAGGGCGACCACACCGCCTGGTGGCAGCTGCTCGACCGGTGGCGGGAGACCTACCCGCTGGGCTACGACCTGCCGGAGGACGGTTCCCTCGCCCCGCAGCAGGTCATCCAGCGCATCGGCCAACTCGCCCCGGAGGGCACGGTCTACGCGGCCGGCGTCGGCCAGCACCAGATGTGGGCGGCCCACTACATCGACTACGAGCGGCCCGCCACCTGGCTCAACTCCGGCGGCCTGGGCACCATGGGCTACGCGGTGCCGGCGGCGCTCGGTGCCAAGGTCGGTGTCCCGGACAAGACCGTCTGGGCCATCGACGGTGACGGCTGCTTCCAGATGACCAACCAGGAACTGGTCACCGCCGCGCTCAACGACGTGCCCATCAAGGTCGCGATCATCAACAACGGCGCCCTCGGCATGGTCCGCCAGTGGCAGACCCTCTTCTACAACCAGCGCTACTCCAACACCAAGCTGCACGACGGCGAGGGCAGTGAGCCCTGCCGCGGCACCCGGGTGCCCGACTTCGTGAAGCTGGCCGAGGCCATGGGCTGCGTCGGCATCCGCTGCGAGGACCCCGAGCAGCTCGACGCGGTCATCGAGAAGGCCAACTCCATCAACGACCGCCCGGTCGTCGTCGACTTCGTCGTCCACGAGGACGCGATGGTCTGGCCGATGGTCGCGGCGGGCACCTCCAACGACGAGGTCATGGCGGCGCGCGGCGTGCGCCCCGACTTCGGCGACAGCGACGAGTGACGAGCGGAGCCACGCAAGCGATGTCCAAGCACACCCTGTCCGTCCTGGTGGAGAACACGCCCGGCATCCTCGCCCGGATCGCCTCGCTGTTCTCCCGCCGCGGCTTCAACATCGACTCCCTCGCCGTCGGCGTCACCGAGCACCCCGACATCTCGCGCATCACCATCGTGGTGAACGTCGAGGACCTGCCGCTGGAGCAGGTGACCAAGCAGCTCAACAAGCTCGTCAACGTGCTGAAGATCGTCGAGCTGGAGCCCGGCGGCGCCATCCAGCGCGAACTCGTTCTGGTGAAGGTGCGGGCCGACAACGAGACCCGTTCGCAGATCGTCGAGATCGTGCAGCTGTTCCGCGCCAAGACCGTCGACGTCTCCCCGGAGGCCGTCACCATCGAGGCCACCGGCGGCAGCGACAAGCTCGAGGCGATGCTGCGGATGCTGGAGCCGTACGGCATCAAGGAACTCGTGCAGTCCGGGACCATCGCCATAGGGCGCGGCGCCCGCTCCATCACCGACCGCTCGCTGCGCGCACTCGAGCGCAGCGCCTGACCCCGGACCGGGTGCCCCGCCCGCAGCGCCCCGTCCACGCTGCGGGCGGCCCCGCCCGTCGACCGCCGCTCCGCCGTACGGTGAGGCGGCACCCACCAGGAAGAAACAAGGAGAGACCCCAAGTGGCCGAGCTGTTCTACGACGCCGACGCCGACCTGTCCATCATCCAGAACCGCAAGGTCGCCGTGCTCGGCTACGGCAGCCAGGGGCACGCCCACGCGCTGTCGCTGCGCGACTCGGGCGTGGACGTCCGCGTGGGCCTGCACGAGGGCTCGAAGTCCCGGGCCAGGGCCGAGGAGCAGGGCCTGAAGGTGACCACGCCGGCCGAGGCCGCGAAGGAAGCCGACGTCATCATGGTCCTCGTGCCGGACCCGGTCCAGGCCAAGGTCTACGAGGAGTCCGTCGCTCCCCACATCAAGGAGGGCGACGCGCTCTTCTTCGGCCACGGCTTCAACATCCGCTTCGGCTTCATCAAGCCCCCGGCCGGCGTGGACGTCTGCATGGTCGCCCCGAAGGGCCCCGGCCACCTCGTCCGCCGCCAGTACGAGGAGGGCCGCGGCGTTCCGTGCATCGCGGCCGTCGAGCAGGACGCCACCGGCAAGGCGTTCGAGCTGGCGCTCTCCTACGCCAAGGGCATCGGCGGCACCCGCGCCGGGGTCATCAAGACCACCTTCACCGAGGAGACCGAGACCGACCTCTTCGGTGAGCAGGCCGTGCTCTGCGGCGGCGCCTCGGCGCTGGTCAAGGCCGGATTCGAGACGCTGGTCGAGGCCGGCTACCAGCCGGAGATCGCGTACTTCGAGTGCCTGCACGAGCTGAAGCTCATCGTGGACCTCATGTACGAGGGCGGCCTGGAGAAGATGCGCTGGTCCGTCTCCGAGACCGCGGAGTGGGGCGACTACGTCACCGGCCCGCGCATCATCAACGACCAGACCAAGGCGGAGATGAAGAAGGTCCTCACCGACATCCAGGACGGCTCCTTCGCCAACAACTGGATGAAGGAGTACAACGCGGGCCTGCCGAAGTACAACGAGTACAAGAAGGCCGACGGCGACCACCTGCTGGAGACCACCGGTCGCAAGCTGCGCAAGCTCATGAGCTGGGTCGACGACGAGGCCTGACGGCCTCCGGCCCTCCGGCCGAGGGCGCACCGGGGCACACCGCGCCGGTGCGCCCCCCTTTCCGCGACCGTGGAGGGTCCCGGACGCGCCGCCCGCCCTCCAGGGCGGGCGGAACCGCCGCCCCGGGCCTCGGAGCGCGAGGGGCCGCTCTCCCGCACGCTCTCCGGCCGCGTGCGGCCCCCGCGCCAGCGGCGGGCGTTCTCGGGGGCGGCCGACCCGGGTGAAGCCGCGGGGTCGCACACGCGGGTGACCTTCGGCCGGAGGAGCGGCACAAGCCGCCCCGCCGCGGCTACACTGCGAAGCAGAAACGCGTCACAGGCTCACAGCGTCGTGTGTCTTACGCGGCTGCCAACCCTCCACCGCCTTCGGCCGTCGGGATCGGCCGTCTGCGAGGACACCGTCCGCAGAGGACAAGTGAGGACTGAGACCCCTGTGAGCAAGCCCGTAGTACTCATCGCCGAAGAGCTCTCCCCGGCCACCGTCGACGCACTCGGACCGGACTTCGAGATCCGTCACTGCGACGGCGCGAACCGCGCCGAACTCCTCCCCGCGATCGCCGGCGTCGACGCCGTCCTCGTCCGCAGCGCGACCAAGGTCGACGCCGAGGCCATCGCCGCCGCGAAGCGGCTGAAGGTCGTCGCCCGCGCCGGAGTCGGCCTGGACAACGTGGACGTCTCCGCGGCCACCAAGGCCGGCGTGATGGTGGTCAATGCCCCCACGTCCAACATCGTCACCGCCGCCGAGCTGGCCTGCGGCCTGCTGGTGGCGACGGCGCGCAACATCCCGCAGGCCAACACCGCGCTGAAGAACGGCGAGTGGAAGCGCAGCAAGTACACCGGCGTCGAGCTGAGCGAGAAGACCCTGGGCGTGGTCGGCCTCGGCCGCATCGGGGTGCTGGTGGCGCAGCGCATGTCCGCGTTCGGCATGAAGATCGTGGCCTTCGACCCGTACGTGCAGCCCGCCCGGGCCGCGCAGATGGGCGTCAAGCTCGTCACCCTGGACGAACTGCTGGCGGTGTCGGACTTCATCACCGTGCACCTGCCCAAGACCCCGGAGACGCTCGGCCTGATCGGCGACGAGGCGCTGCGCAAGGTCAAGCCGGAGGTCCGGATCGTCAACGCCGCGCGCGGCGGCATCGTCGACGAGGACGCTCTGTTCGCCGCCCTCAAGGAGGGCCGCGTCGCCGGCGCCGGACTCGACGTCTACACCAGCGAGCCGTGCACCGACTCCCCGCTGTTCGCGTTCGACCAGGTCGTCTGCACCCCGCACCTCGGCGCCTCCACCGGCGAGGCGCAGGAGAAGGCCGGCATCTCGGTCGCCAAGTCCGTGCGTCTCGCGCTCGCCGGTGAACTCGTGCCGGACGCGGTGAACGTCCAGGGCGGCGTCATCGCCGAGGACGTGCGTCCGGGGCTGCCGCTCGCCGAGAAGCTGGGCCGCATCTTCACGGCGCTGGCCGGCGAGGTCGCCCACCGGCTCGACGTCGAGGTCTACGGCGAGATCACCCAGCACGACGTGAAGGTGCTGGAGCTCTCCGCCCTCAAGGGCGTCTTCGAGGACGTCGTCGACGAGACGGTCAGCTACGTCAACGCGCCGCTGTTCGCGCAGGAGCGCGGCGTGGAGGTGCGGCTGACCACCTCCTCCGAGTCCCCGGAGCACCGGAACGTGGTGGTCGTGCGCGGCACCCTCGGCAACGGGGAGGAGATCTCCGTCTCCGGCACGCTGTCGGGCCCCAAGCACCTGCAGAAGATCGTCGCCGTCGGCGAGCACGACATCGACCTGGCCCTCGCCGACCACATGGCCTTCCTGCGCTACGGCGACCGCCCGGGCGTCGTCGGCACGGTCGGCCGGGCCCTGGGCGAGGCGGGTCTGAACATCGCGGGGATGCAGGTGTCCCGGTCGGCGGCCGGTGGGGAGGCGCTCGTCGCGCTCACCGTGGATGACACCGTCCCGGCTTCGGTACTGGCGGAGATCGCCGAGGAGATCGGCGCCACGTCCGCCCGCACGGTCAACCTGGAGGACTGACCGCGCGGTTCCGCGCCTGACGAGGGGCCGGCGCGAGCGCGTCGGCCCCTCGTCCTTTTCCGGAAGTCCGACTCAGGACAGCCGGGCCGCCTTCAGGGCGACGTGCAGCAGCAGCCGGTCGGCGCCGTCGTCGAGGTCCAGCCCGGTCAGCCGCTCCACCCGCCCCAGGCGGTAGTACAGCGTCTGCCGGTGGATTCCCAGGTCCGCCGCCGTTCGGCCGGCCTGACCGGCGCGGTCGAGGAACGCCTCGGCCGTGCGCGCCATCTCGCGGTGCGCCGGCTCCAGGAGCTCCCGCACCGAGGGGTCCGGTGCCGCGTCCGCGGGGAGCCGTCCGAGCAGGCGGTACGGGCCGATGTCCGCCCATTCGGCGACGGAGCCGAATCGCTCCGGTTCGGCCGCCGCCGCCCGTGCGGCGACCAGCGCCTCTCGCCACGCGGTGTGAGCCGTTGCGGCCAACTCGCCCCGCACCGTCCCGATTCCGGCGGCCAGACGGGACGGGCCCGGCGAGCGCTCCGGGGACGCCGGGCGCGCGGCCGGGCCCACGTCGTCCGAGGGCGGGAGACCCAGCAGGCGCCGCCCGACCGCGTGCGCCGGCGCGAGTACGGCGGCGGCACGCAGACGGGTCAGCACGGCCAGCGCGCCCCCGGCAGTCTTGGCTTCCGCCGCGCCTGTCGCCCCGGACCCGGACCCGCCTGCGGTGCCGCTCGCCTGGTCGAGCCCGTCGCCCGTCCGGGTGCCACCAGCGCCGGGCACCAGGCAGTGGGCCGCCACGCCGGGCAACGCCGCAGGCCCGCCGCCCGGCGAGGTGAGGGTTCCGGTGTCGGGGGCCGTTTCCGACGCCTCCCACGGGGACACCGCCACCACCGCCAGCGGCCCTTCCAACGTGGCGCCCAGCGTGGTCCGCAGCTCCTCGGCAGCCCTTGCCCGCCCGGCCGCCGGGCCGGTGAGCAGCTCGCGCAGCAGGGCCCCCGCGTGGGCGCCCGCCTGCGCCTCGGCAGCCAGCAGGGCGCCGATCCGGGTCGCTGTGTGCTGGGCCCGGGCCACCCGCGGGTCGCGCAGGTCGAGCGCGCCGTCGTCCAGCAGCCAGACGTAGCCGTACACCACGCCGCCGTGCCGCACGGGCAGGCAGAGGCGCCCGGTCCGCACCCCGGCCGCCGGGTCCGGCGGAATGCGTACCGGTTCCCGCGCGCGGGTGATGCCGAAGTTCTCGAACCACTTCCGTACCGCCGCCGTGGAACGTCGCTGGAGGATGGTCCGCGTGCGGACCTGGTCCAGGTCCGCGTCCGGGCCGCGCTCCTCGTCGCCCTCGTGGGCGGCGAAGGCGATCAGGGTGAAGTCGCGGTCCTCCAGCGTCGCCGGGGTCCCGAGTGAGGCGGAGACGTCGTCGACCAGCGTCTGGTAGTCCTCGCGCATCCGGCTCCGCCTCCTGTCCCGTCCCCGAGTGCTCCTCCGCTCATTCTCATACATCTGTCTGAGATCAGGGACACGGATACGTGACAGCTGTCGATGGCCCGGTACCGGAGCGATCCTTAACTTTGCACGGTGGGCGGCTCACCCCTGTCGTCCGAGGAAACACCGTGAAAAGTGGAGGTGCCCGTGCTGGGTCCCGTGCTTCTCGCCGCCGCACGCAGCGATGCCATCCGTCGCGCGGTCTCGGCCGCGCCCGTCACCCGGCCGGTGGTCGACCGTTTCGTCGCGGGGGAGCGGCTCGACCAGTCGCTGACCGCCGTACGGGACCTCGCGGATCGCGGCCTGGAGGTGACCCTCGACCACCTTGGCGAGGACATCACGGACCGCTCGGAGGCCGTGCGGAACCGCGACGCCTACCTCACCCTGGCAGAGGCCCTGGCCGGGGAGGGGCTGGGGGAGCGGGCCGAGATGTCCGTGAAGCTCTCCGCTTTCGGCCAGGCGCTGCCCGGCGGCGAGGACATCGCCTACGGCAACGTGCTCCCGGTCGTCGAGGCCGCCGCGCAGGCCGGCACCACGGTCACCCTCGACATGGAGGACCACACCACGGTCGACTCGACCCTCCGCATCCTCTCCGAGCTGCGCGGGCGCTTCCCGCAGACGGGCGCCGTCGTGCAGAGCTACCTCTTCCGCACCGAGGAGGACTGCCACGCGCTGGCCGGGGAAGGCTCCCGGGTGCGACTGGTGAAGGGCGCCTACAAGGAGCCCGCCGAGGTCGCCCACCAGGACAAGCGCGAGGTCGACCGGGCGTACGTCCGCTGCCTGAAGATTCTCATGGCGGGTAAGGGCTATCCGATGATCGGCTCGCACGACCCGCGGATGGTCGCCATCACGCAGGAGCTGGCGCGTACCGCGGGCCGCAAGATCGACAGCTACGAGTTCCAGATGCTCTACGGCATCCGCGAGGCGGAACAGGAGCGGCTGGCCGCGGCCGGTCACCGTATGCGCGTCTACGTGCCCTACGGCACCGACTGGTACGGCTACTTCATGCGGCGCCTCGCGGAGCGCCCGGCGAACCTCGCCTTCTTCCTCCGGAGCCTGATCAGCCGCCGCTAGCGGCGGCTCGCCCCGGGGAGGGGCCGTTAGCCTCGAAGCGGGGCCGTCACCCCCGGCCCCCTCCGCACCGACTCTGCCTTCAGACAACCTCGAACCGCGAAGGAGCACGCGACCCATGGACGCCGTGACCCACGTCCCCGCCCCGTACAACGAGCCGGTGCACACCTACGCACCCGGCAGCGCCGAGCGGGCCCGGCTGGAGAAGAAGCTCAAGGAGCTCTCCGAGAACCCGATCGACCTCCCCATGACCATCGCCGGGGAGAAGCGGATGGGCGGCGGCGAGCGCTTCGACGTCGTGCAGCCGCACGACCACAAGGCGGTCATCGGCACCTACGCCAACGCCACCCGCCAGGACGCCCAGGAGGCGATCGACGCCGCTCTGGCCGCCGCCCCGGCCTGGCGCGCGATGTCCTTCGACGACCGCGCGGCCATTCTGCTGAAGGCCGCCGACCTGCTGGCCGGCCCGTGGCGCGAGACCATCGCCGCCTCCACCATGCTGGGCCAGTCCAAGACCGCCCAGCAGGCCGAGATCGACGCTCCCTGCGAACTGATCGACTTCTGGCGCTTCAATGTGCACTTCGCCCGCGAGCTGCTGACCGAGCAGCCCCCGATGCAGCCGCACGGCGTCTGGAACCGGCTGGACCACCGTCCGCTGGAGGGCTTCGTCTACGCCATCACGCCGTTCAACTTCACCGCCATCGCGGGCAACCTGCCGACGGCTCCGGCGCTGATGGGCAACGTCGTGGTGTGGAAGCCGTCGCCCACGCAGACGCACTCCGCCATCCTGCTCATGGAGCTGCTGGAGGAGGCGGGCATGCCCAAGGGCGTGATCAACCTCGTCACCGGCGACGGCAAGGAGGTCTCCGAGGTCGCGCTGCCGCACCCGGACCTGGCCGGCGTCCACTTCACCGGCTCCACCGCCACCTTCCAGTACCTGTGGAAGTCGGTCGGCGAGAACATCGAGAAGTACCGCTCCTACCCGCGCCTCGTCGGCGAGACCGGCGGCAAGGACTTCATCGTCGCCCACCCCAGCGTGGACCGCGCCGTGCTGAAGACCGCCATGATCCGCGGCGCCTTCGAGTACCAGGGCCAGAAGTGCTCGGCCGCGTCCCGCGCCTACATCCCGCGCTCGGTGTGGGAGGACGGCTTCAAGGACCAACTCGTCGCCGAGACCGAGGGCCTGACGATGGGTGACGTCAGCGACCTGTCGAACTTCGTCGGCGCCGTCATCGACGCCCGCGCGTTCGCCAAGAACAAGGCCGCGATCGACCGCGCCCGTCAGGACCCGACCTGTGAGATCGTCGCGGGCGGCACCTACGACGACTCCGTCGGCTACTTCGTCCGCCCGACGATCATCGCCTGCACCGACCCGGAGAACGAGCTCTTCTCCACGGAGTACTTCGGCCCGATCATCGGCGTCCACGTCTACGAGGACGCCGAGTGGGAGACGATGCTCGACCAGATGGAGTCCGTCTCCGCGTACGCCCTGACCGGTGCCGTGCTGGCGCAGGACCGGCAGGTGCTGGCCGAGGCGAGCGCCAAGCTGCGCTTTGCGGCCGGCAACTTCTACCTGAACGACCGTCCCACCGGCTCCATCGTCGGGCAGCAGCCGTTCGGCGGCGCCCGCGCCTCCGGCACCAACGACAAGGCGGGTTCGAAGTTCAACCTGCTGCGCTGGATGTCGCCGCGCTCCATCAAGGAGACGATGGTGGCCCCGACCGACTACCGCTACCCGCACATGGGCTGACCCCTACGGGCTCCGGCCCTTGGAAGGCCCGCGCCCCTTCGGGGCGCGGGCCTTCGCGCTACCGTGGGCCGCATGCCGATCCGCGCCGTGCTCTGGGACGTCAACGACACCCTGTTCGACTACACCGGTTCCGACGACGCCGCGGCGCTCGCCCACATCGAGGCGGAAGGGCTGCTTTCCCGGCACGCCTCGCCGGAAGCGGCGCTCGCCCGGTGGCGGGCGGTGATGGAGGAGCAGTACGCCCGGTTCACCTCCGGCGAGATCGCCTTCCTCGACCATCGCCGCGAACGCGCCCGGCAGTTCCTCGGCGCACGGCTCTCCGACGAGGACGCCGACGCCTGGTTCGGCCGGTACGTGACCCGGTACGAGGCGGCCTGGACGCTCTTCCCCGACACCGTCGCCGCGCTGGACGCGCTGGCGCGCAGCCACCGGCACGGCGTGCTCTCCAACTCCTCCGTGCGCAACCAGGACCGCAAGCTCACCCGGCTTGGCATCCGCGACCGGTTCGAGGTGCTCCTGTGCTCAGACCGGCTCGGCGTCGCCAAACCGGACGCCGCCGCCTTCCTCGCCGGCTGCGCGGCCCTGGACCTGCCGCCGCACGAGGTGGCGTACGTCGGGGACCGGCTGGACCTCGACGCGGAGGCTGCCGTCGCTGCGGGGCTGACGGGCGTGTGGCCGGACCGTAACGGTGGTTCGGCCGCCGCCTTCTCGCCACGCATCAGCGTCCTCACGGACCTGCCCGCCGTGCTGGAGACGGCGTCGGCGTCGCCCTGACACCGCGCCGGCCCCCCTCCGGTCACGGAGAGAAACCGCAGGTCGGAGCTTTCAGCGTCTCAGATAGTAGGAAGCCCAAGTAAAAACGAGACATCGGGGCCCCGGGCTCTTACCGTGGTAGCAGCCGATATGTTTCGTCGCTCCATCAGCGACCGGCGGACGAGGCGCGGTGCCCGTACGCAGGTGATCCCTGCCGCACCGTTCGCCCCCGCCCCTTCCGGCGCGTTGCATCCGCATCCCCAGCCCCGAGGCATGCCCGCCCCGGCGCTCCGCAGAACTCGACGCCTCGCAGAAGGAGCCCCCATGCACGAGACAGCCCGCCGCCGCGCCCGCCACGCCGCCGTCCGCCGCACCCGCCGCGACAGCGACCGCCAGAACGCCGCCGCCGCGCTCCAGCGCGCTCTGGACCGCCGGGACAACGGCGGCGCCACCGGCCACTGAACCGCCGTACCCCGGACAGGAAGCATGCGTACCGGCGTCCTCCCGGCGCGCACCTGCCCCGGAGCAGAACGCCACGACACGACGCGTCCGGATGCTGGACGCGTCGTGTCGGTGGATGGGACGGAGAGTAGGGTCCCGGTATGTCTCGCAGCCTCAGCCTCGCAGTGATCCCCGGTGACGGCATCGGCCCGGAGGTCGTCACCCAGGGCCTCAAGGTCCTCGGCGCCGTTCTCCCGCCGGACGTGAAGCTGGAGACCCGGGAGTACGACCTCGGCGCCGCCCGCTGGCACGCCACCGGCGAGACCCTGCCGGACGCGGAGCTCGAACGGCTCGCCGGGCACGACGCGATCCTGCTCGGCGCCATCGGCGACCCGACCGTGCCCTCCGGCGTGCTGGAGCGCGGCCTGCTGCTCAAGCTGCGGTTCGCCTTCGACCACTTCGTCAACCTCCGTCCGTCGAAGCTCTTCCCGCAGACCGCGACGCCCCTTCAGGGCAGCCCGGACATCGACTTCGTCGTCGTCCGCGAGGGCACCGAGGGCCCGTACACGGGCAACGGAGGCAGCCTGCGCACCGGAACACCGGCCGAGGTCGCCACCGAGGTGAGCGTCAACACCGCGTACGGCGTGGAGCGTGTGGTGCGCGACGCGTACGAGCGGGCGCGCGCCAGGCCGCGCCGGAAGCTGACCCTCGTCCACAAGAACAACGTGCTGGTGCACGCGGGCCACCTGTGGAAGAACACCTTCGACCGGATCGGCCGCGAGTACCCCGAGGTCGCCACCGACTACCTGCACGTCGATGCGGCGACGATCTTCTTCGTCACCGATCCCGCACGGTTCGACGTGATCGTCACCGACAACCTGTTCGGCGACATCCTCACCGACCTGGCCGCGGCCGTCACCGGCGGCATCGGCCTCGCCGCCTCCGGGAACATCAACCCCACCGGCACGTTCCCCTCGATGTTCGAGCCCGTGCACGGCTCCGCGCCCGACATCGCGGGCACCGGTCAGGCCGACCCGACGGCGACGATCCTCTCCGTCGCCCTGCTGCTGCGGCACCTCGGCCACGAGACCGAGGCCGCCCGGGTCGAGGACGCCGTGACCGCCGACCTCGCCGAGCGATCCGGCCCGCGCAGCACCGACGGGACGGGCGACGCCATCGCCGCCCGGGTCACCGGCTAGATCCGACCGAGTACGGAGTACGTTCGCGGACCGGCGCCCGCCGCCCGTCCGCTGGGCAAGCACGCGGCCGGGTGCCACCATGCACCCAGGACCGCCACCCCCGTCCGCCCGACGGCGGCCCGCGCGCGATAATCGGATGCGGGACCGCGCAGGGAGGGAAGCTCGGACGTCCTACTACTCCCGGGAACAGGGGTAACGGCGTCGCGGTCCGCCACGACACTCACCGAAGGACGCGCTCACATGACGACGACGCCCCGCATCGACTTCGACCTGAAGCCCTCAGCGCAGCCGCTGTCCGCCGCCGAGCGCGAGGCCGTGCTCGCCGATCCCGGCTTCGGCCGCCACTTCACCGACCACATGGTCACCATCCGCTGGACCGAGGGCCGCGGCTGGCACGACGCGCAGCTCCAGCCGTACGCGCCGCTGTCCATCGACCCGGCGAACGCGACGCTGCACTACGCGCAGACGATCTTCGAGGGCCTCAAGGCCTACAGGCAGGCGGACGGCTCCATCGCCAGCTTCCGCCCCGACGCCAACGCGCGCCGCTTCCAGCGCTCCGCCCGGCGCCTGGCCATGCCGGAGCTTCCGGTCGAGACCTTCGTCGAGGCCTGCGACCTGCTGGTGAAGCAGGACCGCGAGTGGGTGCCGAGCGAGGGCGAGCAGTCGCTCTACCTGCGCCCCTTCCTGTTCGCCACGGAGGTGGGGCTGGGCGTCCGCCCCGCGAACGAGTACCTGTTCATCGTGATCGCCTCGCCCGCCGGCGCCTACTTCCCGCGCGGCGTGAAGCCGGTCTCGGTCTGGCTCTCCGAGGAGTACGTCCGCGCCGCCCCCGGAGGCATGGGCGAGGCCAAGACCGGCGGCAACTACGCCGCCTCCCTGGTCGCCCAGAAGGAGGCCGCCGCGCAGGGCTGCGACCAGGTGGTCTGGCTGGACGCATTGGAGCGCCGCTACATCGAGGAGATGGGCGGCATGAACCTCTACTTCGTCTACGGCAGCGGAGCGGACGCCCGGATCGTCACGCCCGAGCTGACCGGCACCCTGCTGCCCGGCATCACCCGTGACTCGCTGCTCAGCATCGCCGAGGACCTCGGCCACAAGACCGCCGAGGCGCGCATCTCCACAGAGGACTGGCGCCGCGGCAACGAGGACGGCACCCTCACCGAGGTCTTCGCCTGCGGCACCGCCGCCGTCATCACCCCGGTCGGCCATGTGAAATCGGCCCGCGGCGAGTGGGCCGTCGGGGACGGCGAACCCGGCGAGGTCACCATGAAGCTGCGCGAGGCGCTGCTCGCGCTCCAGACCGGCCACGCCCCCGACCCGCACGGCTGGATGCACCGGCTCGGCTGAACGACGCCACGGCTCCGGACGCGCGGTTCCACCGCGCGTCCGGCGTGCTGTGCGGAGCGGTGTCCGGGACGGCGTCCGGGCGATGTCCGCATGGTGAGATGCGATGGTGGGCCGGACCGACCTGTGCCACGCTCGTCGCGTGCTCTCGTTCACCATGATTATCGGTGACAGCGCGCCGGTCCGCTGTGACCGCTGACCGCATCCGACCGGATGCGTCGGCGACCACCGTGTCCCAGACCCGCGCGCAGACCTCTCGCGACCAGCGAGGGGTCTTTTCGTTTTCCGGCCCACCCCGCAGGAAGCGGAGCGCGAGGGATGATGGGGACAAGTGGAGCCGTGCCTTCCGGATCGCTCATCCCGACAGGAGCCCTGACCACCATGCCGCAGGACGCCCCCAGCGACGCCGTCCCCCGGGACGCCCTCCCCGGAGACGACTTCCACGTCTTCGACACCACGCTGCGCGACGGAGCACAGCGCGAAGGCATCAACCTGAGCGTCGCCGACAAGCTCACCATCGCCCGGCACCTGGACGACTTCGGCGTCGGCTTCATCGAGGGCGGCTGGCCGGGGGCCAACCCGCGCGACACCGAATTCTTCCAGCGCGCCCTGGCGGAGATCGACTTCCGGCACGCGCAGCTCGTCGCCTTCGGCGCCACCCGCCGTCCGGGCGTCGCGGCGACCGACGACCCGCAGGTCGTCGCCCTCGCCGAGTCCGGTGCTCCGGTCGTCACGCTGGTCGCCAAGTCCCACGACCGGCACGTCGAACTCGCGCTGCGCACCACGCGTGAGGAGAACCTGGCCATGGTGCACGACACCGTCGCCCACCTCCGCGGTCTGGGCCGCCGGGTCTTCGTCGACTGCGAGCACTTCTTCGACGGCCACCGCGCCGACCCCGCGTACGCCACGCAGGTCGTGCGGACCGCGCACGAGGCGGGCGCGGACGTCGTGGTGCTCTGCGACACGAACGGCGGCATGCTCCCCGGCGACGTCCAGGCCGTGGTCCGCGCGGTGCTCGCGGACACCGGCGCCCGCCTGGGCGTGCACGCCCAGGACGACACCGGCTGCGCCGTCGCCAACACCCTGGCCGCCGTCGACGCCGGTGCCACCCACGTGCAGTGCACGGCCAACGGGTACGGCGAGCGCGTCGGCAACGCCAACCTCTTCCCCGTCGTGGCCGCCCTGGAGCTCAAGTACGGCCGCCGGGTGCTCCCGGAGGGTGCACTCGCTGAGATGACCCGCATCTCGCACGCCGTCGCCGAGGTGGTGAACCTGACCCCGTCCACCCATCAGCCCTACGTCGGCACCTCCGCCTTCGCGCACAAGGCGGGCCTGCACGCCTCCGCGATCAAGGTCGACCCCGACCTGTACCAGCACATCGACCCCGAACAGGTCGGCAACTCCATGCGCATGCTGGTCTCCGACATGGCCGGCCGCGCCTCGGTCGAACTCAAGGGCAGGGAGCTGGGGTACGACCTCAGCGGCGACCGCGACCTCGTCGGCCGGATCGTCGAACGGGTCAAGGAGAAGGAGCTGCGCGGCTACACCTACGAGGCTGCCGACGCGTCCTTCGAACTGCTGCTGCGCGACGAGGTGCACGGTGGGCCGGACCGCAGGGCCGAGCGCTTCTTCCGGCTGGAGTCATGGCGCGCCATCGTCGAGGACCGCCCCGACGGCTCGCATGCCAACGAGGCGACGGTACGGCTGTGGGCCAAGGGCGAACGCGTCGTCGCCACCGGAGAGGGCAACGGCCCGGTCAACGCGCTGGACCGCGCGCTGCGCGTGGGCCTGGAGCGCATCTACCCCGGACTTGCCCGGCTGGAGCTCGTCGACTACAAGGTCCGCATCCTGGAGGGCACGCACGGCACCGAGTCCACCACCCGCGTGCTGATCTCCACCTCGGACGGCGCCGCCGAGTGGTCCACGGTCGGCGTCGCCGAGAACGTCATCGCGGCCTCCTGGCAGGCGCTGGAGGACGCCTACACCTACGGACTGCTGCGCGCGGGAGCGACACCGGGGGAGTAGGGTCCCGACAACGCCCGGCGGGCTCGGGCGCGTCCGGGTGCGGCCAGGGAGGTGAACCCCCGCGCGCCACCCGCACGCCTTCCGTCCTGTAGGGATCCCACAGCTACAGCCCCCTGTCGTGGGAGAGTTCGCTGTGTCGCGTGGCGGGAAGCGCCAGGTTCTGTTCGTGGCGGCCATTTATCCGGCGCGGAGACTGTACGAATCTGACGAGGGCACGAGGCGGGGTCGTTTCGTAGGGTCTGCACATGACCGATTTGCCTCAGGACTCCCGCGGCCGAGTGGCCGAGCTGCACGCGATCCGTGACGAGGCCCTTGGGGGGCCGAGTGAGCGGGCGACGGAGGCGCAGCATGCGAAGGGCAAGCTGACGGCTCGGGAGCGGATCGATCTGCTGATGGATGCGGGGTCGTTCCGTGAGGTGGAGACGTTGCGGCGGCATCGTGCGTCGGGGTTCGGGCTGGAGGCGAAGCGGCCGTACACCGATGGTGTGGTGACGGGGTGGGGTGAGGTCGAGGGGCGGACGGTGTTCGTGTACGCCCACGATTTCCGGATCTTCGGTGGTGCGCTGGGGGAGGCGCATGCGGCGAAGATTCACAAGATCATGGATATGGCGATTGCGGCGGGTGCGCCGTTGGTGTCGTTGAACGACGGTGCGGGGGCGCGGATTCAGGAGGGTGTTTCGGCGCTTGCGGGGTATGGGGGGATTTTTCAGCGGAACACGCGGGCGTCGGGGGTGATTCCGCAGATCAGTGTGATGCTGGGGCCGTGTGCGGGGGGTGCGGCGTATTCGCCGGCGTTGACGGATTTCGTGTTCATGGTGCGGGAGACCTCGCAGATGTTCATCACGGGTCCGGATGTGGTGCAGGCGGTGACCGGTGCGCAGGTGTCGCAGAACGGTCTGGGTGGTGCGGATGTGCACGCGGCGACGTCGGGTGTGTGTCATTTCGCGTACGACGACGAGCAGACGTGTCTGGAGGAGGTCAGGTACCTGCTGTCCCTCCTCCCGCAGAACAACCGCGAGAACCCGCCCGTGGTCCAGACCTCCGACGAGGTCGCCCGCCGCACCGACTCCCTCCTCGACCTGGTCCCGGCCGACGGCAACCGCCCGTACGACATGCGCGCCGTCATCGAGGAACTCGTCGACGACGGTGAGCTGCTGGAGGTCCACGAGCGGTGGGCGGGGAACATCCTGTGCGTGCTGGGGCGGATGGGTGGCCAGGTCGTGGGGATCGTGGCCAATCAGCCGCAGGTGCTGGCGGGTGTGCTGGACATCGAGGCCAGTGAGAAGGCGGCGCGGTTCGTGCAGATGTGCGACGCGTTCAACATCCCGATTGTGACGCTGCTCGACGTTCCGGGTTTTCTCCCAGGAGTGGACCAGGAGCACGGCGGGATCATCCGGCACGGGGCGAAGCTGCTGTACGCCTACTGCAATGCGACGGTGCCGCGGATCTCGGTGGTGCTGCGCAAGGCGTACGGGGGTGCGTACATCGTGATGGATTCGCAGTCGATCGGGGCGGACCTGACGTTCGCGTGGCCGACGAACGAGATCGCGGTGATGGGCGCGGAGGGCGCGGCGAACGTGATCTTCCGGCGGCAGATCGCGGCGGCGGACGATCCGGAGGCGATGCGGGCCCGGATGGTCAAGGAGTACAAGGCGGAGCTGATGCACCCGTACTACGCGGCCGAGCGGGGGCTGGTCGATGACGTGATCGACCCGGCGCAGACGCGGCAGGTGCTCGTCGACTCGCTGCGGATGCTGCGCAGCAAGCACGCGGACCTGCCCTCCCGCAAGCACGGCAACCCGCCCCAGTGACAGGCCCGTCCCGCACCGCGAAGCACACCCCGACCGACCGACGCAGAGAGACGGAGTACGAAGTGAGCACTGCAGGCACCCGACTGGTCCGCGTCGAGAAGGGCCACGCGAGCGACGAGGAACTCGCCGCCGTCACCGCCCTGCTGCTGGCGCGTGCGACCGCCGCCCCGCTGCGGGCCGCCGCCGGCCACAGCGCGGCCGCCGCCCGCGGTGCGGCCGGCAAGGCGGGCTGGCGCCGCCTGGAGCGCACCCCGGGCTTCCGGGCCCCGCACAGCTGGCGCCACTGATACACCGGCTGTCCCGGGAGACGGCACGACGAAGCCCCGCACACCGAGGTGTGCGGGGCTTCCTCGTGTGCGCCGCGGCCGTGGGTCGTCAGCTGCGCGGGTCGTCCATCAGCACGGTGCGGAGCGGATTCGCGGTCTGCAGGGGAAGTTCCGTCTCACCCTGCCCCTCGACCGACTGCGGCGCCAGCTCGTCCGCGCTGTCGAGGTGCGCGAGAGTGGTGCGGCGGGGGTTGGCTATGGTGCTGATGCGCATCGTCGTCTTCACGTGTCGAGTTCCCCAGCGAGTCGCTTGTCGTTTCGGTACGGCGTGTAAACGCCGAGCGTAGGCCTCCGATTCCCCAGAGCCATGTGATTCAGACAACCCCTGGCTTGTGAGTTTCCTCACTTACTCACCAATAAAACCGGCATACCGGTCAGGCTGCGGGGAGTGATGAAAGGGGCGAATGTGAGGATCGTGATCAAGTGCGTCGCACTGCGCGCTACCGGGGCAGGGGGGTGAGCCGCCACGCTCGTGCGGATACATCCGGCATGTCGGGTGGGCGTCCGCACGGGAGGTGATCGCATGTCTCCAGGGCGTCACGTATGTCACAGGGTCATCCACAGGCCTTGTTGCAGATCCGGCACTGTGCTGGAATTCCACGGACCGCCGCGGGAGAACAGCCGGCGCGCAGGGGGCGCACAGGAGCGCCGCGCGGCGGTGGAACGGGACGCGCCGGCCACTCACGACCGCCCTGGGGGCCCGGGAAACCCCCTTATCGATACCGTCCCGCTGCGCTGAGCGGGGGGACGCCTGGTCCAGAGGTTGCGACGCTAGTGCAGGGACGTTTCAAGAGGGATGGCAGCGCTGCGGGAGACCCGGAGCTGCGCGGTGCGACCGACCGCGGCTCCTCGCCCCAGCGTGCCCGGGAGAGCAGCCCGACGGCGGCCGTCCAGGAATCCGAGACCACGGAGACGCTGTCCAGCGGCCGGTCCGCGGGCGACGGCGGCACCGCCGGCGGCAGGGGCCGGGAGTCCGGCGGGCCGGGGTCCCGACTGGCCCTGCGCAACTGGCGGATCAGCACGCGCCTGGTCTCACTGCTGGCCCTCCCCGTAGTCGCGGCCACCACCCTCGGCGCCCTCCGCATCGAGGACTCCCTCTCCAACGTCGACCAGCTCGAAAACATGCGGCTCCTCACCGAGATGACGGAGCACGCCACCGAACTCGCCGCCGCCCTCCAGGAGGAGCGGGACAAGGCGGCCGGCCCGCTGATCAGCACGGGCAACGAGAAGGACGACTCGGTCGTCTCGACCCGCGAGGCCACGGACCGGGCGCGCGCCGCCTTCCGTGCGGCCTCCGGTGACATCAACCCCGACGACCGGGTGCTCGCCGGTGTCCAGGCCACGGTGTACGACATCAGCCGTCAGCTCCAGGACCTCAAGAGCATCCGCGAGAACGCGTACGAGAACTCGAAGTACACGTCGCAGACCGTTGACCGGTACAGCCGGCTCATCGACTCGCTGCTGTCCCTCTCCCAGGACATGGCGCAGGCGACCAGCAACCCGGACATGATCCAGAGCACCCGCGCGCTGGCCTCCTTCTCCTCCGCGAAGGAGTACGCCTCCATCCAGCGGGCCATCATCAGCGCCGGCCTGGCCCACAAGGGCGGGCCGGAGCTGTCCGAGAACGACCGTCTGTACGCCAAGAGCGCCATGGAGGCCGAAGCCTCCAGCCTCGGCTCGTTCCGCGCCGTCTACGGACCGCAGGCATCCGAGGACCTGCTGGAGCCGCTGGACGGCGGCATCGTCAACATCAGCGCTGCGAACACCTACCGCGACCGGGTCCTCAGCTCCGACGACGGCATCGCGCAGGAGGACCGCTCCTACCTCGACTGGTACGACCAGGACTCCACCAAGATCTACGAGATGGAGAAGATCGAGGAGTCCCTGCTCAACGACATGGAGCAGGAAGCCCGTACGCTCCGCTCCGAGTCGCAGCGCAACGCGATCATCAACGGTGCCCTCATCCTGCTCGTGCTGGGCATCTCGCTGGTCGGCGCCTTCGTCGTCGCCCGCTCGATGGTCCGGTCGCTGCGCCGCCTCCAGGACACCGCCCAGGACGTCGCCCGCAAGCGGCTTCCCGAGCTGGTCAAGCAGATGTCCGAGGCCGAGCCGCAGGACGTCGACACCTCCGTCGAGTCCGTGGGCGTGCACAGCCGGGACGAAATCGGCCGGGTGGCCGCGGCGTTCGACGACGTCCACCGCGAGGCCGTGCGGCTCGCCGGCGAGCAGGCCCTCCTGCGGGGCAACGTCAACGCGATGTTCACCAACCTCTCGCGTCGCAGCCAGGGCCTCATCCAGCGCCAGCTGTCGCTGATCTCCGAACTGGAGTCCCGCGAGGCCGACCCGGACCAGCTGTCCTCGCTGTTCAAGCTGGACCACCTGGCGACCCGCATGCGCCGCAACGGCGAGAACCTCCTCGTCCTCGCGGGCGAGGAGCCGGGACGCCGCTGGACCCGGCCGGTCCCGCTCGTCGACGTGCTCCGCGCCGCGGCCTCCGAGGTGGAGCAGTACGAGCGCATCGAACTCAACTCGGTGCCCTCCACCGAGGTCGCCGGCCGTGTGGTCAACGACCTGGTCCACCTGCTCGCCGAGCTGCTGGAGAACGCCACCTCGTTCTCCTCCCCGCAGACCAAGGTCAAGGTCACCGGCCACGCGCTGCCCGACGGCCGGGTGCTGGTCGAGATCCACGACACCGGCATCGGTCTGTCTCCCGAAGACCTCTCCTCGATCAACGAGCGGCTTGCGAACCCGCCGACCGTGGACGTCTCCGTCTCCCGCCGCATGGGTCTGTTCGTGGTCGGCCGCCTGTCCCTGCGGCACGGCATCCGGATCCAGCTGCGGCCCTCCGACTCGGGCGGCACCACCGCGCTGGTCATGCTTCCGGTCGACGTCGCCCAGGGCGGCCAGGCGCCCAAGGGCAAGCCGGGCGCCCGCGCAGGCGCCCCCAAGGGCGGCGGAGGCCTTGCCGCGGCGCTCCAGCGCCAGCCTCGCGGCGGCGCGGGCTCCCCGTCGGCCGGCCAGTCCCCGCTCGGCGCCGGCGGCTCCCGCGGGCAGGTCGGGGGAGGCACGGCCCGTCCTGCCTTGCCCGGCGGTGAGCCGGGCGGCAGTCCTTCCGGTCTGCCCAAGCGTCCCGTCGGCGGCGGAACGCCCGTCGGCGCGGGCTCCGGTGCCCCGCAGGCGTCCGGCGGCGACTTCTTCGGCGGCGGCGCGCCGGGAGCCGGTGCGGGCGGCCCGCAGCGCCCCGGACTACCCGTGCGCGGCGGCGGCTCCGCGGGCGAGTCGCCCGGCGGCGGCGCCGCGTCCGCAGCGGGTGCCGGCGGCTTCCCGAGGCCGCAGAGCGGCGGCCCGGGCCGCCCCGGCGGCCCTGGTGACACCGCCCAGTTCGAGCGCCCCGACTTCGACGGACCGCCCCCGGCGGTCCGCCCGGCGCCCGGCGGCGCGCTGGAGCCGCCCCGGCCGAGCTGGGCTGCGGCGGACAGCCCGCGCGGCCACGACGAGCCGGTCACCGGCGACTACCCCCGGGCCGCACACCCGCAGGCCGGGCCGCAGGACACCGGAGAGTTCGCCCTGCCCGCCGGACCGTCCGCGTCCGGGCCGGACCAGGGCGGCCCCTCCTACGGGGGCCCGTCGTACGGCGGCCCGTCGTACGGGAACGACGACTTCGGTATCCCCGCAGGGCCGTCGGCCGGCGCCGACACCCGTACCCCGATTTTCGAGTCGATGGAATCGAGTTGGTTCCGCGGCTCCTCTGGGTCCCAGAACCGGAACGCCGGTACCCCGGCGTCCGCGAACGGTGACCCGCAGTCGCAGGCGCACACCCCGCGCCCCGGCCCCGCCTCCGCTGAGATGGCGCCGCAGCGGCCCGCGCGCGGCATGCCGAACGGCGAAGGCCCCGGCACCGGTGGCTCCCACGACACGGGAGCCAACTGGGGTGCCGCCCCGAACGACGAGCGCTGGCGTCAGGCGGAACAACTGCGCCAGCCCGCCGCCGGGGGCGTCACCACGTCCGGCCTGCCGCGTCGCGTGCCCCGTGCCAACCTGGTGGCGGGGACCGCGCAGCAGCAGGACGGCCCCGCCCGGTCCGGTCCCCAGGTCTCGCGTGCGCCCGATGACGTGCGCGGGCGGCTGACGAATCTCCGTCGTGGCATCCAGCAGGGCCGTCAGGCCGGTGCGGACGGCCGCGGCATCGGTCCCACCTACCAGCAGGAGCGTTAGTTGAGTCCGATGAGCCAGGCGGCGCAGAACCTGAACTGGTTGATCACCAACTTCGTGGACAACACCCCCGGGGTGTCCCACACGGTGGTGGTCTCCGCGGACGGACTGCTCCTCGCGATGTCCGAGGGCTTCCCCCGCGATCGTGCCGACCAGTTGGCGGCGGTCGCGTCCGGGCTGACCTCGCTGACCGCCGGGGCCTCTCGTATCTTCGAGGGCGGCAGCGTCAACCAGACCGTCGTGGAGATGGAGCGCGGCTTCCTCTTCATCATGTCCATCTCGGACGGCTCCTCCCTCGCCGTCCTTGCCCATCCCGATGCCGATATCGGCCTCGTCGGGTACGAGATGGCCCTCCTCGTGGACCGCGCGGGCACCGTCCTCACCCCGGACGTCCGCGCGGAACTGCAAGGCAGCATCCTCAACTGAGTGTCAGCTCCCCCCACATGAGCAGCACAGTCCGCATCGCCGACAGAATGCCTCGCCCGGAGGAGCCATGATCCCGCCGCACGCCTCGCCCGGCCCGTACGGTGCGCCGCAACACCACGCCTCCTACGGCGATGACGGCGATCAGCCGCTGGTGCGTCCGTACGCGATGACGGGCGGCCGTACGCGTCCGCGCTACCAGCTGGCGATCGAGGCGCTGGTGAGCACCAGCGCCGACCCCGCGCACCTCCAGGGCCTGCTCCCGGAGCACCAGCGAATCTGCCACCTGTGCCGTGAGGTCAAGTCGGTCGCGGAGGTCTCCGCGCTGCTG
Source organism: Streptomyces sp. RKND-216 (assembly GCF_004795255.1). Classification (NCBI taxonomy): domain Bacteria; kingdom Bacillati; phylum Actinomycetota; class Actinomycetes; order Kitasatosporales; family Streptomycetaceae; genus Streptomyces; species Streptomyces sp. RKND-216. The sequence goes on along the minus strand of NZ_SSBQ01000002.1, from coordinate 1,346,606 downwards.
GCGATACCCCTGGGCGTGGCCCGGATTCTCGTCGCCGACCTCGCCGAGGCCGGGATGGTGGCCATCCACCAGCCCGGCGGCAACGCCGAGCCCGGCGGCGCCCCCGACGTGACCTTGCTGGAAAGGGTGCTCAGTGGACTTCGCAAGCTCTAGCCCGCAGGCGGGGCAGCCGGCGTACGGGGGCGGAGGCGGAGTCCCCACCCCCCGGTCCACGACTTCGGCCAAGATCGTGGTGGCCGGCGGCTTCGGTGTGGGCAAGACGACGTTCGTCGGCGCGGTCTCGGAGATCAATCCGCTGCGTACCGAGGCCGTGATGACCTCCGCGTCGGCCGGCGTGGACGATCTGACCCACACCGCGGACAAGACCACGACCACGGTGGCGATGGACTTCGGCCGCATCACCCTGGACGACGATCTGATCCTGTACCTCTTCGGTACGCCGGGGCAGGACCGGTTCTGGTTCATGTGGGACGACCTGGTGCGCGGTGCGATCGGTGCCGTGGTGCTGGTGGACACGCGCCGGCTGGCGGACTGCTTCCCGGCGGTGGACTACTTCGAGAACAGCGGTCTGCCGTTCGTGATCGCGCTCAACGGCTTCGAGGGTCATCAGCCGTACACGCCGGAGGAGGTGCGGGAGGCGTTGCAGATCGGACCGGACGCGCCGATCATCACCACCGATGCCCGGCACCGCGCCGACGCCAAGAGCGCGCTGATCACCCTGGTCGAGCACGCGCTACTGGCCCGCCTCAAGTGACGCTCCTTGCGATCAACTCGTCCCGCAGCGGGCCGAGTTGATCCACCCGGCCGTTCCGGTCCCGAGTGTGTTCTTCGCCATGGTTGAGACACGTTTCATAACGTTTCCGCAGCTGATTGACGACCTGTCGACACGCCGGGCGAGCAGAGCGTTTCGTTCTGCGCACAGATATTTGAGTTTTCGCACCCCTTGTCCCTTTTGTGACAATTTGAACCTTGCGTGCTGCCACGAATCGAGGGCTCCGTCAAGTGTTTGGAAAGCGGCGCCTTCACGTGCTGGAATTCGCTGAACTCAGCAGTAGGTACGGCTTCATCCAATTCGAGGGGCCGCGCGCCGAGAGGTGAGAAGTCGAGTGAGGCGTAGGAACGAGGACTCCGCTCCGCGGGACACGGGCGGGTCACGGGGCAATTTCACCCCGCCCGCCCGCGTGTCGACGGAGCGTGGACGGCCGTCCGAGCCGGTCCCGCCGAGCGGCAGCCGGCTGTCCGTGCGCAACTGGCGCGTGCCCACCAGACTGAACGCGATCCTGCTGATTCCCGTGCTGGTCGCGCTCGTCTTCGGCGGATTCCGGGTGCAGAGCTCGGTCGACACCTGGAACGAGGCCGAGGAGGCGCACGACATCGCCCGCCTCGTCGAGGCCGCGTACGACTACAGCAACGCCCTGCTCAACGAGCGTGATCGCTCCGCCGAACCCCTCCTCGACGGGCGCAGGAACGATCCGACGGTCCTCAAGCTGCGCGCGGCCACGGACCGTGCCAAGGAGGCGTTCGACGCCGAGGCCGAGAACATGCCGTCCAAGCCGGGTCTCGAGCGCCGCCTGGAGCAGTTCCGCGAGGCAGAGCCGCAGCTGGAGAAGCTGCGTCAGGTCGCCTACACGGGCAGGCTCGACGGTGTGAAGACCGAGGAGGGCTACACCGAGGTCCAGCACTTCCTGATGCAGTTCGCGAACGAACTGGGTCTCGGCTCCGGCAACGTCACCTCCTACGGCCGGTCGGTCTACGCCGTCGCTCTCGCCAAGGGCGCCGAGTCGCTCCAGCGTTCCATCGGCATGCACCTGCTGCTGAAGCCCGCCGAGGACCCCGCCGAGCTGAAGCGCCAGCTCACGGCCTTCTCCTCGTACGCCTACCTCGAGCGGATCGCCGTGGAGGAGTTCGTCGGCGGTGGGCGCCCCCAGGACATCGCGCTCTTCGAGAACAAGATGCGGCAGGCGCAGCAGGCCGGCAAGGAGAAGGCCGCCGCCGCCCGGCAGGCGGCTGAGGCCCAGGGCAAGCCGTTCGTCGCCCCGCCGCCGATGGAGGACATGATCCGGGCGATCGCCGGCGGTGCCGAGGCGAGCGAGCTGCGCCGGCAGGGCGTCACCCCGCAGACCTGGTCCGCCGCCGCCACGGCCAAGTTCGACGCCTACCGGACCGTGGAGACCGAGCTGGTCGACAGCGCCGTGGCCGAGACCGAGCAGATCGCCGCCGAGTCCCGGATCGACACCTTCGTCACCGGCGCCATCGTGCTCACCGCGCTGCTGATCGCCTTCGCGCTGGCCGCGCTGATGGCCCGCTCCATGAGCCGCAGCATGCTCTCGCTGCGGACGGCCGCGTTCGACGTCGCCGAGCAGCGCCTGCCGATGCTCGTCGACCAGCTCTCCCGGACCGAACCCGGCCGGGTCGACACCCGCGTCGAGCCCATCCCCATCACCAGCACCGACGAGATCGGCGAGGTCGCCCGCGCCTTCGACCAGGTGCACCGCGAGGCCGTCCGGCTCGCCGCGGAGCAGGCGCTGCTGCGAGGCAACGTCAACGCGATCTTCACCAACCTCTCCAGTCGCAACCAGGGGCTCATCGAGCGCCAGCTCGCCCTGATCACCGAACTGGAGAACAACGAGGCCGACCCCGACCAGCTGGAGAACCTCTTCCGGCTGGACCACCTGGCCACCCGCATGCGCCGCAACGGCGAGAACCTGCTGGTCCTCGCCGGTGAGGAGCCGGGCCGCAGCTGGAGCCGGCCGGTGCCGCTGGTGGACATCCTGCGGGCCGCTTCCTCGGAGGTGGAGCACTACGAGCGGGTCGGGATGTCCTCCGTCCCGGACAGCGAGATCCACGGCGCGGCCGTGACGGACCTCGTGCACCTGCTGGCCGAGCTGCTGGAGAACGCCACCTCCTTCTCCTCGCCGCAGACCCGGGTCGAGGTCGCCGCCACGCGCCTGCCGGACGGCCGGGTGATGATCGAGATCCACGACAAGGGTATCGGCCTGACCGCGGAGGACTTCGCGGACATCAACCACAAGCTGGCCAACCCGCCGACCGTGGACGCCGCCGTCTCCCGCCGGATGGGCCTGTTCGTGGTCGGCCGTCTGGCCGACCGGCACGGCATCCGCGTGCAGTTGCGGCCCTCGGGCGAGCAGGCCGGCACCACCTCTCTGGTCATGCTTCCGGAGGCCATCACGCAGGGTGGCGGCGCGGAGGAGATCGAGCAGGACTTCACCGTCTCCAGGATCATGCCCGAGCAGCCCGCTGCCGCGCAGCCGGTCTTCGACCAGCACCTGCGCTCGGCCGCCGACCTGGGCTTCGACGACTCGCGTTTCGCCTCCGAGGGCGAGCCGGTCCCCGACGGGGCGCAGTACGACGCCCTCGGCCGCTCCCTCCTGCGTGAGGAGCGCCGCGCCGCGCTGGAGGGCCGCCGGCCCGACGAACCGGAGGGTGCCTGGAACGAGACCGGCGACGGGTACGAGTACGGCGACGGCCACGGAGCCGGCGACGGTTACGCCGCCCGTACCGGGTACGAAACGGACGGCGGGTCCTCGAGCGGCGGCTATGCCGCGGGCACCGCAGACCGGTCCGGATACGGGCAGAGCGGATACGACCCCGGCCCGGAGTTCCCGGCCGGTGACCAGCCCGGTTATGATCACCGGACCTCGGGCTGGCCGGAAGCGGAATCCGCTCCCGGCGTTCACGAGGGCACCGGTGAGCGCGTAGGCTTCGAACGACCGGGCCCCTCACCGAGCAGCTACCACTCCACGACCGGCGCGGGACTCCCGCGGCGGGACCCGGGGCGACGGCCGCACGAAGAGGGACCGGCAGCGCAGCACCAGGTCCGAGCGGAATCTCCGTCCCAGCAGCCGCAGCAGTCCCTGCCGCAGCAGCCGGGCTCCCCGGAGAACACCGGCGGCCAGTGGAGTTCGACCAACGACGACCGCTGGGGCCGGGCCGAGAAGCTGCGCAACCCGCAGGCCGGCGGTGTCACGCACTCCGGCCTCCCGCGACGGGTGCCCAGGGCCAACCTGGTCGAGGGCACCGCGGCGCAGAGCCCGCAGGGCGGCCCTCAGGTCTCCCGCGCCCCCGAGGACGTACGCGGCAGGCTCAGCAACCTGCACCGCGGCGTCCGGAGGGGACGCAACGCGAGCGATGCCCACCAGAACGACCGACAGGGCTTCGGCCCCGGCAGCACCTACGATCAGGAGCGTTAGTGTGAGCCCGATGAGCCAGGCGGCGCAGAACCTGAACTGGTTGATCACCAACTTCGTGGACAACACCCCCGGGGTGTCCCACACCGTGGTGGTCTCCGCGGACGGACTGCTCCTCGCGATGTCCGAGGGCTTCCCCCGCGATCGTGCCGACCAGCTGGCGGCGGTCGCGTCCGGGCTGACCTCGCTGACCGCCGGGGCCTCTCGTATCTTCGAGGGCGGCAGCGTCAACCAGACCGTCGTGGAGATGGAGCGCGGCTTCCTCTTCATCATGTCCATCTCGGACGGCTCCTCCCTCGCCGTCCTTGCCCATCCCGATGCCGATATCGGCCTCGTCGGGTACGAGATGGCCCTCCTCGTGGACCGCGCGGGCACCGTCCTCACCCCCGATCTGCGTGCTGAATTGCAGGGATCCCTTCTCAACTAGGCATCGAAAAGGCGACCAGGCAGTGCGCATCGCGTCTCCGCCCCATAGGGTGCCGGGGACGCGGTGCCACCGGGAAACCGTGGCAGCAACTGGCAGTTGTGGCCCGCTAGTCCGTAGCCGGAGGAGGAAACGTGACAACGTCACCAGGCGGACCGTCGTACGGCGACGGCCGGGAACAGCAGCAGGGCTCACCCCTGAAGCGGTTCAACTTCCCCTCCGCGCCCAGCGAGCGCGTGGCCTCCCGGCCCGCCCCTGCGCAAGCGCCGGCGGATCCGCAGCCGTATGACACCTCGCCCCACTACGACGAGCAGCCGCAACGGCCGGAACGCCCGCTCCCCCCTCAGCCGCAGCACCACTCCCCGACGCCACCGCCCCACCGGATCGAGCCGGTGCAACCGCCGCAGCACCGGCCCGAGCCCGGCTCGGGCGGTCCGCGGGGCGGTGACTTCGACGTCGACGACGGCCGCAGCGACCAGCAGCCGTTGGTGCGTCCCTACGCCATGACGGGTGGCCGAACCCGTCCCCGCTACCAGCTGGCCATCGAGGCCCTGGTGCACACCACGGCGGACTCCGCACAGCTCCAGGGCCAGTTGCCCGAGCACCAGCGGATCTGCCGGCTCTGCTACGAGATCAAGTCGGTCGCCGAGATCTCCGCACTTCTCTCCATTCCCCTCGGCGTCGCACGGATCCTCGTGGCGGATCTGGCGGAGGCCGGCCTCGTCGCCATCCACCAGCCCGGTGGCGGCGACTCCGGCGCCGATGGCCAACCAGACGTGACACTGCTCGAAAGGGTGCTCAGTGGACTTCGCAAGCTCTAGCGGCGGTGCTGCTGCCCGCTCCACCACTTCCGCGAAAATCGTGGTGGCCGGCGGCTTCGGCGTGGGCAAGACCACCTTCGTCGGCGCGGTCTCGGAGATCAATCCGCTGCGTACCGAGGCCGTGATGACCTCCGCGTCGGCCGGCATCGACGATCTGACCCACACCGCGGACAAGACCACGACCACGGTGGCGATGGACTTCGGCCGCATCACCCTGGACCAGGACCTGATCCTGTACCTCTTCGGTACGCCGGGGCAGGACCGGTTCTGGTTCATGTGGGACGACCTGGTGCGCGGTGCGATCGGTGCCGTGGTGCTGGTGGACACGCGCCGGCTGGCGGACTGCTTCCCGGCGGTGGACTACTTCGAGAACAGCGGCCTGCCGTTCGTGATCGCGCTCAACGGCTTCGAGGGTCATCAGCCGTACACGCCGGAGGAGGTGCGGGAGGCGTTGCAGATCGGACCGGACGCGCCGATCATCACCACCGATGCCCGGCACCGCGCCGACGCCAAGAGCGCGCTGATCACCCTGGTCGAGCACGCGCTGATGGCCCGGCTCCGCTGACAGAAGCCACCGATCCCCGCGGACACCGGACGGGCTCCGGCAGGGCCGAGCCCGTCCGGCGTCCGCGGAGGCGTGCAATAGGCTGAGGGGCGGACCCGCAGACGCCGATCCCCAAGGAAATCCCCGTGCGCATCGCCCGCTTCTCCCTCGACGGCAACGTCGCCTTCGGCGTCGTCGAGGGCGACGAACTCGAGATCATCAAGGGCCACCCCTTCGCCGACTTCGAGCGCTCGGGCCACAAACTCCCTCTCGGCGCCGAACAGGTCCGCCTGCTCTCCCCGGTGCTCCCGAACAAGGTCGTGGCCATCGGCCGCAACTACGCGGAGCACGCCAGGGAGCTGGGTAACACCGTCCCGGACGTCCCGGTCGTCTTCTTCAAGCCCTCGACCTCCGTCGCCGGGCCCGGAGATCCTGTCGTCTACCCCGGCTTCTCGTCCGAGGTGCACCACGAGGCTGAGCTCGCCGTGGTGATCGGCCGCTTGTGCAAGGACGTGCCCCGCGAGCGCGCGCGTGACGTGATCCTCGGCTACACCTGCGCCAACGACGTCACCGCCCGTGACGCACAGCGCGCGGAGAGCCAGTGGGCGCGGGCGAAGGGCTTCGACACCTCCTGCCCGCTCGGGCCCTGGGTCGAGACGGAGCTGGACCCCGCGGACCTGGCCGTGCAGTGCACGGTCAACGGCGAGCAGCGCCAGCTGGGCCGCACCAGCGAGATGGTCCGCCCGGTGGAGGACCTGATCGTGCACATCACCGAGGCCATGACGCTGCTCCCGGGTGACGTCGTCCTCACGGGCACCCCGGCAGGGGTCGGCCCCCTCCACCCCGGCGACGAGGTCGCCGTCACCATCGAAGGCATCGGCACTCTCACCAACAAGGTTGTCAACCGTGGCTGACGCAAACGTACGCGTCCGATTCTGTCCCTCGCCGACCGGCAACCCGCACGTCGGGCTCGTTCGCACCGCGCTGTTCAACTGGGCCTTCGCCCGGCATCACGGCGGCACGCTGGTCTTCCGTATCGAGGACACCGACGCCGCCCGCGACTCGGAGGAGTCCTACGAGCAGCTGCTGGACGCCATGCGCTGGCTCGGCCTGGACTGGGACGAGGGCCCGGCGGCCTTCGACGGCGCCTCCGGCGGGGAGGTCGGCCCGCACGGCCCGTACCGCCAGTCGCAGCGCATGGACCTCTACCGGGACGTGGCCGGGAAGCTGCTCGACGCCGGTCACGCCTACCGCTGCTACTGCACCGCCGAGGAGCTGGAGACGCGCCGCGAGCTGGCGCGGGCCGAGGGCCGTCCGTCCGGCTACGACGGTCTGTGCCGCGACCTGCCGGCCGAGCAGGTCGCCGAGTACGAGGAGGCCGGCCGTGCCTCGATCGTCCGCTTCCGGATGCCGGACACGCCGATCACCTTCACCGACCTGGTGCGCGGCGAACTGACCTTCCAGCCGGAGAACGTCACCGACTACGGCATCGTGCGCGCGAACGGCGCCCCGCTGTACACGCTGGTCAACCCGGTCGACGACGCGCTGATGGAGATCACGCACGTGCTGCGCGGCGAGGACCTGCTGTCCTCCACGCCGCGCCAGATCGCGCTGTACCGGGCGCTCGCCGAGATCGGCGTGGGCGGCGGCACCGTACCGGCGTTCGGTCACCTGCCGTACGTGATGGGGGAGGGCAACAAGAAGCTCTCCAAGCGGGACCCGCAGTCCTCGCTCAACCTCTACCGCGAGCGCGGCTTCCTGCCCGCCGGTCTGCTCAACTACCTCTCGCTGCTGGGCTGGTCGATCGCCGAGGACCGGGACGTCTTCACCCTGGAGGAGATGGTGGCGGCGTTCGACGTGGCGGACGTCAACGCCAACCCGGCGCGCTTCGACCTGAAGAAGTGCGAGGCCATCAACGCGACCCACATCCGGGAGATGTCCGACGCCGACTTCGCCGCCGCCTGCGCGCCCTGGCTGCGCGACCCGTTCGCGCCCTGGAAGCCCGAGGCGTTCGATCAGGAGGCGTTCGACACGCTGGCACCGCTGGCCCGGACCCGGCTGACGGTCCTCTCGGAAATCACCCAGAACGTCGACTTCCTCTTCCTCGAGGAGCCGGTGCGGGACGAGAAGTCCTGGCAGAAGGCGATGAAGCCGGGGGCCGCGGCCGTGCTGCGGTCCATCCACTCCCGCCTGGCGGAGCTGGACGGCCCCTCCTGGGCGGCCGACCCGCTCAAGGAGGCCGTGCTGGCCGCCGGCGAGGCCCACGGTCTCAAGCTCGGCAAGGCGCAGGCGCCGCTGCGCGTGGCCGTCACCGGACGTACCGTCGGCCTGCCGCTGTTCGAGTCGCTGGAGGTGCTCGGCCGCGAGCGCACGCTCGCCCGGGTCGACGCCGCGCTGGCCCAACTCGCCGCCCAGCCCGAGGGCTGAGACCCGCGCCCGGCCCGGTGAGGGGCCCCAGACGTCCTGGCGGCGTCCCCGGCCCCTCACCGGCGTACGGGCCTGTGGCCGAGCGGGAACCCGTTTTGGAGCACGGTCGTCGATCGGGTAATGTTCTTCCTGTCGCCGAACGGGGCGGGCCGGAAGGCCGGACCACCGGGAGGCGGCCACCCGGACACAATCCCCCAGGGGTTTGCGTTTTGGTGGGCTATGGTGTAATTGGCAGCACGACTGATTCTGGTTCAGTTAGTCTAGGTTCGAGTCCTGGTAGCCCAGCGCGATCTCGCAGAGCAGCAGCTTCTCGCAGATCGATGCCCCCGTTGTGTAGCGGCCTAGCACGCCGCCCTCTCAAGGCGGTAGCGCCGGTTCGAATCCGGTCGGGGGTACGGATCCTCTCCGGAGGATCAGCGGTAAGCCCCCGTTGTGTAGCGGCCTAGCACGCCGCCCTCTCAAGGCGGTAGCGCCGGTTCGAATCCGGTCGGGGGTACACGGTCGCGAAGACCTCCCGCTCACCGAAGAGGCCCTCCCTCAGGGAGGGCCTCTTCGCGTTCCGCGGCCCCCGGGGGGTCGGCCGCGAGAGCTCAGCTTCCGCCGCTGCGCCGCAGCGACTCGCTCAGCCGCGCCGCCGCGTCCACGATCGCTTGCGCGTGCATACGCCCCGGGTGCCGCGTCAGCCGCTCGATCGGCCCGGACACGGACACCGCCGCGACCACGCGGTTCGACGGGCCGCGCACCGGCGCGGACACCGAGGCCACCCCCGGTTCCCGTTCGCCGATCGACTGCGCCCAGCCGCGCCGCCGGACGCCGGACAGGGCCGTGGCCGTGAAACGGGCCCCCTGGAGCCCCCGGTGCAGCCGCTCCGGTTCCTCCCAGGCCATGAGGATCTGCGCCGCCGACCCGGCCTTCATCGGCAGCGTCGACCCGACCGGGACGGTGTCCCGCAGGCCGGACAGCCGCTCGGCCGCCGCCACGCAGATCCGCATGTCGCCCTGGCGCCGGTACAACTGTGCGCTCTCCCCGGTGATGTCCCGCAGGTGCGTGAGCACTGGGCCGGCCGAGGCGAGCAGCCGGTCCTCGCCGGCCGCCGCGGCCAGCTCCCCCAGCCGCGGGCCGAGGATGAACCGGCCCTGCATGTCCCGCGCCACCATACGGTGGTGCTCCAGCGCCACCGCGAGCCGATGGGCCGTCGGGCGTGCCAGCCCGGTCGACCCGACCAGCCCGGCGAGGGTCGCCGGCCCCGACTCCAGTGCGCTGAGCACCAGAGCCGCCTTGTCGAGAACGCCCACTCCGCTCGTGGCGCCGCTACTGTTGTCCATGCGTCGATACTCACGTCTCAAAGTATGAAACGCAAGTTCAATTTCCTCCCGGACCCTCCAGTCTGGAGTGAGAGTCGCCACGCGCCCCCCGGGGGCGCGTACGGGAGGCGAAGGGCAACGACATGTGCCCGGCGGCGCTGCCGGTCACGGAGGGAAAGCGATGGCACGGACACTCGCGGAGAAGGTCTGGGACGACCATGTCGTCCGGCGTGCGGAGGGCGAACCCGACCTCCTCTTCATCGATCTCCACCTCCTCCACGAGGTGACCAGCCCGCAGGCCTTCGACGGGCTGCGCAAGGCAGGCCGCCCCGTGCGCCGGACCGACCTCACCCTCGCGACCGAGGACCACAACACCCCCACGCTCGACATCGACAAGCCCATCGCCGACCCCGTCTCCCGCACCCAGCTGGAGACCCTGCGCAAGAACTGCGCGGACTTCGGCGTCCGGCTGCACCCGCTGGGCGACGTCGAGCAGGGCATCGTCCACGTAGTGGGACCGCAGCTGGGACTGACCCAGCCCGGCACCACCGTGGTGTGCGGCGACAGCCACACCGCCACGCACGGCGCGTTCGGCGCGCTGGCCTTCGGCATCGGCACCAGCCAGGTCGAGCACGTTCTCGCCACCCAGACCCTGCCGCTCGCCCCGTTCCGGACGATGGCGGTCACGGTGCGGGGTGAACTGCCCGACGACGTCACCGCCAAGGACCTGATCCTCGCCGTCATTGCCCGCATCGGCACCGGCGGCGGCCAGGGTTACGTCATCGAGTACCGGGGTGAGGCGATCGAGAAGCTCTCGATGGAAGCCCGGATGACCATCTGCAACATGTCCATCGAGGCGGGCGCCCGCGCCGGCATGATCGCCCCGGACGAGACCACCTTCGCCTACCTGAAGGGCCGCGACCACGCCCCGCAGGGTGCCGACTGGGACGCCGCGGTGGAGTACTGGCGGACGCTGCGCACCGACGACGACGCGGCCTTCGACCACGAGGTGGTCCTGGACGCCTCCCAGTTGGCTCCCTTCGTCACCTGGGGCACCAACCCGGGACAGGGCGCCCCGCTCTCCGCGTCCGTGCCCGATCCGGCGTCGTTCGCCGACGACAGCGACCGGTTCGCCGCCCAGAAGGCGCTGGAGTACATGGGCCTGTCCGCCGGGCAGCCGCTGCGCGAGATCCCCGTCGACACCGTCTTCGTGGGCTCCTGCACCAACGGTCGCATCGAGGACCTGCGCGCCGCCGCCGCCGTACTGGAGGGGCACCGGGTCGCCGACGACGTCACGATGCTGGTGGTGCCCGGCTCGGTGCGGGTCTCTCTCCAGGCCGTGGCGGAGGGCCTGGACAAGGTCTTCACCGCTGCCGGCGCCGAATGGCGGCACGCCGGCTGTTCGATGTGCCTCGGCATGAATCCCGACCAGCTCGAACCGGGGGAGCGGGCCGCGTCCACCTCCAACCGCAACTTCGAGGGCAGGCAGGGCAAGGGCGGTCGCACCCACCTGGTCTCGCCGCAGGTAGCCGCCGCCACCGCGGTGCTGGGCCACCTCGCCTCGCCCGCCGACCTCGCCGACGTCCCCGCACTCCAGGAGGCCTGAGCCATGGAAGCCTTCACCACCCACACCGGCCGGGCCGTACCGCTGCGCCGCAGCAACGTGGACACCGACCAGATCATCCCCGCCCACTGGCTGAAGAAGGTCACCCGGGACGGTTTCGAGGACGGGCTGTTTGAGGCATGGCGCAAGGACCCGGACTTCGTCCTCAACCAGCCGCGTTACGCGGGTGGCACCGTGCTCGTCGCGGGTCCCGACTTCGGCACCGGCTCCTCCCGCGAGCATGCCGTCTGGGCGCTTCAGAACCACGGGTTCAAGGCCGTCGTCTCCTCCCGCTTCGCCGACATCTTCCGCGGCAACTCGCTCAAGAACGGCCTGCTCACCGTCGTACTCCCGCAGGAGACCGTGGAGCGGCTGTGGCAGCTGGCGGAGCGCGACCCGCAGGCCCCGGTGACCGTCGACCTGCAGCGGCGCAAGGTCCTGGCCGAGGGGGTCGACGCCGACTTCGAACTCGACGAGAACGCGCGCTGGCGGCTCCTGGAAGGGCTGGACGACATCAGCCTCACCCTTCAGAACGAGACCGCCATCGCCGCCTACGAGAGCCGCCGCCCGGCCTTCAAGCCCCGGACCCAGGCTGCCTGACGGCTTCCGGCGAGGGCGGAACAGCCGCCACGGACGCCCCCGCGGCCCACGCGCCCCCCGCCCGCAGGTGGGGGGCGCGTCGCCGTGTTGGGTCCCCGCAAGGTGACAACTCACCTCAGATGGCACAATCGGAACATGGACAGCGACGGTCAACTCGAGCTCTACGACCGACTCGCGGCCCGGTTGAAGGAGGCGCACACACGCGTACGCACCCTGCAAGTCCCGGAGGGCGTACGGGTGGCGCTGACGCGGAAGCTGCTCGTCGTCACGGCGGCCTCCAAACATGATCCGGCGGGCGCCGAGCGGCGTCTGGCGCGGCTCATGACGGACATCGACGAGGGGCGGTTCCCGGCCGAGCGAGGCGGAGGACGCGACGGGCAACGCCGCCGTGAAACCGGTGCGGCGGGCTCCGACGGGCCTTCATGACGGTCGACTTCATTGCGGCACAAGGGTGATTCGCCCGTTTCGCGTTTGATTTGCGGTATATATCTGCCTACCGTGCGAAAAAGGCTTGGACCCGATAGTTCCGGCACCGTCTGGTTGAAGGGGAAGACGTGAACAAGGCGCAGCTCGTTGAAGCAATTCAGGATCAGCTCGGTGGACGCCAGCAGGCCGCGGACGCGGTCGATGTCGTCCTGGACGCGATCGTCCGCGCAGTGGTGGCGGGCGACCGGGTATCGGTGACGGGGTTCGGCTCCTTCGAGAAGGTCGACCGCCCGGCGCGATATGCCCGCAACCCGCAGACCGGCGAGCGGGTCCGGGTCAAGAAGACCTCGGTGCCCCGTTTCCGGGCGGGCCAGGGCTTCAAGGACCTGGTCAGCGGGGCCAAGAAGCTCCCCAAGAACGACGTGGCCGTGAAGAAGGCGCCGAAGGGCAGCCTCTCCGGTGGCACTTCCACCAAGAAGGCCGCCACCAAGAAGGCGGCGGCGAAGAAGGCCACCGCCAAGAAGGCCACCGCGCGGAAGGCCGCGGCGAAGAAGGCTCCGGCCAAGAAGACCACCGCGAAGAAGGCGACCGCGCGCAAGACCACCGCGCGCAAGACGGCCGCCAAGTCCACGGCCAAGAAGTCGGCGGCGAAGAAGACGACCGGCAAGAAGGCCACCGCCAAGAAGGCCCCGGCCAAGCGGAGCGTCGCCAAGAAGGCCCCCGCCCGCAAGACCTCGGCCCGCAAGACGACCGCGAAGAAGACCACCGCCCGCAGGCGCTGACCGCGCACCCCGGGCAGCAGGAACGTCTCCGCGCCGGGCCGGGCTCCCTCGGGGGAGCCCGGCCCGCGGGCGTTCCCCGGGACCGGGGTTCGCCCGACGGCTCTCAGAGGGTCTGCAGCGTCACCAGAACGATCCGGCGCGCGTCGGCCTCGCCCTCGACCTCAATGCGCACCCGCTGGCCGGGCCGCAGCAGCCGCAGTCCCCCGGCGTCGAAGGCCGCCGCGTCGAACGGCAGGGGCGTGCCGTCGTCCAGCAGCACGCTGCCTGTCCTGGTCCCGGGGTCGTAGGTGTACGAGGTGGCCTGCATGGCCGGTAGCGTACGCGTCGCCGGCCCGGTCCGCGCGGCGGTGTGCCGCCCCACCCCGAGCCGCAGCGCCACCCGCAGGTCCTCCGCCGTGTCCACGTCCCGTCGTACGCTCGCCACCTCCCGGCCGTCCAGTGCCGCGGCGTCCAGTTCCACGGCCCCCGACGCCAGATGACGCCTCCGGGAGGGGCCCCCGAACGCCGGTGCGAGCGGGCTGCCGGGCCGCGCGGCGAGCAGCGTCGTCCCCATGCCCGCGGCGTCCGCCAGGAACGCCCGCGGATGTGCCGCAGCCGCGTCCAGTACCCGGCCCAGCTCCTCCGGGCGCAGCGCGGGCAGATCGGCACCCAGCGCGGCCACCGGGATCCGTGCTCCCCCCGGGCCGGACCGCACCGCCTGCGCGCCGTGGGCCAGCGCCGCGTTGAGGCCGCGCCCCGGGGCGTCCGGCACCGTGTCCGCGCCCAGTGCGGCCAGTTCCGCCGCGGCGCGCGGGTCGTCCGTGACGACCACCACACCGCGAACCGCCGGGCAGGCCAGCGCCGCGCTCACGGTGTCCTGCGCGAAGGCCAGGGCGAGGCCGGGCCGTACCGCGTCGCCGGCTGTCGCGCCGAGTCTGCTCTTGGCCCGGGCCAGCGGCTTCAACGGCATCACCAGACGCCAGCCGGTGCCGCCCGCCCCCGCCACGTCGCCGTTCATCCAGCCCATTCTCCTCCGCGTCTCCGGTGCCTCCCCCGCCGCCCTCCCGGCCCGTGACCTCCCCCGGGCCCGTCCCGCTCCGGGGACCGCGGGGTTACGGTGTGCACGACAGCTATCGGCTCGACAGAGTGCGTACGGCGGCACCACACTTGGGCGGCTGTCCCGATCGGCCAAGAGGAGATGGTGTCCCGGTGTCCCGCCGCAAAATCGGCTTCTGGTACCGCCTAGCCGCGGTTTTGGTGAAACCGCCGCTACTGGTGCTGTTCAAGCGGGACTGGCGAGGAATGGAGCACATTCCGGCCGTCGGCGGATTTATCGCCGTGGTCAATCACAACTCCTATCTCGACCCTCTCTCCTACGCGCACTACCAGTACAACACCGGGCGCGTCCCGCGCTTCCTGGCCAAGAACTCCCTCTTCAAGGGCGGTTTCGTGGGTGGCTTCATGCGCCGCCTCGGCCAGATTCCGGTGTACCGGGAGACCGCGGACGCGGTGGGGGCCTTCAAGGCGGCCGTGGAGGCCATCGACGAGGGCGAATGCGTCGCGTTCTACCCCGAGGGAACGCTCACCCGCGACCCCGACCTGTGGCCGATGACCGGCAAGACCGGTGCCGCCCGCGTGGCTCTGCTGACCCGGGCCCCGGTGATCCCGGTGGCCCAGTGGGGCGCCAACCACGTCATGCCGCCGTACGCCCGGAAGAAGCGGCTCCGGCTCTTCCCCCGCAAGACCCTGACCGTGCAGGCCGGTCCGCCCGTCGACCTCTCCGCGTTCCACGGCCGGGAACCGACGGCGGAGCTCCTGCGGGCCGTCACCGACACTCTGATGGACGCCGTCGCCGCGGAGCTCGCCGACATCCGCGGCGAGACGCCGCCGGCCGAACGCTACGACCACCGCAAGGCCGTCGCCGCGCGCACCGCCCGTGCCGTACGCACCCGACCGCAGCAGGACGCCGGGCGCGCCGGTGAAGGGTCCGGCCGGGAGCCGTCCGCGGCGCAGTCGCAGCAGGCCGCGTCGCCCCGGGCCCCGCGCGCCGAGGAGGGGAGGAACGCGTGAGCCGCGTCGCCGTCTACGGAACCGGTTCCTGGGGCACCGCGTTCGGCATGGTGCTCGCCGACGCGGGCTGCGAGGTGACCCTGTGGGGCCGCCGCCCGGACCTCGCCGAGGCCGTGAACACCACCCGCACCAACCCCGACTACCTGCCCGGCGTCGAACTGCCGACCGCGGTCACCGCCACCACTGACCCGGCCGAGGCCGCCCGCGACGCCGAGTTCACCGTCCTCGCCGTGCCCTCCCAGACCCTCCGCGAGAACCTCGGCCACTGGGCGCCCCTGCTGCATCCGGAGACCGTGCTGGTCTCCTTGATGAAGGGCGTCGAACTCGGCACCGCCAAGCGGATGAGCGAGGTCATCGCCGAGATCACCGGCGCCGGCGAGAACCGGGTGGCCGTGCTCAGCGGCCCCAACCTCGCCAAGGAGATCGCCGCCCGGCAGCCCGCCGCCTCCGTCGTCGCCTGCCGCGACGAGTCCGTGGCGCGCAGGCTCCAGGCCGCCTGCCACACCCCGTACTTCCGGCCCTACACCAACACCGACGTCGTCGGCTGCGAACTCGGCGGCGCCGTGAAGAACGTGATCGGCCTCGCCGTGGGCATCGCCGACGGCATGGGGCTGGGCGACAACGCGAAAGGCTCGCTCATCACGCGCGGCCTCGCCGAGACCACCCGCCTCGGGCTCGTCATGGGCGCCGACGCGCACACCTTCGCCGGCCTGGCGGGTATGGGCGACCTCGTCGCCACCTGTTCCTCCCCGCTCTCCCGGAACCACACCTTCGGCACCAACCTGGGCCGCGGCATGACCCTGGAGGAAGCCGTCGCCGCGACGAAGCAGACCGCGGAGGGCGTCAAGTCCTGCCAGTCCGTGCTGGATCTCGCCGGGCGGCACGGCGTCGACATGCCGATCACCGAGACGGTGGTGAGCATCGTGCACAAGGGCACGCCGCCGCTGGTCGCTCTCAAGGAACTCATGTCGCGCAGCGCGAAGGCCGAGGGTGTGTGAGGGCCCACGGGCCCTCCCAGACGGTAAAGTCGACGCGATATGAGCAGCGAGACCCCCAGCACCAGCCCCAGCGCCGGCGTGTCGAAGGCCGCCGGCGACAAGCCCCGCGTCGCCGTCGTCTTCGGCGGCCGCAGCTCCGAGCACGGCGTCTCCGTCCTCACGGCGGGCGCGGTCCTGCGCGCCATCGACCGCGAGAAGTACGAGGTGCTCCCCATCGGCGTCACCGCCGACGGGCGGTGGGCGCTCACCAGCGACGAACCCGAGCGGATGGCCATCGCCGACCGCCGCCTGCCCGCCGTCACCGAGCTCGCCGAGTCCGACGCGGGCGTCGTGCTGCCGGTGGACGCGGGGAGCCGCGAGGTCGTCCTCTCCGAGCCCGGCCAGGTGCCCAAGGCGCTCGGCGAGGTCGACGTCGTCTTCCCCGTCCTGCATGGCCCGTACGGGGAGGACGGCACCCTTCAAGGGCTGCTGGAGCTCTCCGGTGTGCCCTACGTCGGCGCGGGTGTGCTGGCCTCAGCGGTCGGCATGGACAAGGAGTACATGAAGCGGGTCTTCACCTCCTTCGGGCTCCCCGTCGGCCCGTACGTCGCGATCCGGCCCCGCGAGTGGGAGTCCGACCCGGCCGCCGCGCGCAAGAAGATCGTCGACTTCGCGGGCGAGCACGGCTGGCCGGTCTTCGTGAAGCCGGCGCGCGCCGGCTCCTCCATGGGCATCAGCAAGGTCGACGACCTCGCCGGTCTCGACGATGCGGTCGCAGAGGCCCGCTGCCACGACCCGAAGATCATCGTCGAGTCGCTGCTGCGCGGCCGCGAGATCGAGTGCGGAGTGCTGGAGTTCGAGGACGGCCCGCGTGCCAGTGTCCCGGCGGAGATCCCGCCGGTCTCCGCGCACGACTTCTACGACTTCGAGGCCAAGTACATCGACTCCGCGACGGGCATCGTCCCGGCGCCGCTCACCGAGGAGCAGACCGCACGCGTCCGGGAGCTGGCCGTCGCCGCGTTCGAGGCCGTCTCCTGCGAGGGCCTGGTCCGCGCCGACTTCTTCCTCTGCGAAGACGGCGAGTTCGTGATCAACGAAATCAACACGATGCCGGGGTTCACGCCGATCTCCATGTACCCGCGGATGTGGCAGGAGGCCGGCATCGGCTACCCGGAGCTCGTCGACCGTCTCCTCCAGGCCGCGCTCCGCCGCCCGACCGGCCTGCGCTGACCGCCGCGCGCGCCCGGCGCGCGCCAACGACGCTTCCGCGCCCCCGTCCGGCAGAGCCGAGACCGGGAAGGTCAGGAGGCCTGGCGGGGGACGGCGGAGCGGACGGCGTCCGCGAGGTCGGTCAGCGCGCCGATCTCCGGCGCGTACGCGGCCGGAACGGTCACCTCCACACGCGGCGCCCGCTCCGTCGTCGTGAAGCGGTATCCATCGTCCTGCTCCTCCAGAAGCCAGGAGACGCCGTTCACCTCCGCCGCGTCGGAGGTGGGGTTGTAGTGTTCACTCCCGGGCCTGAGCACTTCGGGCTTCGCCACTCCGCACCGCAGCTCGACCGCCGGGTCGCCCCACGTGGCCGTGTACGGGGAGCTCTCCCGGGCCTCCCCGCGCTCCAGCCCGGCGACCCGTTCCGGCAGAGCCGCGTGCAGCGTCCGGCACGCCTCAGCGGCCTCGCCGGACGGAGCCGGGACGGCGGGACCGGCGTCGTCCGTGGAGCAGCCCGCCACCGCCCCGCACAGGGCGGACGCGAGCAGCAGCCGCCCGTACACAGGGAGGAACCGGTGGGCTGCGCGACGGCGGTACGAGGCGGACGATGTGGACGATGCGGAACTCACCGGGCGAGCATACGGGGGAGCTAGAGATGAACGACCGGGCAGGTCAGGGTGCGGGTGATCCCCTCCACGCGCTGCACCTTCGCCACCACCAGGCGCCCGAGATCATCGACCGTGTCGGCCTGCGCACGCACGATGACGTCGTACGGGCCGGTCACGTCCTCCGCCTGGATCACGCCCTCAATCCCGGCGACGACCTCGGCGACGGTCGACGCCTTGCCGACCTCGGTCTGGATGAGGATGTACGCCTGTACCACGGGACCTCCAGGGCGGCTGCGGCGACCGGTTCGCCGGTCGCTTCGGGGATCATGGTGGGGAAGAGGGAGGTTACGGTACCGCGCCGTCGCCGGTGCCGGGAGACCCACGGGTGCGCCGGCGCGGGCCGCCCGGCGGATGAGGACCGTGGAGCGCGCGCAGCGCGTGCGGAACGTGAAGGGGCAGAGGCATGCTGAGTTCTCCGGGGGGAAACCCCCACCACCCCAGCACCGTGGCCGAACTCGGCGAGTTCGGACTCATCCGGGAACTGACGTCCCGCCTGGACACCACACCGTCCGTGCACCTGGGACCCGGCGACGACGCGGCGGTGGTGGCGGCTCCCGACCGGCGCGTGGTGGCGACCACCGACATCCTGCTCGAGGGGCGGCACTTCCGCCGCGACTGGTCCACAGCGTACGACGTGGGGCGCAAGGCCGCAGCTCAGAACCTGGCGGACGTCGCGGCGATGGGCGCGGTGCCCACCGCGCTGCTGCTGGGCCTCGTCGTGCCGGCCGAACTGCCGGTGAACTGGCCGACGGAGCTGATGGACGGAATCCGCGACGAGGCCCGCGTCGCCGCAGCCGCGGTGGTCGGCGGAGACGTGACCCGCGGCGACGTGATCACCGTGGCCATCACCGCGCTCGGCGACCTCCGGGACAAGGCGGCCGTCACCCGCTCCGGAGCCCGAGCCGGCGACGTGGTCGCCGTGACCGGCTGGCTCGGCTGGTCGGCGGCCGGGCACGCCGTACTGTCCCGCGGCTTCCGTTCGCCGCGCGCGTTCGTCGAGGCCCACCGCCGTCCGGAGCCGCCGTACCACGCGGGGCCGGCCGCCGCCGGGCTCGGCGCCACCGCGATGACCGACGTCAGCGACGGGCTGATCGCAGACCTGGGCCACATAGCCGTCGCGAGCCGCGTGCGGATCGACGTACGGTCCCGGCAGCTGGACGTGCCGCTCCAGATGTCGGACATCGGCCAGGCGGTCGGCGTCGACCCGCTGCAGTGGGTGCTCACCGGGGGAGAGGACCACGCGATCGTGGCCACCTTCCCGCGCGACCGCAAACTCCCGGCGCGCTGGCGGGTGATCGGCGAGGTGCTTCCCCCCACGGGCACTCCGCAGGTGACCGTCGACGGCGCGCCGTGGGACCGGGCCGGCGGCTGGGACCACTTCGGCCCGGACCAGGACTGAGCCGCCGTGGCCGGGCCGAGTACATTCGCAGCCATGACCACGCCACCGTC
Source organism: Streptomyces sp. RKND-216 (assembly GCF_004795255.1). Lineage (NCBI taxonomy): Bacteria > Bacillati > Actinomycetota > Actinomycetes > Kitasatosporales > Streptomycetaceae > Streptomyces > Streptomyces sp. RKND-216. The sequence goes on along the minus strand of NZ_SSBQ01000002.1, from coordinate 1,327,115 downwards.
CGCGCCCCCTTGCGTGCTGACCGTCGCCGGGTCCGACTCCGGGGGCGGCGCCGGCATCCAGGCCGACCTGAAGACCATGCTGGCACTGGGCACCCACGGCATGAGCGTGCTCACCGCCGTCACCGCGCAGAACTCGCTGGGCGTCCAGGGCGCCTGGGACCTGCCCGAGGAGGCGGTCCGCGCCCAGTTCCGCAGCGTCGTGGACGACATCGGAGTGCGGGCGGTGAAGACCGGCATGCTGTCCTCCGCCACACTGGTGCGGACGGTGGCCGACCTGCTCGCCGAGGTCGCCGTCCCCGTCGTGGTGGACCCGGTGGGGGTCTCCAAGCACGGCGACGCGCTGCTCGCGTCCGACGCTCTGGACGCTGTGCGCGACGCGTTGCTCCCGGCCGCGACCGTCGCCACGCCCAACCTGGACGAGGTGGCGCAGCTCACCGGTGTGCGGGTGCGGGAGGTGGACGACCTGCGGAAAGCCGCCGAGGCGGTCCTCCACCACGGACCGCGCTGGGCGCTGATCAAGGGCGGGCATCTTCGCGGGGACGCCGTCGACCTCCTCACCGACGGCGAGGAGGAACACTGGCTGCGCACCCCCCGGCACGACAACCGCCACACACACGGCACCGGCTGCACCCTGGCGAGCGCGCTGGCCGCGGAACTGGCGAAGGGCCGTACGGTGCCGGACGCGGCCGCCGCCGCCAAGGACTACGTCACCGGGGCGATCGCCGCAGGTTTCGCGCTGGGCGGCGGCATTGGTCCCGTCGACCACGGTTGGCGCACCCGCCGCTGAGCTCCGGCAGGCGACGCCCCCGAGCTCGGGGGCGTCGCCTGCCGGAGCTCAGCGCACACGAACGCGTACGTTCCGCGCACACGAGAAAGCCGGCCCGCCTTCGAGGCGGACCGGCTTCGCAGCAACCAGCAGGTGGCCGCGCTGACGTCAGCGCGAGACCTTGCCGGCCTTGATGCACGAGGTGCAGGCGTTGAGGCGCTTCGGCGTCCCGCCGACCACGGCACGCACGCGCTGGATGTTCGGGGTCCAGCGACGCGGCGTACGGCGGTGCGAGTGGGAGATGTTGTTGCCGAAGCCCGGCCCCTTGCCGCAGACGTCGCAGTTGGCAGCCACGGGTCACTCCAAAGACTTCAGATGCGCTTACGGTGAATCCCGGCGTCGCTGGTGCAGGAGTCTGACCGGCGGGGCCCGGGAAGAGTTCGCGCCCGACCACATCGGGCAACCGGAGCAGCATACAACGGTCCCACGCGAACAGTGAAACCGGCTCCGCTCTTCCGGAGGGGGAGCGGTGCAGGCGAGGCGGCGGCGCGCGCCCCACGCCCCCGGACAGGTCCTAGCATGGCGCGCGTCCCGTCCCCACTCCCAAGGAGGCTGCCCCGTGCCGTCCACGCTCGATCCCGCAGCGGTACGGCACTGGTGCACCCGCGCCCTGGACGCGCTCCGGCGCGGCCGCGAGGAGATCGACACCATCAACGTCTTCCCCGTCGCCGACGGTGACACCGGGAGCAACCTCTGCCTGACCCTCGCCGCCGCGGACCGCGCGCTGCGCACGCCGGAGGCCGAGTGCCGCACCGCCGCCGAAGCGATGCGGACGGCCGCGCACGGCGCACTGCTCGGCGCCTGCGGCAACTCCGGCACCATCCTGGCCCAGCTGATGCGCGGCATGGCCGAGGTCTACGCCGACCCCGACGGCAGAGGGGAGCCCTCCGGCGCGGACCTGCTCCGGCGCGGCCTGCGCCGGGCCGCCGACGCCGCGTACGAAGCGGTCGCCCATCCCGTCGAGGGCACCATGCTGTCGGTGGCCCGCGCCGCCGCCGACGCCGCTGCGGCCACCCCGGGGAACGACGGCGCGGCCGTCGCCCGAGCCGCGCGTGACGGCGCGCGAACGGCCCTGGCCGCCACTCCCGGCCAGCTCGCCGTACTGGCCCGCGCCGGAGTCGTCGACGCCGGGGGGCGCGGCCTGCTCGTCGTCCTCGACGCCCTCGCCGCGACCCTCTCCGGCGACGAGCCCGACCCGCCGGAACCGGCTCGGCCGCTTGCCGCACCGGACACCCCTCGCCGTTCGGCCCCGGAGCCCCGGCACGCCCCGCGCGGAGACGGAGAGGAGCAGACCTCTCCGGCGTTCGAGGTGATGTACCTGCTCGATGCCGACGAGGACGCCGTGCACCGCCTGCGGGGCGCTCTCGACGCCCTCGGAGACTCCCTCGTCGTCATCGGCGGCGAGGGCCTGTGGAACGTCCACGTGCACGTGGACGACGCGGGCGCCGCCGTGGAGGCCGGGATCGCCGCCGGGCGGCCGCACCGCGTCCGCATCACCCACCTCGCCTCCGCACCGGACCGGCACGCGGCCGGGGCGACGCCAGACTGCGCGGGGGAGCCGCCGCCGGAGCGGACCCGCGCCGTGGTCGCCGTCGTCCGCGGCGAGGGTCTGGCCGGGCTGTGCGAGGAGGCCGGAGCCTGCGTCGTCCGTGCACCGGCCGGCGGCGGCGCCGACGAGGACACTCTGACCGCGGCCGTACGCGGCTGCGGAGCACGGGAGATCGTGCTGCTCCCCAACGACCCGGAGTTGCACGTCACCGCCGTACGCGCCGCCGAACGCGCGCGCACCCACGGCGTGCGTGTCGCCGTCGTCCCCACCCGCGCCGCCGTCCAGGGCATCGCCGCCCTCGCCGTGCACGACCCCGGCGCGCGGTTCGACGAGGACGTCGTCGCCATGACCTCCGCGGCCGGCGCCACCCGCTACGGCGAGGTGGCGGTGGCCGCGCGCGAGGCGTGGACCACGGCCGGCGTCTGCCAGGCCGGGGACGTCCTGGGCCTGGTCGAGGGCGACGTCGCGGTGATCGGCGACGACGTCGCCCGCACCGCCTCCGACGTGCTGGAACGCATGCTCGCCGCGGGTGGCGAGATGGTCACCCTGGTCGTCGGCCCCCACGCCCCGGACGGGCTCGCCGCGCGCCTGGAGGCGCAGGTGCGCCGCGGTCACCTGGGCGTGGACACGGTGGTCTACGAGGGCCGTGCGGGCGCCGGCCCGCTGCTCGTCGGCGTGGAGTGACCCGGGAGGGAGGCTCCCGGCGGCGGCGTACGCCGCACTGTCACCGTCATGGTGTGCAATGGAGCACGTGCCCTCGCTCGACGAACCCCTGAAGAAGGCCCTCGGCGGCAACACCGCGAAGGTGATGGCCGACCACCTCGACCTGCACACGGTCGGCGACCTGCTGCACCACTACCCGCGCCGGTACGCGGAGCGCGGCGAACTCACCAAGCTCGCCGACCTGCCGCTCGACGAGCACGTCACCGTCGTGGCCCGCATCGCCGACGCCCGCGTGCACTCCTTCAATCGCGGCCGCGGCCAGCGCCTGGAGGTCAACCTCACCGACGGCAGCGGCCGCCTCCAGCTCGTCTTCTTCGGCCGCGCGGTGTTCGCCGCCAAGCAGAAGCTGCTTCCCGGCCGCCGCGGCATGTTCGCGGGCAAGGTCGGCGTCTTCAACAGGAAGCTCCAGCTCTCCCATCCCGAGTTCAAGCTGCTCGATGACGACGACGGCGACGACCGCGAAACCGTCGAACGGTTCGCGAGCGCGCTGCTGCCGCTCTACCCGGCGTGCGCCCAGCTCTCCTCCTGGAAGATCGAGCAGGCCGTGGACACTGTGCTGACCTCCATGGAGGCCACCGGCTGGTCCGCCCTCACCGACCCGCTGCCCGCCCCGCTCCGCGACGCGCGCCGGCTGATCCCGCTCCCCGAGGCCTTCCGCAAGGTGCACCGGCCGCACACGCGGGCCGACCTCCACGACGCTCGGGCGCGGCTGAAATGGGACGAGGCGTTCGTCCTCCAGACCGTGCTCGCGCGGCGCCGGCTCGCCGAGTCGCACCTGCCCGCCGTGCCGCGCCGTCCGGCCCAGGACGGACTGCTGCACGCCTTCGACGCACGCCTTCCGTTCACCCTCACCGAAGGACAACAGCAGGTCAGCCGCGAGATCCTGGACGACCTGGCCGGCGAACACCCCATGCACCGTCTCCTCCAGGGAGAGGTCGGCTCCGGCAAGACCCTGGTCGCGCTGCGCGCGATGCTCACCGCGGTGGACGCCGGCGGCCAGGCCGCCCTGCTCGCCCCGACCGAGGTCCTCGCCCAGCAGCACCACCGGTCGATCACCGAGATGATGGGCGAACTCGCCGAGGGCGGCATGCTCGGCGGCGCCGAGCACGGCACCAAGGTCGTGCTGCTCACCGGCTCGATGGGCACCCCGGCCCGCCGCCGCGCGCTGCTGGAACTCGCGACCGGCGAGGCCGGGATCGTCATCGGCACCCACGCCCTGATCGAGGACAAGGTGCAGTTCCACGACCTGGGCCTGGTCGTCGTCGACGAGCAGCACCGCTTCGGGGTGGAGCAGCGTGACGCGCTGCGCTCCAAGGGCAAGCAGCCGCCGCATCTGCTGGTGATGACCGCGACCCCGATCCCGCGCACGGTGGCCATGACCGTCTTCGGCGACCTGGAGACGTCCGTGCTGGACCAGCTGCCGGCGGGGCGTTCGCCCATCGCCAGCCACCTGGTGCCCGCCGCCGACAAGCCGCACTTCCTCGCCCGTACGTGGGAGCGCGTACGGGAGGAGGCCGAGGCCGGGCACCAGGCGTACGTGGTGTGCCCGCGGATCGGGGACGAGGACGAACCGGCTGCCGGGGCACGGGAGAAGACCGGGAGCGACACCGCGGAGGACGGCGCTTCCACGGCGGTCTCCGCAGACGCCTCCGCAGACGCCTCCGGGGGCGCCTCCGCAGACGCCTCCGGGGGCGCCGCCGCGGACGCCGACGGCGAACGCCGGCCGCCGCTCGCCGTCCTCGACCTGGTCGAACAGCTCGGCTCCGGCCCGCTGTCCGGGCTCCGCGTCGCCGCGCTGCACGGCCGCATGCAGCCGGACGCCAAAGAAGGGGTGATGCGCGCCTTCGCCGACGGCGAGGTGGACGTGCTGGTGGCGACCACCGTCATCGAGGTCGGCGTCAACGTCCCCAACGCCACCGTCATGGTGATCATGGACGCCGACCGGTTCGGCGTCTCCCAGCTCCACCAGCTCCGCGGCCGGGTCGGCCGCGGAGCGGCGGCCGGACTCTGCCTGCTGGTCACCGAGGCGCACGAGGCCTCGCCCGCCCGCACCCGGCTGGAGGCGGTCGCAAGCACCACCGACGGCTTCGCGCTCTCCCGCATCGACCTCGAACAGCGTCGCGAGGGCGACGTGCTGGGGCAGGCGCAGTCCGGGGTGCGCTCGTCGCTGCGGATGCTCGCGGTCATCGACGACGAGGACGTCATCGCCGACGCCCGCCGGGAGGCCACCGCCCTGGTCGCCGGGGACCCTGAGCTGGCGGCCCACCCGGAGTTGCGCACCGCGCTGGACGCCCTGCTGGACAAGGAACGGGCCGACTACCTGGACAAGGGGTGAGGCGCCGCCGCCGGGCGGCCACGCCATATCGTGGACCGTGCCCGCGGGGCCGCGCACGCGGCGCCCGCGCGGCCGGCACGACCGCACCGCACCGCACGGAGGACCCGAGCCCATGACCCGCGTGATCGCCGGCGTCGCCGGCGGCAGACGGCTGGCGGTGCCGCCGGGTACCGGCACCCGCCCCACGTCCGACCGGGCCAGGGAGGGCATGTTCTCCAGCTGGGAGGCCCAGCTCGGCGGTCCGGCCGCCTGGCGCGGCCTGCGCGTGCTGGACCTGTACGGCGGCTCGGGCGCGGTCGGTCTGGAGGCGCTCTCGCGCGGCGCGTCCCACGTCCTGCTGGTCGAGTCGGACGCGCGCGCGGCGCGCACCATCCGGGAGAACGTGCGGGCGCTCGGACTGCGCGGCGCTCAGGTGCGTGCGGCCCGCGCCGAGCAGATCCTCGCCGGGCCCGGTCCGGAGGAGCCGTACGGGCTGGTCTTCCTCGACCCGCCCTACGCCGTGTCCGACGACGACCTCCGCGAGATCCTCCTCACACTCCGTACCCGGGGCTGGCTGACCGAGGGCGCTCTCGCCACCGTGGAACGGAGCACCCGGGGCGGCGTTTTCGGCTGGCCGGAGGGGTACACCGGGCTGCGGTCCCGCCGCTACGGCGAGGGCACGCTCTGGTACGGTCGCGCCGCCGCACGGGAGGTTACTCCCCAGTCATGCTGAGTTCCGAGAGCGAGGAGACGCCAGTGCGCCGCGCCGTCTGTCCGGGGTCGTACGACCCGATCACCAATGGGCACCTCGACATCATCGGCCGGGCCTCGAAGCTGTACGACGTGGTGCACGTCACGGTGATGATCAACAAGTCGAAGCAGGGCGTCTTCACCGTCGACGAGCGCATCGACCTCATCCGCCAGGTCACCGCCGACTACGGCAACGTGGAGGTCGAGGCCTTCCACGGCCTGCTGGTCGACTACTGCAAGCAGCGCGACATCCCGGCCATCGTCAAGGGGCTGCGCGCCGTCAGCGACTTCGACTACGAACTCCAGATGGCGCAGATGAACAACGGCCTCTCCGGCGTCGAGACGCTCTTCGTGCCGACCAACCCCACCTACTCGTTCCTCTCCTCCAGTCTGGTCAAGGAGGTCGCCGCCTGGGGCGGGGACGTCTCGCACCTGGTGCCGCCGCAGGTGCTGACCGCGCTGAACGAACGGCTCTCCCGGAAGTAGCGTCGCCCCTGCGGGCTCCCGGGCCGTACAGTCACACCCGTGGACGTACAGCAGAGACTCGACGAGATCGTGGCCACCGTCGACGGTGCCCGGTCGATGCCCATGTCGGCCTCCTGCGTGGTGAACCGGGCCGAACTGCTCGCCATGCTCGAAGAGGTGCGGGCGGCGCTGCCAGGCTCCCTCGCGCAGGCGCAGGAACTGCTCGGCGGCCGGGAGCAGATGGTCGCCGAGGCCCAGCAGGAGGCGCAGCGCATCATCGAGGGCGCCCGCGCCGAACGCGGCTCGCTGGTCGCCGGCACCGAGATCGCCCGGCAGGCGCAGCAGGAGTCCGACCGCATCCTCGCCGAGGCCCGGAGCGAGGCGGAGGAGATCCGCGCGGAGGCCGACGACTACGTCGACAGCAAGCTCGCCAACTTCGAGGTCGTGCTGAGCAAGACCATCGGCTCCGTCGAGCGGGGCCGGGAGAAGCTGCTCGGCGGCGCGCAGGGCGGGTACGACGACGCCGACGACGACGCGCCGGAGCGCACCGCCGACCCGGAGGAGCTGCGGCACCGCGCCGACGAGTATGTGAACGCCCGCCTCGGTTCCGTCGCGGCCGTGCTGACCAAGACGCTGGAGGCGGTCGGCCGCGGGCGGCAGAAGCTCCTCGGGCACCGCCCGGTCGACGAACTCGGCGCCCACCTGGCCGCGCAGGACCTGGGCGGAGACCAGGCGCCGCACACCAGCGACGCGGACTACCTCGCCGGTCTGGCGGACGTGCCGGCGCAGGCGTCCCCGGCGGCCGCCGTGCCGCCGCAGGCGCCGGATGCGATGCCGCCGGGAACGGTCCCGCCCGGGGCCGTCCCGCAGCAGCCGGCCGACCCGTACGCGCAGCCGGCCGCGGCAGGGCAGGACCCGTACGGCCAGGGCGCCTACTACGACGCCGGGCAGGGCGCCGGCTACCCGCAGGACGCTTACTACGGCGCGCAGCAGCCCGGCTACGGCGCGCAGCAGTACGGAGGACAGCCTGCCGCGGCGCTGGACGAGACCAGCTTCTTCGACACCGGGATGATCGACCTGGACCAGGTCGCCCGCTACGAGCAGCAGTACACCGCCGGCCAGTACCAGCAGGACGGGGGCTACCCGCCGCAGTACGGCCAGGAGCAGGACCCGGCCTACCGGGACGGCGGCACGTACCAGGGCGACCATGGGTATCCGCAGGACTACGGTCAGTCCTACGATCCCGGCCCGTACGGCCCGGGCGGCGACGGCCGCGGCTGACCCGCCCCGGGCAGGCGAGGTCCGCCCCGTTCCGAATTGGGTACCGGGCGCCCCGTGCCGTATCCTGTCTCTTCGGCCGTACCTGCGCCCGCGCTGCGGGCTGCCCGGACGGCGTCCACACCGCGGGCCTTGACCGGTCCCGGACGGCACCAGCCCACCCCGTAGAAGGCAGGAAGCTCTGAACGCCCCGCTCGACCACCGCGACCCGCTCGTGTTCGACACACGCGAGCTGGGCAGGCGGCCCGGTGCGATGAAGCGCCTGTCCCGCTCGGTTCCCGCCCCCGCGGACATGGGGGTGGAGTTCCTCGGGGTGCCGCAGGGTGCGGCCGTGGAGCTCGATCTCCGCCTGGAGTCGGTCATGGAAGGTGTGCTCGTCACAGGCACCGCACATGCGCCGCTGCGGGGGGAGTGCGTAAGGTGTCTGGAGCCGCTGGAGCAGGAGGCCGAGGCGGACTTCCAGGAGATGTTCTCCTACCCCGACGCCGACGACCGGAGCCGCGGAAGCGCGGAGACCGGCGACGACGCCGAGGAGGAGGACACACTCTTCCTCGAGGGCGACCTTTTCGACCTCGAGCCCGTGCTGCGGGACGCGGTGGTGCTGTCACTGCCGCTGCAGCCGGTGTGCCAGGACGACTGTCCGGGCCTGTGTCCCGACTGCGGGGCGCGGCTCGCGGACGAGCCGGACCACGGGCACGACGACGCCGTCGACATCCGTTGGGCGGCACTGCAGGGACTCGCCGAGACCATCCGGGACGGCGAGAAGGACGATCAGAACGGCGCCGCACCGGGCGCCGACGAGAAGCAGGAGAAGTAGCCGTGGCTGTTCCGAAGCGGAAGATGTCGCGCAGCAACACGCGCCACCGCCGGTCGCAGTGGAAGGCTGCGGTCCCGACCCTGGTGAAGTGCGAGCGCTGCCAGGAGCCGAAGCAGCAGCACATCGCGTGCCCGAGCTGCGGCACCTACAACAAGCGTCAGGTTCTCGAGGTCTGATCGGCGGGTGACACGCTCCATGTCAGACGCCACGACGCCGCCCGAGGCGGCCCCGGCGGACCTGGTGGACGCGGCCTCGTCCCTCACGCTTCTGGAAGGGCGGCTCGGGTACCGACTCGAGTCCGCCCTTCTGGTGCGTGCGCTGACACACCGCTCGTACGCGTACGAGAACGGTGGGCTGCCCACCAACGAGCGACTGGAGTTCCTCGGCGACTCCGTCCTCGGCCTCGTGGTCACCGACACCCTCTACCGGGCGCACCCCGACCTGCCCGAAGGTCAGCTCGCGAAGCTGCGCGCCGCCGTGGTCAACTCCCGCGCCCTCGCGGACGTCGCCCGCGGCCTCGAACTCGGCTCCTTCGTACGGCTCGGACGCGGCGAGGAGGGCACGGGCGGACGCGACAAGGCGTCCATCCTGGCCGACACCCTCGAAGCGGTCATCGGTGCCGTCTACCTCGACCAGGGCCTGGAGGCGGCGTCCGCGCTGGTGCACCGGCTCTTCGACCCGCTGATCGAGAAGTCGGCCGGACTCGGTGCCGGACTGGACTGGAAGACCAGCCTCCAGGAACTGACCGCCGCCGAGGCGCTCGGCGTCCCGGAGTACGCGGTCACCGAGACCGGGCCCGACCACGAGAAGACCTTCACGGCTGCCGCCCGCGTCGGTGGTGTCGCGTACGGCACCGGCACCGGCCGCAGCAAGAAGGAAGCGGAGCAGCAGGCCGCGGAGGCGGCGTACCGCGCCATCCATGCCGCGGCCCAGTCGGCCGCGGACGGTTCTGCCGCCACGCCGGCTCCCGAACCGCCCCCGGCTTCCTGACCGCACACGCCCGGTGGCGCCGGGCGGGCCTGTTTTCGCAGACCCGCCCGCCGCTTCCGGGAACGGCGTCCGGGCCGGAAGCGGAGCAGGCGCCTTCCACCCTCCGGAGGAGAGCCCGTTGCCCGAGCTGCCCGAGGTCGAAGTCGTGCGCCGCGGCCTGGAACGGTGGGCCGCCGCGCGCACCGTCGCGGCCGTCGAGGTCCGCCACCCCCGCTCCGTCCGGCGCCACCCCGCCGGCGCGGCCGACTTCGCCGCGCGTCTCACCGGTCACACCCTCGGTACCGCCCACCGCCGCGGCAAGTACCTGTGGATTCCCCTCGCAGGCGAGGGCACCTCGATCCTCGCGCACCTCGGCATGAGCGGGCAACTGCTGATCCAGCCCGAGGACGCCCCGGACGAGAAGCACCTGCGCATCCGCTTCCGGTTCGCCGACGACGCCCGCACCGAGCTGCGCTTCGTGGACCAGCGCACCTTCGGCGGCCTGTCCCTCCACCCGGAGGCCCAGGGCGCCTCCGACGGGTTGCCGGACGTCATCGCCCACATCGCCCGCGACCCGCTCGACCCGCGATTCGACGAGGGCGCGTTCGCCGCCTCGCTCCGCCGTCGCCGCACCACGATCAAGCGCGCGCTGCTCGACCAGTCGCTGATCAGCGGGGTCGGCAACATCTACGCCGACGAGGCACTGTGGCGGGCCCGGCTGCACTACGACCGGCCGACCGCGACCCTCACCCGGCCCCGGTCCGCCGAACTCCTCGGCCACGTCCGGGACGTGATGCACGCGGCACTGGCCGTCGGCGGTACCAGCTTCGACAGCCTGTACGTCAACGTGAACGGCGAATCGGGCTACTTCGACCGCTCGCTGGACGCGTACGGCAGGGAGGGCGAGCCGTGCCGGCGCTGCGGCACGGCGATGCGCCGCAGGCCGTGGATGAACCGGTCCAGCTACTTCTGCCCGCGCTGCCAGCGGCCGTACGCGCCGCGCTCACTCCGTCCGGCCGGTACGAGCGGCGACGGCACCGGCACGGCCGGTCCCGCCGCCAGCCGTCAGTAGCCGAACGCCTGCGTCCACCAGGGGCCGCCCTGCGCGAAGTGCGCGCCCACGCCCATAGTCCGGAAGTCGCAGTTCAGTATGTTCGCGCGGTGGCCGTCGCTGTTCATCCAGGCGTCCATGACGGCCTGGGCGTCGGACTGGCCGCGGGCGATGTTCTCGCCGCCCATGTTGTCCACGCCCGCAGCATCGGCCCGGTCCCACGGGCTCCTGCCGTCCGGCGTCGTGTGCGAGAAGTAGCCGCGCTCGGCCATGTCGCGGCTGTGGCCCTCGGCCAGCGCGGCCAGCTCCGAGTCGGCTGTCAGCGGCGAGCAACCCACCTTCGCGCGCTCCGCGTTGACCAGGCTGAGCACCTGCGCCTCGGCGGAGGTGTCCTGCGACGAGCCGCCGCCCGATCCCCCACCGGAGCCGCCGGTTCCCGGGTCCGCGGAACGGGTCCGGGCGGGGGCGCTCCGGGTCTCGGCGCCGTCGGAGGCGCTGCCGCCGGGCGAGCCGGTCCGGCTCGGGCTGTCCGACGGCTCGGCCGTCTTCGTCGGTGCGGCGGACTTCTCGTCCTTCTTCCGCTCCTCCGGCGTCTTCGACGCCTTGTCGGAAGGCGAGGCGGACCCGTCCCGCAGCCCGTCACGCTCGGCGCCGCGCGACGCGCGGTCCGAGGGGGAACCGGAGGTTCCGCCGTAGGGGGTGACGGAGGCGCCGTCAGCCTGCACCCGTCCACTCGTTCCGGTGTCCCCGACGGTGAACACACCGTCGGGCCCCGGTATGAGGCCCGAGGAGACGCCTACCGCGCCGACGGCCAGCGCCGCCGACGCGCCCAGCAGGCCGGTGCGCACCGGGGCGGGCCGGCGGCGCGCCCCCCGGTGCCGGCCGTAGCGGGGTGCCGGGTCCGGCGTCCGTACGGTTCCCGCGGCCGGGTCGCCGACTGCGGTCCGGGAGCGCTGAGGGGCGGGGCTGGTGGGGGTGGCACGTCTGTGGCGGCCCATCTCTGCCGTCCTCGCATGACTCGGCTACAGGGGGGGCACTCACCCGTACGGGTGATTCCGTTGCCCCGGGAGACTACGGCATTCACCCCCGCCCCGCTGGAACTACCGGACCAATCGCCGGATACCTTTCCGGACGTGCAGGTGGCGACAGGAGACGAGGGACGACAGGTGACGGAGGGCACGTCGCGAACGGCCGCTCCCGGGGCGGAGTCGGTACGCATGACGGTGTGGGTACGCGGACGCGTCCAGCGGGTGGGCTTCCGCTGGTTCACCCGGGAGGCGGCGCTGCGCATCGGTGCGCTCGAGGGGTTCGCCGTCAACCTCGGCGACGGACGGGTTCACGTCGTGGCGGAGGGGGCACCCGCGCTCTGTGAAGAGCTGCTCGACTGGCTCCGCGCCGGCGACACGCCGGGACGCGTGGACGGCGTCACCGAGATCTGGGGATCTCCCAGAGGAGGGTACGAAGGCTTCGAAATCCGATGATCGACGAGCGTGTCAAGGACTGGTTGCCATTTCTGGCCAGGCATGCAAGGCTTCCGCGGAAGGTGATCTCCGCAGTTCCCCGGGGCGCCGCCTCCGGCTCATGAGCACGACAGTCCGAGCCGTCGAGACGAGGCCCCCCGGGTGGCGGAGTGTGATCGTGTTGACCGTCCCCGCATTTGGTGAGACCCTGGAATCACCCCGCGCACCTGATTTGTGTGCCCTGAAGAGACAAGTGCAGAGCAGACACCGCGGGTGCAATTCCCTCACGACCCACCACCCGTTCCGGTCGGTCATTCAGTGTGGAGGACCATCCATCATGGCAAAGGCGCTTCTCGGTTACGTCGGCGGCTCCGACCCCCGAGTCCTCTCCGAGATGCGACGGCTTCAGCAGCGTGTACAGGACCTGGAATCCGAGATCGTACGGATCCAGGCGGAGAACGACGCGCTGTCCGCTGCCGCACGTCGCGAAGACTCGCTGCTCGAAGGCATCGACGTGTCCACGGCGGAGCCCGCGCTCACCTGACACCGCCCCACAAGGGCAGGTCGGTCATGCGCACGCCGGTCAACTCCCGGCGTACGGCACCGCTCAGGGAACTCAAGGGACGCTCCGGCGTCCCTTCGTCGTTCCTCCTTCGCCTCGCCCTGCGGTGCCCCCCTTCGTCTCCCGGCTACCGTCCGTTCCCGGCCCGCTTACCGTGTGATGTGCCCCCGGCCCGACGGGCCGAAACCAAGAGCATCCGGCGGGGCGTGCCGGGGCGGGAGACGGCGTCCGGGCGGACCTGAACGGTAGAGTCCGACGGCGTGCACCTGAAGAGCCTCACCCTGCGAGGATTCAAGTCCTTCGCCTCCGCCACCACGCTGCGCTTCGAGCCCGGCATCACCTGCGTGGTCGGCCCCAACGGCTCCGGCAAGTCCAACGTCGTCGACGCCCTCTCCTGGGTGATGGGCGAACAGGGCGCCAAATCGCTGCGCGGCGGCAAGATGGAGGACGTCATCTTCGCCGGCACCACCGGGCGTCCGCCGCTCGGCCGCGCCGAGGTCTCGCTCACCATCGACAACGCCGACGGCGCCCTGCCCATCGAGTACGCCGAAGTCACCATCACGCGGATCATGTTCCGCAACGGCGGCAGCGAGTACCAGATCAACGGCGACACCTGCCGGCTGCTCGACATCCAGGAACTGCTCTCCGACTCCGGCATCGGCCGGGAGATGCATGTCATCGTGGGCCAGGGCCAGCTCGACGGCGTCCTGCACGCCGACCCCACCGGCCGCCGGGCGTTCATCGAGGAGGCAGCGGGCGTCCTCAAGCACCGCAAGCGCAAGGAGAAGGCGCTGCGGAAGCTCGACGCGATGCAGGCCAACCTCGCCCGCGTACAGGATCTCACCGAGGAACTCCGCCGCCAGCTGAAGCCGCTCGGCCGCCAGGCCGCCGTCGCCCGCCGCGCGCAGGTCATCCAGGCCGACCTGCGCGACGCCCGCCTCCGCCTGCTCGCCGACGACCTGGTGACGCTCCGTGAGGCGCTGAAGGCCGAAGTCGCCGACGAGGCCGCGCTGAAGGAGCGCCGCGAGTCCGTCGAGGCCGCGCTGAAGACCGCGCTCAAGCGGGAGTCCGACCTCGAACAGGAGGTGCGCACCCTCGCCCCCCGGCTGCGCCGCGCCCAGGAGACCTGGCAGGAACTCTCCCAGCTCGCCGAGCGCGTACGCGGCACCGTCAGCCTCGCGGACGCACGGGTCAGGAGCGCCACGTCGCAGCCGGAGGAGGAGCGACGCGGCCGTGATCCGGAGGATCTGGAACGCGAGGCCGACCGCGTACGGGAGCAGGAGGCCGAACTGGAAGCCGCGTTGGAGGCGGCATCCCGCGCCCTGGACGACACGGTGGAGCACCGCGCCGAGCTGGAACGCCGGCTGCACGAGGAGGACCGGCGCCTCAAGGACGTCGCGCGCGCACTCGCCGACCGCCGCGAAGGACTCGCCAGGCTCAACGCGCAGGCGGGGGCGGCCCGTAGCCGCGCCGCGTCGGCGCAGGCCGAGATCGACCGGCTCGCCGCCTCCCACGAGGACGCGCTGACGCGCGCCGCTCGGGCAAGGGAGGAGCACGAGGCACTCCAGGCGGAGGTCGACGGGCTGGACGCCGGAGACGAGGAACTCGCCGCCGCACACGAGGCGGCCAAGCGCCGCCTCGCCGACGCCGAGACCGCCGCCGGTGCCGCGCGCGACGCGGCGGTGGCCGCGGAACGCGAACACGCCGCCACCTCCGCCCGGCACGACGCGCTGGCCCTCGGCCTGCGCCGCAAGGACGGTTCCGAGGCCCTGCTCGCCGCCACCGACCGGCTCAGCGGCCTGCTCGGCCCGGCCGCGGAACTCCTCACCGTCCGGCCCGGACACGAAGTACCGGTCGCCGCCGCCCTCGGCGCGGCGGCCGACGCGCTGGCGGTCGCCGACCCGGCCACCGCCGCGGACGCGCTGCGGCTGCTGCGCAAGCACGACGCGGGCCGCGCGTCCCTGCTGCTCGCCGGCCCGGTGGACGTTCCCGCCCAGCGCACCGACGCCGCTCCGCCCGCTTCCGCCCCTGACAGCGGCGACACCCTCACCGCCGACACCGTTCCGCCCGCCCGCCGCCACGGCGGCGACCCGCCCGCGGCGCTCCCCGCCGAGACCCGCCCCGCCTGCGAGGCGCACGTGTCCGCCGCCGGACCGCCGGGGGAGGGCTCCGTACGGACGGGCCGGCCGCCCTGCGGTGAGGGCCCCGGCGACGGGGAACGGGACGCGGCCGGAGCGCCGCAGTCGACGCCCGGCGGGACGCCCGTGCCGTCAGGACCTCCGGCGCCGCGCCCCGGCGGTACGCCCCCGGGGCAGCCGCCGTCCCCGTGGCCCGCCGCAGGCGATCTGGTGCAGGGCCCGGCGGAGCTGATGCCCGCCGTACGGCGGCTGCTGCGCGACGTGGTCGTGGTCGGCACCTTGGAGGACGCCGAACTGCTCGTCGCCACCCACCCCGAGCTGGTCGCCGTGACCGCTGAGGGCGACACCCTCGGCAGCCACTTCGCCCACGGCGGCTCGGCCGGAGCACCCAGCCTCCTCGAGGCGCAGGCGGCCGTGGACGAGGCCGCCGCCGAACGGGACGAACTGGCCATCCGCTGTGAGGAGACCGCACGGGAGAAGGAGCACGCCGCCGAGGCGCGCCGCGCCCGTGCCGTCGAGGTCGAGGAACTGGGCGGTCGCCGCAGTGCCGCCGACCGGGAGAAGTCCAAGGTCGCCGGGCGTCTCGGCACCCTCGGGGGGCAGGCCCGCGCCGCGGCCGGCGAGGCGGAACGTACCGCCGCCGCCGTGACCCGCGCCGAGGAGGCGTTGCAGCGGGCCACCGAGGAGGCCGAGGAGCTCGCCGAGCGCCTCGCCGTCGCCGAGGAGGCGCAGGAGGAGGACGACGAGCCGGACACCTCCTGCCGCGACCGGCTGGCCGCCGACGGAGCGAACGCGCGGCAGACCGAGATGGAGGCGCGCCTCCAGGTGCGCACGCACGAGGAACGCGTGAAGGGGCTGGCGGGACGGGCCGACGCGCTGACCCGTGCGGCGCGCGCCGAGCGGGAGGCGCGGGCGCGCGCCGAGGCGCGCCGCGCCCGGATGCGCCGGGAGGCCGAGGTGGCGACCGCGGTCGCGTCCGGTGCCCGGCAGCTCCTCGCGTACGTCGAGGTCTCGCTCAGGCGGGCCGACGAGGAACGGCAGCACGCCGAGCGGGCCAAGGCCGCACGCGAACAGGCGCTGGCGGCCGAACGGAACGAGGGACGCGAGCTGAAGGACGAGCACGACAAGCTCACCGACTCGGTGCACCGCGGGGAAGTGCTCGGCGCGGAGAAGCGTCTGCGTATTGAGCAGTTGGAGACCCGGGCACTGGAGGAACTCGGTGTGGAGCCGGCCGGACTGGCCGCCGAGTACGGTCCCGACCAGCTCGTGCCGCCCTCCCCGCCGGCCGAGGGCGAGGAACTGCCCGAGGACCCCGAGCACCCCCGCAACCAGCCGGTGCCGTTCGTCCGCGCGGATCAGGAGAAGCGGCTGCGCGCGGCGGAGCGGGCGTACACCAAGCTGGGCAAGATCAACCCACTGGCGCTGGAGGAGTTCGCGGCGCTGGAGGAGCGGCACCAGTTCCTCAGCGAGCAGCTGGAGGACCTGCGGAAGACCCGTGCCGATCTGCTCCAGGTGGTGAAGGAGGTCGACGAGCGGGTCGAGAAGGTCTTCACCGAGGCGTACCACGACACCGCGCGGGAGTTCGAAGGCGTGTTCTCCCGTCTCTTCCCCGGCGGCGAGGGCCGCCTGGTGCTGACCGACCCGGACGACATGCTGGCCACCGGCGTCGACGTGGAGGCCCGTCCGCCCGGAAAGAAGGTCAAGCGGCTGTCGCTGCTCTCCGGCGGCGAGCGTTCGCTGACCGCCGTCGCACTCCTGGTCTCCATCTTCAAGGCGCGACCCAGCCCGTTCTACGTGATGGACGAGGTGGAGGCGGCGTTGGACGACACCAACCTCCAGCGGCTGATCCGGATCATGAAGGAGCTGAAGGACAGCTCCCAGCTCATCGTCATCACGCACCAGAAGCGAACGATGGAGGTCGCGGACGCGCTGTACGGCGTGTCGATGCAGGGCGACGGCGTCTCCAAGGTGATCAGCCAGCGCCTCGGCTGATCCGGCTGACCCCGCTCGCGCCCCGTTTCGCTCTTCCCGCGATCTTCACATCGTGAAGGTGTTCTTCGAGGTCAACCGCCGCTGCTGCGTGACACATCGCACTCTTGACTTCGGTTGTTGAATGCATAGTGTCTGCGGAGTCGTTCTTACGTTCACATGGAGAACACCGTGACCAGCGCCACTCGGGTGCCGTCGGATGCGCAGGGCGCCCGGCCACAGCACCTCAGCCATGTCGTCTTCATCGCCGCCGCCGCGGCCATGGGCGGGTTCCTGTTCGGCTACGACAGCTCCGTGATCAACGGAGCCGTGGTCGCCGTCCAGGACCGCTACGCCGTCGGTGCCGAGGTCCTGGCGCAGGTGATCGCCGCCGCTCTGATCGGCTGTGCGGTCGGCGCCGCCACCGCCGGGCGGCTCGCCGACCGGGTGGGCCGTATCCGCGTGATGCAGATCGCCGCCGTGCTCTTCACGGTGAGCGCCGTCGGCTCCGCGCTGCCCTTCGCCCTGTGGGACCTCGCGCTCTGGCGCGTCCTGGGCGGCGTGGCCATCGGCATGGCGTCCGTCGTCGCCCCCGCCTACATCGCCGAAGTCGCCCCGCCCGCCTACCGCGGCCGGCTCGCGTCCTTCCAGCAGGCGGCCATCGTCATCGGCATCGCCGTCTCCCAGCTGGTCAACTTCGGCATCCTCAACCTCGCCGACGGCGACCAGCGGGGCGTTCTCGCCGGCCTGGAGGCCTGGCAGTGGATGCTCGGCGTCATGGTCCTCCCCGCCGTCCTCTACGGCCTGCTGACCTTCGGCATTCCCGAGTCGCCCCGCTACCTCATCGCGGCCGGTCGCTCGGCCGAGGCCCGCGGCGTCCTCGCCCGCGTCGAGGGCGCCGACGTCGACCTGGACGCCCGCGTCGCGCAGATCCAGGAGTCGATGCGCAGCGAGCACAAGCCCACCCTGCGCGACCTGTTCGGCGGACGCTTCGGTCTGCTGCCCATCGTGTGGATCGGCATTGGCCTGTCCGTCTTCCAGCAACTCGTCGGCATCAATGTGATCTTCTACTACAGCGCCTCGCTGTGGCAGTCGGTCGGCATCGACCCGGCGGGCTCGTTCTTCTACAGCTTCACCACCTCCATCATCAACATCGTCGGCACCGTCATCGCGGTGCTGCTCGTCGACCGGGTCGGGCGCAAGCCGCTCGCACTCGTCGGCTCCGTCGGCATGGCCGTCTCGCTCGGCCTCGCCGCCTGGGCGTTCTCGTACAAGTCCGGCGGCGGGGAGGACATCACCCTCCCCGACCTCCAGGGGGCCGTCGCGCTGGTCGCCGCGCACAGCTTCGTGCTGTTCTTCGCGCTCTCCTGGGGCGTCGTCGTCTGGGTGCTCCTGGGCGAGATGTTCCCCAGCCGCATCCGCGCCGCCGCCCTCGGCGTCGCCGCCTCGGCCCAGTGGGTGGCCAACTGGCTGATCACCGTCAGCTTCCCGAGCCTCTCCGACTGGAACCTCTCGGGCGCGTACGTTCTCTACACCGTCTTCGCCGTGCTCTCCGTCCCGTTCCTGCTCAAGTGGGTGCCGGAGACGAAGGGCAAGGCGTTGGAGGAGATGGGCTGAACCCCGCTGCCCGCTCCTCGGTACCACCGCGGCCCCGGCTCCCCGTGAGCCGGGGCCGCGGGTTCTCCACAGGCGGAGGCGGGCTCACCGCCCGGTCCGGACCCTTCTGGGATACTGGGCGGGCGCCGAAGGGCCCCGCCACCGGCCCCGTCCCGACAACCGGAACCGGCACCGCCGGTCCTCGCCCGTTCGAAAGGCACCGATGGAAATCGTCATCCTCGCCGCGGTGATCGCCGTGCTCGCGCTCGCCGCGATCGCCGGGCTCGTGGTCAGCGGCCGGAAGAAGAAGGCCGCCGGATCCCGGGACACCAGGACCACCACCGCGCCCCCCGCGGAACCGCACCTCGGCGAGGACGCCGAGACCCGGCTCGAGGAGCCGCGCAGAACGATCGAGGAGGTCGGGCTCCCGGAGGCGGAGGCCCCCGGCACCGTCGCCGGGCCCGAGGCGGCGCCCGCCCCCGTCGCACCGGAGATCGAGACCCCCGAGCCCACCGCCGGGCGGCTGGTGCGGCTGCGCAACCGCCTGTCCCGCTCGCAGAACGCCCTGGGCAAGGGCCTTCTGACGCTGCTCTCCCGCGAACACCTCGACGAGGACACCTGGGAGGAGGTCGAGGACACCCTCCTCGCCGCCGACGTCGGCGTCGCCCCCACCCAGGAACTCGTCGAACGGCTGCGCGAACGGGTCAAGGTCCTCGGCACCCGCACACCGGAGGAACTGCGCGGCCTGCTGCGCGACGAACTCCTCACCCTGGTCGGCCCCGACGAGGACCGCACCGTCCACACGGAGACGCGCGGCGCGGTCGACCGGCCCGGCGTCGTCCTGGTCGTCGGCGTCAACGGCACCGGCAAGACCACCACCACCGGCAAGCTCGGCCGGGTGCTCGTCGCCGACGGCAAATCCGTGGTGCTCGGCGCCGCCGACACCTTCCGCGCCGCCGCGGCCGACCAGCTCCAGACCTGGGGCGAGCGCGTCGGCGCCCGCACCGTGCGCGGTCCCGAGGGCGGCGACCCGGCATCCGTCGCGTTCGACGCCGTCAAGGAGGGCACCGACGAGGGTGCCGACGTGGTCCTCATCGACACCGCCGGCCGCCTGCACACCAAGACCGGCCTGATGGACGAACTGGGCAAGGTCAAGCGGGTCGTCGAGAAGCAGGGCCCGGTCGACGAGGTGCTGCTCGTGCTCGACGCCACCACCGGCCAGAACGGACTGGTCCAGGCCCGGGTCTTCGCCGAGGTCGTGGACATCACCGGCATCGTGCTCACCAAGCTCGACGGCACCGCGAAGGGCGGCATCGTGGTCGCCGTCCAGCGCGAGCTGGGCGTCCCGGTCAAGCTCGTCGGCCTCGGCGAGGGCGCGGACGACCTCGCCCCCTTCGAACCCGAAGCCTTCGTGGACGCCCTCATCGGCGACTGACCCCGCCGGGACGGGCCGTGCGCCCGGCCCGTCCCGGCCCACGCTCCTCGCCGGTGCACCCGAGGGCCGCCGCCCAGAGGTGGCCGGCCCGCAGCGGGGGAAGCCAGCCTCAGCCCGTGCCCCTCGGTCGGCCTGACGAGGCGCCGGTCTCGGCCGCACGGTCGGCCGCTCGCGATGCGGAGGGCTCAGCCCAGTCGTCCGGGCGCCCCGCGCAGCGGCAGCGCCCGGTGGCTGACGTAGGCGAGCGTGCCCAGCAGCAGTCGGGCCTCCGGCGGGCACGCAGCCTGCTCCAGCCCGGGTGCCCGCAGCCACCGCACCGGCCCCAGACCGCCGTGGTCGGACGGGGGTGCGGTGATGTGGTCGCCCTTGCCGAGGCAGCGCAGGTCGAGCCCGGTGGTGTCGTCCCAGCCCATCCGGTACAGCAGCTCCGGCAGGTCCTCCGCAGCCCCCGGCGCCACCAGGAACCACGCGCGCCCGTGCGGGGCGATCGCCACCGGCCCGGTCGGCAGTCCCATCCGCTCCAGCCGCACCAGTGCCCGCCGGCCGGCCTCCTCGGCGACCTCCAGCACGTCGAACGTCCGCCCCGCGGGCAGCAGCATCGCCGCCCCCGGTGTCCGTGCCCACACCCGCGTCGCCTCGTCCAGCGTGGCGCCCGCCGGCACCTCGTCGGCCCCCGGCAGCGGGTGCGCGCCCGGCTCCGGGCAGCGGGCGGAACCGCACGAGCACGCGGTACGCCCCCCGGCCGGAGCCCCACGGCCGCCTCGCCCGGCACGCGCGCCCGGCACCACCGCCCAGCCCCACAGCCCGGTGTACTCCGCCACGGCGGTGCCCTCCGGCGCGCGCCCGCGCCGCCGTCCGCCGGGTCGGGTCTCGCGGAGATCCCGCATCTCCCGGATGCCGCTGCCGATGGCGCCGATCGTGAAGCCCATGCTCCCTCCAACGGGTCCCGGGTGCCGATGGTTACGACCGCTGGTGACGTCCGCACAGCGGAGGGTGACGGAGGAGTGCGCCAGGGTGCGGCCTCGCGACCCCGTCCCCGCGTCAAGTGAAGCGCGTGTGCCTGGCGAAAGGTTCATTCGAAGGGGTGGCGAATGGTGGCGATTTCGCTCTCGCCCTCGCGGAGACAGTGATCGTAGGATTACTTTCGGTGCTCACAGCGACGGAAGATCGCTCGGCGAACGCCTATGCCGGAGGCACGTGGGCTCCGGGAGCGGCGGCCGGGCCGGATGGGGGCGTGACACGTGACCGGCGACGGTGGCGGTGACAGTAGCGCGCGGAAGCGCCCGAACGAGCTGCTCGGCTCGTGGTTCGTGCGCAGCGGCTGGTCGAAGGGCGAGCTGGCGCGCCAGGTGAACCGCAGGGCTCGCCAGATCGGCGCCCACCACATCAGCACGGACACCTCGCGGGTGCGGCGCTGGCTGGACGGCGAACAGCCTCGCGAGCCGATCCCGCGGATCCTCTCCGAGCTGTTCTCCGAGCGCTTCGGCTGCGTCGTCGCCGTCGAGGAGCTGGGGCTGCGATGCGCGCGGCAGGCGCCCACCGCCTCGGGTGTCGACCTGCCCTGGGCGGGCCCCCAGACGGTGTCGCTGATCAACGAGTTCTCCCGCAGCGACCTCATGCTGGGCCGTCGCGGGTTCCTCGGCCCGTCGCTGGCGATGGCCGCCGGACCGGCGCTGGTCGAGCCCATGCAGCGCTGGCTGGTGCCGTCGCCCGGCGGCGGCCCCGCTGTACCGGGCGCTCGCGTGGAGGCGGGTGTGTACCCCCTGCCCGTGCCCGCGCAGTCCCGCGGACAGGCTGCGGGCGACGCGGCGCGCGAAGGCGGCGGCCCAGGAGAACGCCGCAGCAGGCTCTCCGGCCCGGAGCTGGAGCTGCTGGAGCAGACCACCGTGATGTTCCGCCGCTGGGACGCGCAGTGCGGGGGCGGGCTGCGCCGGAAAGCCGTCGTCGGCCAGCTGCACGAGGTCACCGACCTGCTCCACGAACAGCTCGCCCGCCGCGACCACGAGATCACCGTCCGGCTGTTCCGGGTGACGGCCGAGCTGGCCGAGCTGGCCGGCTGGATGACGTACGACATCGGGATGCAGCCGACCGCGCAGAAGTACTTCGTGCTCGCGCTGCACGCCGCGAAGGAGTCGGGCGACCGGCCGCTCGGCTCGTTCATCCTCTCCAGCATGGCCCGGCAGATGATCCACCTCGGCCGCGCCGACGACGCCCTGGAGCTCGTTCACCTGGCCCAGTACGGCAGCAGGGACGGCGCCACCGCACGCACCCAGGCGATGCTCCACGCCATGGAGGCCCGGGCCTACGCCAACATGGGCCAGCCCGGAAAGTGCCGGCGCGCCGTGCGGATGGCCGAGGAGACCTTCGAGGACCGCGGTGCCCCCGACGGCGAGCCGGACTGGATCCGGTTCTTCTGCGAGGGGGAGCTGAACGCCGAGATCGCGCACTCCTACCGCGATCTCGCCTACTCCTCCGGCCGCAGCCCCACCTACGCCTCGCTCGCCGAGCCCGGGATGGAACGAGCGGTGGAACTCTTCGGCCGGGAGGCCGCCCAGGAGGGCGGGGGACACCAGCGCAGCTACGCGCTGAACCTCATCGGCCTGGCCAGCGTCCACCTGCTCCAGCGTGAGCCGGAGCGCTGCGCCACCCGCGCCACAGAAGCGATGACCGTGGCCCGCCGTATCCGCTCCGAACGGGTCAACAACCGGCTCCGCAAGACCACCGCGACGGCGACCCGCGATTTCGGGCACGTCCCCGAGGTCGTCCGCCTCGCCGAGCGCCTCGCCGACGAACTGCCCGAAGGAGAGACCGCGGCGGCCTGTTGAGCCGCCGCCCCCGAACACCGGCCGCGACCGCCACCCCGGACTGCCCGACTCGGCTCCCCCGCCAGGTCACACCGGGTGGCGTCGCGGCCGGTCCCCCTTCCCACGAGGGCGCCCGGACGCACGCGGTCACCCGCCCGTAACACCGCGGTCGTCTTCGTCACCACGGCGAAACAACGCGCCACCACGGCCGAAACGCGCCCCCGGGACTCTGGGCTGAACCGGTCCCCAGATCTGTGTCCCACGGGTCGCAAACCGTGTAAGGAGACGCCCACAGTGAACGGCGCGGATACCGCATTCGTACTGATCAGCGCAGCGCTGGTCATGGTGATGACCCCTGGCCTGGCCTTCTTCTACGGCGGCATGGTCCGGGTGAAGAGCGCACTCAACATGCTGATGATGTCCTTCGTCTCGCTGGGTGTAGTCAGCATCCTGTGGGTGCTCTACGGCTACTCCCTCGCCTTCGGCACGGACCACGGCGGCGTCATCGGCAGCCTGGAACACATCGGCCTCCAGGGCGTCACCGTGGAGTCCCTCACCGGAGGCGACGAGGGTATCCCGGTCTTCGCGTACGCCCTCTTCCAGCTGATGTTCGCCGTCCTGACGCCCGCGCTGATGAGCGGCGCGCTCGCCGACCGCGTGAAGTTCAGCGGCTGGGCGCTCTTCATCGGCCTCTGGGTCACCCTGGTCTACTTCCCCGTCGCGCACTGGGTGTGGGCCGAGGGCGGCTGGCTGTACGAACTCGAGGTCATCGACTTCGCCGGCGGCACCGCCGTGCACATCAACGCCGGCATCGGCGCGCTCGCCGCCGTGCTGGTCGTCGGCAACCGGATCGGCTTCCGCAAGGATCCGACGCGTCCGCACAGCCTCCCGCTGGTGATGCTCGGCGCGGCCCTGCTGTGGTTCGGCTGGTTCGGCTTCAACGCGGGCTCCGCGCTCGCCGCCGACGGCACGGCCGCCACGATGGCGCTGAACACGCAGGTGGCCACCGGCGCCGCGATGCTCGGCTGGCTGGCCTACGAGCGCATCCGGCACGGCGCCTTCACCACCCTCGGCGCCGCCTCCGGCGCCGTCGCCGGCCTCGTCGCCATCACCCCGGCCGGCGCTCACGTCAACGCGCTGGGCGCGATCCTCATCGGCGTCGTCGCCGGCGCGGTCTGCTCGGCCGCGGTCAGCCTGAAGTACAAGCTGCGCTACGACGACTCCCTCGACGTCGTCGGCGTCCACCTGGTCGGCGGCCTCGTCGGCACACTGCTGGTCGGCGTGCTCGCGACCGACGGTGTGGGCGGCCTCACCCAGCTCGGGAAGCAGGCGGTCGGGGCGTTCTCCGTGCTGGGCTTCTCCTTCGTCGCCTCCTGGCTGCTCGCCAAACTGGTCCAGGTCACCATCGGCTTCCGCGCCACCGAGGACGACGAGACCACCGGCGTCGACCACGCCTACCACGCCGAGACCGCGTACGACTTCAGTGCGGTCGGCGCCACGGCGGTGGCCCGTGCCGCGTCGCCCGCGTCGCCCGCGACGCCCGGCGGCGCCGCCCACGACGAACCGGCCGCGGCCCCGCAGGCCGGGAAGAAGACGACCAGGAAGGTGGACGCGTGAAGCTCATCACCGCAGTCATCAAGCCGCACCGTCTCGACGAGGTGAAGGAGGCCCTCCAGGCGTTCGGCGTCCACGGCCTGACAGTCACCGAGGCCAGCGGGTACGGGCGCCAGCGCGGCCACACCGAGGTCTATCGCGGCGCCGAGTACACCGTCGACCTCGTGCCGAAGGTGCGGGTGGAGGTGCTCGTCGAGGACGACGACGCCGAGCAGATCGTCGACGTGATCGTGAAGGCGGCGCACACCGGGAAGATCGGCGACGGCAAGGTGTGGTCCGTCCCCGTCGACACCGCGGTCCGCGTCCGCACCGGCGAACGCGGCCCCGACGCGCTCTGACGCTCAGCGGGCGTTCCGCCGCGCTCCCCTGCGCGGCGGACGCCCCGGGCTTCCGGCACGGGCCGGTGTCTCACCACCCGCGCGCGCCGACCGCGCCCGCCCCGCGGACCCAGGACGGAGTAAGGAGGCTCACCGTGACCGAGTACGCCACCCTCCGGGACCGCACGCTCCACGGCGACCCCGTCGGCTGCGCGGGCCCGGCGCGCCGGGAGGCCCTCGCCAGGGCCACCGACGAATGGCTCGTCACCCTCTTCCACGGCGCCGGGCAGCCCCCGGCCGGCACCGCCCTCGCCGCCGCCGGCGGCTACGGCCGCGCCGAACTCTCCCCGGCCAGCGACCTCGACCTGGTCCTCCTCCACGAGCCGCGCGCGGGCGGGGGCGCCGGCGCGGCAGCCGTCGCCTCCCTGGCCGACCGCGTCTGGTACCCGGTCTGGGACCACGGCATCGCACTGGACCACTCCGTGCGCACCCCCGCCGAGGCGGCGAAGGCCGCCGCCGGGGATCTGAAGGTGCAGCTCGGCCTCCTCGACCTGCGCCACATCGCCGGCGACCCCCGGCTCACCGCCTCCGTACGCGGTGCCGCCCTCGCCGCGTGGCGTGCGGACGCCCACCGCCGCCTCCCCGGACTCCGCGAACTGGTCCGCGAACGCACCCACCGGCACGGTGAACTCCGCTTCCTCCTCGAACCCGACCTCAAGGAGGCGTACGGCGGTCTGCGCGACGCCGTCGCGCTGCGCGCCGTCGCCGCGTCCTGGCTCGCCGACGCTCCGCGGGAGGGCCTGGCCGACGCCCGCACCGCCCTGCTCGACGTGCGCGACGCCCTCCATCTCGCCACCGGCCGCACCACCGACCGGCTCGCCCTCCAGGAACAGGACCCGGTCGCCGCCGCTCTCGGCCTGCCGGACGCCGACGCGCTGCTGCGCCGCGTGTACGAGGCGGCGCACACCATCGGCTACGCCGCCGACGTCACCTGGCGGGACGTCTCCCGCGTCCTGCGTGCCCGCGCCGCACGCCATGGTCGCCCGCGCCTGCTCGCCGGGCGGCGCGCACCGGGCGGCGCGCAGCCGGAGCGGACGCCGCTGGCCGACGGCGTGGTCGCGTTCGACGGCGAGGTCTCCCTGGCCCGTACCGCTCGCCCCGACCGCGATCCGGTTCTCCCGCTGCGCGCCGCCGCGGCCGCCGCCCAGGCGGGACTGCCGCTCAACCCGTCCGCCGTGCGCCGGCTCGCACGCGACGCGGCGCCCCTGCCCGTGCCCTGGCCGCCGGGTGCCCGTGAGGAGCTCGTCAGCCTGCTCGGCGCCGGGCCGCAGACGGTGCCGGTGTGGGAGGCGCTGGACGCGGTGGGGCTCACGGACGTGCTGCTGCCGGACTGGGAGCGGGTGCGCTGCCGTCCGCAGCGCACCCCCGTGCACCGCTGGACCGTCGACCGGCACCTGGTGGAGACCGCCGTACGCGCCTCCGCGCTGACCCGGCGGGTGCAGCGCCCCGATCTGCTGCTCGTGGCCGCGCTGCTGCACGACCTGGGCAAGGGGTGGCCGGGCGACCACTCCGTCGTCGGGGAGATCATCGCGCGGGACGCCGCCGCCCGGATGGGCTTCGGCCCCGACGACGCGACGGTCCTCGCCATTTTGGTCCGGCACCACCTGCTGCTCGCCGAGACCGCGGCCCGGCGCGATCCGGACGATCCCGCCACCGTGCAGGCGGTGGCGGCCGCCGTGGAGCGTCGCGGCACGCTGGAACTGCTGCACGCCCTCACCGAGGCGGACGCGCTCGCCACCGGGCCCGCCGCATGGTCCACTTGGCGCGCGTCGCTCGTCGCCGACCTGGTCAAGCGCGTGGACGCGGTGCTCGCGGGGGAGGCGCCCGAGACGGCTCCCGGGCTCCAGGACCCCCGCACCGCACGCCTCGTCGAACGGGCCCGGCGCACGGGCGCGCCGGTGCTGGAACTCTTCCCGGAACCGGACCCCGGACCTCAGGACGCCGAGGCGGTCACCGCACCGCACGGCGCGCACCTGCTCGTCGCGCTGCCCGACCGGCCGGGCGGCCTCCCCGCCGTCGCCGGCCTGCTCGCCCTCCACCGCCTCACGGTGCGCACCGCCGAGGTCCGCACCGACCCCGACCCGGCAGATCCCGACCCGGCAGATCCCGGCGCCGGCGGAACCTCGGCCGACCCCGGCGACCCGACCGTGCTGCTCCTCGGGTGGCGGGTCGCCGCCGCGTACGGGCGGCTGCCGGAGGCCGAACGGCTCCGGGCCGACCTGCACCGCGTGCTGGACGGCGGACTCCGCGTCGAGGCGCGCCTCGACGAGCGCGAGGCGGCGTACCGCACGCCCCGGCGCGGCATGGCGGCCCCGCCGGCCCGTGTCACCGTCGCCACGCCGGAGGCCTCCCGCCGCGCGACCGTGCTGGAGGTGCGTGCGCAGGACGCCCCCGGCCTGCTGTACCGCATCGCCCGCGCACTGGAGCAAGCCCGGGTACGGGTCCGCAGTGCGCACGTCGGCACGCTCGGCGCGAACGCGGTGGACGCCTTCTACGTCACCGACGTCCAGGGCGCGCCGCTGCCGCCAGCGGCGGCCGACGAGGTCGCCCGCGCCGTACAGCGCGCGCTGGCCGAACGGGCCACGGCCGAGGGGACCTGACCGCACCCGGTGCGGGCGGATACCCTTGGGGGTCGACCGTCCGCACCACATCCGACGCGAAGGATCCGCGACCGCCGTGTTCGACACTCTTTCCGATCGCCTCGCAGCGACCTTCAAGAACCTCCGAGGCAAGGGCCGCCTGAGCGAGGCGGACATCGACGCCACGGCACGCGAGATCCGCATCGCCCTGCTGGAGGCCGATGTCGCCCTTCCGGTCGTCCGGTCGTTCATCAAGCAGGTCAAGGAGCGCGCGCTCGGCGCCGAGGTCTCTCAGGCGCTGAATCCCGCCCAGCAGGTCGTCAAGATCGTCAACGAGGAGCTGGTTGGCATCCTCGGCGGCGAGACGCGCCGGATGCGGTTCGCCAAGAACCCGCCGACCGTGATCATGCTGGCAGGCCTCCAGGGCGCGGGCAAGACCACCCTGGCCGGCAAGCTCGGCCGCTGGCTCTCCGCGCAGGGACACGCTCCGCTGCTGGTGGCCTGCGACCTCCAGCGTCCCAACGCGGTCAACCAGCTCTCGGTCGTTGCCGAGCGCGCCGGTGTGGCGATCTTCGCCCCGGAGCCGGGCAACGGCGTCGGCGACCCGGTGAAGGTCGCCGAGGACTCGGTGTCCTACGCCCGCGACAAGCAGCACGACGTGGTCATCGTCGACACCGCCGGACGTCTCGGCATCGACGAGGAACTGATGCGGCAGGCCGCGGACATCCGCGACGCCGTACGGCCGGACGAGATCCTGTTCGTCGTCGACGCGATGATCGGTCAGGACGCGGTCACCACCGCGGAGGCCTTCCAGAGCGGTGTCGGCTTCGACGGCGTGGTGCTCTCCAAGCTGGACGGGGACGCCCGGGGCGGTGCCGCCCTGTCCGTCGCGCAGGTCACCGGCAAGCAGATCATGTTCGCCTCGAACGGCGAGAAGCTGGACGACTTCGACGCGTTCCACCCGGACCGCATGGCGTCCCGCATCCTCGGCATGGGCGACATGCTCACGCTGATCGAGAAGGCCGAGCAGACCTTCAGCCAGCAAGAGGCCGAGAAGATGGCCGCCAAGCTGGCTAAGGGACCGAAGGAGTTCACGCTCGACGACTTCCTGGCCCAGATGGAGCAGGTCCGCAAGATGGGCTCCATCTCCAAGCTGCTCGGCATGATGCCCGGCATGGGCCAGATGAAGGAGCAGATCAACAACCTCGACGAGCGGGACGTCGACCGCACCGCCGCCATCATCAAGTCGATGACCCCCGGCGAGCGGGCCGAGCCCACGATCATCAACGGCTCCCGCCGTGCGCGCATCGCCCGCGGTTCCGGCGTCGACGTCAGCGCCGTCAAGAACCTGGTGGAGCGCTTCTTCGAGGCCCGCAAGATGATGTCGAAGATGGCGCAGGGCGGCGGCATGCCCGGTATGCCCGGTGTTCCGGGCATGCCCGGCGTGGGCGGGGGGCGGAAGAAGGGCAAGCAGCAGAAGAAGGCCAAGGGCAAGCGCCAGTCCGGCAACCCGATGAAGCGCCGGCAGGAGGAGCAGGCCGCGGCCGAACGGCGTGCCGCCGGCGGTGCGTTCGGCATGCCCGGTGCGGGTCAGGACGCCGGCGACTTCGAGCTGCCTCAGGAGTTCAAGGACATGCTCCCGCCGAAGTGAGAGGGGGGCGGGGGATGATGTGACCCATGCGCGTCTACATCCGTCCCCCGCGTCCTGAGGACGAGCGGGTCTACAGCGAGGCCGTCGTCCGGTCGGCCGACCATCTGCGTCCCTGGAACCCGGTCGAACCGGACGGCCTGCCCGACCTGGTACGCCGCCAGGGACCGGTGCTGCGGTCCTTCCTGATCTTCGACCGCGAGGACGACGGACTGGTGGGACGCGTGAACGTGGCCAACATCGTCCGCGCGCGCTTCCGTAACGGCTCGCTCGGCTACGACAGCTACCTGCCCTACGCGGGCACCGGACGGATGACCGAGGGCATGCGGCTGATCGTCGACCGCTGCTTCGCCGAGGGACCGGACGGCCTGGGGCTGCACCGGCTGGAGATCAACGTCCAGCCC
This sequence comes from Streptomyces sp. RKND-216, assembly GCF_004795255.1. Taxonomy (NCBI): domain Bacteria; kingdom Bacillati; phylum Actinomycetota; class Actinomycetes; order Kitasatosporales; family Streptomycetaceae; genus Streptomyces; species Streptomyces sp. RKND-216. The sequence continues at coordinate 1,297,788 of NZ_SSBQ01000002.1, read as the reverse complement.
GAGAACGAACGCTCGCTCGCCATGGCGAAACGGCTCGGCTTCCGGCACGAGGGCTTCTCGCCGCGCATGCTCTTCCTCGACGGAGCCTGGCGCGACCACGAGCGCTTCGCGCTCACCGCCGAGGAGTGGCCCGGCGCAGCCTGACGGCGGCACCGGGCGCGCCGGGGCCCTTTCGGAAAGAGCCCGAAAAAAAGCCGGGCGGAGATGTCGAGAACCCGCGTCCGGCTCCGTCCCCGGGGTGAAGGCGGCCACAATGGGCCGCACGAGCACCGAGGAGAACCATCATGGCCAAGTACCTGCTGCTGAAGCACTACCGCGGCGCCCCCGCCCCGGTCAACGACGTGCCGATGGACCAGTGGAGCCCCGAGGAAATCTCCGCGCACGTGCAGTACATGAACGACTTCGCGGCCCGGCTGGAGAAGACCGGCGAGTACGTCGACGGCCAGGCACTCGCCCCCGACGGAGCGTGGGTCCGCTACGACGGTGAGGGACGCCCGCCGGTCACCGACGGGCCGTTCGCGGAGACCAAGGACCTCATCGCCGGCTGGATGATCGTCGACGTCGACGACTACGAGCGCGCCGTCGCACTGGCCGGGGAACTGTCGGCCGCCCCCGGGGCGGGCGGGGAGCCGATCCACGAGTGGCTCGAGGTGCGCCCCTTCCTGACCGAGCCCCCCACCATCACGGAGTGACCCCGCCAATGGACGAGGCCCTGCTCAGGAGCCTCACGCCGAGCGTGCTCACCGCCCTTGTCCGCCGCGGAGCCGACTTCGCGGCGGCCGAGGACGCCGTGCAGGACGCCCTGATCGAGGCGCTCCGGGTCTGGCCGGCCGACCCTCCGCGGGATGCGAAGGGCTGGCTGGTCGCCGTGGCCTGGCGCAAGTTCCTCGACGCGACCAGGGCGGCGGCCTCCCGCCGCCGGCGCGAGGACCGCGTCGAGGAGGAGCCGGCACCAGGACCGACTCCCTCGGCGGACGACACCCTTCAGCTCTACTTCCTCTGCGCCCACCCGTCGCTGACCCCGGCATCGGCGGTCGCGCTCACCCTGCGCGCCGTCGGAGGGCTGACCACCCGCCAGATCGCCGAGGCCTACCTGGTGCCCGAGGCGACCATGGCGCAGCGCATCAGCCGGGCCAAGCGCACCGTCTCCAGAGCGCGCTTCGACCGGCCGGGCGACGTCTCCACCGTGCTCCGCGTCCTCTACCTCGTCTTCAACGAGGGCTACTCGGGCGACGTCGATCTCGCCGCCGAGGCCATCCGGCTCACCCGGCAGCTCGCGGCCGCGATCGACCACCCCGAGGTGGCCGGGCTGCTCGCGCTCATGCTGCTCCACCATGCCCGGCGGGCTGCGCGGACTGGGTCCGACGGCAGCCTGGTGCCGCTCGCCGAGCAGGACCGCGACCGGTGGGACACCGCGTCGATCGCCGAGGGCGTAGGAATACTCCAGGCCGCCCTGGCACGTGACCGGCTGGGCGAGTACCAGGCCCAGGCCGCGATCGCGGCACTCCACGCCGACGCCCCGACGGCCGGCGAGACCGACTGGGTGCAGATCGTGGAGTGGTACGACGAGCTCGCGCGCCTGACCGACAACCCCGTCGTCCGGCTCAACCGGGCGGTCGCCGTCGGGGAGGCCGACGGACCGCGTGCCGGTCTGGCGGCCCTCGCGCCGCTGGACGCCGCACTGCCCCGCCACACGGCGGTCGCGGCATACCTCCACGAGCGCGACGGCGACCTGACGACGGCGGCCCGGCTGTACGCCGAGGCGGCCCACAAGGCACCCGACCTCGCCGAGCGCGACCACCTCACGCGCCAGGCCGCCCGGCTCAACGCCGTCCGGTCCCGCTGACCGGCCGGCATCCGGCACCTCCCCCCGCAGGAAGTGTCCTCCGCCGTGCTGGACCTCCGGTTTCTGCGCGCGGCATCCGGGAGGGCGTCAGACCCGTGCGATCACGTACCGGAAGAGATTCGGCATCCACACCGTGCCGTCGCCGCGCCGGTGGGGGGCGAGCGCCTCGATCAGCTCCGCGCGCACCACCCCCTCCTCCGCGGTCCGCTCCGCACGGTCGTACAGCCCGGTGGACAGCAACCCGCGGACGGCACTGTCCATGTCGGCGTAGCCGAACGGGCAGGAAACCCGCCCGGAGCCGTCCAGCCGCAGACCGGCGGTGCGGGCCAGCTCCTCCAGGCCGTCCCGCCCACCGGGCTGCCAGCAGCCCGGCATATGCGGCGGCTCCCCAGCTTCCCCGTCCTGCAGGTCCGCGGTGTCCGCCGTCCGCTCCGCCACCCGCAGCACCGACGCTGCTCCGCAGCGTTCGGCAGGCCCCCACCCGGCCAGCACCACCGGCGTGTTCCGTTCGAGAGACGCCACGGTCCGGGACAGCACCTCCGGGTCGGGCAGCGCCTCGAACGCGGTCACCACCGTGGGCAGCGGTTCGTGCAGCGGCACCTCGTCCTCCACGCGGGCGCCCACCAGCCGCACCCTCCGGCCGCCCGGAACGCCGCCGGGCTCCGGCATCAGGCGCTCGCGAGCCAGTGCCAGCCGCGTCTCGTCCGGTTCCACGCCCGTCACGGACGCGCCGCGGGCCGCGGCGAGGAGCAGCGCCAGCCCGGAACCGCAGCCAAGGTCCAGGACATGGGCGGCGGAGCCGACCTCCAGCCGGTCGAAGACCGCCTCGTAGAGCGGGACCAGCATCCTCTCCTGGATCTCCGCCCAGTCGCGGGCGCGCTGCGGGTGGTGGACCAGCGTGGGTGTCATCAAGGCGCCTCGATCCGTCGATCCGTCCGATCGGCCGCAGGGGTCGGGCCGTCGCCGTACGCCGCGGCACCTCGCCGTCCGGGCCCGGCATCCGGATCGCGGGGCACTGCCGTAGCATGCGCCGGGCGGAGGGCCGCGGCGCGAAGTCATGCTAATCGGGACATATGGTCGTGGCATCCGGGAGGGGCGGGGGAACCGCGAACGGCGGTGCGTGCGTCCCAGCGAGCGCGGGGGAGCGTGCGCTCGCCCGCGCAACGGCCCGGCGCACCGAAGGCGTACGAATCGGAACTACGTCCGGGAATGCGGCGACTACGCGTCTTCTCCGCAGATCGGCGCACCCGTCCTCGTCAGGGCCCATCGGAGTGAACTGACCGGTACGGGAAAATTATTTGGGATGGCCCCGAATCGGAACACCCGACCCCCCTCGCTCGTTGTTCACGACGTGAGCACGACACCACCAGTTCTCGCCGCCGAGCTGGCAGCCGCCTGGGCCGACATTCAACGGCACCATCCCGAGCTGCCGGATCTGGCCGCGCCCGAATCACTCATCGGAGAGTCCTCGTCCGCCTGCGGCGCCGAGCTCTCCTTCGAACGGCTGCTGCACGAGGCCGTGCACGGGATCGCCGCCGCCCGCGGTGTCCGCGACACCTCGCGCGCCGGTCGCTACCACAACCGCCGGTTCCTCGCGATCGCCGAAGAGCTGGGGCTGGAGCACGCGGAAGAGCCGCATCCGAGCAGCGGCTTCTCCCTCGTGACCCTCACCCCGGCCACCCGTCGGCGCTACCGCTCCACCGCCGACCGTCTGCACCGCGCCCTCAAGGCGCACGACGCGGCCACCACCACCGAGAGCGGGCGCAGCTTCCGCGGGCCCGCGGCCCGACACGGCTCCTCCGGGGGCGGGGTACGGGTCAAGGCGGTCTGCGACTGCGGGCGCAACGTCCGCGTCGTCCCCTCCGTGCTGGCGCAGGCGCCCATCATGTGCGGAGCCTGCGGCAAGCCCTTCCGCATCCCGGACGCCGCGCCGTCCAAGGAACCGATGGCCGTCGCGGGCTGAATGCGCCGGCGGCGGCCACACCTCACCGGCCCGGCCCCCGGTTCGGCCGGACCGGTGAGGTGTGGCATCATGGGCGGCTGTACTCGGCAGCCGTCCAGGACCCCTCTCTCCTCCGGCTGACGCGTCCGTCGGGCGCCAGGACACCACAACCCCACGTGGCACTCCGCCGCGCCCCACCACGTCAAGACCAGGAGACACCACACCCGTGGCAGTCAAGATCAAGCTGAAGCGACTGGGCAAGATCCGTTCGCCGCACTACCGCATCATCGTCGCCGACTCGCGCACCCGCCGCGACGGCCGCGCCATCGAGGAGATCGGCCTGTACCACCCGGTGCAGAACCCCTCCCGCATCGAGGTCGACTCGGAGCGCGTCCAGTACTGGCTGGGCGTCGGCGCGCAGCCGACCGAGCCGGTCGCGGCCATCCTCAAGGTCACCGGCGACTGGCAGAAGTTCAAGGGTCTGCCGGCCCCCGAGCCGATGAAGGTCGCCGAGCCGAAGGCCGACAAGAAGGCCCTCTTCGAGGCCGCGGCCAAGCAGTCGGCGAACGAGCCCAAGGGCGAGGCCATCACGCCGAAGGCCAAGAAGTCCGACAAGGGCGAGAAGAAGGCGGACGAGGCCAAGGCCGAGTCCGCTGACACCGCCACCGAGTCGACCGAGGCCTGAGGATGCTCGAGGAGGCCCTCGAGCACCTCGTCAAGGGCATCGTCGACCACCCCGACGAGGTGCAGGTCGCGGAGCGCACCCTGCGCCGCGGGCGCGTGCTGGAGGTCCGGGTGCACCCCGACGACCTCGGCAAGGTCATCGGCCGCAACGGCCGCACGGCCCGTGCGCTCCGCACCGTCGTGGGAGCCCTCGGCGGCCGTGGTGTACGCGTCGACCTCGTCGACGTGGACCAGATCCGCTGAGCGGCAGCACGCTGAGCAGTACCACGCACCACCGGCAGCGGCCGGGGGCGGCTCCGGCCGCACCCGGCCGCTGCCGCTGTTCGCACCACCCGCCCGGCGGAGGACACGCGAGAAGAAGAAGGGGAACCCGAGACCGTGCAGTTGGTAGTCGCCCGCGTCGGCCGCGCCCACGGCATCCGCGGTGAGGTCACCGTGGAGGTACGCACCGACGAGCCCGAGCTGCGGCTCGCGCCCGGAGCCGTTCTGGCCACCGATCCGCCGGACGTCGGCCCGCTCACCATCGAGACCGGCCGGGTGCACAGCGGACGCCTGCTGCTGCGTTTCGCCGGCGTGCAGGACCGCACCGGCGCCGAGGCGCTGCGCAACACCCTGCTGGTCGCCGAGATCGACCCGGAGCAGAGCCCGGACGACCCCGAGGAGTTCTACGACCACCAGCTCCTCGACCTGGACGTCGTCACCCGAGACGGGCGCGCCGTCGGCCGCGTCGAGGAGATCGCCCACCTGCCCGCGCAGGATCTGCTGGTCGTACGGCGCCCCGACGGCGGCGAGGCGCTGATTCCGTTCGTCACCGAGATCGTCCCGGAGATCGACCTGTCCGCGCAGCGCATGGTCGTCGACCCGCCCCCCGGGCTGCTCGACGAGGAGGAGGGGAAGGGCGCGTGAGGCTCGACGTTGTCACGATCTTCCCGGAGTACCTGGAGCCGCTGAACGTCTCCCTGGTCGGCAAGGCGCGCGCCCGCGGGCAGCTCGACGTCCGGGTGCACGACCTGCGCACATGGACCCACGACCGGCACCACACCGTGGACGACACCCCGTACGGCGGCGGGCCCGGCATGGTGATGAAGCCCGAGCCGTGGGGCGAGGCGCTGGACGAGATCCTCGCCTCCGGCGCTCCGGACCAGGGCGAGCCCGTCCTCGTCGTCCCCACGCCCAGCGGGCGGCCGTTCACCCAGGCCCTCGCGGTCGAACTCGCCGCCGCACCCTGGCTCGTGTTCACCCCGGCCCGCTACGAGGGCATCGACCGCCGCGTCGTCGAGGAGTACGGGTCGCGTCTGGACGTGCGCGAGGTCTCCATCGGCGACTACGTGCTCGCCGGGGGCGAGGCGCCGGTACTGGTGATGGTGGAGGCGGTCGCCCGCCTGCTGCCCGGCGTGCTCGGCAACGCCGAGTCCCACCGCGACGACTCCTTCGCCCCCGGGAGCATGGCCGGCCTGCTGGAAGGCCCGGTGTACACCAAGCCCCCGCAGTGGCGCGGCCGGGAGATCCCCGAGGTGCTGGTCAGCGGCCACCACGGGCGGATCGCCCGGTGGCGCCGCGACCAGGCGCTCGCCCGCACCAGCACCCACCGGCCCGACCTGATCGAGGCGTGCGATCCCGTCGGGCTCGACGCGCACGACCGGGCGACGCTCTCCGCCCTGGGCTGGGAAGTCGGACCCGGGGGCCGATTTGGGCGCACGACGAGGCCCGTGGAAGAATAGGCCGCTGCCTCGCGTCCGGCGCGCGACCCTGCCACAGGGGGATCAACGCCCGACCGGAGCGGCGGCAACCGTACATCCGTTCACCATGTTCCGCTGATGACCTGTGGCATCGGCGAGGAAAGCAGACGATCATGTCTCACCTGCTCGACAACGTCGACGCGGCTTCGCTGCGCGAGGACGTCCCCCACTTCCGCCCGGGCGACACCGTCAACGTCCACGTCCGCGTGGTCGAGGGCAGCCGCTCCCGTGTGCAGCAGTTCAAGGGCGTCGTGATCCGCCGCCAGGGCTCCGGCGTGCGCGAGACCTTCACCGTCCGCAAGGTCAGCTTCAGCGTCGGCGTCGAGCGCACCTTCCCGGTGCACACCCCGATCGTAGAGAAGATCGAGGTCGTCACCCGCGGTGACGTCCGCCGCGCGAAGCTGTACTACCTCCGTGACCTGCGCGGCAAGGCCGCCAAGATCAAGGAGAAGCGCGAGAACTGATCTCGTTCGTGCGAACGGAGCGCGGCCGCGCGGAGGTCCCCGAGCAGGGGCACCGGCGTCGGCCGCGCTCTTTTCGGCTCACGACGGGCGCCGCGGCCGTTCTCGTGGCGGTCTTGCTGGTCGGCGCCTTCGTGGTGCAGCCTTATTCGATCCCCAGTTCGTCGATGGCGCCGACCCTGAAGGTGGGGGACCGGGTCCTGGTGAACAAGCTGGCCTACCGTTTCGGTGACCGTCCTGAACGGGGGGAGGTCGTGGTGTTCGAGGGCAGGGGGTCCTTCCTCCCGTCCGGCACCGCCGGCTCGGGGGCGCTCTCCGGTCTGCTCCGCAGGTTCGGTTCCGCCCTCGGCCTGTCGGACCCGGCGGACACGGAGTACGTCAAGCGGGTCATCGGCGTCGGCGGTGACCGCGTCCGGTGCTGCGACCAGCGGGGGAGGCTTGCGGTGAATGGCGAACCGCTGACCGAGACGTACTTGCACCCCGGCGACGAGCCCTCCGTGGTCCGCTTCGACATCCGTGTTCCGGAAGGCCGGCTCTGGGTCATGGGCGACCACCGCTCAGCCTCCCGCGACTCCCGGGACCACCTGGGGCTGCCCGGCGGCGGCACCGTCCCGCTGGACCGCGTCATCGGCCGCGCCGACTGGATCGCCTGGCCCCACGCCCGCTGGACCACCCTGTCCGCCGGTACGGAACGCGCCGCTCGCGAGGCGGGGGCCCATGGGTAGGCGCGGCAGACCCGCCGGGCACCACCGGCGTTCCGACGCGACACCCCCGCCGCAGCCCTCCGCAGACCGGACCGCCACCCTGCGCGGCCCCGGCGAGGGCCGCGCCGACCGTCGACGTGCGGCCAAGCGCATCAAGCGGCGCCGCAGGCTGTCGGTGACCAAGGAGATCCCCATTCTGATCGGCATCGCGCTGGTGATAGCGCTGGTGCTGAAGACCTTCCTGGTGCAGGCGTTCGTGATCCCCTCCGGGTCGATGGAGCAGACCATCCGGATCGGGGACCGCGTCGTCGTCGACAAGCTGACCCCGTGGTTCGGCGGCAGGCCCGACCGCGGCGACGTCGTCGTCTTCCAGGACCCCGGCGGTTGGCTGGACGGCGAACCGCAACAGCAGCAGCAGGGGACCGATCCCGTCGGTGTCAAGCAGGTCAAGGACCTGCTGACGTTCGTCGGCCTGCTCCCGTCGGACGACGAACAGGACCTCATCAAGCGGGTGGTCGCCGTCGGCGGCGACCGCGTGCGCTGCTGCGGCTCCGACGGCCGGATCACGGTCAACGGCCACCCCGTCGACGAACCGTACCTGTACCCGGGCAACGCGCCGTCGAAGATCGAGTTCGACGTCACTGTCCCCGAGAGCCGGTACTTCGTGATGGGCGACCACCGCGGCAACTCGGCGGACTCCCGGTACCACCTCGATTCACCCGGACGGGGTACGGTTCCGGAGGAACTGATCGTCGGCAGGGCCATGGTCGTAGCCTGGCCGGTGGACCACTGGCGGCGGCTGTCGGAGAACGAGACCTTCGCCGCGGTGCCGGACCCCTCCGGCACGGAGGCGACCGCACAAGCTGCCGAGGAGAACCGAAGGAGTGGGCTTCCGAGCCCCTTGGAACTCTCGCTCGTTGTCACAGTGGTGGGTCTGGCCCGGTACCGGGACCGACGAAAGCGCAGTGTGAGGAGTGAGAGTGGGGGACATGGGCTACGGCGCGCGGTCCGGTCACGACTATCCCGAGGGACCTGAGGGAGACGGCCGCGGACCGACGCCGCTGATGAGTGACGAACGGCCCAGCCCGCAGGGAGGCGAGACGGACACCGTGGGCGTGTCGCACACAGGGGACGACGGAGACGGCGCCCGTGACGACGGCGAGGCCGGACGCGACCGCAAGAAGAAGCAGGCACGGCCGTTCTGGAAGGAACTGCCCCTCCTCGTCGGCATCGCGCTTGTGCTGGCGCTGGTCATCAAGACCTTCCTGCTCCAGGCGTTCTCCATCCCCTCGGAATCGATGCGGGACAGCCTCAAGATCGGCGACCGCGTTCTCGTCGACAAGCTGACGCCGTGGTTCGGCTCCGAGCCGGAGCGCGGCGAGGTCGTCGTCTTCCACGACCCGGGCGGATGGCTCCCCGACATCCCCAACGAGCAGAATGCCCTGCAGAAGGCGTTCAGCTTCATCGGGCTGATGCCGTCCGCCGATGAACAGGACCTGATCAAGCGCGTCATCGCGGTCGGCGGCGACACCGTCTCCTGCCGTAAGGGCGAGCCGGTGAAGGTCAACGGCGCCGCGCTCGAGGAGTCGTACCTGAAGCCCGGCAGCACGCCGTGCGACGACAGGCCCTTCGGGCCCGTCACCGTGCCCAAGGACCACATGTGGGTCATGGGCGACAACCGCCAGAATTCCCGGGACTCGCGCTACCACCAGGACGGCCCCGACGGCGGCATGGTGCCCGTCGACGAGGCCATCGGCCGCGCCGTGGTAGTCGCCTGGCCGCTCGACCGCTGGGCGACCCTCCCGGCGCCGGAGACCTTCGACCAGAAGGGCGTCGCCGCCAAGGCCGCCGGTGCCGCACCCGCCCTGATGGGCGTGGCTGGAGTGGCACCGTTGGCCCTGTGGCTTCGCCGGCGCCCGGAGCGGTCAGACGTTTCGCACCGAGCGGAGCGGATCACGACGGGCGGCTGAGCGCCGCCCTAGGTAAGGACCGACGTGTGGCCGGGCCCCGGAGGGCCCGGCCACACACGCGTCGCGGCTCAGCCCCGCGTGGTGACCGGCGAAGGAGGCCGAGGCGTCCCACACGTGGACACCTCGCCCTGCCCGCCGCCCTCCGCACTCCCGGAGAGCGCGCGGTCGCCGGTAGGGTTCGCCCAGACCTCCGGGCAGGTCGGGCGACGCCCCGTGGCCGTCAGCGTCCCGGCGGTGCGAGGGCGGCGAGGCGGCGACGGACCGGGAGCGCAGGGATGGGAAACGCAGTACGGACGACCGGTGCGGCACGCCCGGGCGGCACACGGCCGCGCCGTGGGCTGGGCGACACCCTCTCCGGCGTCGCGGTGGCGATCGGCTGTGTGCTGTTCCTCGGCGGCTTCGTCTGGGGCGCGATCGTGTACCAGCCGTACACGGTTCCCACCCGCTCGATGGCACCGACCATCCAGGCCGGCGACCGGGTACTCGCCGAACGCGTCGGCGGTGACGAGGTCCGGCGCGGCGACGTCGTCGTCTTCTACGACTCGGTGTGGGGGGACGTCCCCATGGTCAAGCGCGTCGTGGCGGTCGGCGGCGACACGGTGGCCTGCTGCGACGCCGAAGGGCGGATCACTGTGAACGGCGAACCCGTCGACGAGGAGTACCTCGGGCCGGACGACCGGAAGGCCATGACCCGCTTCGGCGAGCGGGTCCCCGAAGGCCGGCTCTTCCTGCTGGGCGACCATCGCACGACCTCCCAGGACTCCCTGATGCGCCTGGAGGGCGACGCCGACCACTGGGCCGTGCCGCGCGACGCCGTGCGGGGGCGGGTGGACGCGACGGCCTGGCCGCTGGAAGGTTTCGGCATGGTCGAACGCCCCGAGGGTTTCACGCAGCTGCCGGGCGGAGTCTCCCGGCCCGGACCGCTGGTCCCCATGCTGATCGCCGTCGGCGCGGGTACCGTCCTGATCATGGGAGGGGCGGCACACGGGCCGCTGTCCCGCCGGTCGGCGGCAGCCCCGCACGGCCGGCGCCGGAGCTGACGCACAATAGGGGCACGCACGGCTGAAGGGGAACACGCCATGAGCGCCGAGGACCTCGAGAAGTACGAGACCGAGATGGAGCTCAAGCTCTATCGCGAGTACCGCGACGTCGTCGGGCTGTTCAAGTACGTGATCGAGACCGAACGACGCTTCTACCTCACCAACGACTACGAGATGCAGGTGCACTCCGTCCAGGGCGAGGTCTTCTTCGAGGTGTCCATGGCCGATGCCTGGGTCTGGGACATGTACCGGCCGGCGCGGTTCGTGAAGCAGGTGCGGGTGCTCACCTTCAAGGACGTGAACATCGAGGAGCTCAACAAGAGCGAACTCGACCTGCCCGAGGACTCCGGCTTCAAGGGCTGACCTGGGCTGGACCTCCGGGCCGCGGCCCCCCGTCACCCCTGGGGGTGACGGGGATATCCCCAGACCGTCACCGGTCCACAGATCCGGCCCGACATCCCCGCTCCAGCACCACCTCCGTCACAGTCGGTGACGGAGGTGGTCCCACATGAATGCCCGAGAAGCACTCGGCCGCTACGGCGAGGACCTGGCCGCGCGGCGGCTGCGTGCCGCCGGCATGGCCGTACTGGAACGCAACTGGCGCTGCGCCGCCGGAGAGATCGACATCGTCGCGCGCGACCGTGACGCCCTGGTGGTATGCGAGGTCAAGACGCGCCGCGCCGGCGGGTGGGAACACCCGATGGCCGCCGTCACCCCCGCCAAGGCCGCGCGGCTGCGCAGGCTCGCGTCCCGCTGGCTCACCGAGCGGTGGATCGCCCGGTACGGCAGGCCGCCCACCGGGGGCGTGAGGCTGGACGTGGTGGGCATCTGGCTGCCGGACCGCGGGGCCCCGCTGGTCGAGCACGTCCGGGGGGCGGCCTGATGGGGTTCGCCCGCACCTGCTCGGTCGCGCTGGTCGGCGTCGAGGGCGTACCGGTCGAGGTACAGGCCGACCTGGAGCCGGGCGTCGCCCACTTCACTCTGGTAGGGCTGCCCGACAAGTCCCTGGTCGAGAGCCGCGACAGAGTCCGTGCCGCCGTGGTCAACTCCGGCGCGGAATGGCCGCAGAAGAAGCTCACCGTCGGCCTGAGCCCGGCCTCCGTGCCGAAGGGTGGCAGCGGCTTCGACCTCAGCGTCGCCTGCGCCGTGCTCGCCGCCGCCGAGCGGATCGACCCGCGCACGATCGCCGGCCTCATGATGTTCGGCGAACTGGGCCTCGACGGCCGCGTCCGCCCGCTCCGGGGCGTGCTCCCAGCCGTGCTGGCAGCCGCCGACGCCGGATACCGGCACGTCGTCGTGCCGGAGCAGGCCGCCGCCGAGGCGTCCCTGGTCCCCGACGTGACGGTGCTCGGCGTCCGCAGCCTCCGCCAGCTCATCGCCCTGCTCTGCGACGAGTCGGTGCCGGAGGAGGACGAGGAAATTGCCGCGGCCCGCCCCGATCCACTGGGCCCCGCCCCTGCCGGTCCGGGTCTCGGCGCGGCCCTCGCCGCGGACGACCACCCCGTCGACCTCGCCGAGGTCGCCGGGCAGACCGTCGCCCGCACCGCCCTGGAGATCGCCGCGGCCGGCCGCCACCACCTCTTCCTCAAGGGCCCGCCCGGCGCCGGCAAGACCATGCTGGCCGAGCGGCTGCCCGGCCTGCTGCCGCCCCTGACCGCGCAGGAGGCGCTGGAGGTGACGGCGGTCCACTCGGTCGCCGGGACACTGCCCCCCGGGCGCCCCCTGGTGGAGCGGCCGCCGTACTGCGCCCCGCACCACTCGGCCACCATGGCCGCCCTGGTCGGTGGCGGCAGCGGCCTGCCCCGGCCCGGCGCCGTCTCCCTCGCCCACCACGGCGTGATGTTTCTCGACGAAGCCGCCGAATGCAGCGGGCGGGTACTGGACGCGATGCGGCAGCCGCTGGAATCGGGCCACGTGGTGGTCGCCCGCGCGGGCGGGATGATGCGCATGCCGGCTCGCTTCGTTCTCGTCATGGCGGCGAACCCGTGCCCGTGCGGACGGCACGGGGTGCGGGGGGCCGACTGCGAATGCCGCCCCTCGACGGTCCGCCGCTACCGCGCCCGGCTCTCCGGCCCGCTGATGGACCGGGTCGACCTGCGTGTGACCGTGGAGCCGCTGGCCCGCTCCGAGCTGAACGCGTCCGGCACCGGGGAGAGCACCGCCACCGTCGCCGCCCGGGTGCTCGCGGCCCGGGAACGCGCTGCGGCCCGCTACGCCGGGACGCCGTGGACCACCAACCAGGAAGTCCCCGGCCATGCCCTGCGCACCCGCTGGCCGGTCGCGCTCGGCGCTCTCGACCGCGCCGAGGACGACATGGAGCGCGGACTGCTCACCGCCCGCGGCCTGGACCGGGTGCTGCGCGTGGCCTGGACGGTCGCCGACCTGGCGGGGCGCGATCGGCCCACCCACGTGGACGTGGACCGCGCACTGGAGATGCGCACCGGCATCCGCCGTGGCGTCGCCGTCCCGGAACCCGCCCGATGAGTACCGGACCGGCGCGCGCGACCGCAGCCCACGCGGAAGCCGGACCGGACTCCGACGAGCGGCGCGACCGCGCCCTGCTCACCCGGGTCGCCGAGCCCGGTGACGAGACGGTCGGCCGCTGGCTGGAGGACTACGGGCCGGCAGAGATTGTGCGACGCCTGCGCGGCGGCCCCCCTCCACCGGGAACCTCCGCACGGCGCTGGGAAGGCCTCCGGCTGCGCGCCCACGGGGTGCGGCCCGGGGCGGACCTCGCCGCGGCCTCCACCCGAGGCGTCCGCTTCGTCTGCCCCGGCGACCCCGACTGGCCGGTGCAGCTCGACGACCTCGGCCCCTGCCGGCCCTACGGTCTGTGGGTCCGGGGCGCGCCTTCGCTGCGCTTCTGGGCACTGCGCTCGGTGGCGGTGGTGGGCGCCCGTGCCTGCACCGACTACGGGGTGCACGTCGCTGCGGCCCTCGGGGCCGGACTGGCCGCGCGCGGCTGGACCGTGGTCTCCGGCGCCGCCTACGGGGTCGACGGCGCCGCCCACCGGGGAGCGCTGGGCGCGGGAGGGGCGACCGTCGGGGTCCTGGCGTGCGGCGTCGACGTCGCCTACCCGCCCGGCCACAGCGACCTCATCCGGCGCCTGGGCGAGTGCGGCCTGCTCGTCGCCGAGCTGCCACCGGGCAGCCACCCCACGCGCGGCCGTTTCGTGCTGCGCAACCGCGTCATCGCGGCTCTCACACGCGGCACGGTGGTCGTCGAGGCGGAGCAGCGCAGCGGCTCCCTGGTCACCGCCCGCCGGGCCCGCGACCTGAGCCGCGTCGTGATGGGTGTCCCCGGTCCGGTCACTTCCGGGCTCTCCACCGGCGTGCACAGGCTGCTGCAGCACGACGCCGCCGCCGTCGTCACGGACGCGGACGAGGTGATCGAGATGGTCGGCGCCATAGGAGAGCTCGCGCCCGAGCAGGAGGTACCCGTACTGCCACGCGACCTGCTTCCCCCCGAGGCCGCACGGGTGCTCGAGGCGCTCCCGGCCCGGGCGGCGGTCACCGTCCCGCAGCTGGCCGCGGCCTCCGCCACGCCGACCGACCGGGTGCTGGTCCGGCTGCACGAGCTGAGGGCCCTCGGGTTCGTCGGCTCCGCGGGGGACCGCTGGTGGCTGCTCGCCCCCGTGCCCCGAGCGAGCGAGGGCTGCGGGCGGCCGTCACCGCAGCCACAGTGACCCGTGCGACGCGGGAGACCTGTGTGACCCGTGGGCGCCCCTCCCGTGCTTCCAAGGCACCCCATCGGGTGACGCGGCGGTCCTTGAACTGCGACTCCCGGGTGAAAGGGTGACAGTGGCGCGCAACACGCTCCTGCCGGATCCGGGCATCCCCAGGGCCGTCCCGCCAGCGACATCACCCCAGGGTGCGGGCAGCGGAACGTATCTGCGCATACCGCAGCCCGACGGTGCTCGCACTACGCAACCTCACCGTCACGCTACGCTCACGAAATTCGGAAGATCTCTCAGAACGGCTCAAGGCGACGCATGCCCCAGCACAACTCCGGGCTTGACCGCGCGGCCACCGGCTCAGGTCCGGTCGCCGTCGAGGACGCTGCACCCGGACCCGTCCCCGGTTCGCTCGACGAGCTGTGGCGGTCGTACAAGGGGACGGGCGACGAACGGCTGCGTGAGCAGCTCATCCTCCACTACTCCCCCTTGGTGAAGTACGTGGCCGGTCGGGTCAGCGTGGGCCTTCCCGCCAACGTGGAGCAGGCCGACTTTGTCTCGTCCGGTGTCTTCGGCCTGATCGACGCGATCGAGAAGTTCGACCCCGGCCGCTCGATCAAGTTCGAGACGTACGCGATCACCCGCATCCGCGGCGCGATGATCGACGAGCTGCGGGCCATGGACTGGATCCCGCGCTCGGTGCGCCAGAAGGCCCGTGCGGTGGAGCGCGCGTACGCGACGCTGGAGGCGTCGCTGCGCCGCACGCCGTCCGAGGCGGAGGTCGCGGCCGAGATGCGCATCCCCGTCGACGAGCTGCACGCCGTCTTCAGCCAGGTCTCCCTGACCAACGTGGTGGCCCTGGAGGAGCTGCTGCACGTCGGTGCGGAGAGCGGCGACCGGCTCAGCCTCGTGGACACCCTCGAGGACACCGCCGCCGACGATCCCGTCGAGGTGGCAGAGGACCGCGAGCTCCGGCGCCTCCTGGCCCGGGCCGTCAACACCCTGCCCGACCGCGAGAAGACCGTGGTCACGCTCTACTACTACGAAGGGCTCACCCTCGCCGAGATCGGGCAGGTGCTGGGCGTCACCGAGAGCCGGGTCAGCCAGATCCACACCAAGTCCGTGCTGCAACTGCGCGGGAAGCTGGCCGAGGTGGGTCGCTGAACCGGTCCTGCCGTCCGTAGAGTGGACGGGTGCCCAGGATTCGAGCAGCCTCCGTGGCCGAGCACCGGACGATGCAGCGTGCGGCCCTGCTGGACGCCGCACGCTCGCTGCTGTCCGAGGGAGGCACCGACGCGCTCACCTTCCCCGCCCTCGCCCGCCGCACCGGCCTCGCCCGCTCCTCGGTGTACGAGTACTTTCGCTCCCGCGCCGCCGTGGTCGAGGAGCTGTTCGCCGTCGACTTCCCCGAGTGGGCAGCCGAGGTGGAGGCGGCCATGGCCGCCGCGGACGGTCCCGAGGCGCGAGTCGAGGCGTACGTCCGCAGCCAGCTCGCCCTGGTCGGCGACCGGCGGCACCGGGCCGTGGTCGCCATCTCGGCCGGCGAACTGGACGCGGGTGCCCGCGAACGCATCCGAGCCGCGCACGGCGGGCTGATCTCGATGATCGTCGACGCCCTCGCCGAGCTCGGGCATGCGGAGCCCCGGCTGACGGCAATGCTGCTCCAGGGCATCGTGGACGCGGCGGTGCGCCGGATCGAGCTGGGCGCCGCCGAGGACCCCGCCACCGTCACCGAGGTCGCGGTCGCCCTGGCCCGCCACGGAGTACGGCGGTCCTGACCGCCCCATCCCGCGGCGGCCGCGCCCGGGGAGCGGGCCCGGGCACCGGGTACGGGAACGCCCGCGTGCGGCAGCAGCCGCACGGCTCCCGTCCGCAGCATCCACTCCGGCAGTACGGACAGCGGGTCGAGGTAACGGTCGTCCCGCAGCAGTCCCCAGTGCAGACACGGGCGGTCGCAGTGGTATCCGTCCGGGTCCAGCCGCCCCACCGTTTCGCCGGCCCGCACCGAGTCACCGGCCTCCATCACGGCCCGCACCGGCTGGAAGGTGACCCGTAACGGCACCTCACCCGTGCCCCGCAGCGCCACCGTGACCACTCCGCGCCCCGCCACCCGGCCGGCGAACGCGACCCGGCCCGCCCCGACGGCGCGCACCTCGGCGCCTGGCGCCGAGGCAAGGTCGACCCCGCGGTGACCGGCCGCCCACGGCGCCGGCGGCGGGTCCCACCCGCGCAGCACCACCGGCCGCGCCTCTCCGCCCGCGCCCGCCACGGGCCAGCTCCACCCGTCGCCGTCGCCGTCGCCGTCGCCCTCCGCTCCGTGCCGTCCCTCCTCCGTTTCGTGGCCCCTCTCCGCCCGCGGGACGGCGTCCGTCCCCTGGCCCTTCGCCGCCTCCGGGCCCGCCGCCGCTCGCGCGCCGGCGGGCGCCCGCAGGAGCACCACCGCACCCATCACCGCCACGATCAGTGCGGTCACCACCCACGCCCTCGTCCTCATGCCGCCAGCGTGCCCCGCGTCCTCCGCCTCCGGCACAGACCGCCTGGAATCCGTGGACGACCGCACACCTGTGCACAACTCGGTCACTCCGCTCAGCTACCGAGGACGTGGTCGCAGGCAGTTCCGGAGGTCCCGTACACTTCTGGTGGCGATCCGGGTCACCGGGTCGACTTCGCACGCCCCGCCACCCTCACCCGGTGGCCGCGTATCTCGGTCCTCGGAAGACCCCTCACTAGGAGCTTCCCGGGCACAACGCGTCCGGGGCGTCAGGCGCGACGCCCATCCGGGCCGTCGTGGGACAACCGAGACACGAAAACAAGGAGAACGGCCATGGCCGTCGTTACGATGCGGGAGCTGCTGGAGAGCGGCGTCCACTTCGGGCACCAGACCCGCCGCTGGAACCCGAAGATGAAGCGCTTCATCTTCACCGAGCGCAACGGCATCTACATCATCGACCTGCTCCAGTCGCTGTCGTACATCGACCGCGCCTACGAGTTCGTCAAGGAGACCGTCGCGCACGGCGGCTCCGTCATGTTCGTCGGCACCAAGAAGCAGGCCCAGGAGGCCATCGCCGAGCAGGCCACCCGCGTGGGTATGCCCTACGTGAACCAGCGCTGGCTCGGCGGCATGCTGACCAACTTCTCGACCGTCTACAAGCGGCTCCAGCGGCTCAAGGAGCTGGAGCAGATCGACTTCGAGGACGTGGCCGCTTCCGGCCTGACCAAGAAGGAGCTGCTGGTCCTCTCCCGCGAGAAGGCGAAGCTGGAGAAGACCCTGGGCGGTATCCGCGAGATGCAGAAGGTGCCCAGCGCCGTCTGGATCGTGGACACCAAGAAGGAGCACATCGCCGTCGGTGAGGCGCGCAAGCTCAACATCCCGGTCGTCGCGATCCTCGACACCAACTGCGACCCGGACGAGGTCGACTACAAGATCCCGGGCAACGACGACGCGATCCGTTCCGTCACCCTGCTGACCCGCGTGATCGCCGACGCCGTCGCCGAGGGCCTCATCGCCCGTTCCGGCGCGGCCGAGGGCAAGGGCGAGAAGGCCGTCGGCGAGCCGCTGGCCGAGTGGGAGCGCGAGCTTCTCGAGGGCGACAAGGCCGAGGGCGAGAAGCCGGCCGCTGATGCCAAGGCGGAAGAGCCCAAGGCGGAAGAGCCCAAGGCTGAGGAGGCCGGGGCTGAGGAGGCCAAGGCCGAGGACAAGTCGGCCGAGGCTCCCGCCGAGGCCCAGGCCGAGCAGGCCTGACGCCCGCTCGGGCCTCAGTGCCCGGCTCGGATCGGCACCCCTGGCGGGGCCGTTCCGAGTACCACGCGTCCACGGGGAGTGAGGCGGCGTCCCCGGTGTCGACGACACCGGGGACGCCGGGCCTCACTCCCCGTGCACCACCACCCTCATCGACTTCGAGAGAGATTCACCGACATGGCGAACTACACCGCCGCCGACGTCAAGAAGCTCCGTGAGCTGACCGGCGCCGGCATGATGGACTGCAAGAAGGCGCTGGACGAGGCCGAGGGCAACGTCGACAAGGCCGTCGAGATTTTGCGCGTCAAGGGCCAGAAGGGCGTCGCCAAGCGCGAGTCCCGCACCGCCGAGAACGGCGCGGTCGTGGCCCGCATCGCCGACGACAAGGCCTCCGGCGTGCTCGTCGAGCTGAAGTGCGAGACGGACTTCGTCGCCAAGGGTGAGAAGTTCCAGGCCGCCGCCGACGCCGTCGCCGCCCACGTGGCCGCCACCTCCCCGGCGGACACCGCCGCCCTGCTCGCCTCCGAGATCGAGGCCGGGAAGACCGTCCAGGCCTACGTCGACGAGGCCAACGCCAACCTCGGCGAGAAGATCGTCCTGGACCGCTTCGCGGAGTTCTCCGGCGGCTTCGTCGCCTCCTACCTGCACCGCACCAGCCCGGACCTGCCCCCGCAGGTCGGCGTCCTGGTCGAGCTGGACCAGGAGAACGCGGAGATCGCCAAGGACGTCGCCCAGCACATCGCGGCGTTCTCCCCGAAGTTCCTCTCCCGCGAGGAGATCCCGGCCGAGACGGTGGAGAACGAGCGCCGCATCGCCGAGGAGACCGCCCGCGAGGAGGGCAAGCCCGAGCAGGCCCTGCCCAAGATCGTCGAGGGTCGGGTGAACGGCTTCTTCAAGGAGAACTGCCTCCTGGACCAGCCGTTCGCCAAGGACAACAAGAAGTCCGTCCAGAAGGTCCTGGACGAGGCCGGTGTCACGCTGAAGCGCTTCGCCCGCTTCCGCGTCGGCGCCTGAGCGCGGTCCGTCGGGCCTGCGGGCCCGGGACACGCCCCATGACGCCGCACCGCCCGCCCGCCTGTCCCGCAGACGGGTCGCTGACCGGCTAGGGTCGGGCACACGGCAGCTGAACACGAGGAGGCCATTGCCTGAAGGAGCCGAGAGGATCCCACCGGCAGTGGCCTTCTTCGTATGCACGAGGAGATCTCCACCATGAGCAATGACACCGACACCGACAAGGACTCCCGGCGTCGCTTTCTGCTGAAACTGTCCGGCGAGGCCTTCGCCGGCGGGGGAGGTCTCGGAGTCGACCCCGACATCGTGCACAAGATGGCGCGGGAGATCGCCTCCGTGGTCCGCGAGGGCACCGAGCTCGCCGTGGTGATCGGCGGCGGCAACTTCTTCCGCGGCTCGGAGCTCCAGCAGCGCGGAATGGACCGCGCCCGCTCCGACTACATGGGCATGCTCGGCACCGTCATGAACTGCCTCGCTCTCCAGGACTTCCTGGAGAAGGAGGGCATCGACTCACGGGTCCAGACCGCCATCACGATGGGCCAGGTGGCGGAGCCCTACATTCCGCTGCGGGCCATCCGGCACCTGGAGAAGGGGCGCGTGGTCATCTTCGGCGCGGGCATGGGCATGCCCTACTTCTCCACCGACACCACCGCGGCCCAGCGGGCGCTGGAGATCAACGCGGAGGCGCTTCTGATGGGCAAGAACGGCGTGGACGGGGTGTACGACGCCGACCCGGCGAAGAACCCGGATGCCGTGAAGTTCGACGCGTTGGAGTACGGCGAGGTCATCACCCGTGACCTCAAGGTCGCCGACGCCACCGCGATCACCCTCTGCCGTGACAACGCGCTGCCGATCTACGTCTTCGAGCTGCTCGCCGAAGGGAATATCGCACGTGCGGTGAAGGGTGAGAAGATCGGCACCCTGGTGAGCGGCCAGGGCAGCCGCGGCTGACGCCCGGCGGCCCAACTCACCGGCCGTGCCGTGCCGTTGACCTGCGGGTTCGGCGGAACGGCGCTCGATGGACATATCAGGCTTCACACTTCCGAAACCAGGAGCACGTGGTGATCGAAGAGACCCTCCTCGAGGCCGAGGAGAAGATGGAGAAGGCGGTCGTCGTCGCCAAGGAGGACTTCGCCGCGATCCGCACCGGCCGTGCGCACCCGGCGATGTTCAACAAGATCGTGGCGGACTACTACGGCGCGATGACGCCGATCAACCAACTGGCATCGTTCTCGGTGCCGGAGGCCCGGATGGCCGTGGTGACCCCGTTCGACAAGAGCGCGCTGCGCAACATCGAGCAGGCGATCCGCGACTCCGACCTGGGTGTCAACCCGTCGAACGACGGCCACATCATCCGGGTGGTCTTCCCCGAGCTCACCGAGGAGCGCCGACGGGAGTTCACCAAGGTCGCCAAGGCCAAGGGCGAGGACGCGAAGATCTCCATCCGCAGCGTCCGCCGCAAGGCCAAGGAGACCATCGACAAGGCGATCAAGGACGGCGAGGTCGGCGAGGACGAGGGCCGCCGGGCCGAGAAGGAGCTTGACGACACCACCTCCAAGTATGTGGCGCAGGTCGACGAGCTCCTGAAGCACAAGGAAGCCGAGCTGCTCGAGGTCTGAGGCTTGAGTTCCGTGAACGACTCCTCCTGGGGTGCTCCTTCGCCGGGCGCCGGTTTCTCCGGCCCGCCCGGCCGGGCCCCGGCACCGGCTCCTCCGGCGGGCGCGCCGTCGCCCGCCGCGCAGGGCTCCGCACCCGTCGGCCACCCGGCCGCGACCAGGCCCATGCCCGTGGTCGGTGGCCCCGCTGCCGATCGCCCTGTCCCCCGGGAGCCGGGCGACCCCGAGAACGGTGAGGACGCAGTGGGTGGCTCCAGTTCCCGCGGTACGCCCGGCGACGGCCCGGGCGGGCCGGACGGCGGACAGCAGCCGGTCGAGCCGGCGCACTCCGGCATGCCGGGTGGTCCGCCCCCGGCGAAGGGCAAGAAGCGTGCCGGCCGCGACCTGCGCGCCGCGATAGGAGTCGGCCTCGGCCTCGGCGCGTTGATCATCGCGTCCCTGTTCGTCTACAAGCATCTTTTCGTCGGCGTCATCGTCCTCGCCGTCGCCGTCGGGCTCTGGGAGCTGACCTCCCGGCTCTCCGAGCGCAAGGGCATCCGCGCCCCGCTGGCCATCCTGGTCGCCGGGGGAACGGGCATGGTCGTCGCGGGATACGTGTGGGGTGCGGACGGCGCGTGGCTCGGCATGGCCTTCACCGCGCTGGGCATCCTGCTCCAGCGGATGACCCGGTCCCCCCAGGACTACCTGCGGGATGTCTCGGCCGGCATCTTCGCCGCCTTCTACGTCCCCTTCCTCGCCACCTTCGTCGCCCTGATGCTCGCGGCCGACGACGGGTCGTGGCGCGTCCTGACGTTCCTCGTGCTCACCGTCGTCAGCGACACGGGTGCGTACGCCGTCGGCTGGCGCTTCGGCAAGCACAAGCTGGCTCCCCGCATCAGCCCGGGCAAGACCCGCGAGGGCCTGCTCGGCGCCGTCTCCTTCGCCATGGCCGCCGGCGCGCTCTGCATGGAGTTCGCCGTCGACGGTGGCGCCTGGTGGCAGGGCCTGATCCTCGGCTTCGCCGTCGCCGTCAGCGCCACTCTCGGCGATCTCGGCGAGTCCATGATCAAGAGGGACCTCGGCATCAAGGACATGGGCACGGTTCTTCCCGGCCACGGCGGCATCATGGACCGCCTCGACTCCCTCCTCCCCACCGCCCCCGTGGCCTGGCTCCTCTTCGTCCTCTTCACCGGCACCGCCTGACCGCCGACCCGTAACGGCGCCACTGGCCGGTCACCGTCCCCGGCTCCGCGGCCTGCGGCCCGCCACCCGGAGTGCTGAGGCGGGGATCAGGCGTACAGCGGGCGACGTGGCCGAGCGCGTCGCATGCGTTCCAGACATGTCATGCGTGCTGGCGGAGTCTCCGGTTGGGCCGTGCGGGGCCGTGCGGGGGTGGCCGAGGCTGACTGGGGGTGCCGGAGGGTGGCAAGGGTCGCAGGTGCTGGGCGGCGGGAACGGCCCGGGAATCTGCGACACTGGAGCGGTTATGCCTGCACCTGGAGAGCTCACGTTCGTGGCGCCGCGCGGGGCCGCGAAGCCGCCGCGGCATCTGGCCGACCTTTCGCCGAAGGAGCGGAAGGAGGCCGTGGCCGCGCTGGGGGAGAAGCCGTTCCGCGCGAAGCAGCTGTCGCAGCACTACTTCGCCCGGTACGCGCACGACCCCGCGGAGTGGACCGACATCCCGCAGCAGTCGCGGGAGCGGCTGGCTGGCGAGCTGCTGCCGGAGCTGATGAGCGTGGTGCGGCACATCAGCTGTGACGAGGACACGACGCGCAAGACGCTGTGGCGGCTGCACGACGGCACGCTGGTCGAGTCGGTGCTGATGCGGTATCCGGACAGGGTCACGATGTGCATCAGTTCGCAGGCCGGATGCGGGATGAACTGCCCGTTCTGCGCGACGGGGCAGGCGGGCCTGGACCGCAACCTGTCGACGGCGGAGATCGTGCACCAGATCGTCGACGGCA
Organism: Streptomyces sp. RKND-216; assembly: GCF_004795255.1. Classification (NCBI taxonomy): domain Bacteria; kingdom Bacillati; phylum Actinomycetota; class Actinomycetes; order Kitasatosporales; family Streptomycetaceae; genus Streptomyces; species Streptomyces sp. RKND-216. Next base: position 1,275,419 of record NZ_SSBQ01000002.1, on the reverse strand, counting down.
TGCGTGCGCTGCGCGACGGGGAGGTGCCCGGGGGCCCGGCGCGGCTGTCGAACATCGTGTTCATGGGAATGGGCGAGCCGCTCGCCAACTACAAGCGGGTGGTCGGCGCCATCCGCCGCCTGACCGATCCGGAGCCGGACGGCGTCGGGTTGTCGCAGCGGGGCATCACGGTGTCGACGGTGGGTCTGGTGCCCGCGATGCTGCGGTTCGCCGACGAAGGGCTCAAGTGCCGCCTGGCGGTCTCGCTGCACGCGCCGGACGACGAGCTGCGCGACACCCTCGTGCCGGTGAACACCCGGTGGAAGGTGCGCGAGGTGCTGGACGCCGCGTGGGAGTACGCGGAGAAGTCCGGGCGCCGGGTCTCCATCGAGTACGCGCTGATCCGGGACATCAACGACCAGGCGTGGCGGGCCGATCTGCTGGGCCGGCTGCTCAAGGGACGACCGGTGCACGTCAACCTGATCCCCCTCAACCCGACGCCGGGGTCCAAGTGGACCGCGTCGCGGCCGGAGGACGAGCGGGAGTTCGTCCGGGCCCTGGAGGCGCACCGCGTACCGGTGACCGTGCGGGACACCCGGGGCCAGGAGATCGACGGGGCCTGCGGCCAGCTGGCGGCCACGGAGCGCTGACCGGCAGCGGCGGAACCGCGGCAGGACAGCGGTGGAAGGGCGGCGGGGCACGCGAGACGGGCGCCGCCCGTGCCCCGACGGAGGCCGGGCCTGCTCGCCGTGAGAGCCCGGCTGGTACCGTACAACGGTATTTCCATCCGACAGGGGAGCGCGCGCAGCGCTGAGAGTGCGGCACCGTCCGGCCGCAGACCCTCGAACCTCGCCCAGGTCATGCTGGGTAGGAAGATCGGTTCACACCTCTCGTGCTGCCCGCGTGCGCCCACCTGGAGGTCCGCCGAGGACCCGGGAAGAAGGCTGCACGATGAAGCACACCGCCACCACCCTCCTCGCCGTCACGCTGGGCGTCTCGCTGCTCGCCGGGTGCGGCGGCTCCGGTGGGTCCGGCGACTCCTCTGCGGACGGCGGGGACGCGGAGAAGGTCACCCTGGTCACGCACGACTCCTTCGCCGCCTCCGAGAAGGTGCTTGAGCGGTTCACCGACGAGACCGGCTACGAACTGGAGATCCTGCGCGCCGGCGACGCCGGATCCACGGTCAACCAGGCGGTGCTGAACAAGGGCAACCCGCAGGGCGACGTCCTCTTCGGCGTGGACAACACCCTGCTCTCCCGCGCGCTGGAGAACGAGATCTTCACCCCCTACGAGGCCCGCGGCCTGGAGAAGGTCCCGCAGGAGTACCGGCCGGCCGGTGGCGGCACGGACGTGACCCCGGTGGACACCGGCGAGATCTGCGTCAACTACGACCGCGAGTACTTCGAGAAGAACGACCTCCGGCCGCCCCGCACGCTCGGCGACCTGACGAAGCCGGCGTACAAGGACCTGCTCGTCACCGAGAACGCCGCCACCTCCTCGCCCGGTCTGGGCTTCCTACTCGCCACCGTCGCCGAGTACGGGAACGGCGGGTGGAAGGACTACTGGAAGAAGCTGGAGGCCAATGGCGTCGAGGTCGTCGACGGCTGGGAGCAGGCGTACTACGACCGGTTCAGCGGATCGGCCGGCGGCGAGGGCAAGGGCGACCGGCCGCTGGTCGTGTCGTACGCATCCAGCCCGCCCGCCGAGGTGCTCGGGAAGAAGCCGATGCCCGAGCATGCGCCGACCGGCGTCGCCGAGGGCACCTGCTTCCGGCAGGTCGAGTTCGCCGGCCTGCTGGAGGGCGCGGACAACCCGAAGGGCGGCAAGGCGCTGCTGGACTTCCTGATCGGCACTGCGTTCCAGGAGGACCTGCCGCTCCAGATGTTCGTCTCCCCGGTGCGCGAGGACGCCGCACTGCCTGAGGTGTTCACCGAGTACGGCGCGGACGTCGAGAACCCGGCCACGATGGCGCCGGAGCGCATCGCGGACAACCGGGAGCAGTGGGTGAAGGCGTGGACCTCGCTCGTCGTGCGGTAGACACCGAGGCGCGGCCGGCGCTCCGGCGGGCGTGGACGTACGTCCCCGCGCCGCGGAGGGAGCCGGTGCCCACCCCCGGACTGCAGCCGGGCGGCGCACGCGACGCCGCCCGGCGGCTGGCCCTGATGGCCCTGCCGGCCGCGTTCTTCGCCCTCTTCTTCGCCTATCCGGTCGTCGCGATCACGCTCCGCGGCCTGCACGACGGCGGCCGGTGGCAGTTCGCCCGCGCCGCCGAGGTCCTCACCGACCCCGCGGTGCTCCAGGTGCTGCGTTTCACGCTGTGGCAGGCTGCGGCCTCCACCGCGCTCACACTCGTCGTCGCCCTGCCCGGCGCGTACGTGTTCGCCCGCTTCGACTTCCCCGGCAAGCAGGTGCTGCGGGCGGTCGTCACCGTGCCCTTCGTGCTCCCCACGGTCGTCGTCGGCTCGGCGTTCCTCGCCCTGGCCGGGCGCGGCGGCACTCTCGACCAGCTGTGGGGAGTGCGGCTGGACACCGGCGTGTGGGCGATCCTGCTCGCGCACGTCTTCTTCAACTACGCCGTCGTGGTGCGGACCGTGGGCGGGCTCTGGGCGCAGCTGGACCCGCGGCAGGAGGAGGCCGCGCGGGTGCTGGGCGCGACCCGGTTCGGGGCCTGGCGCCGCGTCACGCTCCCCGCGCTGACACCGGCCGTCGCCGCCGCCGCACTGATGGTCTTCCTCTTCACCTTCACCTCCTTCGGCGTGATCCAGGTGCTCGGCGGTCCCCGATACGCGACTCTCGAAGTGGAGATCTACCGGCAAACCGCCGCGCTGCTCGACCTGCCAGCCGCGGCTGTGCTCACCCTGCTCCAGTTCGCCGCGGTGGCCGCGCTGCTGGCCGTGCACGCCTGGACGGTGCGGCGGCGGGAGTCGGCGCTGGCGCTCGTCGACGCCCGGCACACCGCGCGCCGCCCGCGCGGCACCGGCCAGTGGGCGCTGCTGTGGTCGCATCTCGTCCTGGTCGCCGTGCTGCTGGTCGCCCCCCTGGTCGTGCTCGCGCTCCGCTCGCTGCGCACCAGCGACGGCTACGGATTCGCCTTCTACCGTGCTCTGACCGAGCACGGCAGCGACAGCACCTTCCTGGTCGCCCCGGTCGAGGCGATCGGCAACTCCCTGGCGTACGCGGCGGTCGCCACCGGGGTGGCCCTGGTCGTCGGGGGCCTCGCGGCGGCGGCGCTCACCCGGAGCGCCGGGAGGCTCGTCCGCGGCTTCGACGCGCTGCTGATGCTTCCGCTGGGCACCTCAGCGGTCACCGTCGGCTTCGGCTTCCTCATCGCGCTGGACGAACCGCCGCTGGACCTGCGCGCGTCGTGGATCATCGTGCCGCTCGCGCAGGCGCTGGTCGGCGTGCCGTTCGTGGTGCGCACCCTGCTGCCGGTGCTGCGCGCGGTGGACGTGCGGCTGCGGGAGGCCGCCGCGGTGCTGGGAGCCTCGCCGTGGCGCGCCTGGCGGGAGGTGGACCTTCCGCTGGTACGGCGGGCGCTCCTGGTGGCTGCGGGCTTCGCGTTCGCCGTCTCGCTGGGCGAGTTCGGCGCGACGGTGTTCATCGCCCGTGGCGACAACCCCACCCTGCCGGTGGCCGTCGCCCGCTTCCTCGGGCGTGCGGGGGAGCTGAGCTACGGGCAGGCCATGGCGATGAGCACCGTGTTGATGGTGCTGTGCGCCGCGACCCTGCTGGCCCTGGAACGGGTGCGCACGTCCGACGACCGCTCGGGAGAGTTCTGATGCTGCGACTGGACGGCGTGACCGTACGCTTCGACGGCCACACGGCCCTGGACGCGGTCGACCTGGAGGTCGCCGACCGCGAGATCGTGTGCGTCCTCGGCCCCAGCGGCAGCGGCAAGTCCACGCTGCTGCGGGTCGTGGCCGGGCTCCAGCACGCCGACGCCGGGCACGTGCTGCTTTCCGGACGCGACCAGCACGGCGTCCCGGCGCACAAGCGCGAGCTCGGGCTGATGTTCCAGGATCACCAGCTCTTCCCGCAGCGCGACGTCGCCGGCAACGTCGGATTCGGCCTGCGGATGCGCGGATCGGGCCGCGCCGAGCGGGCCGCGGCGGTCGCCGAACTCCTCGACCTGGTCGGCCTGCCGGGGGCCCAGCGCCGCGAGGTGCTGTCGCTGTCCGGCGGGGAGCAGCAGCGCGTGGCGCTCGCCCGCGCACTCGCGCCCAGCCCGCGGCTGCTGATGCTGGACGAGCCGCTGGGGCAGCTGGACCGTGCGCTGCGTGAACGCCTCGTCGTCGAACTCCGCGCCCTATTCCGCCGGTTGGGCACCACGGTGCTTGCCGTGACGCACGACCAGGGGGAGGCGTTCGCGCTCGCCGACCGCATCGCGGTGATGGACGGCGGACGTGTCGCCCAGGCGGGCACGCCGCTGGAGGTGTGGCGGAGCCCCGCGTCGGAGTTCGTCGCCCGCTTCCTCGGTTTCGAGAACATCGTTCCGGCGACCGTGCGCGACGCGACCGCCGACACCCCGTGGGGCACGGTGCGGGTGCCGGACGCCTCCCCGCAGGGGGAACGAAAGGTGCTGGTCCGCCCGTCCGGCGTCCGTCTCACCGCCCCGGGGGAGGGGCTGCCCTGCACGGTCACCGGCCGTACCTTCCGCGGCGGGCCGACGTCTGTCGTCTCGCTGCTGCTGCAGCCGGCGGACGCGCCGCCGCTGGAGGCGACCTGCCCCCTGCCGCACGCTCCGGAGGAGGGCGGACGGGTCGGCGTCGCCTTCGATCCGGACGGCGTCGTGGTGCTGCACGAGGGTGGCGCCGCCCGGTAACGGCATCCTCACGCCTGCTGGAGCCGGGCCAGGGTCGCGGGGGCCTCCTCGACGGAGTCGACCAGCGCGATCCGCGCCTCCATCGCCCGCTCCTTGGCGAGTGACTTCAGCAGCGGCCACACCGGTAGCCGTTCGGTCCAGTGCGCGCGGTCCACCAGCACCATGGGGGTGGGCTCGCCGCGGGACTGGTAGTAGTTCGGCGTCGCGTTGTCGAACACCTCCTGGACGGTGCCCGCCGCGCCCGGCAGGAACACCACGCCTGCCCGCGCCCGTGCCAGCAGACCGTCCTCACGCACCGCGTTCACGAAGTACTTGCCGATGTGCCGAGCGAAGACGTTGGGCGGCTCGTGGCCGTAGAACCAGGTCGGGATCCCGACCGACGGGCCGCCGTCAGGGTGGCTCTCGCGCACGTCGAAGGCGGCGCGGACCCAGTCCCCGACGGACGGCTCGAACGAAGGTACCTCCGCGAGGACCTGAAGGGCCTTGTCCAGCATCGGGTCCTCGAAGGGCGCCGCGTACGCGCCGAGATTGGCCGCCTCCATCGCGCCCGGCCCGCCGCCGGTGGCCACGGTCATGCCCGCACGGGCCAGCCCCCGGCCGAGCCGGGCGGCGCCCGCGTACGCGTCCGAGCCGCGCCGCAGCGCGTGCCCGCCCATCACGCCCACCACCCGGTGACCGGCGAGGAGTTCGTCGAGGGCGTCGGACACCGCGTCGTCGTGCACCGCGCGCAGCATCGAGGCGAACACGTCGCCGTCGGCGCGGGACCGGCGGAACCACTCGTACGTCCGGCCGTCGGGGGTGTGCGCGTAGCCGCCGCCGAGGCCGTCGAACAGTTCCTCCGGTGTGTAGAGGGATCCCCGGTAGGGGTTGAACGGCAGATCCGGAATCGGCGGGAACACCAGCGCGCCGCCCTCCCGAGCGCGTTGGGCCGCCTCCGGGGGCATCGTGCAGCCGAGGAACACCGCGCCCGAGGTGTCGGCGGCGGCGAGGGCGTCCGTACGGCCCGTCAGGTCGAGGGACTGGACACGCCAGCCCTGGAGCGAGGTGTGGCCCGCGACGACCCGGTCGAAGGCCTCGAGCGTCTCGACCTCGCGATCGGTGCGGTGGGGGACGGATGCGCGGCGGTCGGCGTCGTGAGGCGGCATCCGGCAAGCGTAGGCGCCTCCGGCGCGGAAGCCGACAGGTGTGCCTGCCCGTGCGGGGCGGTGCGCACGGGCCGCCGCGGCCGTTCGCCGCGAGCGGCCTCCGAAGCGGTGGAGGTCGCGACGTGCCCGCCCGCGGTTGGTCTTCCCGCGGCGCTGTCGGGGCCGCCGTGCTCGCGGTCACGCCTCTCCGAACGCACGTGCTCCGCGGACTTCTCCGGGAACCCCGGCCACTGCCGTGCCCGGCGCACACGACGGCGCGGGCGCCCCGGAGCCGGGGCGCCCGCGCGGAATCGGGTGTGGGAGGCCGGGTGGTGCGGTCAGGTGGTCAGCGGCAGGGCCACGAGGCGGCCCACGGCCCAGGCGATCGGACCGAGCACGGCGACGACCACCACCGCGCGCAGCGCGGCCGCGTTCCGCAACAGCGACCGTGGCGCCCCGAGTTGCAGCAGCGAGGCCGTGGCCGGGGCCCGCAGGGCACGCGACTCCGCCGCGGCCGCGAGCGCGCTCGCCGTCGCGCAGCCCAGCACGAGCACTCCGCCCAGCAGGGTGAGCGGCCCGAACACCGCCCCCGAAGCCGCTTCGCCGCCACGAGCCGGACCGTACAGCTCTCCGGCCGCGAGGGCTCCGGAGGCGACCGCGCACAGCACGCCGAGCGGACGCCCGACGCGTTCGGCGTCGTCCTGGAGAATCCGCCCGGACAGCAGGCGCAGCGCGCCTGGGCGGCCGAGCGTGATGAGCCGGCCACTCAGGTGCGTCAGGCCGGGTCCGGCCAGCACCAGTCCGATCGCGGTGAGCACCCAGCCGGCGAGCGCGCCGGGCGGGCTTCCGGCGAGCGTCCCCGGCATCGGCAGCAGCGCCCCCGCGGCGGGGTCGCCGGATCCCCTGCCGGCCAAGGTCTCCAGCGCGAGCCCGGTCGCGGTCAGGGCGACGCCCCACGGCAGGCCAGGGGGCAGCGCGGCTGGAGGGGCGTCCGCCAGGGTGGCCGGTTCGTTCCGGTCCCCCTCGCGGCGGCTGGGCGGCAGCGGGCGGGGTCGCAGCGCGACGAGGCAGGTCGCCGCGGCGGTCAGCGGCACCAGGAGGAAGAGCAGCAGGACGGCGCCGAGCGGCAGCGCCGGCCCGGCGCCGAGGACGTCGGCCGCCGCTCCGGCGAACGGCAGACCGCCCAGATGTCCGCGCAGCAGCAGGAAGAGGAGCAGCGCGACCACGCTGCCGAGGAGGCAGGAGGCGGTCGTGGACACGGCCGCCAGCAGCGGCATCCGGGACGGACCCACGCCCGCCGCGTCCAGTCCGGTCAGCGCACGTCGGCTGGTCTCGGTCCGTGCGACGGCGACGGCGAGCTGCAGGGCGGCGGCAAGCGGAACCAGGCACCACAGCATCCGGGTGGCGCCGTCCCCGGCGGCCTCCGGATGGCCCGCGGCGTGGCCGACGGCCCCGAGCATCAGGAAGGTGACGCCTGCCGCCGCGGCGGCCAGCAGAAGGCGTCGGAGCAGGGCGAGCGGCGGGGCGCCGCGGACTAGACGGAGAGCGAGCACGCGGTGCTTCCCTCCGTCTCCCGGGGCGCCGCGCCCTGCACACAGCGGCCGTCCAGCAGGGCGATGGCGCGGTCGACGATCCGGCTGCCGATGAGGTCGTTCCGTGCGGCTGTTACGGCGGAGCCCGCAATCGCCGGAACGCTGGAAGCGGGAGCCGTCTGCGCGTCGCCCGGACCGATCGGGGAGGCCGTGCCGCCGTAGGCGGAGGCGTAGGCGTCGGCCGGGCCGACGGGTCCAGCAGGCACGTCGTCCCCGTCCTCGTCCCCGGCTGTGCCCTCGTCCCCCGCGACCGCCGGCACGGGCACGACCACGGGCGCCGGCACCGGGGAGGGTGTGTCCGCCGTCGGGACGGGCCCGTGGCTGCTCAGCACCACCGTGATCCCGTGGGTGCGGGCCGCCGTGGTGAGGGTGCGCAGCGCCTGGACCCGGTCGGCCTGGTGCAGCGGCGCCGTCGGTTCGTCGGCGAAGAGGACCGTGGGGGAGTGGACCAGTGACCGGGCGATGGCCACCCGCTGCCGCTGCGCCTGGAGCAGCGCGGTCGGCCGTTTGCGGGCGCAGTCGCCGATGTCGAGCCGCTCCAGCCACTCGTGCGCCGCCCGGCGGGCGGCACGACTGCCGACGCCTGCCAGCAGCAGTGGCAGGGCCGCGTTCTCCCAGGCGTTCAGCTCCGGGACGAGCTGCGGTTCGCTGCCGATCCATCCGAACCGTTCGCGGCGCAGGCGTTCCCGTGAGTGCAGGCCCAGCGTGTGGACGGGCACGTCCTGGAACCACACCTCGCCGCCGTCCGGCAGCAACCGCCCGGAGAGGCAGCTCAGGAGGGTCGACTTGCCGCTGCCGCGCGGGCCGGTCACGGCGACGATCTCACCGGTGCGGATCCCCAGGGTGACGTCCTGGAGAGCCGGGGAGCCGTCATATGCGTACGTCAGTCCGCGTGCCCACAGCACGTCGTCGTCCGGCGGGGCCGTCATGGATGGCACCTCCACTCGCCTCTGCTCCGAGGGAACACCCCTGAGGGATTGAACGACCGTCAGGGGCTTCGGTCACTCGCACCGTAGGGACAGCGACGGGCGGGGAGAGGGGAGGCTCGGCGCGGCACGCGCCGAGGACCGTCCATATGGACTCATTTACGGCCCGGGTCGGCCCGGCCCGTTCCGGTCGCGGGTGCCGGCACCGCCCGCGCGCGGCGGCACCCGCGACCGGAGGAACGGACGCCGGCCGGGGCTCAGAGCTTCGTCCACGCCTCGCTCAGCACGCCGCGCAGAATCTGTTCGATCTCGTCGAACGTCGTCTGGTCGGCGATCAGCGGTGGCGCGAGCTGGACGACCGGGTCGCCGCGGTCGTCGGCGCGGCAGTACAGGCCGGCCTCGAAGAGCGCCTTGGACAGGAACCCGTACAGCACCCGTTCGCACTCCTCCGCGGAGAACGTCTCCTTGGTGTCCTTGTCCTTGACCAGTTCGATGCCGTAGAAGAAGCCGTTGCCGCGCACGTCGCCGACGATCGGCAGGTCCAGCAGCCGTTCCAGGGTGGCGCGGAAGGCGTCCTCGTGGTCGAGGACGTGCTGGAGCAGGCCCTCGCGGGTGAAGAGGTCGAGGTTGGCGAGCGCGACGGCGGAGGAGACGGGGTGGCCGCCGAAGGTGTAGCCGTGCAGGAAGGTGTTGCCGCCCTGGTAGAAGGGCTCGGCGACACGGTCGGAGACGAGCGTCGCGCCGATGGGGGAGTAGCCGGAGCTGAGGCCCTTGGCGCAGGTGATGATGTCCGGCACGTAGCCGAACTTGTCGCAGCCGAACATCGTGCCGAGCCGGCCGAACGCGCAGATGACCTCGTCGGAGACGAGCAGCACGTCGTGGCGGTCGCAGATCTCCCGCACCCGCTGGAAGTAGCCGGGGGGCGGCGGGAAGCAGCCGCCCGCGTTCTGGACCGGTTCCAGCACCACCGCGGCGACGGTCTCCGGGCCCTCGAAGAGGATCTGCTGCTCGATCTGGTCGGCCGCCCAGCGGCCGAAGGCCTTCGGGTCGTCGCCGTGCTCCGGTGCCCGGTAGAGGTTGGTGTTGACCACCTTGTGCGCGCCCGGCACCAGCGGCTCGAAGGGCGCCTTGAGCGCGGGCAGCCCGGTCAGCGACAGAGCGCCCTGCGGGGTGCCGTGGTAGGCGACGGCGCGGGAGATCACCTTGTACTTGGTGTGGTTGCCGGTCAGCTTGTGATACTGCTTGGCCAGCTTCCAGGCGGTCTCCACCGCCTCGCCGCCGCCGGTCGTGAAGAAGACCTTGTTCAGGTCGCCGGGGGCGTGGTGGGCGAGGCGTTCGGCGAGTTCGACGGCGCGCGGGTGCGCGTAGCTCCAGATGGGAAAGAAGCCCAGCTCCTGCGCCTGGTCGGCGGCCGCCTCGGCGAGCTCGGTGCGGCCGTGCCCGGCCTGGACGACGAACAGTCCGGCCAGCCCGTCGATGTAGCGCTTCCCCCTCTCGTCGAAGATCGAGGTGCCTTCGCCGCGGACGATCGTCGGTACGGGTGCGTGCTCGTACGACGACATCCGGGTGAAGTGCATCCACAGGTGGTCGTAGGCCGTCTGGGACTGGGTCTTGCTCACGGTTATCGGGTTCCCCACGCGTAGGTCTGCTTGCGCAGCTTGAGGTAGACGAAGCTCTCGGTGGAGCGGACGCCGGGTAGCGACCGGATCCGCTTGCTGATCATCTCGAGCAGGTGCTCGTCGTCCTCGCAGACGATCTCCACCAGGAGGTCGAACGAGCCCGCGGTCACGACCACGTATTCGACCTCCTTCAGCTCGGCGAGCGCGTCGGCCACCTGCTCGACGTCGCCGTCGACGGTGATGCCGACCATCGCCTGCCGCAGAAGGCCGACGGTGAGCGGGTCGGTGACCGCCACGACCTGCATGACGCCCTGGTCGAGCAGCTTCTGGACACGCTGCCGCACGGCCGCCTCGGACAGGCCGACCGCCCGTCCGATCGCGCCGTACGGCCGCCTGCCGTCCTCCTGGAGCTGCTCGATGATCGCTTTGGAGACGGAGTCGACCGTCGGTGAGCCGTTCGCGTTCTTCGAGTTTCGAGCCACGATTCGACTCTGCACGAGGTCTCGTCGGTATGGCAAGCCGTGAGCGCTGATTTTCGTTGCCGAGGGCTTCCGATGCCACTGAATCCGCAGTCGGGGAGTGGCGGGTATATCGAAAGCGTCATTCCCGTGGTTAGGCTGGATGTCTCACCCGATGGACAAGCTGAACTGGAGGGGTGCGAAGTGAACGCCGAGCTGCGTCGCCTGCGCAACTACATCGACGGAGAGTTCCGGGACGCCGCGGACGGGCGCACCACCGAGGTGATCGACCCGGCCAGGGGCGCGGCGTACGCGACGGCGCCGCTCTCGGCCGCCGCGGACGTCGACGCCGCCATGGCCGCCGCCGAGGCCGCGTTTCCGGCCTGGCGCGACGCGACCCCCGGGGCCCGCCAGCGGGCGATCCTCAAGATCGCCGACGCCCTCGAGGCGCGGCAGGACGAACTGCTGGCCGCCGAGTGCGAGAACACCGGCAAGCCGCTGGAGCTGACCCGGCAGGAGGAACTGCCGATGATGCTCGACCAGATCCGCTTCTTCGCTGGCGCCGCCCGCATGCTGGAGGGCAAGGCGGCCGGCGAGTACATGGAGGGCCTGACCTCCTTCGTACGCCGGGAGCCGGTCGGTGTCTGCGCCCAGGTGGCCCCCTGGAACTACCCGATGATGATGGCCGTGTGGAAGTTCGCCCCGGCCCTCGCCGCGGGCAACACGGTCGTCCTCAAGCCCTCGGACACCACTCCCGCGTCCACGGTCTTCATGGCCGAGGTCATCGGCGGGGTGCTGGCCGAGCTGGACCTGCCGCGCGGTATCTTCAACGTCGTGTGCGGCGACCGGGACACCGGCCGCCTCATGGTCGAGCACTCCGTGCCCGCCATGGCCTCGATCACCGGCTCCGTCCGGGCCGGTATGGAGGTCGCCGGCAGCGCCGCCAAGGACCTCAAGCGGGTCCACCTGGAACTGGGTGGCAAGGCGCCGGTCGTCGTGTTCGACGACGCCGACATCCCTGCGGCCGTCGAGGGCATCCGGGACGGCGGCTTCTTCAACGCCGGACAGGACTGCACCGCCGCGACGCGCGTCCTCGTCCACGAGAACGTGCACGACGAGTTCGTCGCCGCCCTCGCCAAGGCCGCCTCCGAGGTGAAGACCGGCGACCTGAGCGACGAGGACTGCTTCTACGGCCCGCTCAACAACGCCACCCACCTGGAGAAGGTCACCGGCTTCATCGACCGCCTGCCCGCCCACGCCAAGGTCGAGTCGGGTGGCGAACGCGTCGGCGAGAACGGCTACTTCTACGCCCCGACGGTGGTCTCCGGTCTCCGGCAGGAGGACGAGATCATCCAGAACGAGGTGTTCGGCCCGGTCATCACCGTGCAGTCCTTCTCCGACGAGGAGCAGGCGGTGAAGTGGTCCAACGACGTGGAGTACGCCCTGGCGTCCTCGGTGTGGACCAAGGACCACGGACGCGCCATGCGGATGTCGAAGGCCCTCGACTTCGGCTGCGTGTGGATCAACACCCACATCCCGCTGGTCGCCGAGATGCCGCACGGCGGTTTCAAGAAGTCCGGGTACGGCAAGGACCTGTCCGCCTACGGCTTCGACGACTACACCCGCGTCAAGCACGTCATGACGGCCCTCTGAGGCCGTCGCGGACCCGCGACGACACGAGCGGAACCCCCCGGGCGCCCGAGGCGTCCGGGGGGTTCCGACGTCCGCGGCGGAAAGTTTTCCCGCCCGGCAAAACGGACACGCTGCGGTTTCCGCACCTGCCGGAAACCCGGAACCGGATCGGGGTGTGAAAGGCCCACTGGGTGTATGGCCGACGATCCGCAGGTCCGACAGGTTCCCCAGCTGGCAAGTGAAGGCGATTCGTGTGCGCTGCAGAGATCCGCGATACGGAAAACGCACGCTCTAGCCTCCCGCGCATGGCCTCACTTCTCGACGACTCCAGCACCCCGGGCGCCGGGCTCACGGGTGCCCCGCCCTCCGCCCCGGGGCACGACGACGTACGGTCCAAGGGCCTGCGGCGCGACTCGGTCGGCCTCTTCGGCAGCGCGGTCATCGGCCTCTCCACGGTCGCCCCCGTCTACTGCCTCACCAGCACCCTCGGTCCGACGGTCGGTGAGGTCGGCCTCCAGATGCCGATGGTGTTCCTCGCGGGCTTCCTCCCCATGCTGCTGGTCGCGTTCGCCTACCGGGAGCTCAACCGGGTCGTGCCCGACTGCGGCACCTCGTTCACCTGGACGGTCAAGGCCCTCGGTCCGCGCACCGGCTGGATGTGCGGCTGGGGACTGGTGGTGGCCACTGTCATCGTGCTGTCCAACCTCGCCGGTGTCGCCGCCGAGTTCCTCTACCTGCTCGTCGGCGAGGTGCTGAGCAGCCGGGCGGTGGTGGACTTCGGCACCCGCACGGAGGTCCACGTGCTCACCGTGCTGGCGTTCGTGGCAATGGCCACCGTGATCAGCTACCGCGGCATGACGGCGACCAAGTGGTTCCAGTACGCCCTGGTCGGCCTCCAGATGGTGGTGCTGGTCGGCTTCGTCGCCATGGCGCTGGGCAAGGCGGGCGACGCGCCCGGCGTGGACGCGCCGGACTTCTCCTGGACCTGGATGGACCCGTTCTCCGTCTCTTCCTTCGGCGCCTTCACGGCCGGGCTGTCCCTGTCGATCTTCATCTACTGGGGGTGGGACGCCTGTCTGACCGTCAACGAGGAGACCCAGGGAAGCGACCGGACCCCCGGCCGGGCGGCGCTCATCGCCATGGTCGTGCTGGTGACCTCGTACGTGCTGACCGCGGTGGCCGCCCTGCTCTTCGCCGGCACCGGCACCGAGGGCCTCGGGCTCGGCAACCCCGACACCTCGGGCAACGTCTTCGCCGCCCTCGCGGAGCCGGTGATGGGCCCGCTCGGCGTGCTGCTGTTCCTCGCCGTGCTCGCCAGCGCCGCCGCCAGCCTGCAGACCACCTTCCTGCCGGCCGCCCGCACCATGTTGGCCATGGGGGTCTACCAGGCGCTGCCCGCATCCCTGGCCCACATCAGCCCCCGCTTCCGCACGCCGGGCCGCGCCACCGTCGTCGCGGGCGTCGCCACCAGCGCGTTCTATACCGTCATGACGCTGATCAGCGAGAACGTCCTGGTCGACACCATCTACGCGCTCGGCCTGATGATCTGCTTCTACTACGCCCTTACCGCCTACGCCTGCGTCTGGTACTTCCGCAACGAACTCACCCGGTCCGTGCGCGACGCGCTCACCAAGGGGTTCCTCCCCCTGCTCGGCGCGCTGCTGCTCACCGGGGTGTTCGCCAAGACGCTGGTCGACATGTGGGATCCCGCCTACGGGTCTGGCAGTTCCGTGGCGGGGGTCGGCAGCGTCTTCGTCATCGGCGTCGGCACCCTGCTGCTCGGGGCGGTGCTCATGCTGGTCATGCGGCCGCGCAGCCCTGCCTTCTTCGCGGGGCGGATACTCACCCGGGACACCCCCGCGCTGCGCGTGGAGGAGTGAGCCTGCGGGGCGTGCAGCGATCTGTCGAGGGACGAGGCGGAGCGGCTCACGCACGGCGCGGCCCGCCCGTAGGCCGCTCCTCCCCCATCCCGGTCAGGCCCGTTCCGCTCCGCTCGCGCCGCTCTGCCACGACGCCAGGTGGGCGTCGATCTCGCCGCAGAGGCGCCGCTTCCCGGCATCGTCGAGGAACGACGCCCGCACGGCGTTCTTCGCCAGGTCGGCCACCCCGCCCGCGTCCAGCCCCAGCAGGCGCGCCGCGATGGCGTACTCGGTGTTGAGGTCGGTGCCGAACATCGGCGGGTCGTCGCTGTTCACGGTCACCAGGACGCCGGCCCGCACCATCTCCGCGATCGGGTGCTCCTCCAGGTTCTCCACGGCGCGGGTGGCGATGTTGGACGTCGGGCAGACCTCCAGCGGAATGCGGTGCTCCGCCAGGTGCGCGAGCAGTTCCGGGTCCCGCACGCTGCTGGTTCCGTGGCCGATGCGTTCGGCGCGCAGCGAGGTCAGCGCGTCCCACACCGTCTCCGGGCCGGTCGTCTCGCCCGCGTGCGGCACACTGCGCAGACCGGCCGCGAGGGCACGGTCGAAGTAGGGCTTGAACTGCGGCCGGGGCACGCCGACCTCCGGGCCGCCGAGGCCGAAGGAGACCAGGCCGTCGGCGTCCAGCGACGTGTCCGTGGCGATCCGGGCGGTCTCCTCGGCGGCCGGCAGGCCCGCCTCGCCGGGGATGTCGAAGCACCAGCGCAGCACCACGCCGAGATCGCGCTCGGCCGCGCGTCGCGCGTCCTCGATGGCCTCGACGAACGCCTTGTCCGGGATCCCGCGGTTCGTGGAGCTGTACGGGGTGACCGTGAGCTCCGCGTACCGGACCTGCTGCCGCGCCATCTCCCGCGCGACCTCGTACGTCAGCAGTCGCACGTCCTCCGCGTCCCGGATCAGGTCGACGACGGACAGGTACAGCTCGATGAAGTGGGCGAAGTCGCGGAAGGTGAAGTACTCCGCGAGAGCGGCCGGGTCCTTCGGAACGGGCGAGTCCGGGTGCCGCGCCGCGAGTTCGGCGACGATGCGGGGCGACGCGGACCCCACGTGGTGCACGTGCAGTTCGGCCTTGGGAAGCCCGGCGATGAAGGCGGTGAGGTCGGACAACGGAAAGCCTCCGGGGTAGGTGTCGCAGGCATGGTAGGCGTGCCGGAGACTCCATGCGGACGCATAGCATGACGATACGAGTGGCAAGGAGGGGACATGGGGACAGACAGCGGAGGACAGTCCGGGCACTCCGGATGGCCCGCGGACAACGGGGGAGGGGCCTGGCCGGCCCCGTCGGGAGATTCGCTGAGCAAGGATGCGTCCGGCGCCTCGTGGGCGGACGCACCCACCTCCCCGGGCTCGCCCGTGGGACCACCGCCAACCGCGCCCGGAGGGCCGCAGCCCGCCCCGGTCCACGGTGCCGCGGGATACGGCCCGCAGGGCCATCATCCCGGTTACGACCCTCCCCACGGTCACGGCCCTCCCTACGGTCATCCCTACGGCGGTCACGGCGGCTATGGACAGCCCGGCCCCGGCTGGGGCGGCCCGCCCCTCCCGCAGGGCACGGCCACCGCCTCCATGGTGCTGGGCATCGTCGGACTGATCCTCGTCGTCACCTGCTGGGGGTCGTTCCTCGGGATCTTCGTCGCCCCCGTCGCGCTGGTCCTGGGGGTGAGCGCCCGTCGCAAGGCCGACCGCGGCGAGGGCGGCGCACGCAGCCATGCCACCAGCGGCTTCGTCATGGGCATCGTCGGCACCGTGTTGTCGGTGCTGGTCGTGGCCGCCCTGATTGTGGGGATCGTGCTGTCCGAGAACGCCGAGACCGGCACCGGCGGCACGTCCGGCGGCGACTACCAGGACGCACTCCGCGTCCCCGCCGCCTCCGTCGTCTCACTCAGCGGCCGCTGACCGCCCCACGCCCGGCCTGCTCCGGGCCGGGCGTGGCGTGCGTGTCCGGCTGTGCGGGACGGGAGGGGCCGGGCCCGGCCCCTCGGGGGGTGCGTCCGGGGAGGGCGGCCAGGAGGCACAGCACGATCCCGCCGAGCGCCACGCTCGCCACCACGTCGGTGGCCCAGTGGTAGCCGCGCAGCACCAGACCCAGTCCCGTGCACAGGCTGAGCAGCGTCGCCGCCACCGGCCCGCCCACTGGGAAGCGGTGCGCGCACAGCAGCGCGGTCGTCCCGTACGCGACGACCGCCGTCAGGGTGTGGCCTGACGGGTAGTAGCCGGCGTAGCCGTACAGCGGGAGCCCGTCGGGGCCGAGACGGCCGAACGCCTCCTTGAGTGGCAGCACCACCGCGGGCACCGCCACGACGGCGAGGGAGGCGACCAGTAGCGGTCGCCAGGACCGTGCGCGCCAGGCGGCAGCTGAGGCGCCGACGGCCAGCACGGCACCCGCGGCCCCGCCCCCGCCCAGGTCCGCGCCCGCCTCCGCGAGGGCCCGCAGGGTCCCGTTTCCGGAGGTCAGGCCGGCTGCCGCGTCGCGCGCCGCGAGGTCGGCGGCCAGCAGCGGTCCGGCGACCGCCACCTGCCAGCTGATCACGGCGAAGACCGCGAGGAGGGCGCCGATGAGGAGCGCATACACGACAGTCGGCCGCCCCGGAACAGGGGGGAGAGTTCCGGGGCGGCCGCAAGGACCGGACCTCCGCCCGCCCCGGGGGGTGTGGGGCGTGCGGGCGTCCGATCTGTGAGGAGTGTGCGCGAGGGCACGACCGAGCCAGCTTCGGGGAAAAAGCGGCACGGCTTTCATCTGCTGAAACCGTACGTCAGGCGGACCACGCCGGACAGGCGCCTCACGGACCCGGCATGGTGCTCGCACACATTCTTCACGTGCTCCGTCACCAGCCCAGCGTCGCAGGTGACCGCTGTGGTGCCCCGGTGCCCGTGAGGCGTGTCACGGGCACCGGGGCGAACGGCTTCGAGTCCGGGGTGCCGGGCCCGCGCAGCTCCGCGGCGCGACGGGGGTCAGAGTGAGGCGAGCGCGCCCTCGAGGATGTCCAGCCCTTCGTTCAGCAGGTCCTCGCCGATGACCAGCGGCGGCAGGAACCGCATCACGTTGCCGTAGGTACCGGTGGTCAGCACCAGCAGGCCCTCCTGGTGGCAGGCCTTCGCCAGGGCGGCCGTCGCCTCCGGGTTCGGGTCCTTGGTGCCCGGCTGGACCAGCTCGATCGCCAGCATGGCGCCGCGGCCCCGGACCTCGCCGATCACGCCGTGCTGCTCGGCCAGCTTCTGCAGCCGGGGCTTCATCACGTCCTCGATCCGGCGTGCCCGGGACGCCAGGTCCATCTCGCGCATGGTGTGGATCGAGCCGAGCGCGGCGGCGCAGGCCACCGGGTTGCCGCCGTAGGTGCCGCCCAGGCCGCCCGCGTGTGCGGCGTCCATGATCTCGGCACGGCCGGTCACGGCCGCGAGTGGCAGGCCGCCCGCGATGCCCTTCGCGGTGGTGATCAGGTCGGGCACCACGCCCTCGTCCTCGCAGGCGAACCAGTGGCCGGTGCGGCAGAAGCCGGACTGGATCTCGTCCGCGACGAACACGATGCCGTTGTCCTTCGCGAACCGCTCGATGCGGGGCAGGAAGCCCTTCGCCGGCTCGATGAACCCGCCCTCGCCCAGCAGCGGTTCGATGATGACCGCCGCGACGTTCTCGGCGCCGACCTGCTTCTCGATCTGGCTGATGGCCTGCGCCGCGGCCTCCTCGGCGCAGTTCTCCGGGCCGGTCAGCCAGCGGAACGGGTACGCCACCGGCACCCGGTAGACCTCCGGTGCGAACGGGCCGAAGCCGTGCTTGTACGGCATGTTCTTCGAGGTCAGCGCCATCGTGAGGTTCGTGCGGCCGTGGTAGCCGTGCTCGAAGACGACGACCGCGTGCCGCTTGGTGTAAACCCGGGCGATCTTGACCGCGTTCTCCACCGCCTCGGCGCCCGAGTTGAAGAGCGCGGACTTCTTGGCGTGGTCGCCCGGCGTCAGCTCCGCGAGCTGCTCGCACACCTCCACGTACGGCTCGTACGGCGTCACCATCACGCAGGTGTGGGTGAACGCCTCCAGCTGAGCCGTCGCCCTGCGCACCACCTCGGCAGCGCTGTTGCCGACCGAGGTGACCGCGATGCCCGAGCCGAAGTCGATGAAGGAGTTGCCGTCGACGTCCTCCAGCACGCCGCCGCCCGCACGCTTGGCGAACACCGGCATCACGGTGCCGACGCCGTCCGCCACGGTCGCCTGCTTGCGGGCCATCAGCTCCTGCGACTTGGGCCCGGGCACGGCGGTCACCAGGCGGCGCTCCTGCGGGAGAGCGGTGCCGCCGTGCGGATCGGTCATCGTGGTCATAGCGGTCTCCTCAGGAGGAAGTGGTGTGCGTCACCCGCAGGCTAGGTCCTGGGCCGGGGTCGAGACATGCACCGCCACGGAGTAGTCGCGTCCTCCTCTTGGCCACGACGGAGCCTTCCCGTCGCGCCCGGCCCGCCCAGCGGGGTGAGGCGCGACGGGGCCCGGCCCCCGGGCGGAGCCCCGGTTTCGGAGTGGGGCGCGGATGGGGAAGAGCGCCGTGGGGCAACTCGTCGCACCCCGCACTAAATTGGGAGCCCACACACGGCACGCGCACAGCCGCGCGCAGCGCAAAGGCAGGGGTGCAGCACACGATGGACACCGGGCCCTCCGCACGGAGCCACGGCACGAGAGGCGTCGAGCACGTGGAGAACGGCACCACCACCCCCCACGTGCCCCCGCAGCCGTCCGCGCCGCCCGTCCCGTCGGCCCCTCCGCGCGGCGCGCCCCCGCTCGCGGACTGGCTCCGCACCCCGCGGCCGGAGGCCGAACCCGGCATCTGGCGTTGCGGCCACGACCCCCTCCCGGCCGCCGACCCCGACCGCACCCCGGCGCGGCAGCTCGTCAGCGGGGCCCTGGTCTCGTTCCTGATCGGCTGGCTCGTCTGGTCCCTGCTGTGGAACGGCTATCTCGGCGACTACTGGCTCTGGCCGCTGTACGTCCTCACCCCGGACGCCTGGCGCGGCACCGTGCCCCTGGTCGTGGCCACCTACCTCTACTACGGCCTGGTCCTCGCCGGGCTGGCCGCCGTTTTCGGCCGCCTCGGTCACTGGGACGAGGTGGGGCGCCGGGCCGCGGCAGGCCTGAAGGGCCGCTTCCGTACGTCCCGGCGCGCCGCCGCACCTCCGCCGCCGGACGAGGACCCGGTCCTGTGGCCGCAGCTCCGCCGCGCGGGCGGCGGCTCCGAGGAGGCAGCCGAGCGGCTGTCCGCCGAGGTGCTCGCCGGCCGGATGAGCGACGTCGACCACGCCCGCATCGAGCGGGCCTGGCAGTCCGTGCGGTCCCGGCCTGTCGGGCTCCCGCAGTTCACCGAGGCCGTCCTGCGGGACGGTGCCGCCGCCTGCACCCACCCCTCCGGGGCGCGCGACCTGCCGTCGCGCGCCGCCCGGCACGACCTGTCCCTGAGCCAGGTCCGGATCGGCACCGCCGCCGACGACGAGCGCAATCCGCAGGACTACCGCGGCGCCGGTCTGGCTCTGGAACCCGCCCTGCTGGGCACGTCCGCGCTGGCCGTCGGCCCTTCCGGGGCCGGCAAGACGACCCGCCTGGTGCGGCCCGTCGTGGAATCGCTGTGCCTCCAGGCGCTCGCCGGGCAGGCCGCCGTCGTCGCCGTCACCTCCTCCGGCACGAAGCCCGCCCCGGACGACGCCTTCGACGTCGTGGTGCGGCCCGGCCGCCCGGAATCCGCCTACGACCTCGACCTCTACGGCGGCACCGACGACCCGGACGAGGCCGCCGTCCTCCTCGCCGAAGCACTGGTCGGCGACCTCGCCGAGGGGCTGCCGGGGGGCGACAGCCGCCGCGCCGCGACCACGCTCGCCCAGCTCCTCGGCCCCTTCCGGACCGCCCACGGCCGCTTCCCCGCAGTGCCCGAACTCCGGGAGCTCCTCGACGGCGTCCCCGCTCCCCTCGCCGCACTCCGCGAGGCGCTGGGCCGCGACCCCGCCCGGCCCGGCCATCGCGCGCACCTGCGTGAACTCGACGCCTACGAGCGGCAGCTCGGCCGTCCCGGCGACACCGGCACGCTGCTCGCCGACCGTGTCGCGCTGCTCGACCGGCCCGCCTTCGCTGACTTCTTCGCACCCGCCGGCCTCGCCCGCGGTGCTGCGGGCGGCGACCACCGGCCGTTCTCGCTGCGTGCCCTCGAACACCCGCTGCGGGTGCGCATCGACCTCCCCGAGCGTGGCCACGCCGAGGCTTCCCGGATCCTCGCCCGGCTGGTCCTCGCCCAGTTCACCGACGCCGCTCTCGCCCGCGACGACCAGTCGCTCTTCGCCTGCCTGGTGCTGGACGACGCCGACCGCACCATCACCCCGCAGGCACTCCGCGGGCTCCAGCGGCTGCGCAGCGGCCACGCCGGCGTGCTGCTCACCCTCCGGGCGCTGGACGACGTGCCGGAGCCGCTGCGCGGGCCGCTGCTCGGCGCGGTGGGCTGCCGTGTGGCCTGCGCCGGCGTCACGCCCTGGGACGCGGAACGGTTCGCCGAGGTCTGGGGCACCGAGTGGGTGCAGACCCGGGACGTGACCAACCGCCAGCTCGTCTCCGACGAGCCGCTGACCAAGCTGATGCACGGCATCCGGCGCATGGTGACCGGCCGCCACGTGACCGCCGAGTCGGTCACCGTGCGGACCGTGCAGCGCCAGCGTTGGTCCGCGTCCGACCTGGCCAACGAGCTCGAGCCCGGCCAGGCCGTGGTCTCCTTCACCACCGTCCGCGGCAGGCGCACGCCCCCGGTGCTCGCGAGGCTCGGCGAATAGCCCGGACCAGGGCCGCGGGGGGCCCCGCGGCGGTACGGTGAGGGCGTTATGCCACCCACTCTCGCCGCGCTCGTGCAGCACTCCGCACTCCGGTTGTCCGTGCTCGCGGGGCACGACCGGCTGGACACCCCCGTGCGCTGGGCGCACGCCAGCGAGCTGGCCGACCCGACGCCGTATCTGGACGGCGGGGAACTCCTGCTGATCACCGCCCTGAAACTCGACGCCGAGGATCCAGAGGCGATGCGCGGCTACGTGCGGCTGCTCGCCGGGCGGGGCGTCGTGGGGCTGGGCTTCGCGGCCGGGGTCAACTACGAGAAGGTGCCCGATGCCCTGGTCGAGGCGGCGCGCGACGCGGACATGCCGCTGCTGGAGGTGCCACGGCGCACCCCGTTCATCGCGATCAGCAAGTTCGTCTCCGCGGCCATCGCCGCCGACCAGTACCAGGCGGTCACCGCGGGCTTCGACGCACAGCGCGACCTGACCACCGCGGCGCTCTCCCAGGAGGGCCCCACCGCGCTCCTCGGGCGGCTCGCCACCCACGTCGACGGCTGGGCCGCGCTCTACGACGCGACGGGCGCCGTCGTCGCCACCGCGCCCGCGTGGGCGGCCCGCCGCGCCGCCCGGTACGCAGCGGACGCCGAACGGCTCCGCGACCGGCCGGCGCCCGCCAGCGCCGTGGTCAGCGAACCGGAGGCGGGCGACGACCGGGTGGAACTCCAGTCGGTCGGCACCGGGCGCCGCGCCAAGGCGGTGCTGGCCGTCGGCACCGCCGCCCCGCCCGGCACCGCCGAGCGTTACGCCGTGCACTCCGCGGTCGCGCTCCTCACCCTCACCACGGAACGCTCGCGCGCCCTCCAGGAGGCCGAGCAGCGACTCGGCGCGGCGGTGCTGCGCATGCTCCTCTCGGGCGAGGCCGGACATGCACGAGCCGTCGCCGGACGGCTCTACGGGAGCCTCCTTGACGCGCCGATGCGGGTCATCGTCGCCGAACCGGCGGCCGGGCCGGCGTCCCGGCGCCGGGCGGCGAACGCGCGCGCCGCAGCCGGGGGCGAGGCCGGGAGACCGGCGCCGCAGGCCATCACCCCGTCCGGTGCCCCGGTCGCCGGCATCGAAGCGGACCTGCCCGCCACCGCCCGCACCGGCGGGCCCGACGGCCTGGTCGCCGGCGCGCTGTCGGCACCGGAGAACGGCCTGCTCGACGACCTCGCCGACGCGATCGAGACCGCGGCGGCCCGCAGTGGCGAAGCCGTCCTGGTCGTGCCGGACGGCGAACGGTTGGTCGTCCTCGCCTCCGACGGGGGCGCCGCCGCCACCGCGTGCGCCCGCTACGCGGCCCGGGCCGCCGCAGACCGCGCCGAGCGGTTCGGCCGGGCCGACGCGGAGGGCGACCGCTGGGACGACCCCCCGGTCATCGGCGTCTCGGCGCCCGCCGGTCTCGCCGGTACCGGGGTCGCCCTCAAGCAGGCCGACCAGGCGCTGTCGGTGGCCCGCCGCCGCGGCTCGGTCCTGGTGGAGCACGAGGACGTGGCCGCCGGATCCGTGCTGCCGCTGCTCGCCGACGACGCCGTGCGGGCCTTCGCGGACGGCCTGCTGCGCAAGCTGTACGAACACGACGCCCACGGGCGGGGCGACCTGGTCGCATCGCTGCGCGCCTGGCTCTCCCGGCACGGCCAGTGGGACGCCGCGGCCGCCGACCTGGGCGTGCACCGCCACACCCTCCGCTACCGCATGCGCCGCGTCGAGGAGATCCTCGGCCGCTCACTCGACGACCCCGACGTGCGCATGGAGCTCTGGCTCGCGCTCAAGGTCACCGCCTGAGCGGGCGGCTACGCCGGGCACCGAACGCCCCGCGACCGCCGGGGGCCGGCCGCACCGCACCCGGTGTGACGTCCCCGGCCCGCGTGCGCGGTCGTCTCCCGACGCCGCCCGCAGCGAGCCCGCAATCCCGCGCCGCGCGCCACGCGCCAATACGGCGCACGGCCGTGCGCGATGTGGCCGCGTCGGACAATCACCCTCGCGGCGTCCTCCGCCTAACGTGTCGCTCAGAGCAAACGCACCATCCCCACCATTTCGGAAGGGCCGGGATTCACTGTGCCAGTCAAGGAAGCCGCCACCCACGCGTTCTGGCTCGCCGGCCGACAGGCCACCGGCGAGGAGACCTTCGACGTCGCCTCCCCCTGGGACGGCCGCCATGTCGGCACCGTGAGTGTCCCGACCGAGGCCCAGGTGGAGGAGGCCGTCGCCGCGGCCACCGCGGTCGCGGACGAGTTCGCCGCCACCCCGGCCCACGTGCGTGCCGCCGCTCTCGATCACATCTGCCGCCGCGTCACCGAGCGCGCCGACGAGATCGCCGATCTGATCACGGCCGAGAACGGCAAGCCGCTGCGCTGGGCCCGGGGCGAGGTCGGGCGTTGCATCTCCGTCTTCCGCTGGGCCGCCGAAGAGGCCCGGCGCTTCAACGGCGGTACCGCGCAGCGCCTCGACTCCGACGCGGGTGGGCAGGGCCGCCTCGGGCTGACCCGCCGCTTCCCGCGCGGCCCGGTCCTGGGCATCGCGCCGTTCAACTTCCCGCTGAACCTGTGCGCCCACAAGGTCGCCCCGGCCATCGCCGTCGGCACGCCGATCATCCTCAAGCCCGCCCCGGCCACGCCGCTGTCGGGTCTGCTCATCGGCGAACTGCTCGCCGAGACCGACCTGCCCGCCGGCTCCTGGAGCGTGCTTCCCGTTCCCAACGACCGGATGCCCGCCCTTGTGCAGGACGAGCGGCTGCCGGTCATCTCCTTCACCGGCTCCGGACCCGTCGGCTGGTCCCTTGTCGACGCCGTGCCGCGCAAGCACCTCACCCTCGAACTCGGCGGCCAGGGCGCGGCGCTCGTGCTGTCCGACTACTCCTCGGACGCCGACCTGGACCATGCCGCTCAGCGCATCGCGATGTTCTCCAACTACCAGGGTGGCCAGTCCTGCATCTCCGTGCAGCGCGTCATCGCCGACACCTCGGTGTACGACCGTCTGGTGCCGCGGGTCGTCGCGGCCGTCGAGGCGCAGGTGACCGGTGACCCGACCGACCCCGCCACCGAGGTCGGTCCGCAGATCAGCGAGGACGCCGCGAAGCGGATCGAGTCCTGGGTCGAGGAGGCCGTCACCGCCGGGGCCAAACTGCTCACCGGTGGCAAGCGCGACGGCGCCTCCTACGCACCGACCGTGCTGGAGGACGTCCCCCGGGACACCCAGATCGGCTGCGAGGAGGTCTTCGGCCCGGTCCTCACCCTCACCCGGGTCGACGGCGAGCGGGAGGCGTACGAGGCCGCCAACGACTCGATCTACGGCCTCCAGGCGGGCGTGTTCACGCACGACGTGCAGACGGCGTTCCGCGCGCACCGTGCGCTGGAGGTCGGCGGCGTGATCATCGGCGACGTGCCCTCCTACCGCGCGGACCAGATGCCGTACGGCGGGGCCAAGCAGTCCGGCGTGGGCCGCGAGGGCGTGCAGTACGCCATGGACGACTACACCTACGAGCGGGTCATGGTGCTCACCGGCCTGGAGCTCTGACGGCCGCAGCACCCCGAGAGGCGGGGCCGGGGGAACACTCCCGGCCCCGCCCTCGCTAGTGCTGCGCGGCACGCGGGAACAGCGCCGTGTACGCCTCGGTCGGCTCGCTCAGCCCCCGGGTGAAGGGGGAGTCGAAGTGCCAGACCAGGAAGATCAGGAAGACGACCAGCGCGCTGAACAGGCCCGCGAGCATCATCTCCCGCCGTGAGCGCTGGATCTGCAGTGCGAAGACCATCCCCACGGTCAGCGCCCCGCCGCCGATCAGCCCGCACCACACCACACCCGGCATGGTCGGCGCCGCCTGCGCCTCCCGCTGCACCCGGGCCGCGTCCACCACCGCGACCTGGTCGACGACCCCCTGGTACGCCTGCACTGCCTGCGTGCTCTCGGGACGCACGGCCTGCACGTCGCGGCGCAGTGCGCTCAGCAACCGGTCGCCGTGGGCGGTGAGTTCGCCCTGCGCCGTCATGTGCGTCCACTCGGGGCCGACGGTGTGGCGCACGTACGCCGCCACGTCCGCGCGAATCCGGCCGCGCTCGTCGGCGGGATAGACCTGAACGCGTTCGCGTATCTCGTGCAGCGCCTGCGCCTCCCGCTGCACGGTCTCGTCGGCCGCGTTGCGCGCCTCCCACACGCCGGCGATCGCCAGGCCCAGCACGATCGCGTACACCACCCCGATCATCATCGTCATGTACTCGATCACGTCCGGGGTCTCGGACGGGTCGTCCTCCTCGCCCGCCCGCCGCTGCCGGAGGAACGCCACGCCGATGACCGCCGCACACGCGACCACCAGGCAGACGAGCAGGATCAACCACTGCGACACCAAGGACTCCTAGCGGGAGGACGCGGACGAGCGGGGGCGGAGCGCGGCCGCGGCCAGCACGGCCGGCGCGATGATCAGCAGGGTGCGGGTCACCATCGACATATCCCCGGACGGCTCCTGGCGCGGCGCCGTCGCCCGGGCGGCCCCGGCGAGCGGCGGGTCAGGCGTACGACTCGGCTCCGGCGCGGGCGACGGGGGCGGTGTCGGTCTGGGAGGTGGGGGTGGCGGGGCCGTCGGCTCGGGCTCCCGCACCACCGGCTCCGGTTCCGGCACGGGTGCGGGCGGTGGCGGTGGCGGGGGAGCACACCCCGGCCCGGACACCCGCACCCGCACGCCGGGCGGTGCCGCGCCCGCCTCCACGCGGCTCCCGCAGCCGCCCACCGCGGGCGGCCGTACGGTCGTCCCCACGTCCACCCCTGGGCCGCGGACGTCCACCTCGACGCCCGCGGTGGGGTCGATGCGTACCCGCACCGACGGCACGGGCAGCGGGTCGGCTGAGGCGGTGGAGGGCGGCAGGGCGAGGGCGGCGACCGCGCACACCGCGGCAGCAGCCGTCTTCGGTATCCACGTCCACCTCGGTGTCGTCACATCGCACGAGCATGCGGAACGCGGCCGGGCGGCTGAAGAGGGCCGGGGCGAAGATCCCCCGAAGCGCTGAATCTGCCGTCCCCGGCGCATGATCCGGCGCGGTGCGGGCCAGCCGCGCCGGGCGTGGCGCGGCTGCCCGGCCCGTGCGGCCCGTCCACGGGGCCGTGTGCCGGGTGACAGGCTGTCCCGGTAGCGCTCACACGCGGGCGCGGCCCGTCCACGGTGCCCGGCCGCGCACGCCCCGGCGACGAAGGGATCGGCGATGTTCGTCTTCGCCCAGCTCAGCGACATCCACCTCGGCCACGACCGGGGCGACGCCGGCGCCCGCGCCCGGGAGCGCACCGAGCGGGTACTGGGCCACCTGGACGCGCTGCCCGGCGACCTCGACGCCGTCCTGGTCACCGGCGACCTGACCGATCACGGCACCGAGGAGGAGTACGCCGAGGCGGCCGGGCTGCTCGCCCGTTCCCGGCACGCACCGCTGCTGCACTGCCCCGGCAACCACGACGCCCGCGGGCCGTACCGCACGGCCCTGCTCGGCGGCGACCCGGCCGACGACGCGCCGGTGAATCAAATCCACCGGCTGCCCGGCGCGACCTTCCTGATGTGCGACTCCAGCATCCCCGGCCGCGGAGACGGCCACCTGGACGACGCCACCCTCGCCTGGCTCGACGCCGAACTGGCGGCCGGGCCGCACGACGTTCCGGCGTTCGTGTGCTTCCATCACCCGCCGGTGCCGCTGCACGGCCAGTACGTCGACCCGATCCGCCAGTTCGGGGAGGAACGTCTCGCCCTCGTCGTCGCCCGCCACGCGCACGTCGCCGCCCTGCTCTGCGGCCACACCCACACCCCGGCCGCCACCACCTTCGCCGATCTCCCGCTGATTGCTGCGCCGGGCGTCGTCTCCACCCTGCGGATGCCCTGGGAGGGCGATGCGGACGGGCCGGTCGACTACGCGCTGCCCCCGCTGCTCGCCTACCACGTCCACGACGGCGCGCGGCTGACCACCCACTTCCGCGTGGTGCCCTGAGCAGGCGCGCGTACCGGCGGGGGGCCGCAGAGGTGAGCCCGCTCGCGTGAGGGCTGGTAGGGATCGCCCGTTCCGGGTACATACGGTCGAGTAGCACCCGTCAGTAGTGCGAGAGTGCGAGGTGAGCACGCGTCATGACCGTTACGGAACGCGAAGCCCGGGAGGTCGCCGAGGCGGCGCGGGAGCAGGACTGGCGAAAGCCCAGCTTCGCCAAGGAACTCTTCCTGGGCCGATTCCGGCTCGACCTCATCCACCCGCATCCGGCGCCCGACCCCGAGTCCGTGCAGCGTGGCGAGGACTTCCTCACCAAGCTGCGCACATTCTGCGAGACCAGCATCGACGGCGCGCTCATCGAACGCGAGTCGCAGATCCCGGACGACGTGATCAACGGCCTCAAGGGGCTCGGCGCCCTCGGCATGAAGGTCGGCACCGAGTACGGGGGCCTCGGCCTGTCGCAGGTCTACTACAACAAGGCCCTCGCCCTGGCCAGCTCCGCCAGCCCGGCCGTCGGCGCGCTGCTCTCCGCGCACCAGTCGATCGGCGTGCCGCAGCCGCTGAAGCTGTTCGGCACGCAGGAGCAGAAGGACGCCTTCCTGCCGCGCTGCGCGACCACCGACATCTCCGCTTTCCTGCTCACCGAACCCGACGTCGGCTCCGACCCGGCCCGCCTCGCCACGACGGCCGTTCCCGACGGCGACCACTACGTGCTGGACGGCGTGAAGCTGTGGACCACCAACGGCGTCGTCGCCGACCTGCTGGTGGTGATGGCGCGGGTGCCGAAGTCCGACGGACACCCCGGCGGCATCAGCGCCTTCGTCGTCGAGGGCGACGCCGAGGGCATCACGGTGGAGAACCGCAACGCCTTCATGGGCCTGCGTGGCATCGAGAACGGCGTCACCCGCTTCCACCGGGTGCGCGTGCCGAAGGCCCATCTCATCGGCAAGGAGGGCGCCGGCCTCAAGATCGCGCTGACCACGCTCAACACCGGACGCCTCTCCCTCCCCGCGACCTGCGTGGGCGCCGGCAAGTGGTGCCTGAAGATCGCCCGCGAGTGGAGCGAGGCCCGGGTGCAGTGGGGCAAGCCGGTCGCCAAGCACGAGGCCGTCGGCGGCAAGATGGCGTTCATGGCCGCGACCACCTTCGCGCTGGAGGCGGTCGTCGACCTGTCCTCCCAGATGGCCGACGAGGACCGCAACGACATCCGCATCGAGGCCGCTCTCGCGAAGCTCTTCGGCAGCGAGATGGCCTGGCAGATGGCCGACGACCTGGTGCAGATCCGGGGCGGCCGCGGCTACGAGACCGCCGCCTCGCTCGCCGCCCGCGGCGAGAAGGGCATCCCCGCCGAGCAGCTGCTCCGCGACATGCGCATCAACCGGATCTTCGAGGGCTCCACGGAGATCATGCACCTGCTGATCGCGCGCGAGGCCGTCGACGCGCACCTCTCCGTCGCGGGCGAGCTGATCGACCCGGAGGCCACGTTCGCCGACAAGCGGAAGGCCGCCCTCGCGGCCGGCGGCTTCTACGCCCGCTGGCTGCCCAAGCTGGTCGCGGGCGCCGGCCAGCTGCCGAACGCCTACGCCGAGTTCGACAACCTCGCCCCGCACCTGCGGTACGTCGAGCGCACCGCCCGCAAGCTGGCGCGGTCCACGTTCTACGCCATGTCCCGCTGGCAGGGCCGGATGGAGACCAAGCAGAACTTCCTCGCCCGCATCGTCGACATCGGTGCCGAACTCTTCGCGATGAGCGCCACCTGTGTCCGCGCGGAGCAGATGCGCCGGGACGACGACAACGGCAAGGCCGCCCACCAGCTCGCGGACGCCTTCTGCCGCCAGTCGCGGGTCCGCGTCGAGGAGCTGTTCAGCCGCCTGTGGCACAACACCGACGACCTGGACCGGACCGTGGTCAAGGGCATCATGAACGGCTCCTACGCCTGGCTGGAGGAAGGTGTCCTCGACGCCTCCACCGACGGCGCCTGGATCGCGGACCAGACTCCCGGCCCGTCCACCAAGGAGAACGCCCACCGCCCCATCCGCTGACGTGGCCGCACACGGGTGCCGGAGGCGGGAGGGCCCGAACGGGCCCTCCCGCCGTCGCCGTGCTGGAGGCGCCGGCACCCGCAGGTGCGTCAGCCGAGTTCGGCGGCGACCAGGGAGGCGGTCTCGGCGACGAGCGGGTCGATCCGCTCCGCGTCCGGGGTGAAGCGGGTGGTCAGCACGGCCAGGACGATCGGCGGACGGCCGGGCGGCCACGTGAGGCCCACGTCGTTGTTGGTGCCGTACTCCCCGCCGCCGGTCTTGTCCGCGACGACCCAGCCGTCGGGCAGCCCGGCCCGGAACTTCGCGCCGCTGGTGGTGTTGCCCAGCAGCCACCCGGTGAGCCGGCGCCGGTCGGCGCGGTCGAGCGCGTCCCCGAGGGTGAGCCGCGCGTAGGTGCCCGCGACGGCGCGTGGCGTGGTGGTGTCCGTACGCCGCCAGGGCTCCGCCGAGTTCAGCTCCGGCTCCCACCGGTCGAGCCGGGTGACGCGGTCCCCGACGGAGCGGCAGAAGCGGGTGACGGCCCGCGGCCCGCCCAGTGCCCGCAGCAGCAGGTT
This sequence comes from Streptomyces sp. RKND-216, assembly GCF_004795255.1. NCBI lineage: Bacteria > Bacillati > Actinomycetota > Actinomycetes > Kitasatosporales > Streptomycetaceae > Streptomyces > Streptomyces sp. RKND-216. Next base: position 1,245,983 of record NZ_SSBQ01000002.1, on the reverse strand, counting down.
GGCCGCGGCGTTGTCGCTGTACCGGATCGCCGCGTCGCACAACTCCTGGACCGTCATGCCGTGCGCGAGGTTCTCCGGCTTCCCGGTGACGGGGGCGTAGCCGGAGTCCGTGACGGTCTTCTCGTCGTAGCGCACGTGCCGGGCCAGAAACTCTCCGTGCCGGTCGAGGTCCCGCAGCACGGCTGCGACGGCGAGGGTCTTGAAGACCGAGCACATCGGGAACCGCTCCTGCGCCCGGTACCGCACGCTCCGGCCGGTGGCCGTGTCGTGGGCGAAGACGCCGAGCCGTGCGGCGTGCCGGTTCTCCAGCTCCGTGAGCCGCCGGACGAGCCGTTCCCCGCCGGCCGTCGCCGGTGCCGCGTGCGCGCTGCCGCCCAGCGGTGCCGCCGCGGCCACGAGCGCCCCGGCGCCCAGCGAGAGCGCGACGCGCCGTGACGCGTGCGCACCCGTACCCCTGACCTCCACGTGAACTCTCCCTCATCGAACCGAACGTCGTCTGTCTCCTCTGACACGCCCTCACCAGCCCGCCGGTTCCCTCACCGGCGGGTGCGCACGGATGACTTGACACTCACTATTACCTCAGAGAATAGTGCTGCACATGTCCACAGCCGCACACGTGCTGCTCGCCCTGCTGGCCGCCGGCCCGCAGCACGGCTACGACCTCAAGAAGGCGCACGACCAGCGCTTTCCGCAGGCGAAGCCGATCGCCTTCGGCCAGGTCTACGGCACGCTGAGCCGTCTCGAACGGGACGGACTCGTCCAGCAGGCCGGCCAGAGCCGCGACGGCGGCCCCGACCGCACCGAGTTCGCCCTCACCGCCGCCGGGCGGAAGAAGCTCACCGGCTGGCTCGCACACGTCGAGACGCCCGCGCCGTACATCAGCAGCGAACTGCTCGCCAAGGTCGTCGTCGCCCTGCTGGTCGCCGACACCGACGAGGCACGCGCCTACCTGTCCGCGCAGCGGCAGGCCCATGCCGCCCGCCTGCGCGAACTGACCGCCCTCAAGACCGACCCCGCGGCCCCGCTCGGCGACGTCGTCGCCGCGGACTTCGCCCTCGCCCACATCGACGCCGACCTGCGCTGGATGCAGACCACCCTGGAGCGCGTCGCCGACCTGTACCGAGAGGTCCACGCATGACCTTCCTGCTCGCCCGCGGGCTCGAGAAGTCCTACGGACGCACCCCCGCACTCCGGGGGGTGACCCTCGACATCGCGCACGGCGAGTTCGTCGCCGTCACCGGCCCCAGCGGCTGCGGCAAGTCCACGCTGCTGCACAGCCTCGCCGGCATCCTCGCGCCCGACGCGGGCGAGGTGCACTTCGACGGCCGGCGGCTGGACGACCTCACCGAGGACGTCCGCTCCCGGCTGCGCCGGACCGAGTTCGGCGTGCTCTTCCAGTTCGGCGGTCTCGTCGCCGAACTGACCGCAGCCGAGAACGTCGCGCTGCCCCTGCTGCTCGGCGGCCGGAGCCGCCGCGAGGCCCGGGCCACCGCCCTGACCTGGCTGGAACGCCTCGGTGTCGCCGATGTCGCCGACTCCCGGCCCGGTGAGATGTCCGGCGGCCAGCAGCAGCGCTGCGCGGCCGCCCGTGCGCTGGTCACCGAACCGCGTGTGCTGTTCGCCGACGAACCCACCGGCGCGCTGGACGCCCTGGCCGGGGAGCAACTCCTCGGCCTGCTCAGCCGCCTCACCCGGGAACAGGAGACCACCGTCGTGCTGGTCACCCACGAACCACGGGTCGCCGGCTACGCCGACCGCGAGATCGTGCTCCGTGACGGCGAGGTCGACTCCACGGGCCTCGGCGTCACCGGCTTCGAAACCGCGGCGACCCGCCTCGCCGCCGGGAACCGGGGTGCCGCGTGAGGGAACTGAAGCCCGCGGCCCTCCTCCGCCTCGCCCTCGCCGGCACCCGCACGGACACCCTGCGGGCGGCACTGACCGCTCTCGGCGCCGCCGTCGGCGGGCTCGCCGCGTTGTGTGCGGCGACCGTGCTGGCGATCGACCCGCCCGGACCGTTCGGCGCCGCCCAGCCGGGCTCGGCCCAGCACTACAGCAGCGCACTGCTCCGCCAGCCCGGCCTGCGGCCGGGCGTCGTCCTGGCTCTGCTGATGATGACCCTGCCGGTGCTGGCCCTTCTCGGCCAGTGCGCCCGCATCGGCGCGCCCGCACGCGACCGCCGGCTCGCCGCCGTACGTCTTGCCGGTGCCACGCCCCGCCAGGTGAGGGTGATCGCCGCGACGGAGACCGGCCTCTCCGCGCTGGTCGGCACGGTCGCCGGACTGGGTGCCTTTCTCGTCCTGCGCGCGGTGCTGCACGACCCCGGCCCCGACGGGCGGCTGCCGTTCCCCACGGACGTCCTGCCGTCTCCCCTGGCCTTCGGGGCGGTGGTTCTCGGCCTGCCCGGCCTCGCCGCCCTCACCGCCGTGGTGCTGCTCCGCCGGGCCGTCGTGAGTCCGCTGGGCGTGACCCGCCGGGCACGCCGGAGAGGCGCGCCGCGACCCTGGCCCGCGGCGCTGATCGCCCTCGGGCTCGCCCTGGCGACACTCGCCCAGTTCACGCCGCTGATCGCCCTTGACCGACCCGCTGGTCCACCGGTCGGCGTCGCTCTGTTCGCCCTGTTCGGCGGCGGGATCTGCTGCGTCCTGGGCGTGGTCCTGGGCGCGGGGTGGATCACCCACACGGCAGGGCGGGTGCTGCACCGCTACGCCCGCGGGCCCGCGGCGCTGGTCGCGTCGCGCCGCCTTCGGGAAGACCCATGGAGCGGCAGCCGGGCCTTCGCCGCCGTCCTCACCTGTGTGGTGGTCGGCGCGGTGGCCGCGGGCGTCCGGGAGCTGTTCGCGGCGCTCGTCGCCGCGCGGGCCGAGGTTCAGCGCCGTTCCGACATCCGGGCGGGACGGGAACCCACCGGACTGGGCGGCTCGGACGCGGACTTCTACCTGGGCACGATGGACCTCGTCCAGGTGGCCGTGCTGCTGTCCCTCGTCGTCGCGACACTCGGCCTGATCGCCGCCCTCGCGGAGGGCGTGGTCTCCCGGCGCGGTGCGCACGCCGCGCTGGCGGCCACGGGCGTGCCCCGGCGTGTGCTGCGGCGCGTGGTCGCCTGGCAGACCTTCGCCCCGCTCGTCCCGGCCACGGCGCTCGCCCTGACGGTGGGAACGCTCCTCGCCCGGGGCTACGGCCACGAGTACGAGGCCCTCGGCAGCAAGCCGTCCTTCCACGTGGTCCGCGAAGCGGCCGTGCCCTGGGCCGAACTGGGCCTGTACGGCGCGGTCACCCTGGCGCTCGCGGGGGGCGCGGTCGCCGTGGGGTGGGCGTTCCTGCGCAGCGGCACCTCCGTGGAGGACTTGCGCACCGGCTGACCGGGGGCCCGGCCCGGAGGGGCGACGGCGGGGTGGGGCACCGGAGGGGGGTGCCCCACCCCGCCGCTGCACGTGACGCTCCGTGGAACAGACACAATGGCCCCATGACGGACCACCTCCTCGCTGACCCGCACGCCCCCTGTCCCGCCGACCCACCCCCGTCCGGCGGCCCTCGGGACATCGTGATCCTCGGCTCGACCGGCTCCATCGGCACCCAGGCGGTGGACGTCGTGCTCAGCAACCCGGAGCGCTTCCGGGTGACCGCGCTGTCCGCCAACGGCGGGCGCGTGGCCGAGCTCGCCGAGCAGGCGCGGCGGCTGCGGGTACGCACGGTGGCCGTCGCCCGCGCCGACAAGGCCGACGACCTGCGCGAGGCGCTGCGTTCCGCCTTCGGCCCCGGCGAGCCGCTGCCCGAGGTGCTGGCCGGGCCCGACGCGGCGACCGAGCTGGCCGGCTCCGAGTGCCACACCGTCCTCAACGGCATCACCGGTTCCATCGGTCTCGCCCCCACCCTCGCGGCGCTCAAGGCCGGCCGGGTGCTGGCGCTGGCCAACAAGGAGTCGCTGATCGTCGGCGGTCCGCTGGTGAAGGCCGTCGCCCGCCCGGGGCAGATCGTCCCCGTTGACTCCGAGCACTCGGCACTGTTCCAGGCGCTGAAGGGCGGCACCCGCGGCGAGGTGCGGAAGCTGCTGGTCACCGCTTCCGGCGGTCCGTTCCGCGGCCGCACCCGCGCCGAGCTGGCCGACGTGACACCCGAGGACGCCCTCGCCCACCCCACCTGGGCAATGGGCCCGGTGATCACCGTCAACTCGGCCACCCTGGTCAACAAGGGCCTGGAGGTCATCGAGGCCCATCTGCTGTACGACATCCCCTTCGACCGCATCCAGGTCGTCGTCCACCCGCAGTCCGCCATCCACTCGATGGTGGAGTTCACCGACGGTTCCACGCTCGCCCAGTGCGGCCCGCCCGACATGCGGCTGCCCATCGCTCTGGGCATCGGCTGGCCCGCACGGGTGCCGGACGCCGGGCCGGTCTTCGACTGGACGCAGGCCATGTCCTGGGACTTCTTCCCGCTGGACGAGGACGCTTTCCCCTCCGTCCCGCTCGCCTGCCACGTCGGCGCGCTCGGCGGCACCGCCCCCGCTGTCTACAACGCCGCCAACGAGGAGTGCGTCGACGCGTTCCTCGCTGGCAGGCTGCCCTTCACGGGAATTGTCGATACGGTCGCCTCTGTGGTCGAGGAGCACACCGGCGCGCCCACGGACGGCTCGCCCGGCGGAACCGACCTGACGTTGACCGGTGTCCTGGAGGCCGAAGAGTGGGCGCGGGCGAGAGCCCGCGAGCTGGCCGCCCGGGCGGTAGTGGAGGCGCGCGCATGACGACCCTGATGTGGATCCTCGGCATAGTCGTCTTCGCGATCGGCCTGCTGATCTCCATCGCCTGGCACGAGCTGGGCCACCTGACCACGGCCAAGATGTTCGGCGTCCGGGTGCCGCAGTACATGGTCGGCTTCGGTCCGACCCTCTTCTCCCGCCGCAAGGGCGAGACCGAATACGGCATCAAGGCCATCCCACTCGGCGGCTACATCCGGATGATCGGCATGTTCCCGCCCGGCGACGACGGGAAGGTGCGGAAGCGTTCCACCTCGCCGTTCCGCGGCATGATCGAGGACGCCCGCGAGGCCGCGTACGAGGAGCTCCAGCCGGGCGACGAGAAGCGGCTGTTCTACACGCGCAAGCCGTGGAAGCGCGTCATCGTCATGTTCGCCGGGCCGTTCATGAATTTGATCCTGGCCGTGGCGGTCTTCCTCGGGGTCCTGATGACCTTCGGCGTCAACACCACGACCACGACGGTGGCGAGCGTCTCCGACTGCGTGCTGCCAGCCTCGGCGTCCGTCGACGAGAAGTGTCCGGAGGGCGCCGCCGACACGCCCGCGGAGAAGGCCGGGCTGCGGCCGGGCGACACCTTCGTGTCGTTCGACGGCCAGAAGGTCACCGAGTGGGAGCAGCTCCGCGAGGCCATCCGGAAGACCACCGGCGAGGCCACCCTCGTCGTTGAGGGCAAGGACGGAGAGCGCCGCACCCTCCAGGCCGACCTGGTGGAGAACGAGGTCGCCAAGATCGGCGAGGACGGTCGGCAGGTCGAGGGCGAGACGGTGACGACCGGCTTCCTCGGCTTCCGGCCCGCGTCCGGCGTGGTCGAGCAGTCCTTCCCGCAGGCCGTCGACCGGATGGGCGACATGATGGTCGCCGGATTCGAGGCCCTGATCGACCTGCCGTCGAAGATCGACGATCTGTGGGCCGCCACGTTCGGCGACGCGGAACGACGGCAGGACTCACCGATGGGCGTCGTCGGCGCGGCCCGCGTCGGCGGGGAGATCTTCTCCCTCGACATCCCGGCCACGTACCAGATCGCGATGATGCTGCAGATGGTGGCGGCGTTCAACCTGTCGCTGTTCCTCTTCAACATGCTCCCGCTGCTGCCGCTGGACGGCGGGCACATCGCCGGCGCGCTGTGGGAGTCGCTGCGCCGTGGCGTGGCCAAGGTGCTCCGGCGACCCGACCCCGGCCCGTTCGACGTGGCGAAGCTGATGCCCGTCGCCTACGTGGTCGCCGGCGCCTTCGTCTGCTTCACGCTGCTGGTGATGGCCGCGGACATCGTCAACCCGGTCCGTCTCACCGGATAGCGCCGCCCCTCGAAGGGTGACGGCCGTACGCCCGTCCGCGGGCATCCGGCCGTCACCCTTCGTGTGGGTTTGACCGGCGCGATGTGCTGACCGCGTACCGGGTGCCGTAATCTCGGATCCGGAGCCCGCTCGACGATCTCGGGACCATGATCCACACCTTGGGGTTGCACCGCCGATGACAGCGATTTCGCTCGGAATGCCGGACGTACCGACCAAGCTCGCCGACCGCCGCGTCAGCCGGAAGATCCAGGTCGGCCCGGTGGCCGTGGGCGGCGACGCCCCCGTCTCGGTCCAGTCCATGACCACCACCCGCACCTCGGACATCGGCGCGACGCTCCAGCAGATCGCCGAACTCACCGCATCCGGCTGCCAGATCGTGCGCGTCGCCTGCCCGACGCAGGACGACGCCGACGCCCTCGCCACCATCGCGCGGAAGTCGCAGATCCCGGTCATCGCCGACATCCACTTCCAGCCCAAGTACGTCTTCGCCGCCATCGACGCCGGCTGCGCCGCCGTCCGGGTGAACCCGGGCAACATCAAGCAGTTCGACGACAAGGTGAAGGAGATCGCCAAGGCCGCGTCCGCCGCCGCCACCCCGATCCGCATCGGAGTCAACGCGGGCTCGCTCGACAGGCGGCTGCTCCAGAAGTACGGCAAGGCCACCCCCGAGGCCCTGGTCGAGTCGGCGCTGTGGGAGTGCTCGCTCTTCGAGGAGCACGGCTTCCGCGACATCAAGATCTCCGTCAAGCACAACGACCCGGTCGTGATGGTCAACGCCTACCGGCAGCTCGCCGCGCAGTGCGACTACCCGCTGCACCTCGGCGTCACCGAGGCCGGCCCCGCCTTCCAGGGCACCATCAAGTCCGCGGTCGCCTTCGGCGCCCTGCTCTCCGAGGGCATCGGCGACACCATCCGCGTCTCCCTCTCCGCGCCGCCCGCCGAAGAGGTCAAGGTCGGCATCCAGATCCTGGAGTCCCTCGGCCTGCGCCAGCGCCGCCTCGAGATCGTCTCCTGCCCGTCCTGCGGCCGTGCCCAGGTCGACGTCTACAAGCTGGCCGACGAGGTCACCGCCGGACTGGAGGGCATGGAGGTGCCCCTGCGCGTCGCCGTCATGGGCTGCGTCGTCAACGGTCCCGGCGAGGCCCGCGAGGCCGACCTCGGCGTCGCCTCCGGCAACGGCAAGGGCCAGATCTTCGTCAAGGGGGAGGTCATCAAGACCGTTCCCGAGTCGAAGATCGTCGAGACGCTCATCGACGAGGCCATGAAGATCGCCGAGCAGATGGAGAAGGACGGCGTCGCCTCCGGTGAGCCTGCCGTCTCCGTCGCCGGCTGAACGACGCGAAGGACCTCACCCGGGTGCGGCGGTGCCGTCACCCGGGTGACGGCGTCCACGGGGGAGCGCCAGCCGGACGGCGCGGCCGGAGTTAGAGTTCCCGCAGGACCCAGCGGGCCATGGCCCCCGTACCGGCGAGGTGAGGCGATTCGTGCTGACGACCACCTCGATACGGGTCCTCGAACCCGACGAGCTCGACTCCGCGCTGTCCGTACTGCACCGCGAACCAGTCAACAACGCCTTCGTCACCGCCCGCGTCCAGGCCTCCGGCCTCGACCCGTGGCGTCTCGGCGGCGAACTCTGGGGCTGGTACCGCCACGGCCGACTGGAGTCCCTCTGCTACGCCGGCGCCAACCTGGTGCCGCTCTGCGCGAGCCCGGAGGCCGTACGCGCCTTCGCCGAACGCGCCCGGCGGCAGGGCCGCCGCTGCTCCTCCATAGTCGGCCCCGCGGCCCCCACCGCCGCGCTCTGGTCCCGCCTCCAGCCGCATTGGGGCCCCGCCCGCGAGGTCCGCCCGCACCAGCCGCTGATGGTCACCGAATCGGTTCCGCAGGACGTCGCCCCCGATCCCTTCGTCCGCCGGGTCCGCAAGGACGAGATGGACCTGGTCATGCCTGCCTGCATCGCGATGTTCACCGAGGAGGTGGGCGTCTCGCCGCTCGCCGGCGACGGCGGCCTCATCTACCAGGCGCGCGTGGCCGAACTCGTCGGTTCCGGCCGCTCCTTCGCCCGCTTCGAGGGCGACCGCGTGATCTTCAAGGCCGAAATCGGCGCCGCCACCCCGCACGCATGCCAGATCCAGGGCGTCTGGGTCGCCCCCGAACACCGCGGCCGCCGCCTCTCCGTCTCCGGCATGGCCGCCGTCCTCCGCTACGCGCTGACCGAGATCGCCCCCGTGGTGAGCCTGTACGTCAACGACTTCAACACCGCAGCCCGGGCCTCGTACCGGCGCGTCGGCTTCCGCGAGGTCGGCGCGTTCATGAGCGTCCTCTTCTGACGCGCGCCCCACGGACGATCAGCTAGTAGCCTCCCCGCCATGCGGCATACTTCCGGACACCACCACCCGGACCCCCGAGCGGTGTCCATCGGCCCCCTCGACCTGGCCGCACGCGTCGACGAGGCCCTCGCCGTGCAGGCGCTGGCCTTCGGGCTCACCGACGACGAGGTCGCCGTCCGGCACCACATCGTGCTGCGCCACCTGACCATGACCGGCGCCCGCGCCCTCGGCGCCACCACCGACGAGGGCGACCGGCTGGTCGGCTTCGTCTACGGCATGCCCAACGACCGCACCCAGTGGTGGTCCACCGTCGTCCACCCCTACCTGCGCCAGGAGGGCCACGACGCTTGGCTCGGCGACGCGTTCGTGATCACCGAGCTGCACGTCCTGCCCGCCTTCCAGAACCGCGGTCTGGGCCGCGCGCTCATTACCGGGATCACCGACGGGGCCGACGAGCCGCGGTCGATCCTCTCCGCGCTCGACACCGAGTCCCCGGCCCGCGCGCTCTACCGTTCGCTCGGCTACCGCGACCTGGCCCGCCGCGTCCGCTTCCCCTCCGCGAGCAGCCCCTACGTCGTCATGGGCGCGCACCTCCCCCTCCGTCGCCCGCCGGACAGGTCCTAGCACCGGCCGGTGAGACGGAGAGGGGCGGACGGCGTGCAGGAGCCGGAGGAGCGCCCTCGTGGACGTCGGCCACCGGCGCCTCGGATACGTATTTCCGCCCGGCCGCCGACAACGGATAACCTCCTGTTTTCACCGCCTCACGCCTGCGGCGCGGGGCGGCACCGCACCTCACCACCAGCAGGAGACCCCCGATGGCAGCCCGAGTCCAGCGCATGTCCCGCACGATGCTGAAGACGCTGCGCGACGACCCGGCCGACGCCGAGACGCTCAGCCACAAGCTTCTCGTCCGGGCCGGATACGTCCGCCGCGCCGCGGCCGGAATCTGGACCTGGCTCCCGCTGGGCAAGCAGGTGCTGGAGAACGTCACCCGCGTCGTGCGGGAGGAGATGGACGCCATCGGTGCCCAGGAGGTGCTGCTGCCCGCGCTGCTGCCCAAGGAGCCCTACGAGCAGTCCGGCCGCTACGAGGAGTACGGCGACCTGCTCTTCCGCCTCAAGGACCGCAAGGGCGGCGACTACCTCCTCGGGCCGACCCACGAGGAGATCTTCACCCAGGTCGTCAAGGACCAGTGCGCGTCCTACAAGGACCTGCCGGTGATGCTGTACCAGATCCAGACCAAGTACCGGGACGAGGCCCGCCCCCGGTCCGGCATCCTGCGCGGCCGCGAGTTCACCATGAAGGACTCCTACTCCTTCGACGTGAGCGACGCCGCGCTGGAGGAGTCCTACCGGCTGCACCGCCAGGCGTACCAGCGGATCTTCGAGCGGCTCGGCCTGGACTACCGCATCGTGTCCGCCGTCTCCGGCTCGATGGGCGGCTCCGCGTCCGAGGAGTTCCTCGCGCCCGCCGCGGCCGGCGAGGACACCTTCGTCTACTGCCCGGCCTGCGGGTTCGCGGCGAACACCGAGGCGATGACGACCGCCCTGACGCCGGCCGACGGTTCCGGCCACCCGCCGGTCGAGGACCTGGACACACCTGACACCCCGACCATCGAGACGCTCGCCGAGCACCTCGGCATCCCCGCTTCGGCCACCCTCAAGAACCTCCTGGTCAAGGTCGACGGCGAGATCGTCGCCGTGGGCGTCCCCGGCGACCGCGAGGTCGACATGGGGAAGCTCGCCGAGCACCTGGCGCCCGCCGAGGTCGAGCTGGTCACCGCCGACGACTTCACCGACCGCTCCGACCTGGTGCGCGGCTACGTCGGCCCGCAGGGCGGCATGGCCGGCAAGGCGTTCCGCTACCTCGCCGACCCGCGCGTCGCCCCCGGCACCAGCTGGGTCACCGGGGCCAACAAGGCCGACACCCACGCCCGCAACGTCGTGTGCGGCCGCGACTTCGAGGTCGACCAGTACCTCGACGTCGTGGTGGTCGAGCCCGGCGACCCCTGCCCGCGCTGCGCCGAGGGCATCACCCTCGACCGGGCGATCGAGATCGGCCACATCTTCCAGCTCGGCCGCAAGTACGCCGACGCGTTCGAGCTGGACGTGCTCGGCCAGGACGGCAAGCCGGTGCGCGTGACGATGGGCAGCTACGGCGTTGGCGTCTCCCGCGCGGTGGCGGCACTGGCCGAGCAGACCGCCGACGAGCAGGGGCTGTGCTGGCCCCGCGAGATCGCCCCGGCCGACGTGCACGTCGTCGCCGCCGGCAAGGCAGCGCAGACCGAGCTGGCGCTGGAGGTGTCCGAGCAGCTCGGCGCCGCGGGTGTACGCGTTCTGGTCGACGACCGTGCGGGAGTGTCGCCCGGCGTGAAGTTCACCGACGCCGAGCTGATCGGCGTGCCGACCATCCTGGTCGCCGGGCGGCGCGCGAAGGAGGGCGTCGTCGAGGTCAAGGACCGTCGGACGGGCGAGCGCGAGGAGATGCCGGTCGCCGACGCGGTGGCCCGGCTGGCCGCGCTCGGCTGAACGACCCCCGGACGGGGCGGCGGGAGCTCCGGCACCCGCCGCCGGTTCGGCGGATCAGCCCTGGTGCGGCGGGCCCCAGCGGGCACCCTGCTCCGGGCCGAGAAGGGATTCCCCGGCTCCACACCTGCTCCACACCGGGTCCGGAACGGTCCGGCCGCGTCACAGCCAGCCGGCGAACTCCAGCAGCGCCTCGCCGTCCTGCCGGTCGCCGCGCCACACGTGGCGCACGCCGGACCGCACGGACCGGAACAGCGCCCACCCCCGGAGTCGTTCGCGATCCAGCTCCAGCGCGTCCGCCAGCCGGTGAATCCGGCGCCGGGTCGCCGCCGGTGCGCCCGCCGAGGCCATCAGGTCGTGCAGCCGGTCGCGGACCAGCCGCGCCAGGTCGTACGCCGGCTCGCCCACCAGCGGGTCCGGTCCGACCGCCAGCCACGGTGACCGTTCCGCGGAGGCGGACAGGACCGCCCCCTGCCGGAAGTCTCCGTGCAGCAGCACAGGTCGGGGCGTGCCGGACAGCAGCCCGTCCCGCAGCTCCAGCGCCTCGTCGACCAGCGGACGCGCCTCCCCTGGCGTGTGCGTCCGCATCATCTCCGCCTCCGCGGCGGTACGTTCGGCCACCTGCTCGAAGCCGTGCCCGTCCGCGGGCGGCACCCACAGGCGGCGCAGCGCCGAACTGGCCTCCAGCATCGCCTTGGACTCGGGCAGCGAACGCAGCGACACCTCCCCGTGCAGGCGTTCCAGCAGCAGCGCGCCGTCCTCCGGTGCCGCACGCACAAGCCGTACGGCGCCCAGGCCGTCCCAGCACGCCAGCGCCTCGGCCTCGCGTGCGGCCGAGGTGCCGGGGGCGGTCAGCTTGAGGGCGGCGGGCGTGCCGTCCGTCTGCCGCACCAGCACCACCAGGCTGGTCCGCCCGCCAGGGGAGACCACCCGCTCGTCCGTCAGATCCCAGCGCTTCAGCAGCGTCTCCAGCAGGCCGGGCAGCTTCTCCAGCCACTTCGCGGCCGCCGCGGCTTCGTCCCCGTCCGGGTGGCCGTGCAGGGCGCGCACCAGCCGCTGCGGTGGGTCGAGAGGCAGTACGGAGGGCATGTGCCGGACGGGGCCTTTCGCGACGGCGACGGACGGTCAGAGCGGGTGGGACTCCTTCGTCGGCCGGCCCGGTGCGCCGGTCCGTCCCGGCACCGACCGTTCGGTGAGCCCAGGGAAGGCTACGCCCGTGCCGCGCCAGCGCACCGCGCGGAGGGCCGCTTCGCGCAGCGCCGCCGCGGCGTCGCGCCGCCGCCCGTCGGCCGAGGCCCGCACGAGGTCGGCGTAGACAGCGGCCACCCGGTCCTCCAGTTCGGCCGCGAGGCGCAGCGCCGCCTCCGCGTCCGGGACGTCGAACGGGAGCGCGTAGGCGGCGGCTGCGGGCTGCGGGGTGCCGCCGAGGTCACGCACCCGGCGGCGCAGTGCGTCGCGGCGTGCCTTGTGCGCCGCGTAGGCGGCCCGCGCCGCGCTGCGGCGGTCCTGCGCGATCCGGCCGCCGACCACGCCGTAGCCGTACACCGCGGCGTGCTCGGCGGACAGCGCCGCCTGGAGCGCGGTGAGTTCGGCGGCGGAGCCGACGGCGGATCCCGGCTCCGCCTGCCGTGCGGTCGTCATGCGGCGTCGCCTTCCGTGAGCAGCAGGGCGTGGGCGCTGCCGGCCGCCGCCACCGAGGCGAGCAGGCGGGCCAGTTCGGGCGGGGCGTCGACCAGGTCGCGCATCCGGGTGGCGGCGGTGCGGCGTTCGGCCTCGGCCAGCGCGGTCAGCGCCCGCTTCTCGTCGCCCGGTACGGCCGTGCGGCTTCCTGCGGGCGGTCCGCCCGCAGGGCCTTCGCCACCGCCGCCCTTCCGGTCGTGGCCGGCCCCGCTGTCCTGGCCGCCGCCCGCCTGATGCGGTGCGGAGAACGCCTCCACGTGTCGGGCCACCGCCTCACGCAGCGGTGCCAGCAGTCCGCCGAGCGCCGGGTGCACCGCGGCCGTGCTGGTGTACCGGGTCAGCAGGTCCCGGCTGTCCGCCGCGGCCGCACGCCGCAGGCGTCGGGCGGCGTCCACGCGGCGGCGCCGCTCCTCCGGAGACTCCCCGCCGTCCGTGCAGCCGGCGGTGGTGCCGGCCACGAACGTGGCCCCGACCGCTCCGGCCAGCAGCACACGTCGCGGGGGGCCGCTACGGGGGCTGGGCGCACCGGGGCCGGCGGTCCCGCCGGGCGTCGTGGACGGCATGGTGCACTCCCAGAAGCAGTGGTTCGCGCCCGCCGGTCGCGCGGGAACGGCGCACGGGCGCGGCCCGCACCGGCTCGGCGGGCGGTGATCACGCCAGGTGAGGTTACCTGTGCGATTTCCTGCTTTCCTTCCGGGGCGCGTGTGGCGCGCCAGGGGCGCACTCCGGTGGGGCACGCGCCGTACTCCATCCGGCCGGGACGGGTCCTCACGGCGGACGTGTCGGCTCCCGTACTCCGGGTACGGGAGCCGCGGAGGGCGGGGCGTCACGCGGCGTCCCCACCCGGTCCGGAGGACCCGCCGCAGACGATAGGCTGGCCCCGGACACGCGAACTTCCCTCCACAACAGCACACGCGGCCGAGGAGTCACCCGGATGAGCACCACCCAGAGCGAGAGGCTGCGCGGGCTGATGGAACCGCTCGCCGGCAACAGGGGGCTGGATCTCGAGGAGATCACGGTGACCCCCGCCGGGAACAGGCGTGTCCTGCGCGTCGTGGTCGACTCCGACGAAGGCGTGCAGCTCGACACCTGCGCCGAGGTCAGCCGCGAGATCTCCGTGGCCCTCGACGAGTCCGACGTGATGGGGGGCGCCCCCTACGTCCTGGAGGTCACCTCGCCCGGGGCCGACCGCCCGCTGACCGAGCCGCGGCACTTCCGCCGCGCCGCCGGCCGCCTGGTCAGAGCGCAGCTCCACGAGGGCGGCGAGCTCACCGCCCGCATCCTGTCCGTCGACGAGACCGGACTGGACGTCGAGGTGCCGGGCGTGAAGGGCCGAAAGCCCACCGCGCGCCGCCTGGAGTTCGACGAGATCGCCAAGGCCCGCGTGGAGATCGAGTTCAACCGCAAGGCCGCGGAGAAGGCCGTACAGCAGAAGGCAGACCGCATGTCCGCGTCCGCCGACGACGAGAGCCAGGAGGAGGCGTAGCCGTGGACATCGACATGAGTGCCCTGCGGGGACTGGTCAGGGAGAAGGAGATCTCCTTCGACCTGCTGGTCGAGGCGATCGAGTCGGCTCTGCTGATCGCCTACCACCGCACCGAGGGAAGCCGCCGCGACGCCCGCGTCGAGCTGGACCGCAAGACCGGTCACGTCACGGTGTGGGCGAAGGAGAGCCCGGAGGACCTACCCGAGGGCGCCGAGCCGCGCGAGTTCGACGACACACCGAGCGGTTTCGGCCGGATCGCCGCCACCACCGCCAAGCAGGTCATCCTGCAGCGCCTGCGCGACGCCGAGGAGGAGGTCACCTTCGGCGAGTACGCGGGCCGTGAGGGCGACGTGGTCGCCGGCGTCGTCCAGCAGGGCAAGGACCCGCGCAGCGTGCTGGTCGACATCGGCAAGCTGGAGGCCATCCTGCCGCCGCAGGAGCAGGTACCCGGCGAGGAGTACGGTCACGGCACCAGGCTGCGGACCTACGTCGTCCGTGTGGTCAAGGGCGTGCGCGGGCCGTCCGTCACTCTCTCCCGGACCCACCCCAACCTGGTGAAGAAGCTCTTCGAACTGGAGGTCCCGGAGATCGCCGACGGTTCGGTCGAGATTGCGGCGATCGCCCGCGAGGCCGGCCACCGGACGAAGATCGCGGTGCGCAGCACCCGCTCCGGCCTGAACGCCAAGGGCGCCTGCATCGGCCCGATGGGCGGCCGGGTGCGCAACGTCATGGCCGAGCTCCACGGCGAGAAGATCGACATCGTCGACTGGTCCGAGGACCCGGCCGAGCTGGTGGCGAACGCCCTGTCTCCGGCCCGGGTCAGCAAGGTCGAGATCGTCGACATGGCGGCCCGTTCGGCGCGGGTGACGGTGCCCGACTACCAGTTGTCGCTGGCCATCGGCAAGGAGGGTCAGAACGCCCGTCTCGCCGCACGTCTCACCGGCTGGCGCATCGACATCCGGCCGGACACCCCGGCGGCGGAACCGACGGCCGAGCCGGCCGCGGGGCAGCAGGCCGGCACGGGCGCCGAGCAGTCCTGACGGGGCACCGGGTGGCACTCCCCGTGAGGGACACCCGGTGTGAGGAGGTAGACTTAAGCAGTGTCTCGCCGGACACGCGCCCGAGTATGCCCCGAACGCACCTGTGTGGGCTGCCGGGAACATGCGGGCAAGGCCGTTTTGCTGCGTGTGGTGATGATCGAGGGACGCATCGTTCCCGATCTTCGCGGTACGCTGCCCGGCCGGGGTGCATACGTGCACCCGGCACAGCGGTGTGTCGATCTGGCGGTCCGCCGCCGGGCGTTCCAGCGGGCCTTCCGGGTCCAGGGGCCGCTCGACACCGCGGAACTGCAGCATCTGCGGTTTCCGTAAGCACACAGAGCCGTAAGAAGCCTGCGCGGAACCCCGCGCGGGTCAGGTACCTCGCGAGTCGGAAGTAGGTCGAGATTGCGATGAGCACTCGATGAGTACGCGATGAGTACGCCCATGCACAAGTAGCGAAGGTCCGGCGGAGACCCACCCCCGGACCGTAAGGAGCGAAGTGGCTAAGGTCCGGGTATACGAGCTCGCCAAGGAGCTTGGAGTCGAGAGCAAGGTCGTCATGGCCAAGCTCCAGGAACTCGGCGAGTTCGTCCGATCGGCCTCCTCGACGATCGAGGCGCCGGTCGTGCGCAAACTCACTGACGCGCTCGACGCGGGCGGCACCGGTGGTGCCAAGAAGCCCGCGGCGAAGCCTGCCGCGCCCAAGAAGGCGGCGGCCAAGCCTGCCGCGCCCAAGCCGGGCGCCCAGGCCCCCAAGCCCGGTGCCCCGAAGCCGGGTGCACCCAAGCCGGGTCAGGCCCCCAAGCCGGTGGCCGAGACCCCGACGCCGGGCGCGGCCGCGCCGAAGCCCGGCCCCAAGGCCCCGGCGCCCAAGCCGGGTCCGGCTCAGCCTGCGCAGCCCGCGCCGGCTGCCAAGCCGGAGTTCACCTCCCCGCCGGGCCAGGCTCCCAAGCCCGGTGCCGCCGGCCCGCGTCCCGGTGCGCCCAAGCCCGGTCAGGGCGGCGCCCGTCCCGGTGCGCCCAAGCCCGGCGGTCGTCCCTCCGGCCCGCGCCCGGGGAACAACCCCTTCACCTCCGGTGGCTCCACCGGCATGGCGCGCCCGCAGGCGCCCCGTCCGGGCGGCGCCCCCAAGCCGGGCGGCGGCCGTCCGGCCGGGGGTCCGGGCCAGGGCGGTCCGCGTCCGCAGGCCCCGGGCGGCGGTCGTGCCACCCCGGGCAACATGCCGCGTCCGCAAGGCAGCGGCGCCGGTGCCGGCGGTCCGCGTCCGGGCGGCGGCAACCGTCCGAACCCGGGCATGATGCCGCAGCGTCCCGCTGCCGGCCCGCGTCCCGGCCCCGGCCGCGGCGGTCCCGGCGGTCGTCCGGGTGGCGGCGGTCGTCCCGGCGGTGGCGGTCGTCCGGGCGGTGGCGGCGGCTTCGGCGGTCGTCCCGGCGGTGGCGGCGGTTTCGGCGGTCGTCCCGGCGGCGGCGGTCGTCCCGGCTTCGGCGGACGCCCCGGAGGCCCCGGTGGCCGCGGCGGCACGCAGGGTGCCTTCGGCCGTCCCGGCGGTCCGGCGCGTCGTGGCCGCAAGTCGAAGCGGCAGAGGCGCCAGGAGTACGAGCAGATGTCGGCGCCGTCGGTCGGCGGTGTGATGCTGCCGCGCGGCAAGGGCGAGACCGTCCGGCTGTCGCGTGGTGCCTCGCTGACGGACTTCGCGGAGAAGATCAACGCCAACCCGGCGTCGCTGGTCCAGGTGATGTTCAACCTGGGCGAGATGGTCACCGCGACCCAGTCCGTGCCCGACGAGACGCTGCATCTCCTCGGCGAGGAGATGAACTACGTCGTCCAGATCGTCAGCCCGGAGGAGGAGGACCGCGAGCTGCTCGAGTCCTTCGACATCGAGTTCGGTGAGGACGAGGGCGGCGAAGAGGCCATGGTGGCCCGCCCGCCGGTGGTGACCGTCATGGGTCACGTCGACCACGGCAAGACGCGTCTGCTCGACGCGATCCGCAAGACCAACGTCATCGAGGGTGAGGCCGGCGGCATCACCCAGCACATCGGCGCCTACCAGGCGAAGACCGAGGTCAACGAGGAAGAGCGGAAGATCACCTTCATCGACACCCCGGGTCACGAGGCGTTCACCGCCATGCGTGCCCGCGGTGCCAAGTCGACCGACATCGCGATCCTCGTGGTGGCGGCCAACGACGGTGTGATGCCGCAGACGATCGAGGCCCTGAACCACGCCAAGGCGGCAGAGGTGCCGATCGTGGTCGCGGTCAACAAGATCGACGTCGAGGGTGCGGACCCGACCAAGGTCCGCGGCCAGCTGACCGAGTACGGGCTGATCGCCGAGGAGTACGGCGGCGACACCATGTTCGTCGACATCTCCGCCAAGCAGGGCGAGAACATCGAGGCCCTGCTGGAAGCCGTGGTCCTCACCGCGGACGCCGCTCTCGACCTGCGGGCCAACCCCGAGCAGCAGGCTCAGGGTCTCGCCATCGAGGCGCACCTCGACCGCGGCCGCGGTGCGGTGGCCACGGTGCTGGTGCAGCGCGGCACGCTGCGCGTCGGTGACACCATGGTCGTGGGCGACGCCCACGGCCGGGTGCGCGCGATGCTCGACGACAAGGGCGAGCACATCAAGGAAGCGGGTCCCTCGACCCCCGTCCTGGTGCTCGGTCTCACCAACGTCCCGGGCGCCGGCGACAACTTCCTCGTCGTCGAGGAGGACCGCACGGCACGTCAGATCGCCGAGCGCCGCGCGACCCGCGAGCGGAACGCGTCCTTCGCCAAGCGCACCCGTCGCGTCTCCCTGGAGGACCTGGACAAGGCGCTCAAGGCCGGCCAGGTGCAGAACCTCAACCTCATCATCAAGGGCGACGCGTCCGGTTCGGTCGAGGCCCTGGAGTCCTCGCTGCTCCAGCTCGACGTCGGCGAAGAGGTCGACCTGCGCATCCTGCACCGCGGTGTGGGTGCGGTCACCGAGACCGACATCGACCTGGCGACCGGCTCCGACGCCATCGTCATCGGCTTCAACGTGCGCGCCGAGGGGCGTGCCACGCAGCTGGCCGACCGCGAGGGCGTGGACGTCCGCTACTACTCGGTGATCTACCAGGTCATCGAGGAGATCGAGGCGGCGCTCAAGGGCATGCTCAAGCCGGAGTACGAAGAGGTCGAGCTCGGCACGGCGGAGATCCGCGAGGTCTTCCGCTCCTCCAAGCTCGGCAACATCGCGGGTGTCCTCATCCGCTCCGGCGAGGTCAAGCGCAACACCAAGGCCCGCCTGCTGCGCGACGGCAAGGTCGTCGCGGAGAACCTCAACATCGAGGGCCTGCGTCGCTTCAAGGACGACGTCACCGAGATCCGGGAAGGCTTCGAGGGCGGTATCAACCTCGGCAGCTACAACGACATCAAGGTCGACGACGTCATCGCGACGTACGAGATGCGGGAGAAGCCCCGCGTCTGACGCGCACGCGTGCCGGGGCCGGTCGGCGGAGCGGAATCTCCGTCGATCGGCCCCGGCTGCTGCCGTTACGATCACCGGGTGTATGTGGGGACTCTCTCTTTCGATCTCCTGCTGGGCGACGTCCACTCGCTCAAGCAGAAGCGGTCCGTCGTCCGTCCGATCGTCGCGGAACTCCAGCGCAAGTACGCCGTGAGCGTCGCCGAGGTCGGTGAACAGGACCTGCACCGCCGGTCCTGCATCGGCCTGGCGGCGGTCTCCGGCGACCCGGGCCATCTGACGGACGTCCTCGACCGGTGCGAGCGGCTGGTCGCCGCCCGGCCCGAGGTGGAACTGCTGTCCGTCCGGCGGCGCTTCCACGGCGAGGACGACACTTGACGGCACCACCCGGCAGCACACCGCACCACCCGGCACCACAGCAAAACGAGCACCACCGAGCAGAACGACAGGAGACGGACCAGTGGCCGACAACGCACGGGCGAAGAGGTTGGCGGACCTCATCCGTGAGGTCGTCGCGAGGAAGCTGCAGCGGGGCGTCAAGGACCCCCGCCTCGGCTCCCACGTGACGATCACGGACACGCGGGTCACCGGCGACCTGCGGGAGGCGACCGTCTTCTACACGGTGTACGGGGACGACGAGGAGCGCGAGGAGGCCGCGAAGGGCCTGGAGAGCGCCAAGGGCGTCCTCCGTTCCGCGGTCGGCGCGGCGGCGGGGGTCAAGTTCACCCCCACCCTCACCTTCGTGCCCGACGCCCTCCCCGAGAACGCCAAGACCATCGACGACCTGCTCGCCCGGGCCAAGGCCTCGGACGAGGAGGTCCGCAAGGCGTCCTCCGGCGCCGTGTACGCGGGCGAGGCCGACCCCTACCGTCGGCCCGCCGAAGACGCCGAAGACGCCGACGCGTCGGACGGCACGGACGACGGGGACGACGAGGGCCGGTCCGCGTGAAGCGCAGGGATCCGCTGGAGCCCGGCGGGCTCGTCGTCGTCGACAAGCCCGCCGGATTCACCTCGCACGACGTCGTCGCGAAGATGCGCGGCATCGCCCGCACCCGCCGTGTCGGCCACGCCGGCACCCTGGATCCGATGGCCACCGGCGTGCTCGTCCTCGGGGTCGAGCGGGCCACCAAGCTGCTCGGCCATCTCGCGCTGACCGAGAAGGAGTACGTCGGCACGATCCGGCTCGGCCAGACCACCCTCACCGACGACGCGGAAGGGGAGACGACCTCGGCGAAGGACGCCTCCGGCGTCACCCGTGAGGCGATCGAGGCGGGTGTGGCCGCACTGACGGGGGCTCTCATGCAGGTGCCGTCGAAGGTCAGCGCCGTGAAGATCGACGGCAAACGGTCCTACAAGCGGGCTCGCGAGGGCGAGGACTTCGAGATTCCCGCACGACCCGTCACCGTCTCCGCTTTCGCGGTGCACGGCGTGCACGAGGACCACGCCGACGACGGCACGCCCGTCGTGGACGTGCTCGTCTCCGTGGTCTGCTCCTCCGGCACCTACATCCGGGCGTTGGCCCGCGATCTCGGTGCCGGCCTCGGCGTCGGCGGCCACCTCACCGCGCTCCGTCGCACCCGCGTCGGCCCGTACCGGCTGGACGGAGCCCGGACGCTGGAACAGCTCCAGGCCGAGCGCAACGAGACCGATGCCGTCTCGCTGCTCCCCCTGGGCGAAGCCGCCGCCGCGGCCTTCCCGCGCTGGGACGTCGACGCGCGCCATGCGCAACTGCTCCTCAACGGCGCACAGATCACGATGCCCGGCGCGCTGGCCGCCCACGAGGGCCCGATCGCCGCGTTCGGCCCGGAGGAACGCTTCCTCGCGCTCGTCGAGGCACGCCGCGGCCGCGCCAAGAGCCTCGCCGTCTTCGCAGCCCCGGCCTGACACGCCCGCCGTGGGACGGGACGCGGCGCGCCTCGCGCCGTCCCGGCCCACGGCCTCCCTCCCTCGGGCACTCAGTGTCTGTCCCTCCCCGGCCGCGGAATCACCCGCGCAGCGGGGCGCGCGGAGGGATTCGGGGCGCATGCGGCACACCCGGGGGCGCCATCAGGAGCAAGCCCGCCCCGTGGCCTCGGCAGGTGTCCGCGAGAACACACCGGGTCCGCTGCGGTGGCGGGACACCGTCATGGCACCCTTGGACCCGCACCGTTTCATCAGGTAACCGCGAGGAGCAGCACCGTGCAGCGCTGGCGTGGCTTGGAGGACATCCCGGAGGGGTGGGGACGCAGCGTCGTCACCATCGGCTCGTACGACGGGGTGCACCGCGGACACCAGCTCATCATCGGCAAGGCCGTCGAGCGCGCCCGCGACCTGGGCGTGCCCGCCGTGGTGGTCACCTTCGACCCGCACCCGAGCGAGGTCGTGCGTCCGGGCAGCCACCCACCGCTGCTCGCGCCGCACCACCGCCGTGCGGACCTGATGGCCGAGCTGGGCGTCGACGCGGTGCTCGTCCTGCCGTTCACGCAGGAGTTCTCGCAGCTCTCGCCGGCCGACTTCGTCGTCAAGGTCCTCGTCGACAAGCTGCACGCGCGCGCCGTCGTCGAGGGCCCCAACTTCCGCTTCGGCCACAAGGCGGCCGGCAACGTCGACATCCTCGCCGAGCTGGGCGCCACCTACGACTACGACGTCGACGTCGTGGACCTCTTCGCGCGCGGTGAGGCCGGCGGCGGCGCGCCGTTCTCCTCCACCCTGACCCGCACGCTGGTCGCCGAGGGCGACGTGACCGGCGCCGCCGAGGTGCTCGGCCGCCCCCACCGCGTCGAGGGCGTCGTCGTCCGCGGTGCGCAGCGCGGCCGTGCGCTCGGCTTTCCCACCGCGAACGTGGAGACGCTGCCGCACACCGCGGTGCCCGCGGACGGCGTGTATGCCGGCTGGCTCACGGTCCTCGGCGAGGGCGCGCCGGAGGCCATGCCCGCCGCCGTCTCCGTCGGCACCAACCCCCAGTTCGACGGCACGGAACGCACCGTCGAGGCGTATGCGATCGACCGCGTCGGCCTCGAGCTGTACGGACTGCACGTCGCCGTCGACTTCCTGGCCTGGATCCGTGGCCAGGAGAAGTTCGACAGCCTCGGCGCGCTGACCGACCGCATGACCGAGGACGTCGACCTGTGCCGCACGCTCGTCGCGGAGGCCGACGCCGCCGGAGCCACGCCGCGCGCTTGACCCGCACGGCGTCGCCGTGGCCCGAGCGACGACCTGCCCGCCGAGAGCTCCTCGCCGTGCGCCCCGCGCGCACCCGTTGACACTCACGTTTCGCTCAGATGCCTTGCACCCAGGGAGACTTGGGTCGACCCTGCTGTGACGCGTACCGCACGGTCGGTCACGCGGGCAGAGCCGACGGGGGAAGGGGGCACGGCGATGCGGGAGCTTGCCGGCGACGCGCTGGAACTCGCGGGGCGTTCCGAACGGGACCGCGCGATACGGGAGTGGGTCCGCACCTGGTTCCTGCGCACGAAGGGAGTGCACCCCGAACTGCCCACGCTGCTCCTGCTGGGAGCGCGGGGCAGCGGCAAAACCACACTGCTGCACCACCTGCGCCACTGGGCCGCCGCCGGCCCCGTCGCCCACCTCGACCTGTCCCGGCTCGGCGACACGGAGAGCGCGAAGCCCATCGACCTGCTCGCCCGGATCGTATTCGACCTGCACGCGGACAAGCCGCGCGTCCCGAAGCTGACGTTCCCCACCTACGGTGTGCTGGCGCTCGCCCTGTCCACGCGCGTCGACCGGGACAGCCGGGCGACCGCCGTCCAGCAGATGCGTGCCGCGCTCAATGCGCGCACCGGGCGGGGCGGCGAGCACATGCGCGGTGTCGTCGAAGCCCTCGTCGACACCGCGGCGGCCATCGCCGGCAGCCCAGCCGCCGTCGGTGCGGCACTGCGGCTGCTGCCCGGCTGGGACTCCGACTGGGCCAGTGTGCGCACGCGGCGCCAGCTCGTCCGTCTCCGTCGCCGCTACGGCGGAGGCTCCCACCAGGACGTCGTCGTGTCCCTCAACCGGCTCTACAACGAGCAGGAGGAGGCCGAGCGGCGGCTCGCCGAGGCGGCGCTCTTCGACGCGTTCCTCGCCGACCTCCACGACGCCTACCGGAGCCGCCGCGGCAACCACCACCGCACCTCCCACTGCCTGCTGCTGCTGGACAACGCCGACAGCAAGCAGGGCGACGACTTCCTCCGGCTCCTGCTGGAGGCGCGCGACCGGGCCGGCCACTCCGACCCGTTGCTCGTCGTGGCCACCGCAGCCGCCCGGCCCGAGGTGCTGATGCGCCGCGAGGGCAGTACCGGGCGCGACCACCACGGCTACCAGCGGGCATGGGAGGATGCCCGCAGGTTCCGTCCGGTTCCGGTGGACGACGTGCTGCACGTCGGCCCGCTCCGCAACCTCGACGCGCGCGAGGTCGACGCGGTGGTCGAGAGCGCGCTGCGCAGCCAGGCCCGCCAGGTCGAACTGCCCGAGGTCGACAACGCCGGGCAGTGGCTCGGCTGGCTCGTCCACCAGCTGACCCGCGGCCAGCCCGCCGCCACCGCCGCCGTCGTCGGCACCCTGTGCCTGCGGGGGGACGCTGAGACGTGGCCCGACCGGCTGCGGCAGCTGTTCACGCCCGACCTGGTCGGCGCCCTGCTCGACCGCCTGCTGCCCCAGCGCACCAGCCCCGAGTTCCGCGCCCAGCTCGCCCGTGCCGCCGTCGCCGTCAACCTCGGCGACGCGGGGGCCGCGCGCGACCTGTGGGAGGAGGACGCGGGGGAAGCGCTCGGCAGCGAGTTCCGGCACTTCTCCGGCGATCCGCTGCGCACCATGCGCATCGAGACCGGCGACGACCGCACCGACGGCGCCCACGAGATGCTGCACCCCCTGCTGCGCTTCCTGCTGCTCCGCGAACTCGCCGGCGCACCGCCCGCCGACGACGGAACCGAGGCGTGGGAGGCCGCCCAGACGGCACTGGGCAACCGGGTCCGCTCGCGCCTCGCGGAAGGCCACGAGGACGACCGTTGGGCGCTCGCGTACCACGACCTCGCCTCCGGCCGCCTGGAGAGCGCCGCCCGCTACCTCGACGGGCGCTTCACACAGATCCCCGCCGCCGAGTGGTGCACCGAGCTCTGCCGTCTCCGCCGCGCGCCGATCCGGACGCGCGGCGG
Source organism: Streptomyces sp. RKND-216 (assembly GCF_004795255.1). Taxonomy (NCBI): domain Bacteria; kingdom Bacillati; phylum Actinomycetota; class Actinomycetes; order Kitasatosporales; family Streptomycetaceae; genus Streptomyces; species Streptomyces sp. RKND-216. The sequence goes on along the minus strand of NZ_SSBQ01000002.1, from coordinate 1,222,303 downwards.
CGCCCCGCCCGAGCCGCCGCGCCGGCTCTTCCGCGACCTGGTCGCCTTCCTCGCCGACGACGGACGCCCGCGCAGCGCGCGCACCAAGACCGTCACCCGCCTGCTCGCCGCCTGCTGGATCAGCCCGGAACCCGCCGACGATCCGGCCACCGACCGGGTGGGCGACCCCTACCGCAACCCCCTGGGAGACCCCTTCGCCGATCTGTACGACGACATCCGCGAGGAGTTCCTCACCCTCCGCGGCATGGTCGACGACGGCACGGACCGGCACGTGCTCCTACTGAAGTCCGAGCAGTACAGAGGGAGGCCCTGGTGGTGACGGAAGAGCAGTTGGAGATCCCGCAGCCGCCCCCGCGCTGGTGGCTCCGCATCGGGCTCACCCTCGTGGTGGTCTGCGCCCTGGTGGCCGGAGGTCTCTGGGCCCACCGGCACTTCCTCGTGCGCTGCGCCGACGGCGTCAGCCGCGTCGGGCCGGACGCCGCCTGCATCGGCGTCACCGACGGCGACCATGTCTTCCACGAGGACCTGACCGAGGTCATCGGTCTCATCCGGGAGGAGAACCGTCGCGTCGAGGAGTCCGGCGAGCCGTGGGTGAGCATCGCCTACTTCGAGCCCATGACCCTGGGGGAGGGCGACAAGGGCACCAGCAGCATCGAACAGGAACTCCAGGGCGCCTACCTCGCCCAGTACGCCCTGAACCGGCCCGACCTGGGCGGCGAGGGCTCGACCCCGCAGATCAGACTCCTGCTCGCCAACCCCGGCAGCGGCTCCGCCCAGTGGGAGACGGTCGTCGAACAGATCCTCGGCATGACCGACGGTCCGAACCCGGTCGTGGCGGTGGCCGGGTTCGGCCAGAGCAGAGCGACGACGAAGAAGGCCGTGGAGCGGTTCCGGGAGCACAGGATCCCGATGGTCGGCTCGACGGTGACCGCCGACGGCCTCAGCGAACGCGGTGAGACCAGCTTCTTCCGCGCCGTCGCGCCCAACAGCGACCAGACGGCAGCAGTGGTGGAACACCTCCGCCGGAGCCAGCGCGAGGACGAGGACTTCACCGTCCGGCTCGTCGAGGACGGCAACGACCACGACATCTACAGCAGCTCCCTGCGGCAGGGCTTCGTGCGGGCCGCCCGGGACAAGGGCCTCCGCGTCGATCCGGTGACCCTCCGGTTCCTTTCCAACGAGAACAGCGCCGGCAACGCGCTGGCCACCGTCGCCGACAAGGTCTGCGACGACTCCTCCCGGGCCGACGCCGTCTACTTCGCCGGCCGCGGCCGCGCCCTCAAGACCTTCATCGAGGCCGCGGGCGCACAGGGCCGCACCTGCCCCACGACCGTGTACTCCGGGGACGACGCGGTCGGCATGTTCTTCGACCTCACCCAGTTCGAGGACGCCGCGGCCTACCGGGCGTTCCTGCGGCGCTGGGACCAGAGCGCCGTGCAAGTGCAGTACACCGCTCTCGCCCACCCGGACGCCGCCGCGACGATCTACGCCGGCGACACGAGGAACCCCTACGCAGACTTCCTGGAGTGGTACGAGGAGAGGTTCACCAGCGAGGCGGACCTGTACAGCGGGCAGGCGATGCTCGGCTACGACGCGACCTTCGCCGTCGGTCTCGCCGTCCGCAGCGCGACCGGGGAGAACACCGACAAGGAACTGTCTCCCGGCGACGTCCGCCAGATGCTCGGGTCGATCAACGGGGAGACCGCCGTCCGCGGGGTCAGCGGCCCCCTGTCCTTCGGCCGGTACGGCAACCCGGAGAACAAGCCGCTGCCGCTGGTGCGCCTCGACCCGGCGGGGGACACCCACCACTACGTGCTGGAGGACGTGCTGAGCCCCGAAGGTCCGCGCGAGGGCGGCTGAAGCGGCGGCGACGCCTGAAGGGGGAGGGACCGCACGGCGTCGCCGGCCGCCACCGTGAGGGGTGAGCGGCCCGGCGGCGCCGGCGCCTCACTGCTGGGGCGGCTGCTGTGGCCAGCCCGCGCCGGCCTGCGGGTACCCGCCCTGCTGCGGCGGCTGACCGTACGGCTGTTGCTGCGGCTGGCCGCCCTGCGGCTGCCCGTAGGGCGGCTGCGGCACCCCCTGCCCGTACCCCTGCTGGCCCCAGCCGGGCTGGGCGCCCGGCTGGCCGCCGTAGCCCTGCTGCGGGTAGCCGGGCGCACCGGGCATCGGCGGCGCCTGCTGCGGCGGCGGATTGCCGTTCGAGGTCCACAGGCCCTGCTCCTGCTGGGCGCGGGCGAAGTCCTCCGCGATCAGCGCGGCGAGATCGAAGTACGCCTCCCGCGTCTTCGGCCGCATCATGTCGAGGTCCAACTCCGCGCCGGCGGAGAGGTGTTCGTCGAACGGCACGGTCACCACGCCCCGGCAGCGCGTCTCGAAGTGCGACACGATGTCCTCGACCTTGATCATCTTGCCGGTCTCACGGACCCCGGAGATCACCGTGATGCTGCGTCGCACCAGGTCGCCGTAACCGTGCGCGGACAGCCAGTCCAGCGTCGTACTGGCGCTGCTCGCGCCGTCCACGGACGGCGTCGAGATGACGATCAGCTGGTCGGCGAGGTCCAGGACCCCGCGCATCGCCGAGTACAGCAGGCCGGTGCCCGAATCCGTGAGGATGATCGGGTACTGGCGCCCCAGGATGTCGATGACCCGGCGGTAGTCGTCGTCGTTGAACGTCGTCGAAACCGCGGGGTCCACGTCGTTCGCCAGGATCTCCAGACCCGACGGCGCCTGCGAGGTGAACCGGCGCAGGTCCATGTAGCTGTTCAGGTACGGAATGGCCGACACCAGGTCGCGGATCGTCGCCCCTGTCTCCCGGCGCACGCGGCGGCCCAGCGTGCCCGCGTCCGGGTTGGCGTCGATGGCGATGACCTTGTCCTGCCGCTCCGTCGCCAGCGTGGAGCCGAGCGCGGTGGTCGTGGTGGTCTTGCCGACCCCGCCCTTGAGACTGATGACCGCGATCCGGTAGCACGACAGCACCGGCGTACGGATCAGCTCCAGCTTGCGCTGGCGCTCCGCCTCCTCCTTCTTGCCACCGAGCTTGAACCGCGATCCGGCCTTCGCCGGGTTCTGCGAGCGCGGCTTCTTGTTCCTGCCACTCACCAGCCGGTCGGAGGACAGCTCCACGGCCGCGGTGTAGCCCAGCGGCGAACCGGCGTGCGACTGGCGGCGCGGGTCCTGCGCCGGGTCGCCCACGCCGTGCGGCTGCGGGCCCGTGGCCGTGCCGGGCGAGCCGTGCTGCGGGTGGTGCGGCGCCTGCTGCGGCGGCGGCTGGGGGGCCTGCTGGGGGGCGTTCGGCTGCGCTGCGGGAGGCTGCTGGCCCGGCTGCGCGGCGTGCGGAGCCTGCTGCTGCGGGACCTGCTGGGCGTGCGGGTAGCCGTAGCCGGGAGCGGGCTGCTGGCCCGGCTGTGACTGCGCCGGGTACGGCTGCTGCGGCTGGTGCTGCGTCGGTGGCGGCGTCGGGCCGGGGTAGCCGTAGCCACCCTGCGGGCCGGGCACGCCGGGGTGCCCGCCCTGCGGCTGCTGCCCGGGGGGCTGCGCCTGCGGCTGGGCCGGGCCGGGGTAGCCGTACCCGCTCTGCTGGGCGGGCGGCACGGCCCCGTGGGCCGGGTGCGGGTAGCCGTACCCGGCCTGCTGCGGCTGTTGCGGCTGGGGCTGCATGGGGGGCTGCTGCGGCACGGGTGCACCCGTGCCCGGCGCGTCCCCCGACGCCGCCCACGGCGCTCCCGGCGGGGGAGTGGCGGGTCCACCGGCCTGCTGCGCCGGGTCCGCGGGCGGGAACTGCGGCGGCAGCGGCGGCAGTCCGCCCTGACCGGCACCCGCTCCCTCGGGGAACTGCGGCGGGGCGGGCACGACCTGCGCGGGTCGGCCCTCGGCCCCGGGAGCGTCCTCCAGCGCGGGCGGCGCGGGTGCGGCGGGAGCCTCCGGAGCCTCGGCGGGTGCGGACGCTACGTCGGGGGCGTCAGTGGCGTCGGGGGTGAGCGGACCGGTGTCCGCGTCCATGGCGGCGGAGGACTCCTCCCCGTCGCCGTCGTCCTCGGCCTCCGCGCCCTTCGTGCCGCTCTCCGCGGAGTGCGGAGCGGCTGCGCCGTCGTCCGCGCTCTCCGGCGCGCTCTTACCGGAGGACTCCTCCGGAGAGAAGGAATTCCCGGAATCGTCGCCCGGGCCGGCGACCGGCTCGGCGACAGCGTCCTCCTCGTCCGCGGCGACCGGAGTGTCCGGTGCGGACTCCTCCTGCGCCGTCTCCCGTTCCTCGCGCTCGCGCCGGAACTGCTCCATCTCCCGCCGCAGTGCGGCGGCCGAGAAGCGGACCGTGTCCCCGCTCTCCAGGTCGCCCCCCTCAACCGGGGGCTGTCCGGTGGCCTGCTCCGCGGGCGCGTCGGTGAACGACCCCGGCCCACTCGCGCCGCCGGGGCCCTGGACCCCGGGGCCGGGCGCGGGGGCGTCCGGGGAGCCCGGAGCGTTTTCCTCCGGGCTCAACTGCGGGAACGACGGTGGCGCGGACGCAGCGGGCGGCGGGCCGGGGACGTGCGGCGGCGGCCCTTGAGCGGCGGGTGGCCCCTGCTCGGTCGGAGACCCGAACGGGCCGCCCGGCACCCCGGCGCCGTAGCTCCGCGGGTCGGCGGTCTGCGGGGGCTGCGCCGGCCCGTGCCCGTACGGTCCCTGTCCGACGGGCGGCGGCGGAGGAGGCGGTGGAGCGGGAGCGGGCGGCGGCGTCGGCTCGGCGTCCTGCGTGTACCAGGCCGGCGGCGTGTAGTCGATGGTGAACTGTCCCGTCGACTCCGGGTCGAGATCGGACTCGTTCTCCGCGTCGAAACGATCGGTGTCGCGGTTCGCACCCCCGACGCGGAATTCGTCCCGATCGCTACTCACAATGCCTCCCGCTGGTCCACACCCCGATGTGCTGCGCAGTGACCCAGCCTAGACTTCCCGACTCCGGACACGGCACCGTGGCCCCGTCGGTGCTCGGTGCCGGGGCCACTCCCACTTCACGCGCTTCGCCCCGATCGGCGCGACCCGGTCCGTCGTGGCACGTCTCGGTCCGACCCGCCGGCCGGAGGTCGTCGTCCAGTCTCGGAGCCCGCGCTCCGCCGGTCAACTTCCCTGCGGACCACGGCCGTCCAGAACGGCAAACCTCTCCTACTCCGGCATTCCACTGAAGGCGGGCACCGCGGGTGGACGGGTGGAAGACGTCCTCCGGGCCGTCCCCGGCTTCCAGGAACCGCGTCAGTCCAGACGCCGCGCGTGACCGAGCAGCCCGACCTCCGCGTCCGTCGGCTGCGTCACCGAGTAGTACCGGTCCTTGCGCGTGCACCACAGGGTCACGCCGTCGCCGAGCGTCGGCAGGGAATCCGTTTCCTCCTGCGGCAGCCGCATCTTCCGGGCCAGATGCCGCGCCTCGTCCGGCGACACCCGTTGGATGCCCACCAGCGACGACGTCTGGAGCAAGCGCGGCGCAGCAGGGCTGAGATACGGCAGCAGCGTCACCACTGCCTGCCACGGCGCCGAGTTCACCCGCCCCCGCGGCGGCTTCATGCCGCAGTCCCGGATGACCACGACCGGGCTGCTCACCGACGGACCGAGCGACGGCACGTGCCCCACGTCGTGCAGGGTGATGCACTGCTGCTCCGCGCCCGCCGCCTGCGCCAGCGGCGTCCACACGTGCGCCCGCCCCGTCTCCACCGCGACCCGCGCACCCGTGCCCGCCGCCCGCAGTGCCAGCACCTGGGCCGTCCACAGGCCGCCGATGAGCAGCAGGTCGTACGCCGTGCGGCGGCTCAGTCCCAGCACGGCCGTCTGGTTCTGCGCGTCCGTACCGATGACCACACCGTCGTCGCCCAACGGCACGCCGATCGCGGCGAGTTCCTCCGCCGCCACCCGGTGCCGCAGCGAACGCGGGCCGCGCAGCCCGAAACCGGGACGTCGCGGCCGCGGCGTTTCCTGCTCGTCCTGCCGGCCGACGATTGGGATCATCCCCGTGTCGGAGGGCGTCGCCACGTGCCGTGGCTGCGCCGGCGCCGCGCCGCCCTGCTGCGGGCGGCCCAGGCCCGCGCCGGGCATGCCGGTCTGCTGGGGCATCACCGGGCTGGTCATTCGCTGGTACCTCCGAGCGGCAGGGTGGCGAGCACACCGGGGACGTGCTCCCGGTCGAGCGGCACGAGTCCGGTCTTCGCACGACCGGCACGGCGCTGCAGTTCACGGCGCGCGTCGGACAGGTCGTTCTCGCTGCGGGTCACGATGCGGACATGGCCCGCGACCGACGCGTACCGCCCGTCGCCGCGGCCGAGCGTCAGGCTGAACACCGAAGTGAACACCGGCAGCGAGGTGAGGATCGACGCCAGGTGCGCGGAACTCACCGCACTCGGGCCGACTTGCGGCCACCGGCTGATCCAGTACGTCGCGTGCCAGCGGTCGTCGCACCGCCAGCCGCGCACCGTCTCCTCCGTGCGGCGCTGCGTACCCCGCCGGTCGGCCGCACCCGACGTCGCGTTGCTCACCCGGGGGTTGAGGCAGCTGGAGGTGGCGAGCGCCTGCACGATCTCCGCCTCGTTGAGCACCGTGGCACTGAAACCGGCGCCCTCGAGGCGGCTCGCGAGCTGGTCCGCCGCACGCACCAGCGAGCGCTGCGCGCCCCCGAGTCCGCCGCCGCGCGCCTGGACCGCCTCCGGAGTCAGCTCGGGCGTGAGTTTCAGCGCGACCCACGTCATCCGCAGCGACGGGATGCCCGACGCCTCCTTCAGCGATCCGTACGACCGCGCCACCACCGAATGCTCGGGCAGGTGCGGCGCCGGAGCCGGCTGCGTGTGCTGCACGACCTGGACGGACTCCAGCCGGATGTCGTCGGTGAGCAGCGCGTCGTGCAGCAGGTTCAGCGGAAGCGGACGCTCCACGCGACCGGGACGGCCCGGTCGCAGCGGCGCGTCCTTGCCTTCCACGGCGATCAGGGCGGTCAGGAACGTGCCGTCCCCGACCATGCCGATCGCACGGTCCTCGCGCGTCACGTACGTCGACGTCTGCACGGCCGGATCGCACTCCACCACCGGGGCCATGCCCGGGTCGGTGCCCGGCGGGGGCGGAAGCTTCGCCTCCCGCTTGCGGCGCCGCAGCGCGCGCCCCACCTCGTACCACTCCGACAGTGCCTGCTGACGGCGGTTCACCAGCGCCACCAGCGTCAAGAGTCCGGCGACCACCGCGGCCGGGACCATCATCCACGACCCCACGATCCAGGCGACCAGCACGAGTGCGGCCGCGATCTGGATGAGCACGAGTTGCTGAAGCCGCACCGGGCCGAGACTTCCCGGCCTCCGGTGCAGGCGCAGCGTCGCCGTCGTCGGGCCCTGCTGTTCCGGCGTCGTCGCCGACTGCTCGTCTGTCCGCTGGCGCGGGGCGCGCCGGCCCCGGGACCGGCTGCGGGTGGCGCTCGTCATCCCCCGTGTTTCCCCTTCGAGGTTCTCGTGACACTGCTGCGCGCAGCAGTTCGGGTGGCCGGCGCCCGGCCGCGGACCGCGCGGTCCGCGCCTCGGCGGCGCCGGCATCGTGGTGCGAGTGGCCGTCGGAGGGCGGGTGGAACGGCCACCACCACCGCACGACCCCGCGGGCCTACCGTGCGTGCGGAGCCGTCGCCCGGCTCCCCCGCAGCCCCCCGACCTGCACCGCGCGGGCGCCGGCCGGGCAGCCAGGATACTCACCGGGTACGCGTGCGGCAGCAGGGTCCACGAGGGCGTTCGTGAGGGCCTTGTGCGGATGCCGCGACCTCCCGCCTCACCCGGCCGTTTGCGTCCTCGCCGCCGGGCGGCATAGTAGTGCAGCCGAGGACGGTCGACGGGAGCGGCCCGAAGTCGCCGCCCCGGAACGGCTCAGCCTCCGGGGGACGCCCGCGAGGGCACCACCAGGCAGCACACCAGGGACGACCTGGTATCACCAGGGGACACGAAAGAGACGGGGACCGATGGAGCGGCGGGACGAGCTCAGCGCCCACACCTTCGCACGGAAGCGCACCCTTGCGGCCTTTCTGCAGCCGGAATCCAGAGTCTCCGACGAGGAGGCTCCGCGCCCGGTGCGGGCCATGATGCCCGGCACCGTGATGAGCCTCGTGCTGGTCGTGGGCTGCATCGCGTGGGGCGCCATCGCCCCCAGCGCGCCTCCCGGTTGGGACAAGACGGGCGAGTACGTCATCGTCGACACCGACTCCACCACGCGCTACGTCGTCCTCTCCGCCGAGGGCAAGGACGGCAAGAAGACCAAGCAGCTGCACCCGGTGCTCAACTTCGCCTCCGCCAAGCTCGTGCTCGACAAGGGCAAGGGCGAGGTCATCGAGGTCGCGGGCAAGGACATCGACGCCAGCGGCATCTCCCGCGGCGCCACCATCGGCATCCCCTACGCCCCCGACCGGCTGCCCAGCCCGGAGGACGCCGAGGCGGCCAAGGAGTGGGCCGTCTGCCAGAAGCCGAGCCAGGGCGGCGAGCCGCAGCAGGCCGTCTTCGTACTCGGCGGCCAGGACAAGGACGCTCTCCGGGGCAGGAGCCGCCTCGGGGACGGCGAGGCCCTGTACGTGCAGGACTCCGAGACCGGAGCCCAGTACATCGTCGACGGCGAAGGCACCAAGCTGCTGCTGGACAACGCCTCGCACCCGGAGGGGCTGCTCACCTCGCTCGTCCTGCGCGATCCGGGCGAGCCGCAGCAGGTCTCCTCCGAGTGGCTCGAGACTCTCCATCCGGGCAAGCCCATCTCGGTTCCGAGTCCCGAAGGAGTAGGGGCACCCGCGCAGTTCGACGGCGTGGAGCAGCTCCCGGAGGAGGCCAGGACGGTCGGCACCGTCCTCGAGGCCAATCCGGGCGGGGCGCCGTACTACTACGTCGTGGGTGCGGACGGCCTGCAGCGCGTCAGCGAGCTGTACGCAGCCCTGATGCGCGGTGGCCAGGGGCAGGGGGATCCGGTTCCCGTCTCCCAGCGTGATGCCACCGCGGCGGGCGCCGATCTCGACGTCTACCGGGGCGGCAAGGGCTGGCCGAAGGAGGTCCTTCAGCACGTGAACCGTGCTGCACAGGGCATCGGCGGCAGCTCCCGCATGGTGTCCTGCAGCGTCTACACCGGCACGATGACCGGCGAGGGGCCGGAGCTGGCCGCCTGGGCCGGCAGCGCGTACCCGGCCAAGGTCGTCGCCGGGACCGCAAGCGCCTATGTGAGCTCCGGTTCCGGTCTGCTCTACCAGGAGGTGAGCGGCAGCACCGGCGGTGGTGGCGGGAAGTTCCTGCTGACCGATTCCGGACTGCGCCACGGCGTGGACACCAAGGCGAGCGCCCGACTCGGCTACGAGAAGACCAAGGCCGCACTCGTTCCGCAGGACTGGTCCCAGCTGCTGCCCAAGGGGCCGAAGCTGGACACCGACAGCGCCTCCCAGGAGCAGGGCTTCTGACGAGGCGCCGGCCGTGACACGCATCACCCGGAGGACTTCCGGGTAGGCCGTAACTCCTGCCCTGAGAGCGGGAGTTAAGGCATTTCGGGGCCTACCAGCCCGGAACCTCCCGCTCCGGGCGGCGACCTGTGAACTCCCGGTGGAAAAGCGATCACGGACAGGTCGCGGCACTGTGTTAACCGCGTGACGGTAACGGGCGTGCGAACAACCGTGTCGGTGGGGCACGATATTCTTCTCAGGGTCTCAACCGGTGGTCGCCGTGCGCGTAGCCGAGTAAGGACCAGCGGCCCGGTCGGGCCACTGAGACGTTCACGCGAGGATGAGCATGGGGGAAGGTGCGCCATGGCAGGACAGTTTCGGGTAACCGAGGACGAGCTCAAGGCTCTGTCGTCGAAGATCAGCCAGGTCAACAGCTCGATTCAAGGTGAGGTCAAGCGCCTCGACGGGGTCATCAGCGGGATCGCTTCCGGCTGGCAGGGCCAGGCGGCTTCCTCGTACCACCGCCTTCAGCAGCAGTGGAACGAGGACGCGCGCAAGATGAACAACATCCTCAACGACATCAAGGATGCCGTCGACGCGACCCGCCAGAACTACTCGGCGACGGAAGAGCAGCAGAACTCCGAGGTCAGCAAGATCATGTCGGACTTCGGCTGACCGGGACGCCCCCCGATCGGCTGACGTTCCGCGCGAGTTCGCAGCTTCCCAAACCGCCAGTCGCTGAAAGAGGAGACGCATAGTGTCCGGAATTCTCGTCAACTTCCAGACCGTGTCGCAGGCGTCCTCGGACGTCCGCACCACGGCGAACAACATCAAGAGCCAGCTCGACGACCTCGAGGCGGCCGTCAAGCGCGTGGCCAACACCTGGGAGGGCTCCGCGCAGGAGGGCTACCAGAACAAGCAGCGCCAGTGGGACCAGACAGCGGACCACCTGCACCAGGTCCTCATGAAGATCTCCACCGCGCTGCAGAACTCGGCGGACAACTACCAGTCCACCGAGAAGGCCAACGCGAACGTCTGGGGCTGACCGGCAGGACGGCAACGCCCGGGCCTCGGAGTGGGCCGGCCTGACACCGGCCGGCCCGCTTCCGTCCGCCCGCACGGGCGCGGCCCTCGATGCCCCTGGGGGAGAGACACGATGTCGATGGGTATCACGCGAGTCACAGGAGAGGACCCGCACGTGGGGGTCTCGGAACGACGGCCCCGGACCGCCCGCTGCGCGCAGCGGGCCTTCGGCGTGCTCGCGACACTCGGTCTCCTCGCCCTGGGCTCCGCGGCCCCGGCAGCGGCCACCCCGACGGACGCCCCCGCCGCCGGCTCGGACACGGGCCTTGCCAGCACCTCCGAGTGCAAGTTCGGCGGCAAGAACATCAAGAGCACTCCCTGGTCGCTCCAGCGCGTCCTCCTGGACGAACTCCGGGACCAGGCCACCGGCAAGGGCGTGAAGGTCGCCGTCATCGACACAGGCGTCGATAGCGACAACCCCCAGATCGGGCCGGCCCTCCTCCCCGGTGACGACTTCGTCGGCGGCACCAAGGGGACCGAGGACGAGAACGGCCACGGCACCCGCGTCGCCGGCATCATCGCCGCCCAGCCCGTCGGCGGCACCGGCTTCTCCGGCCTCGCCCACGACGCGAAGATCCTCCCCCTCCGCTACACCGGCGGTGAGGAGGAGGGCAACTCCGAGACGATGTCGAAGGCCATCAGGGCCGCCGTCGCCGCGGACGTCGACGTCATCAACATCTCCTCCGACACCGCCGACAAGAAGCCCAACCCCGGCCTCGAAGCCGCCGTCGCACAAGCCGTCGCCAATGACATCCTGGTCGTCGTCGCCGCCGGCAACGACGGAGCCGACGGCAAGCACGAGAAGACCTACCCGGCCGCCTACGACGACGTCCTCGCCGTCGCCGCGTCCGACCGCAACAACGAACGCGCCCAGTTCTCCCAGTCCGGCGACTTCGTCGACATCGCCGCCCCCGGCGTCGGCATGGTCTCCACCGTGCCCAACGGCGGGCAGTGCCCCGCCGACGGCACCTCCTTCGCCGCCCCGTACGTGGCAGGCGTCGCCGCCCTGATGGTCGAGAAGTACCCCGACTGGACCTCTTCTGAGATCGCCGCCCGCCTCATGCAGACGGCCGACCGCCCCGGCACCGGCCCCGACGCGGAACTCGGCTGGGGCGTCGTCGACCCCGTCGCAGCCCTCACCGGCGACGACAGCCCGCAGCAGGAGCCCGTCGAGGACAAGCCCCGGGAGCGCGGCCGCGTCGCCCCGATGACCCTCACCATCGGCGAGAGCGAGGAAGAGCGCACCAAGCGCTACGCGGTCTACGTCATCGGCACCGCGACGGTCCTCACCCTCCTCGTCAGCGGCGCCGCCATCGCCACCCGCGACCGCCGCCGCAAACGCACCGCCGGTGCCACGGCCGACACCACAACTTCCACGCGGAACTAAGCAGCAGGGGGAGAGGAGACGGGGATATGGGTAACGGCTACAAGGTCGACCTCAGCGCCCTCGACGAGGTCATCAAGAAGCTCAACCAGGTCGTCGACGGCATGGGCAGTCCGAAGACCTGTGCCAGGTACGAGACGAACATCCCGACCGGATGGTTCGGCAACGCGGACTTCGAGGAAGCCGAGGGCCTCCGAACTACGCACGACGGGGTCAAGGCCGACATCGAGGGATACATCGACAAGGTCCAGGACCTGATTGTCAAGTTCAGCTCCGATACCGCACAGGTGCGCAGGAACTACGACGATCAAGAGCACCGGACCTCGGACGGGGTCAAGCAGGACACGGACTTCAGCTAGGCCGGCTGTGCGACGAGAACGGTGGGGAGTGAACTGACATGGGTACTTCGTACTCCAATCCGTCGGGCATGACGGCGGAGGAGAGGGAGCAGGCCAGACAAGAAGCCAGGGACGACAGTCGTAGCGAGGCCGTTCAGCAGCACCAGGGCGATGCAGCTCATTACCAGCGCACCAATGAGCAGTACGCCGACGAGAAGCACACGCCCTTCATGGAATGGAGCCTGGACGGGCTCAAGGGCATGCTCGCCAACGCCAACGCGGGCGGCATCGAGGCTGTGGGCGAGAACTGGAAGAAGGCCCACGACCAACTGCTCGGTAGCGACGGAAGTGGCTCGGGAGACTGCGCCTACGGACTGCTGAAGAAGGCAGTCGACAACGTCCTTGAGCATTGGGAGGGTGAGAGCGCGAACCAGTTCAGGACCAAGGCGCATGAGATCCTCCGAAACATCCGCAACACCGGAACGCACTGCGCCACCGTTTCGTCGGCAACGAAGGGGGCTGCCGAGGACCTCCGCAATCAGAAGCAGCGCCTTGATGCTCTTGAAGAACCCAGCTGGTTCGAACGCGCTGGCGACTTCCTCGGCGACATGGGTCGAGACGACAGCTACACGCAGGAAGACATCCAGAACAAGAACCTTCCCAAGGACGTTCTCGCGCAGATCGACGAGAATTATCTAAGTGAGGGTATGGAAGTCAAGCTGCAGGCAGCTGCCATCATGGAGACCCTGGGGCGTAATTACCACGCGTACAAACAGCGCATTGAGACAAGCCGTAACCGAGATGGTGGCAACGACGACATTCCTCCGTCTTCGCCGTCCGTCCCGATGCCCGCGCCCATTCCCGCCTTTTCCGGCTCTTCTCCGACGCCCGGAGGTAGCGGTCGGCGTAACTGGTCGGCTACAACTCCCGTTGGGGCCAAGACCCCTTCGACAACCGGGCCCCGCGACGTCGGGATTTCCGGTGGCAAGCAAGTGCCAGTGAGTCAGACCAAGCTCGACAGCCTGCCTACTGGTATTTCCGGTCCTGCCGCCGATACCGGCCCTACGGGCGGCGGAGCAGCGCGGAGTGGTCCCGCTACGACCACGGGGCCTACTTCTCACGGCATCCCCGGCGGGGGCATTGTCGGCGGTGCGAGGTCCGGCGGAACGAGCGGACGCGGCGCGGGAATCCGCGGCGGCATCAGTGGTACACCCGGAGGCGGTGCTGGGAGCCGCGGTACTGCTGCAGGTGCCGGTTTCCGTGGTGGCGGTGCCATGGGCGGTGGCGCCGGAGGCGGTCGAGGTGGAGCCGCTACCGGGCGTGGCCCGCTGGCCCGTGCCAAGGGAGGCGTCCTGGGAGCTCCGAAAGGTATCGCGGGCGGCCGGCCCGCAACACCAGGTGGCACCGGTCTGGGTAAGGGCCGTGGTGGCGCGTCAGGCAACGGTAAGGGCGCCCGCGGTGGCATGCTCGGCGGCAGGATGGGCTCGAACCAGCGCCCCGGCGAGGACGAGCGCGAGCAGGGACATCGTCCCGACTACCTCATCGAGGACGAAGAGACCTGGACGCCGGAGGACAGCCGTAGCGTTCCCCGAACGATCGAGTAGTAGCACCAGCAGCCAGCTGCTGGTGCCGAAGATCGCAGATGGCCCCCGTGAAAGACTCACTTCACGGGGGCCGTTGCACGAGAGCAGGAAGAGGAGCAGAAGTTGAAACTCCGACGAGCGCTACATCTGGTGGGCGCCGGAGCGTTGACGGGAGCGCTGCTCCTCGGATCCGCTCCGACCGCTGCCGCTGACGACATTCGGGACCGCCAGTGGGCTCTAGGCGCCTTCGCTGCTGAAGAGATCTGGGAGCACTCCACGGGTAAAGGGGTAACTGTCGCGGTAGTGGACACCGGTGTCGACGTTTCCCATCCTGACTTGCGCGCAAATGTACTCGAGGGGCGGGATTTCTCTCCGGGTGGAGAAGAGGATGCCCGGAAGGACACCAGCGGTCACGGAACTTCCATGGCCTCCCTGATTGCGGGCCAGGGGCACGGCTCCGACGGGAGTGCTGGCGTGAAGGGGCTAGCGCCGGGCGCTCAGATTCTCCCTGTAAAGTTCCAAGATCATGAGAGCCAGACGGGGGTCTCGTTCCATGATGGAATTAGGTACGCCGTGGATCAGGGCGCTGACGTAATCAGCATTTCTCAAGGAACGTCAGAAGACTCTCGTGACTTGCGGGCTATTGAGTACGCGATCGAGAATGATGTGATTGTGGTAGCTTCCACCGGGAATGACGGCAAGAAGCGCAAGGAGTTCCCTGCCGCATATCCCGGAGTGGTATCGGTCGGAGGGGTCGATACGAGCGGGGGCGTCTGGGAGCGGTCGTCTTGGGGCTCGAATACCACGCTCATCGCACCCGCTGAAGGGAACGTTGTAGCTGACCCCAAGTCAGCATCCGGGTACGCGATGCAAGACGGGACTTCCAATGCTACTGCGTTCGTAGCGGCTGCCGCTGCCTTGGTAATTGCCGAGCATCCCGACATCACGGCGGGGCAGGTGATCAATCGCTTGATCAAGACGGCCAAGGTCCCGCACGGCGAGAACGCGAACGCTCAGCTCCCCGATGAGAAGTTTGGCTATGGCATCGTTCGCCCATTGCGTGCTGTGACGCACGACATCCCGGCTGGTCCGAAGGAAGGGCCGCTGGCGAAGTCCTCAGAGGGAGAGACGTCGACCTCTACTGGGTCGGACGACTCGCAGGCTGCGCCTGGCGACGACTCGACGGCCTCTGAGGAGTCGAGTGGGCTTGGCGGAGTTCTGATCGGAGTCATCGCCGTCGCTGCCCTGGTAGTCCTCGGTCTCGTCGTCTACCTCGCGATGAGGGGCAAGCGGAAAAACGCGCAGCCGTTTGCGGGCGCGCCTGGTCCTGGTCCGGCGAACGGTTGGTCGGGGGTGCCGCCTCAGCAGTTCGGTCAGCAGCGTCCGCCGCAGGCAGGCCAGTATTACGGCCCCCCGGCGTCGCCGCCTCTGCCGCCGAACCAGCCGCCCTCGCCTCGGTGAGTGCCGAAGGGGGTGTTGGTGGACCGGCCGGTCCACCAACACCCCCTTCGCCTTGTCTAGATCGACTTGCGGCAGACGTAGTACTGGAACACGTAGTCGTCCTGGCGGCCCGTCGTTTGCAGAACGCTCAGCCCGGCAGCCTGTAGGTCTGGAACGTCGAGGAGCACCGGGCTGTGTCCCAGGAGCACCATCAGGCCTCCCGGCTGCAGTGTGGAGACGAGCCGCGGAAGGATTCCCCTGGCGCTTTGTGTGGTGACGACCTCTGAGTTCAGGAACCGGGAGAAGAGGATGTCCACCGTCCCGGCCTCCGGCGCCGGGCGTCTGGCGTCGCCGTGGTGAACTTCTTCGATGCGGGTCTTGGCGAGTTCTGTCATGGGGCGACTGAGGTCCTGGCCGACCGTGCGGATCCGCGCCGGGGCGATGTCGGCGAACTCCGCTAGGAAGTGCCCTGTCGAACAGGCAGGATCGTAGACCGTGACGTCTTCTGCGAGGTTCGCGAGGGTGGGCGCGAACAACGTCCTCGTATAGCGTCGAAGGTGTTCCTCGGCGACGTTCAGGGACTGGGCGCGCTCCTCGGTGACCGGCCAGCCGTCCGGTTCGCTCGCCTCCTCCTGGCCCCGTTCGCTGTGGTTCACGAACGGGTGCGTGATCGCCGTGGTGGAAGCGATGGCATCGAACACCGCGTGCCGTTCGTCGATCCCGAACGGACGGAAGGCCACCCGCACTTCGGTGTCGGAGATGCGGATCCCGTCCAGGTGACCGACCACGTTGTGCCAGTAGATGCGGCTGCAGAGAATCCCCGAGACGTCGTGGTAGACGAAGTAGTCCGAGAGCGTCTTGTAGCCGACGTACCATCGGTGGTCGACCTGGAACATGAGGATCCGGGCAGGCTCGCCGGCAGTGAGGTCTTCTTGAAGTGCGTAACCGCCGGGTCGCTGCCATCGGGAGAAGTCACCCTGCTTCAGCGCCGCTCGAATCTTCGGCTCATCGAGTACCGATCCCTGCACGCGCTCAGGACCGTCAACTCCCGAACTCTCTGCTCGCAATGTCATCCTTGGTTCGTCGTCGCTGCCGCCGCCCTGCTGAGCTGACATCGTATGGTCCCCGACTCCGTAGTGTGCAGGTCCTGCGACTGTCCGGTGGCTGGTACGCGGACATGGGGAGGGTGAAGCAAGTTGAAGAGCCGTGCAGGGTTAGCGTGTGTACGCATCTAGTGCAGGGAGGGCCCGATGACGTCGACAACGGCAATGCTTTTGGCGAGTGGTGATGAGATGTCATTCATCCAGATCATCATCTACGGCCTCATCTTGGGATTGGTGATTACGACCTTCCGATGGTTGCGCAGGCGGCGGAACGCTCCGCGCTTCCAGGCGCTCGCTGAGCGGTACGGGGGTACCTACGCACCCAAGGCGCAAGCGCGTGCGGAGAGGTTCGCCGGGGTGGAGTGGGCCACGGAACCGCGATCCCCCGACGTGCACGACTATCTGTGCGGCAACTACCAGGGACATCCCTTCTACTGCTTCGGATGGGAGTATTCTACCCGCGGTGCGATGGGGGACGGGGAAAGTGGCGGCGTGCGGGTCGTCAGGTCCGTCTACACCGTGCAACTGCCGTGCTACGTCGGATACTTCTCCGTCCGGAAGCACTCGTCGGCGCGGCGGATGTTCGGGCAGAACGACGTGCAGGTCGGGCACCCCGAATTCGACGAACAGTTCACCGTGAACGGGCACGAGCCTGTTGCTGCCCAGCAGGTGCTTCGTGGATCGCTCTTGGAGTTTCTGCTCAACGACTCCCGGAGCAAGGACTATCCATTGTGGTTCCTGGGGGACAGGCTCCTCTGCTCCTTCACGGACCGGCTCAGCCCGCCCGACGTAGAGCCGGCGTTGGAGTTCATGGCCCAGGTGGTCGGCGCTCTGGATCGAACCGAGACTCCCGCGGAGGGCCGGAGCGTACTGGAGGAGGATGTCGTCCCGCTCAGCGGGTAACGCAAGCGAAGGCCGGGGCACAAGCCGATGCCCCGGCCTTCCCCTATTGTCTGCCGCTACGTCTGACTGCCGTCCACTTCGTCCTGAGAAGCAGGGCGAACAGTGCGCAGGAATTCCTGGAAACCCTCGAGGACCTCGTGCAACTGTTCCGTCTTGGCGGTCAGAGCGATTTCGATCTCGGCGCGCTCATTCGGCCGCTGCTCGTTTTCCAGGATCAGGAAGAACTGGCTCTGCGCCAGTTTCATGGGCTGCCCGTTCACCGTGGCGTCGATGTGCAAGTTCTGCACAATGCCCGGTGTGTCGACCAGCCCGGGCGCCTCCGACGTGCCCACCTCGGATCGTTTTACCACATGCACGGTTCCAACGGCTTCCTGGAGCCGCCGAATGGACTCCTCGGCGATCCTGGTCAGGCCTGCGGCATCGGTGCGGGTGCGCCCGGTGACGGTGATGTTCGGGACGAAGCCCTCTCCCTTCGACGCCAGATGCAGTGCGACGAGGGCTGCCTGTGGGGCCCCGGCCTCGTCCGGTGGAGCCGCCTGCCAGCCCTGCGGCAACTCGCAGGTGAGGGGTACAGGCAGTGTGCCCGGCATGATGGATCATCTCCTTGTCGTGCGGATTCCCGCAGCCCGGCCCCCACAGTACGGACGGCTGACTGCGTCTGTGCTCCTGCGCCCCGGGTCGGGCCTCTTCCGGTATCGGTCAGAACAGGTCACCGATGGCATCGGCCGCATCGCCACCCCAGTCTCCGACGGTGTCCGCGGCATCGCTGACGGCATCGGTGACCTTTCCGGGATCGATCTCCACTGACACGCCCGCCTTGGCGCCTACGCCGAGGGCGGCGCCGAGGTCCCCGCCGATGACCAATTTGCCGTTCTGCATACCGGCATCGAGGTTCGCCTCGAATCCGATGCCGGCCCAAGCCTCGGCATTGCCGCCGACGCCGACTCCGGCGACGGAGGCGTGTCCTTCGACTCCGGCCTTGGCCCCGGCGAAGGCCTCGCCGCCGACGTGGACACCATCCGGGCCGACGGACCCGCGGACGTTGGCGTCGGCCCCGACCATGCCTTCGGCCTTGCCTGAGGCTTCGAAGAGACCCGCCTGGTACTTGCCCTCTGCAGAAGCTTGTGCCAGATAGGCCTTTGCGGAAGCCTGGCCCGCGAGGTTGGCGCCGTTCGTGCCCCAACCTGCCTTGGCCTCTGCGCCGAGGGTGCTCATACCCGCCTTGGCGGAGTACTCCCCGCCAAGTCCCTTCCCCCGTGTCTTGGCCTCGGCACCCCAGACTTCCGCCTTCACCTGGCCGGAGTGTCCCGCGATCGTGACGGTGCCGTCCGGCCGCGAGGCGCCGGCCCCACGGTTGCCCCAATACCGGTCCTTGAGGGTCGGTGGCAGGCGTTCACGCTCCGCAAGGGTCATTTTGGTCGAGCCCTCGCTGGTCTGAGTCGCCTGTGCCGCCCAGAAGAGCCAGTCGGGGGCGTCGGATGCGGACCCGCCTTGCTCCTTGAGCTTTTTGGCGGTCTCCTGGCCGCTGGTCTCCACGCGGGCACGTGCGGAGGCGAGGGTCATCTCCGCGTCGAGTACGGCACCGCGGGCGTAGTCCGCGATGGCCGTCTTCGCGTCGCTCTGCGCCCCCGCGAGAGTGTCCGCGTGGGAGCGAAGGGCGGTAGCCGACGCGGAAAGGGCGTCGGAAGCCTTGAACCATCGCTTCTTCTGCACGGAGAACGTGTCCCAGAAGGCGTCGCTCGCCTTGCCGGTCCATCCTGGTACGCGCACCGCGCCGAGGTCGTCGCCGACTTCCTCGAGCTTCCCGGACCACTTGGTGAGTTTGTCGGCGTCCTTGTGCAGGGCGTCCGGATCGCCCGGAATCAGTTCTTTGGGATTCTGAGTGTCACCCAGACTCGCCACGTTTCCCCCTCTGCTACATCGGTCCGAGTGCGGGTGACGTGAAGGAGTTGTCTGCCGCAGTCTCCGCCGATTCGTAGTTCGAAGCCGTGCTCTCCAGCTTTTCCGCGGAAGCTTCAGCGTCCTTCTTGAGCGTGTTCGTGAGCGCCTCGTCCCATGTGGCCATCAGTTCCGAGTACGCCTTCTGCGCTTCCTCGTGGCCGAACTCGGGAGCGGCGGCGCCGAGTTCTTTGACCTTGACGTCATCTGCTTTCGAGACGGCGTCCGTGATCTTCTTGGCCCCCGATCGCAGCGTCTCCGGATCGACTTCGTAGCCCATGCGAGGCCCCCCGATCTCCTTCCTCGCCCCGAATGCCCGGACGAGAGCCCTTGGTTGACAACCGGAGAAGGATCCCGCACAAGATCACCGGATCTCCTCTCAACCCCGCGATCTCGCTGGATCGTTACGAAGTCTTCACGGTGCGTTGCAGGTGGGGTGCGCGATGCACCCGACGGCTGCGCATCAGCCGGAGGCTGCTTTCGCTGCGGTGCTGTGGGGGCAACGCCCCTCGTGTGGCCCGGTGTTGACCGTGCCCGGGACTACGAGTCTCCAGGCGAACGAAGTGGACCGCTTCCCAGTCCGGTTCGTCGGGGTGATGCGCGAGGCCGAGCCAGCCTTTCTCGTGGGCCGGATGGGGCAGTTGCGCGTCGTGCAACGGTGGTGGCGTACGGGACTGGTCGGCTGTTCGTGAGCAGGCGCTTGCGTCACGTCGCTGTGCGGGGGGTTGCGGTCGGGGTCGGCCGCTGCTGGTCTCCTGTTTGTACCGAGGAAACGAGAGTCATGGAGAGATCCTCTCCACCTCGCCCGTCGTGGCCCGTGAGGCCACAGGCGCGTATCGGATTCTCTCGGACGGCGGGAAGCCGCGGGGAGTGGTGGGCATCGCGGGCGGCAGGATGCTGGGACAGGACGCGGCTTTCCTCGGAGGCAGCCCCAGCCCTGCCGTGGCCGCTCACGAAGGCACCCTCGTGGTGGAACAGCGGCACAGGGACGACGAGGCCGTCGACGGGGTCGGCGACACGCTCGGCGTATGGAACGCGGCCTACCTTCACGAAGGGGGGCTCTTCCTCGCCTCGGTGTCCAACAAGGGGTCCATCGGCGCGCTCGAGGACATCGGGGGGCTGGGCGAGAATCACGACTCGTCGCTGGCGGCCTTCCGGCTGTAACAGGGCACAGCCCCCGGTGGTGGGGCAGCCCCCGGTGGGGCCGCAGCGGATCTGCGGCCCCACCCTGCTTTCCTGGCCTCATGCGTGTCCCCGGGGGATGCCTGGTACTTCTCCGCAGGCCTGTCCACGCAGGACACCTCCGCTCGTATAATCAGCCACCATTGCGAGGCGTGAGCGGTTCCATCTGGGGCGTTCGACCGGTTTCGTCCCTTCCTGCCTTGCCCATCGGCTGCCTTGGCTGCGCAGGAGAGGTGTATTCATGGGGGACGGTTTCAAAACCGACACCGACCAGTTGGACCAGTTCGTGCGGACGTTGAAGGACAGCGTCGAGAACCTGGACGAGGCGCGGACGGCGCTGTCGCACGTGCGGTCCGCGGAGATCGGGACGTCGCGGCTGGACGAGGCGTGCAACAAGTTCCAGGAGCAGTGGAAGTACGGGGCCGGTCAGATGAGCGAGATGATCGGCAACATCAGTGAGGGCGTGAAAGCGAACAAGCTGAGCTACGAGGAAATGGAGAAGAACCTCCAGGAGGCCCTCAAGAAGATGGCAGCGCAGGGCACTTCGGGCGGGGGCAAGTGATGGCGAACCCGTATCCGAACCTCGGCTGGAACCCTGTTCCGGGTGTGCCGTCGGAAGTGCATTCGCTCAAGACCAAGGTCGACCGGGCTGCGAAGGCCCTGCGGTCGTCGCATCAGCAGATCGAGCGTCTCCTCGGCGAGAGCAGCCACTGGGAGGGCGACGCGGCGTCCGCGTTCCGCGACGCGCTGGACGGTGAGCTGCCCGAGTACATGAAGAAGGCCGCCGAGTCGGTCGAGAAGGCTTCGGTCCAGCTCGCGCGGTGGGACGGCGACCTCACCGCCAACCGCGACCTGGCCAAGAAGTACGACGACGAGGCGAAGGACAAGAAGAGCGCGGCGAGTACCGCGCAGGGCGACTACGACGACGTCAAGAAGGACCCGGACCTGGACCTGGGCGGCAAGACCTTCCCCAGCCAGGCGGAGGCGGACGCCGCCACGTCGCGTCTGCGGGCCGCGGAGGGCCGTCTCCGGGAGGCCGCAGGGAAGGTCGAGGCCGCCAACAAGGCGTTCGACGACGTCATCAAGAAGGCCAAGGACCTCGAGGACGAGCACAAGCGGGAAGCCGACAAGATCGCGGAAGCGCTCGACGTCGCCGACGACGGGCTGGCCCCCGAGGAGCCGGGCTGGTTCGAGCGGACGCTGAACGCGATCGGTGACGGGCTCAAGGCCGTCGGCCAGTTCCTGCTGGACCACGCGGGCACCATCGGCGCGATCGCCGGACTGCTCGCCCTCTTCCCCACTCCGCTGGCGCCGCTCTTCGCCGGTATCGCCGTCGTCGCCAGCGCCGCCTCGATGGCGAAGAACCTCGCGAGCGAGGACTTCCGGGATTCGCTCATGGGCAAACACGGCGGCATGGCCGCCTTCAGCGCCTGGGCGTCCATGGCCGGGGACAGCATGGGCATGATCCCCGGTGTCGGTGCGCTGTCCCGGGCCGGCGGAGAGGTCGGCATGCTCGCCGGCGCCGCCAGGGAGGGCGGCGAGGCGATGTCCATGGGCGCGAGAGCGACCGCGTTCGGCCGGGAGAGCGTGGAGGCGTTCAACTTCAAGGCGCTCGACGTGGCCACCGACCCCAACACGGGTCTCCTTCAGTACGGCATCAACGGCGCTAACGTCCTGGCCAACTCCGCATCCTCGCTGGAGACGGCCGGCGTGCTGCCGGACTCCGGCGCCGGCCACAACGCGGCCGAGTACACCAAGGCCGGAGCCGCAGCGTACGGCGTGCCGGGCGGCATCTCCGACCTGCAGTACGGGCTCGGTGAACTCGTGACGGGCATCCGGTTGTGAGCGCGCCGAAGGGCGCCGGGGGCATACAGCTGCCGCCGGCGTTCTGGTACGAGATCCCGCACGGCTATCTGCGGCTGGACGTCTACCCGACGGCGGAACGCCTGGACGACCTCGCACGGCAGATCCTCGCGCTGCCCGAGGAGGTGCGGGAGCGGGCGGACGAGGTGTTCCGGCTCTACTGCATCGTGATGTGGGAGATGCAGAAGCGGCTCGTGCAGGGCTGCGCCATGGGCATGCACCCCGATGACCGGGGCGGCGTCACCACCTCGGTGCTGACGCTGTTCAGCGTCGAAACCCGGAACGTCGACCCGAAGGCCGCGCTCGTGACGCTGATGGCCTCCGGAGCCGGGGAGTCGGCGGAGACCGGCATCGTCCCCGTCGAGCTGCCGTGCGGGCTGGGGTTCCAAACGGAGACGGTGCGCCGCACGATGGCGCCCGGACGTCCCGAGGGCGGTGGAGACGAGCCCGAACAGCAGCCGGTGTGGCAGGGCACCATCGCCATTCCGGATGTGCGGTCCTCGGCGATCATCGCGGTGCAGCTCGTGACCTCCTCCGTGGATCTCGCGGACGACTACCGCAACGTGCTGCGGGGCGTGGCGAGTACCGTGAGCTTCACCAATCCCGCGCTCGCCGACGGCGCGAGCGGAGCGGTGGAGCCTGAGCCGGGCTCGGCGGCCGAGGCAGTGAGGAACGATTTCGGATGACACCGGAGGACCGAGCGGACGGGGGCGCGTCCCGGACGGACGCGCGCCCGGCGCGGAGTGCCGACCGGCCCTCCGGGGGGCGACGCGTGGCCTTCTGGGGAGGGCTGTTCGTCCTCTGCTACGCGCTGACGCTGTTCGTGCTGACCGACGGCTGGTTCCTCCTGGCCATGCCGGGGATCATCGGCATGGCCGTCCTGGGCTCCTTCGCCTCGACGGCGCTGCTGGACGCCCGCCCTCCCGTCACCGGCCCCTGGCCGACGGACACGGGAGAGCCGCTCGCGCCCGTGGCGGAGCTCCGGTCCGCACTGCTCAAGCGCTACCCCGTGCTGCTGGCCGTGGTGGCCGCCCTCGTCGCAGCGGTGGTGCTCGTGCAGAGCGACTACCTCATTCCGCTGGCGCCGTTCGCCATGATGACCCTGGTGTTCGGGTCATACACCTGCCTGGGCCGTCTGGTGGCCCTGCGCCGGTGCGGGCGGGTGCTGGAGGCGTACCCGTTGGTGCTCCAGGAGCGCGTGCAGGTGCTCAACCGGGCGAGCGGGGGCCGGGGGCACATCCTCAGGCTGGGGCGGGGCGACGAGAAGTCGCCGAAGCTGCTCGGCAGGCAGGTCGGCAGGTCGCAGCCGAACTGGACGGGGAACCTCTCGCAGGGTGCCTGGTTCGCAGGCGACCAGCTCTTCGGAGGGGTTCTGCTGGTGCCGGGCAGCGGTGGCGTGGTCTGGGCGGCCCCGAACGACGGTCCGGCGCTGCTAACGGAGCGTCAGGCCGCCGCGCCGGAGCGCAGGGACAGGGCGAAGCGCGCCGGCATCGGCGGCGGGGGGCAGTAGTTCCGGCCCGTCGGGTCGGTCTCCCGCCGGAGACGAGGGCCGGTCGGACGGCGACCGGAGAACGGCCGGACAACGGTCAGAGAAGGGGCAGTCATCACGATGAACAGGTCACAAGAGCCGCCGCAGTCCACGGCGTTCGCGCACCCGGAGACGCGCGCCGCGTGGGAGGGGACGCGCAACCGGATCAGAATGCGGTTCCTGCTGTGGAGCCTGCTCTTCGTCGGCCTCTTCGCCCTCAGCGTGGTCCTGAACGCGACGGCGGAGACCGACTACGCCAAGCGCGGCAGCAACCAGCTCGGGCCCGCGATCGGGGGACTCGCCCTCCTCGGGTACGTCTTCGTGCTCTACTCCTGCCTCGGCGCGTTGTCCCGGGTGAAGAAGGCGCGGAAGGTGCTGGAGGTCTGCCCCTGGCGGCAGGTGCCGGTGCGCAAGGCCCCGGGCGGCAAGGACGGCACGGGCGTCACCGTGCAGATCGGCCTGTCCGAAAGGACGCCCCCTGCCTCCGGAGACGAGTCGGCGTGGTCGCCGACGATGGCCGCGCGGGACCCGCGGCGCTACAACCGCTGGGACCCGCAGCTGGAGCAGGGCGCCTGGTTCGCCGGGGAGCCCGGTGTGTACGGCGTCCTCGCCCTCCCCGGCGGGGCGGGCCTGATGAACGCGCAGCGCTCGCAGGCGAACCTGAGCGGCGAACGCACGACCCCCGGCCGAGACCTGGAGAACGTGCTCCGGGGCGCCGCGGGCAGCTGAGCGACGCGAAACGCTGCGCACCATGTGATTCGGGCCCCGGTTCAGGACGTCTGGACGCCACCGTTCTCCGGGGTGGGGTCCAGGTCGAACTCGCCGTCGCGGGCGCCGAGGACGAACGCGCGCCACTCGGCCTCGGTGTAGCGGAGCACCGTTTCCGGGTGCTTGGAGTTGCGCATGGCCACGGCACCGCCGGGGAGGTGGGCGATCTCGACCTTCTCGTCCTCGGGGCCGCCGGGTGCGGACTCCCAGACGGCGTCGGAGATGTCCATCGCGTACAGCTCGTCCTTCTCCTGCTGCGTGCCCATCGGCGCTCGCCTCCTTCGTCGTGACGTGTCGGGGACGGTACGAGGCCGTTGCCCTGCGTCATCATCGCACGTACGGGCTTCCGCCCGGGCGGGGATCAGACGACTCCGACCGCTCGCGACGGTCCCGGCGCCGGGCGGGGCAACGGCCGGAGCCCGGGCGGGGGAAGGGCTCCCCTGCCCGGGCTCCGGTGCGGTCGCGACGCCCGGACGCCTCAGTGGCGGGCCGGCATCCATCCCGTCTGGACGAGCTGGCCGCTGCGGCGCCGGGTGTGGAAGTACCCTCGGCCCGCAGGCAGTTGCGACGGTGAGATGCTGCCGAGCAGCGCGCCCTCGGACCGGTCGCCGGCGAGGACCAGGCCCTGTGCACCCAGCTCCTTCATCCGCTGCATCACCGGCTCGTACAGGGCGCGACTGGCGCCGCCGGAGGAGCGGGCCAGGATGACGCGCAGGCCCACGTCTCGTGCGAACGGCAGGTACTCCAGCAGCGGCATCAGCGGGTTCTGCCCCGTGGCCACCAGGTCGTAGTCGTCGATGACGACGAAGGCGTCCGGGCTGTCGTACCAGCTGCGGTTGCGCAGCTGCTCCGGGGTCACGTCCGGTCCGGGCATGCGCCGCGACATCGAACCTGCCAGGCCCTCCAGCGTCTCCTGGAGCGCCGGCGCCGCCGCGCAGTACCGCGACAGGTGGGCCTCGGGGACGCCCTGGAGGTGCGCACGCCGGTAGTCGCCGACGACGATCTTCGCCTGGTCCGGCGAGTACCGCTCGGTGATCTGGTGGATGAGCAGCCGCAGCAGCGCGCTCTTCCCGGACTCGCTCTCCCCGAAGACAACGAACAGCGGGTCCGTCTCGAAGTTGACGAAGACCGGCGCGAGCGAGGACTCGTCGATGCCGAAGGCGACGCCGTAGTCCGGGTAGTCGGAGCCCTTCGGCAGCCGGGCCGCGTCCAGCAGGGTGGGCAGCAGCCGCACGGACGGCGCCGGTTCCCCGGTCCAGTGCTCGTTGACGGCGTGGATGGTCTGCCGGGTCGCGTCCGAGAGGTCCTCCACGGTGGAGGAGCCGTCGATGCGCGGCAGCGCCGTCATCAGGTGCAGCTTGTCCGGGCTCAGGCCGCGGCCGGGCATGCCTGCGGGCACGTTCGCCGCGATCTTCCGATCGATCTCCGACTCCGACGGGTCACCGAGCCGCAGTTCGACGCGGTTCTGCAGCAGGTCCTTCAACGCCGGCCGCACCTCGGTGTAGCGGGCCGCGGTGAGGACGAGGTGGACACCGAAGCCGAGACCGCGGGTGGCGATGTCGGTGATGTCGGCCTCGAGCATGTCGTAGTCGTTCTTGAACGTCGCCCAGCCGTCGACGACGAGGAAGACGTCGCCCCACTTCTGGTCCGGCAGCTGGCCCGCGGCCCGCCGCTGGCGGTAGGTGGTGATCGAGTCGACGTTGTTGGAGCGGAAGTACTCCTCGCGCTCGTTGAGGATGCCCACGACCTCGCTGACCGTACGGCGGACCTTCTCGCCGTCCAGACGGTTGGCGACGCCGCCTACGTGGTGCAGCTCCTCCATCGCCAGCAGCGAGCCGCCGCCGAAGTCGAGGCAGTAGAACTGCACTTCGGCGGGCGTGTGGGTGAGTCCGAAGGACGTGATCATGGTCCGCAGCAGCGTCGACTTCCCGGACTGCGGACCACCGATGAACAGGCCGTGACCGGCCGCTCCGGAGAAGTCGCGGTACAGCACGTCGCGGCGCTGCTCGAACGGCTTGTCCAGCAGCGCGACCGGCACCGTGAGGCGGCCCAGTGCCGTGTAGTCGGGTGCGGTGAGGCCGCGTTCCTGCGTCGCCGCGAGGGATGGCAGCAGCTGGTCGATGGACGGCGCCTCGTCCAGTGGCGGCAGCCACACCTGGTGCGCCGAAGGGCCCTGGCCGACCATCTTCTGCACGATCACGTCGAGCACGGTGTCCGCGAGCGCGTCGTCCACCTGGTCGGAGGTGTCCTCCACCTCCGGCTCGGGCAGCACGGGCAGCGCCACCGGGGTGGCGGTGAACAGCGCCGAACGGGTCTGCGCGGAGCGGCTGACCTGCGTCGGGCCGGCTGCGCGGTAGACGCCGGACACGTAGGCGGCCTTGAACTGCACCATGGTCTCGGTGTCGTACTTCAGGAAGCCCGCGCCCGGCACGTTCGGCAGGTGGTACGCGTCCGGCACGCCGATCGCGGTGCGCGACTCGGCGGCGGAGAAGGTCCGCAGACCGATGCGGTAGGACAGGAAGGTGTCCAGGCCGCGCAGCTTGCCCTCCTCCAGGCGCTGCGAGGCGAGCAGCATGTGAACACCCAGCGAACGGCCGATGCGGCCGATCTGGATGAACATCTCGATGAAGTCGGGCTTGGCGGCCAGCAGTTCGCTGAACTCGTCGATGATCAGGACGAGGGACGGCATCGGGTCCAGCGCCGCGCCGGCGGCACGCGCCTTCTCGTAGTCCGTGATGTTGGCGTAGTTGCCCGCCTTGCGCAGCAGTTCCTGCCGGCGGTTGAGCTCACCGGTGATCGCGTCGCGCATGCGGTCGACGAGGGTGAGTTCGTCGGCCAGGTTGGTGATGACGGCCGAGGTGTGCGGCATGTCGGCCATGCCGGTGAACGTCGCGCCGCCCTTGAAGTCGGCGAGGATGAAGTTCAGCGTCTCCGACGAGTGCGTCACGGCCAGGCCCAGCACGAGGGTGCGCAACAATTCCGACTTGCCGGAACCGGTCGCGCCGACGCACAGGCCGTGCGGGCCCATGCCCTCCTGCGATGCCTCCTTGATGTCCAGCATCACCGGCTCGCCCTCGCCGCCGATGCCGATCGGCACCCGCAGCCGCTCGTGCAGCGAACGCGGCCGCCAGGTGCGGGCCACGTCGACCGAGCCGGCGTCGCCGATGCCCATCAGGTCGGTGAAGTCCAGGTTGGACAGCAGCGGTTCGCCCTCCTCGCCGCTGCCCATGCGGAACGGCGCCATCTGTCTGGCCAGCGCCTCCGCCTGCTCGTAGCTGAGCAGGTCGGGCCGTCCCGAGTACGCCGACTCGCGGCCGACGTACAGATCCAGCGCCTTCTCCCGCACGTGCACGGTGAGGCCGCCCGACATCTGGTCGTCGAGGGAGCCGGGGGCCACCTCGAGGAAGGTGACGCCCTGGAGGCCCTCCGCGCCCGCGAGCGCCGAGTCCGGCGGGATGGACCCTCCGTCGAGGATCACCACCAGGTGCGCCTGGTCCGAGACGGGGGCGCCGTCCCGGGTCCAGCGGGCGCGGCCCTCGAGCTGGCTCGACAGCGAGTCCTCCAGCTGCCCGAGGTCGTCGAAGAACAGCCGCGCCTGGCCGGCTCCGTCGGCCTGCGACGGGTGCTGCGCGTGCGGCAGCCACTTCGTCCAGTCCCACTCGGCCATCGACCCCGGGTGGGAGACGACCGCGACCATCAGCTCCTCGGGGGAGTGCAGCGACGTCAGCTGGCCGACGGCCGCGCGCACGTTCCCGTACACCTCGTCCGTGGTGCCGGTGACGACCACGTGGTAGAAGGCGCGGAGACTGACCGCGATGGGGAGATCCGGAAGGGAACGGTGAATGTCCAGAAAGGACTTCATCGCCTCGGCGGTAAGCGGCTCGAGTTCTTCCTTGGGAGCCGTTTCCGGGGCGACGAGCGGGGTGTTGAGCTGCTGCCAGCCGGTGCCGATGCGGACCGAGGAGAAGTCGTTGTCGGCCGGGCGCCGTTCCCAGAGCCGTTTCGCGTCACCGACGATCGCCCACAACTGGTCGGGATCGGGGTGCTGGTAGAGCTGCGCGTGCCGCTGCGTCTCGGCCGTCTTGCGCACGTCCTTGCGCACCTGGTCGAGATAACGGAAGTAGTCCCTCCGTTCCTGCGGCATCTGGGCGCGCCCCCCGCGCCGGGCTTTCACGAACTGCGCGACCGCCATGGCGATCGTCGAGAAGAGCATGAGCCCGCCGACGACCTTCATGTACGCCTGATCGCTGATGAAGAAGAACGCGACGGAACCGCCCATGCCCATGACCGGCAGGAGATTCATCCAGACGTCCTGGTCGCCTTCCCGCGGAATTTCCGGAGGCGATTCGAGCCGGACTTCCCCCTCTGGCACGGTCGGCGGCATGACCCGTGGCTGCCGCTTCACGATGACCACACTCACCGATACATCAATCCTTCACGATAGATTCGCAATTGCGCACCGATGCCCCCGCCTCTGCAACAGCTACCGGTCATGCAGGCGTTGATCCTAGCGGGTGAGCAGGGGCCCTCCGGGAGGAGTGACCGCCCACCGGGGGCGGTAAGGTGACCCGCGCTCTCTCCCCGAGAAGATTTTGCGGCGAGGGGCATGGGGCGGTTCAACAAGCGCCCGAGTTGTCGTGATTCAACGAGTCGCCGGACACCGCGCACCGACGTGCCGGATACCGCGTACCGAGCAAGGGGGAATATCAAGGTGGCCACGACCGCAGCGACCGGCTTCTGCCGCGTCACGGTAGTAGCTCCCGGCGGGCGGATCGATGTCGCGCTGCCCGAGGGGGTGCCGCTCAGCGACGTCTATCCGGAGATCGCCCGGCTTTCCGGCGGCGCGGCCGAGGGGTCACTGTCGGGCTACCACCTGGTCCGCCGCGACGGAGGGGTGCTCGAGGCGGGCCTCTCGCTCGCCGGCAACGGCATCCGCGACGGCGAGGTGCTGCTGCTGCGCCCCTTCGCCGACTCGCTTCCCGCCGCCGTGTTCGACGACGTCAGCGACGCCGTGGCCTCCGCGGTCCGCAGCGACCGCACGCTGTGGAACGAGAAGCTGATGCGCATCGCCGGACTCACCGGCGGCGGCGTCCTCCTCGTCCTCATGGCCTTCGCGCTCTGGTTCGCCGACCCGGTCAAGCACGACATGCACGGCCTGCCGGGCATCATCGCCGCGGCGGCCGGTGTGCTGCTGGTCGCGCTCGCCTGCGTCCGCGCCCGCGTCTACGACGACCGTGCCTCGTCCATCGCGCTCGGCCTCGGCGCCATGCCGCACATCATGATCGCCGGCTCCGGGGCCCTGCCTCTCGGCGAGGGAGACGGCATCGGCCGTCTCCAGTTCCTCCTCGGCTGCGTCGCCGTGCTGCTCGCCTCCGTCGTGCTGATCGCCATCACCCCCAGCGGCGACGGGCCGTTCGTCTCCGCCGCCGTCGCGGCGGCCGTCGGCAGCCTCATCACCTTCATCGCGATCCTGTCGGACATCGAGCCGGTGGAGGCCGCCGCCATCGCCGCGCCCCTCGCCGTCGGCACCATCGCCTTCCTGCCCGGACTCTCCGCACGCTTCGCACGCCTCCCCGTCGGCTTCGAGCCGCGCGCCGGCGGTCCCGGCGCGTCCGACCGCGAGGGTGGCCGCGAGATCCAGGGCCCGATCGACGGCGAACGCATCGCCACCCAGGCGCGCCGCGGCCATGAACTTCTCGTCGGTCTGGTCGGCGGCTTCTGCGCCGTGGTCATCGGGGCCGCGTCGGTGCTCGGCTTCTCCGACGACGGCTGGGCGCAGCTCCTGGCACTGGCCACCGGCCTGGCGATGCTGCTCCGCGCCCGCCTCTTCCGCTACACCTCTCAGGTCTCCTGCGCCCTGGTCGCCGGCCTCGGCGCCCTGGCACTGCTCGCCTTGGGCCTCTCCCTGAACCCGCCGACCGAGCTGGTCCGCGACATGCTCCTGGGCGACAGCACCGGCATGGACTTCCGCACGATTTGGATCGCCGCCTCCATCGCGGCCGCCGCGGCGCTGGTCACGGCCATCGGCCTGATCATCCCCCGTACCGGCCTCTCCCCGTTCTGGGGCCGTTTCATGGAGATCTCCGAGACCTTCGTGCTGCTCACACTGATCCCGCTGTGCCTCGCGGTGCACGACGTGTACAGCGAGATGCGCGGTCTCATCGGCTGACCCGCCACCTGCCACCCCGGCGCACGACGGACCTCCGCCCGGTCCCCTGCCCACGCCGCACGGCGTGGGCAGGGGGGCGGGTGGAGGCGTCCACGACCGCTGGTAAGCTGACCGGGCCTGTCGAGTGACCGAAGACTCCCTGTGCAGTAGACCGGGGACGCTCGGCGGCCCAACCCATGAGGAGTACGCGTGTCGTCTCTCGACGCTGCCCGGAAGAAGTCCATCATGTCCGAGTTCGCCACCAAGGAGGGTGACACCGGCTCCCCCGAGGTCCAGGTGGCCCTGCTCTCCGCGCGCATCTCGGACCTCACCGAGCACCTGAAGGCCCACAAGCACGACCACCACTCCCGCCGTGGCCTGCTGCTCCTGGTCGGCCAGCGCCGCCGCCTGCTGCAGTACCTGGCGAAGAAGGACATCCAGCGGTTCCGTGCCCTGGTCGACCGCCTCGGCATCCGCCGCGGCGCGGCCGGCGCCGCCCGCTAGCAGCGGAATACAGGGGAGCGGTTCCCGCGACACGGGAGCCGCTCCCCTCGCGTATCTCGTGTGGGGCGGAAGGTGAGTAACCTGGTCCCACAACCACACAGCACAACCGCACGACCCGAGTAAGGCCGGGCGCGTCCCACGACGCCGGTCCTCGGTAGTGGCCCCCGGACACAGTGACGCACAGCGCGCCGCACGGATCCGGGTGCTTCGATCGAAGACCGGCACCGCCCAGGGAGCGTCCGCAGACGGTCCGCCGCCACACGGGCGACGGACGCAGACGAGGAGATATCCCTGGTGGAGAACGAGACCCACTACGCCGAGGCTGTCATCGACAACGGCTCCTTCGGCACCCGCACCATCCGCTTCGAGACGGGCCGCCTGGCCAAGCAGGCCGCCGGCTCCGCCGTGGCGTACCTGGACGACGACACCATGGTGCTGTCGGCCACCAGCGCTTCCAAGAACCCGAAGGACCAGCTCGACTTCTTCCCGCTGACGGTGGACGTCGAGGAGCGGATGTACTCCGCGGGCAAGATCCCCGGTTCCTTCTTCCGGCGCGAGGGCCGGCCCAGCGAGGACGCCGTCCTCACCTGCCGCCTCATCGACCGGCCGCTGCGCCCCTCCTTCAAGAAGGGCCTGCGAAACGAGATCCAGATCGTCGAGACGATCATGGCGCTCAACCCCGACCACCTGTACGACGTGGTCGCCATCAACGCCGCCTCCTGCTCCACGCAGCTGGCCGGCCTGCCCTTCTCCGGACCGATCGGTGGCACCCGCGTCGCCCTGATCAACGGCCAGTGGGTGGCGTTCCCCACGCACACCGAGCTGGAGGACGCCGTCTTCGACATGGTCGTCGCCGGCCGTGTGCTGCCCGACGGCGACGTCGCGGTGATGATGGTCGAGGCCGAGGCCACCGACAAGACCTTCGAGCTGGTCAAGGGCGGTGCCGAGGCTCCCACCGAGGAGATCGTGGCCGCCGGCCTGGAAGCCGCGAAGCCCTTCATCAAGGTGCTGTGCCGCGCGCAGTCCGACCTCGCCGCCAAGGCTGCCAAGCCGACCGGTGAGTTCCCGATCTTCCTGGACCACCAGGACGACGTCCTCGAGGCCCTCACCTCCGCCGTCAAGGACGAGCTCTCGCAGGCGCTCACCATCGCCGGCAAGCAGGAGCGCGAGGCCGAACTGGACCGCGTCAAGGGTCTGGCCGCCGAGAAGCTGCTGCCGCAGTTCGAGGGGCGCGAGAAGGAGATCTCGGCCGCCTACCGGACGCTGACCAAGTCCCTGGTGCGCGAGCGCGTCATCAAGGAGAAGAAGCGCATCGACGGTCGCGGCGTCACGGACATCCGAACGCTGGCCGCCGAGGTCGAGGCGATCCCGCGGGTGCACGGTTCGGCGCTGTTCGAGCGCGGCGAGACCCAGATCCTGGGCGTCACCACGCTGAACATGCTGCGCATGGAGCAGCAGCTGGACACCCTCTCCCCGGTGACCCGCAAGCGCTACATGCACAACTACAACTTCCCGCCCTACTCCGTCGGCGAGACCGGCCGCGTGGGTTCGCCCAAGCGCCGCGAGATCGGCCACGGCGCGCTGGCCGAGCGCGCCATCACGCCGGTGCTGCCGACGCGTGAGGAGTTCCCCTACGCCATCCGGCAGGTCTCCGAGGCGCTCGGCTCCAACGGCTCCACCTCCATGGGCTCCGTCTGCGCCTCCACCATGTCGCTGCTGAACGCCGGTGTGCCGCTCAAGGCCCCCGTCGCCGGTATCGCCATGGGCCTGATCTCGCAGGAGATCGAGGGCGAGACGCACTACGTGACGCTGACCGACATCCTTGGTGCCGAGGACGCCTTCGGTGACATGGACTTCAAGGTCGCCGGCACGCGCAACTTCGTCACCGCGCTGCAGCTGGACACCAAGCTCGACGGCATCCCCGCCTCGGTGCTCGCCGCGGCCCTCAAGCAGGCCCGCGACGCCCGGCTGCACATCCTCGACGTGATGAACGAGGCCATCGACATCCCGGACGAGATGTCGCCGCACGCCCCGCGCGTCATCAGCGTCAAGATCCCGGTGGACAAGATCGGCGAGGTCATCGGCCCCAAGGGCAAGATGATCAACCAGATCCAGGAGGACACCGGCGCCGACATCTCCATCGAGGACGACGGCACCATCTACATCGGTGCCACCGACGGCCCGTCCGCCGAGGCCGCCCGCACCACGATCAACGGCATCGCCAACCCGACGATGCCCGAGGTCGGCGAGCGCTACCTGGGCACGGTCGTCAAGACCACCACCTTCGGTGCCTTCGTCTCCCTGCTCCCCGGCAAGGACGGTCTGCTGCACATCTCGCAGATCCGCAAGATCGTCGGCGGCAAGCGCGTGGAGAACGTCGAGGACGTCCTCGGCGTCGGCCAGAAGGTCCAGGTCGAGATCGCCGAGATCGACCAGCGCGGCAAGCTGTCCCTCATCCCCGTCCTGGAGGACGAGGAGAACGGCTCCGACGACGGTGCGGACGGGAAGGACGACGCCTCCAAGTGACGTTCGACCCCCGCGCGACGGCCCGCCCCTCCACCGAGGGGCGGGCCGTCGCCCGTACATCGACACTCCCGGACGGTGCGACCGCGCCCGGCACCGTCCGGCGCACCGTGCTCCCCGGCGGCCTGCGCGTCGTCACCGAGACGCTGCCGACCGTGCGGTCCGCCACGCTGGGCATCTGGGTGCACGTCGGTTCGCGCGACGAGACCCCCGCCCTGAACGGAGCGACCCACTACCTGGAACACCTGCTGTTCAAGGGCACGCAGCGGCGCTCCGCGCTCGACATCTCCGCCGCGCTGGACGCCGTCGGCGGGGAGATGAACGCCTTCACCGCGAAGGAGTTCACCTGCTACTACGCCCGTGTCCTCGACACCGACCTGCCGCTGGCGATCGACGTCCTCAGCGACATGCTCACCGACTCCGTCATCGACCCCGCCGAGGTGGACGCCGAACGCGGCGTGATCCTCGAGGAGATCGCGATGACCGACGACGACCCCGGCGACTGCGTGCACGACCTCTTCGCCCGCACCATGTTCGGCGACACCCCCCTGGGCCGGCCCGTCCTCGGCACCGTCGACACCGTCAACGGCCTCACCCGCGATCAGATCGCCCGCTTCTACCGGCGGCACTACGACCCCACCCGCCTCGTCGTCGCCGCTGCGGGCAACCTCGACCACGACCTGGTCGTACGCCGCGTCCAGGAGGCCTTCGAACGCTCCGGCGCACTGGCACGTACGGCCGACGCCCAACCCGTCGGCCCCCGCACCGGCGACAAGACCCTGCGCGGAGCCGGCCGCGTCGACGTGCTGGAACGCTCGACCGAGCAGGCTCACTTGGTGCTGGGCATGCCCGGCGTCTCCCGCAACGACGAACGCCGCTGGGCCCTCGGCGTGCTCAGCGCCGCACTCGGCGGCGGCATGAGCTCCCGGCTCTTCCAGGAGATCCGCGAGAAGCGCGGCCTGGCCTACAGCACCTACTCCTACACCTCCGGCTTCGCCGACTGCGGCCTCTTCTCCGTGTACGCCGCCTGCCGCGCGAGCCAGGTGCCGGACGTGCTGAAGATCTGCCGGGACGAACTCGACCAGGTCGCGCGCGACGGACTCACCGACGAGGAGGTGCGCCGCGCCGTCGGCCAGCTCTCCGGGTCGACCGTGCTGGGCCTGGAGGACACCGGCGCGTTGATGCACAGGCTCGGCAAGAGCGAGCTGTGCTGGGGGGAGCAGATGTCCGTGGACGAGATGCTCGCCAGGATCGCCGCCGTCACCCCCGACGACGTGCGGGCCGTCGCCCGCGACGTGCTGACCGCCCGGCCGTCGCTCTCGGCCATCGGCCCGCTCACCGACCGGCAGACCGCCCACCTCCACGACGCGGTCGCCTGACCGCACCCCCTACACCCCCGAGGACTTGGAAGACGCATGAGCACGCTGCGGGTCGCCGTCATCGGCGCCAAGGGAAAGATGGGCTCCGAGGCCGTCAAGGCGGTCCGGAACGCCGACGACATGGACCTGGTCGCCGCCGTCGACCGTGACGACGACCTGGCCGCCCTCACCGACGCCGGGACACAGGTCGCCATCGACCTCACCCACCCGGACGCCGTCATGGGCAACCTCGACTTCCTCGTCCGTCACGGCATCCACGGCGTCGTCGGCACCACCGGCTGGACCGACGAACGCCTCGAGGCGGTGCGCGCCCGGCTGGCCGAGTCCCCGGACACTGGTGTGCTCATCGCACCGAACTTCGGCATCGGCGCCGTGCTCACCATGCGCTTCGCCCAGCAGGCGGCACGCTTCTTCGAGTCCGTCGAGGTCGTCGAACTGCACCACCCCAACAAAGCCGACGCCCCCAGCGGCACCGCCGTACGCACCGCGCAGCTCATCGCCGACGCCCGCCGCGAGGCAGGCTGCGCACCGCAGCCCGACGCGACGTCCACCACCCTGGAAGGCGCCCGCGGCGCCGACGTCGACGGCGTGCCGGTGCACGCCGTCCGCCTGCGCGGCCTGGTCGCCCACCAGGAGGTCCTGTTCGGCGACGAGGGCGAGATCTTTACGCTGCGGCACGACTCCATGAACCGCGGCTCGTTCATGCCGGGCGTGCTCCTGGGCGTGCGGCGCGTGGTCTCCGCGCCGGGCCTGACGTACGGGCTCGACGCGTTCATGGACCTGGACTGAGCCCGTGCGCGCCCGCCTCACCTACTTCACCCTCGCCGCCGTCCTGGTCGTCTACTTCGTCCTCGTCGGCGGCCGGGGCGTGGCGCTGATCCGGCAGGGCAGGGCGATCACCGTGGCGTTCGGCCTCGCGGTCCTGGCGCTGCCCGCGATCGGCCTGTGGTTCCTCTGGCACACCACGCGCTTCGCGCGCTCCGCCAATCGGCTGGCGCGTGAACTGGAGGCGGAGGGCGGACTGCCCGAGGACGAACTGCGCCGCACCCCCAGCGGACGCATCGACCGGGACTCCGCCGACGCGGTCTTCACCCGCCGCAAGGCCGAGGCCGAGGCCGAGCCCGGCAACTGGCGCACCTGGTTCCGGCTCGCCGTCGCCTACCACGACGCCCGCGACACCCCCCGGGCCCGCAAGGCCATGCAGCGCGCCATCGCCCTGCACGACGGCCGCGCCCCGCGCGAAGGCTGACCCGGCGGAAGCGGAAGCCGCGCCGTGCGATAGGAACACCTACCGAGGTCATCCGCCGGTGGCCTGCGACGACAGGAGGACGCACATGACCGAGGCCGGACAGCCGACCGCATCCCCGACCCAGCTGCCGCTCGTCTGCGGCGTCGTCGGCGGTGGGCGGATGGGCGCCGGGATCGCCCACGCCCTGCTGCTCGCCGGCAGCGAAGTGACCCTCCTGGAACGAGACAAGGAGGCCGCCGACGCCGCAGCCGCACGCGTCGAGCGGGCCCTGCGGGCGAGTGCCGACCGCGGCAAGATCGACGACCCGGCCGAGCCGCTGAGCCGGCTCCGCACCGTCACCGCGCACGCCGACCTGGCCGGCAGCGGGCTCGTCGTCGAGGCGGTACCGGAGGACCTCGACCTGAAGCTGACGACGTTGCGCGCGGTTGAGGACGCCGTCGCCGCGGACACGGTCATCGCGTCCAACACCAGCAGCATCTCCCTGGACACCCTCGCCCAGGCGCTCGCCCGCCCGGAGCGCATGCTGGGCCTGCACTTCTTCAATCCCGTGCCCGCGAGCAAGCTGGTCGAGGTGGTCCTCGCGCCGTCCACCGCCGACGGTCTCCGCGAGCGCGCGGTCGCCTGGGTGGAGCAGCTGCGCAAGACGGCCGTCGTGGTGCAGGACGCACCGGGGTTCGCCAGCAGCCGCCTCGGCGTCGCCCTCGGTCTGGAGGCCATCCGCATGGTGGAGTCCGGCGTCGCCTCCGCCGAGGACGTGGACGCCGCCATGACTCTCGGATACGGCCACCCGACCGGGCCGCTCAAGCTCACCGACATCGTCGGCCTCGACGTCCGCCTCGGCATCGCCCGTTACCTGGAGCGGGAACTCGGCCCGCGCTTCGCGCCGCCTGCGCTGCTGGTGGAGAAGGTGGAGGCCGGCCACCTGGGCCGCAAGAGCGGCCGCGGCTTCTACGACTGGTCCCGGGAGGGCTGACCGCCGCGACGCGCAGGAGGCCCCGGCCGGTTCGCCCGGCCGGGGCCTCCTGCGCATGCCGAGACCGGCGGCGGGCGGCGACTCAGCGCGCTCCGTGCTCGCCCTGCACCCCGCGCGCCTCCGCCGACCAGCCCTCTATGACGTCGGCGGCCCGGTCGAACGCCTCCGGACGGTTCAGGAAGTCCGCGTTGTGCGTGGTGAGCTGGGTCCGCAGAGCCGAACCGCCGCGCGTCCGCTCGACCACCAGCGCCTGCCCCTGCACGGTCCGCGGTAGCCCCAGCCACTTCACCGGCTGCTGCGCGGTGCGCACCGCGGACACCTCCGCCCAGGGGAGCGTCACGGTGTACAGCGGCCCGACCTGACGCAGCCCGGCGTCGCTCACCCATACGCCCATCCGCAGCGCGCGCAGCGCCGCGGCCGTCATCAGCGCAGCCACCGCGGCGAAGGCAGCAGCGCCGGTGAGCTGCCCCGCCACGGCGAGGATGACCGCGGAGATCAGCACGTACGAGGTGAGCAGCAGCACTACTGCCGCGCCCGCGACCCGCCACGGACCGAGACGGTACGGGCGCCGCCAGCGTGCGCGCTCTTCGTGCGGGAGCGGACGGTCGGCATCGTGTGCGGGGACGACCGGGGCGTGGTCGGCCGTCAGGAAGTTCAGGGGCACGGCGGTTCCTCGGTCGCGGTCGGTCGGGGCATGCCCGGTGAGACTAGCGAGACCGCGCCGCGTGAACCACCTCGGGCCGTGGGCCGTGTCCACGGATGCCCGCATTGTCGGTGGCGGCCCGTAGGCTGAGCGCCGCCGCGAACGCGACGCAACTGGCGCAGCGATGCAGCGGCGCAGCGATGCAAGAACCTGGAAGGAACGCCGGTGTCCGAAGCCGACAGCAGCACAGCCGCCAGCCCCCGCTTCCGCAGCGACATGACCGTCGAGCTGGTGAAGCACAGCGCGTCCGACACCGACGTGCTGTGGGCCGCACGGGTCTCCACTGCCGGCGAGCAGTCCCTCGACGAGCTGACGAAGGACCCCGAGCGGTCCAAAGGGCTCATCAACTACCTCATGCGCGACCGGCACGGCAGTCCGTTCGAGCACAACTCGATGACCTTCTTCGTCAGTGCGCCACTCTTCGTCTTCCGCGAGTTCCACCGTCATAGGGTCGGATGGTCATACAACGAGGAGTCGGGAAGGTACCGGCAGTTGGAGCCGGTCTTCTACGTGCCGGACGAGGCGCGGAAGCTCGTGCAGCAGGGCCGTCCGGGCAAGTACGAGTTCGTGGAGGGTTCGCCCGAGCAGCTCAAGCTGGTCGAGGGTGCGATGACCGCGTCGTACCAGCAGGCGTACACGGCCTACCTGGAGATGCTCGACGCCGGTGTCGCCCGTGAGGTGGCGCGCGCCGTACTGCCGGTCGGGTTGTACTCCTCGATGTACGCGACGTGCAACGCCCGCTCACTGATGCACTTCCTCGGCCTGCGCACCCGGCACGAGCTGGCAAAGACGCCCTCGTTCCCGCAGCGGGAGATCGAAATGGTGGCGGAGTCGATGGAGGCGCGGTGGGCCGAGCTGATGCCGCTCACCCATGCGGCCTTCAACAAGAACGGCCGGGTGGCGCCCTGACGCCGCCGGGGGGACACGCCGACCGGGTGAGACCGCGGCATCGGGGCCGGTGTCGGAGCGGGGCATCGCCCGAGAGGTCGACTGTGTCCGTATTGCACCGTTTCGCGAAGTTCCTCTAGGGTGGTTGGACGGACCCGGCACTGCCTGAACCCCCGAGCAGGCAGTGCCGGTGTCCTCTCCGAGAGCCCCGAGGGAGCGACCAGGCGTCCCCTGCGAGTAGCGTGGGACCCATGGCTCCGACCTCCACACCGCAGACGCCCTTCGGGCGGGTCCTGACCGCCATGGTCACGCCGTTCAGCGCGGACGGCGCGCTCGACGTCGACGGCGCCCAGCGGCTCGCCGCCCACCTGGTCGACGCCGGCAACGACGGGCTGATCGTCAACGGCACCACCGGTGAGTCCCCGACCACCAGCGATGCGGAGAAATCCCAGCTCGTCCGTGCGGTCGTGGAGGCCGTCGGAGACCGTGCCCACGTCGTCGCCGGAGCCGGTACCAACGACACCGCGCACAGCCTCAAGCTCGCCCGCGAGGCCGAGCATGCCGGCGCACATGGGTTGCTCGCGGTCACTCCGTACTACAGCAAGCCGCCGCAGGAGGGGCTCTACCGCCACTTCACCGCGATCGCCGACGCCACCGAGCTGCCGGTGATGCTCTACGACATCCCCGGCCGCAGCGGCGTCCCCATCAACACCGAGACGATCGTCCGGCTCGCCGAGCACCCGCGCATCGTGGCCAACAAGGACGCCAAGGGCGACCTCGGCCGCGCCAGCTGGGCCATCGCCACCAGCGGCCTCGCCTGGTACAGCGGCGACGACATGCTCAACCTGCCGCTGCTTTCCGTCGGCGCCATCGGTTACGTCTCCGTCGTGGGCCATGTGGTGGCCCCGGAGCTGCGCGCGATGCTGGAGGCCCATCTCAGCGGCGACGTCGTCAAGGCGACGGAGATCCACCAGAAGCTGCTCCCGGTCTTCACCGGCATGTTCCGCACCCAGGGTGTGATCACCTGCAAGGCCGCCTTGGCTCTCCAGGGCCTGCCGGCCGGATCGCTGCGCATGCCGCTGGTGGAGCTGTCGCCCGAGGAGACCGAGCAGCTCAGGCTCGACCTCGCCGCCGGCGGGGTACACCTCTAGACACGCACTTCACAACTGCATACCGCACAAGTGCATACCGAGAACACAGGCAAGTGAACACATGTCGCTCGCGCCACGTGCCCTCGCGGGGTGCGTGGCGCGAGTGGTGAGGAGAGTCTTTTGAGTCATCCGCACCCCGAGCTCGGCCCGCCGCCGAAACTCGCCAAGGGTGGCCTGCGCGTCACCCCGCTCGGCGGCCTGGGCGAGATCGGCCGCAACATGACCGTCTTCGAGTACGGCGGCCGCCTGCTCATCGTCGACTGCGGTGTCCTCTTCCCCGAGGAGGAGCAGCCGGGCATCGACCTGATCCTCCCGGACTTCAGCTCGATCCGCGACCGGCTCGACCAGGTGGAGGGCATCGTCCTCACCCACGGTCACGAGGACCACATCGGCGCCGTTCCGTACCTGCTGCGGGAGAAGCCGGACATCCCGCTGATCGGCTCCAAGCTGACCCTCGCGCTGATCGAGGCGAAGCTCCAGGAACACCGCATCCGCCCCTACACCCTCGAGGTACGGGAGGGGCACCGGGAACGCATCGGCCCGTTCGACTGCGAATTCGTCTCGGTGAACCACTCCATCCCGGACGCCCTCGCGGTCGCGGTACGCACCCCCGCGGGCATGGTGGTGCACACCGGCGACTTCAAGATGGACCAGCTGCCGCTGGACGGTCGGCTCACCGACCTGCGGGCCTTCGCGCGCCTGGGAGAGGAGGGCATCGACCTGCTGCTGTCCGACTCCACGAACGCCGAGGTGCCGGGCTTCGTCCCCCCTGAGCGGGACATCTCCCAGGTGCTCCGCCAGGTCTTCGCCGGTGCACAGAAGCGCATCATCGTGGCGAGCTTCGCCTCGCACGTGCACCGCATCCAGCAGATCCTCGATGCCGCGCACGAGCACGGCCGACGGGTCGCTTTCGTGGGTCGTTCGATGGTCCGCAACATGGGGATCGCCCGCGACCTCGGCTACCTGAACATCCCGGTCGGCCTCGTTGTGGATGTGAAGACGCTGGACGACCTGCCGGACGACGAGGTGGTGCTCGTCTGCACGGGCTCCCAGGGCGAGCCCATGGCCGCGCTCTCCCGGATGGCGAACCGCGACCACCAGATCCGCATCGTCGACGGCGACACCGTCATCCTGGCGTCGTCCCTGATCCCGGGCAACGAGAACGCGGTCTACCGGGTCATCAACGGTCTGACCCGTTGGGGTGCCAACGTCGTGCACAAGGGCAACGCCAAGGTCCACGTCTCCGGGCACGCTTCGGCGGGCGAGCTGCTGTACTTCTACAACATCTGCAGGCCGAAGAACCTGATGCCGGTGCACGGGGAGTGGCGCCATCTGCGGGCCAACGCCGAGCTGGGCGCGCTCACCGGCGTTCCCCGGGACCGGGTGGTCATCGCCGAGGACGGTGTCGTCGTCGACCTCGTGGACGGCAAGGCGAAGATCAGCGGCAAGGTCCAGGCCGGGTACGTCTACGTGGACGGCCTGTCGGTCGGGGACGTCACGGAGTCCTCGTTGAAGGACCGCCGCATCCTCGGCGACGAGGGCATCATCTCCATCTTCGTGGTGGTCGACAGCAGCACCGGAAAGATTGTCGGCGGGCCGCACCTTCAGTCGCGGGGCTCGGGCATCGACGACAAGGACTTCAGCGCGGTGACGCCGAAGATCGACGAGGCGCTGGCCAAGGCGGCGCAGGACGGCGTCGCGGAGCCGCACCAGCTTCAGCAGCTGGTGCGCCGCGCGGTGGGCCGTTGGGTCTCCGACACCTACCGTCGGCGCCCGATGATCCTCCCGGTCGTCGTGGAGGTCTGACGTCCAACGACGGGCGGGGCGCCTCGATTTGCATCCGGGCGCCCCGCTCCAGTACGTTTACGGCTCCACCGCAACGGGCACCGGGAACAGACCCGGTGGAAGGTTGCAACCAGGGAATCGGACCGGGAAATCGGAACGAAAAGCTCTGGTAGGGTGGAAAACACCGAAGGGAAGCGCCCGGAGGAGCCTGTGAAAGGGTTCCGATGAAAGCGTCCGTTCCTTGAGAACTCAACAGCGTGCCAAAAGTCAACGCCAGATATGTTGATACCCCGTCCCCCTGTTTTGTGGGGGCGTGGTTCCTTTGAAACACAACAGCGAGGACGCTGTGGATCGTCGGGTTATTCCTCCGGCGGTTCCGCTCTCGTGATGTGTCGACCCGGATATCCGGGAAGCATTCACGGAGAGTTTGATCCTGGCTCAGGACGAACGCTGGCGGCGTGCTTAACACATGCAAGTCGAACGATGAAGCCGCTTC